>NZ_AUMR01000099.1 GCF_000430785.1 Ectobacillus panaciterrae DSM 19096
AGAAACAGGAGAAATTCAACATTATGAAAGCACGTGCCAACCGTGTAAAATATTTACTGGACAGTGGAAAATATGATGATGTATGGGAGTATTATCCATTCAACTCAGGATATTTTATGTGTCTGAAGCTAAAAACTGTTGCTGCCGAAACACTCCGCGTTCATTTACTTGATCAGTATGGCGTTGGTGCAATTGCCCTTGGCGAAACTGACCTGCGTGTTGCCTTCTCTTGTATTGAAGAAAAGAACATCGACGAATTGTTTGACCTAATCTATCAAGGTGTAAAAGATATTGAAAAAGTAACAGCTCAATAATTACAATTCATGGATTTTATAGTCAGTAAAAAAGAAGATGAACACTACATTTTGTAGAGCTTCATCTTCTTTTTGTTTGGAACAGGTATTTGTCAACAGCTCCATCAGGACGGCTTTTTGGATTATTGTTTTGTGCTTAGCGTACAAAATTCACGTTTTGTTAGCGGAATCCAAAAAAATAGAAGGTTTTTTATTAACCTTCTACTCTTCATGAACTCGAATTAGAATTTGCGCCCATATGGAGTCGGTTGATTCGGTTGATTCGGTTGATTGCTATAAGCAGGTTGAACATAAGTTGGTTGTTGATACGTCGGATAGATTGTTGTACAACAAATTTGCTGCGGATATGGATGACATGGCGAAAATGGCGGATAAAAAGGATTTTGATAATATATAATAATACCCCTTAGTTTGTCTCACTACTGTATATTCATAAAAGTGAACAAACGAGCCTGTCCGGTTGGCAATTAGTAAACAAAAAGAGGATACCTTCACACCCCCTTTCACTAACTTGGGCGTCATTTTTGTATTTATCCTATCGTAAATGTCACAGATTTTCCCATTCATTCGTCTTGTTTGTAGAACAATAAGGGGGGATTTGAATGAACAAATTTGATGTAGCAATTATCGGTGGAGGGCTTGCTGGATTGACAGCATCAATCTATTTGGCCAGGAAAGGTAAAAAGGTTGCGATTCTAGAAAAATCGGACCGTTTTGGCGGGAGATCAATTACAACAAATAAGAATGGTATCTGCATGAACCTTGGGGCTCATGCCCTGTATCGAGGGGGAGAAGCCATGTCAATTTTCAATGAGCTTGGAGTAACAATTGAAGGGGCGATTCCTACAACACAAGCTCAAGGAATTTGGAAAAATCATGTGTATACAATACCGACTAACTTTCGTTCTATCTTATCATCATCATTGCTTTCCTGGCCGGGTAAAATAAATTTCTCTAATTTAATGTTAAAACTCGGCAAGATTGATTTGAATGCAATACCAGCTGTCAGCTTGAGCGAATGGGCTGAGAAGGAGGTAAGCGATCCGATGGTAAGACACTTGTTTTATGCACTGTGCAGAACAACGACGTACACATATGCTCCTAGACTACAGCTGGCACGTCCTATATTGAAACAGATACAGCGATCAATGAAAGACAGTGTTCTCTATGTAGACGGCGGTTGGGAAACTATTATTGCAAAGCTGAGAAAAGAAGCATCAGACGCTGGAGTGGAACTACTCCAGAACAAAAATGTAATCGAAATTGAGCATAACGGCCACATCCTGAGAATACGTTGCTCTAATGGGGAATTATTCGAAGTTTCCGTAACAATTGTAACGGCGCCACCGACGGAAGCCTGCCGGATTGTTAAGCGGGCTGAAGAAACTTCTTTGCATATATGGAAGGAGCAAGCACTGCCGGTCACTGCTGCGTGTCTCGATCTCGGTTTGAGAAAGTTGCCTAATCCGATTCATCAATTCGTATTAGGGCTGGATCAACCCTTGTTTTTCACGAATCAGTCAAGAGCGGCAAAGCTGAGTGAGGACGGAACAATAGTAGTGAGTTTGATAAAATATCATGATCCTACCCTTCAGCCTAGTGATCCACAAGCTGACAAAATCCAGTTAGAAGATACAATGGATCTACTCCATCCTGGTTGGCGAGAGGAATTGGTGGAACGACAATATCTATCTAAAATAACGGTCGTGTATGATTTCCCGCACATGGGACGGACTGAAAAACCAGGCCCAGCTGTTCCGCAAATTCAAGGATTATATGTAGCAGGAGATTGGGCTGGGCATGATGAATTATTGGCTGATGCTGCAGTTGCCAGTGGTAAACGAGCTGCGCTGCATATTTTGAAGACAAGTAAAGTCATAAATTGAAAGAGAGGCTAATTTGTGTGGAAATTGAACAGCTGTATCAAGCATATAAACCTCTGCTGTTTTCTTTAGCTTATCGCATGCTGGGGAGTGTCATGGATGCAGAAGACATTGTGCACGATGCTTTTCTTACATTTAATAATTTAGAAAATCCGGAATCCATTGACAATGTAAAAGCATATTTATGTAAAATCGTCACGAATCGCACCATTGATAAACTGCGTTCAGCAGCTCAACAACGCAATGTATACGTTGGAATGTGGCTGCCTGAACCACTTGTCGAAGAATGCAGTGATCCTTCCAGTTCCTATATCATCAAGGAGTCGATTTCAACAGCTTATCTCCTGCTTTTGCAACAGTTATCTGAAGTAGAGCGAGCTGTGTTCATTTTGCGTGAGGTGTTCCAATACGATTACGATGAAATTGCCTCACTTGTTGATAAGAGCAGCACGAACTGCCGGCAAATTTTCCATCGAGCAAGGAAGAGTATTGTGGACCAACCTAAAATGTCCAAGCTGGATCTCGCCAATATGACTGCTTGCGTAGAACAATTTGCTCTAGCCCTGCAGCGAGGAGACATTAGTAATATGTTAGAGTCTTTAAGAGCCGATGCTGTATTCAAGTCAGACGGCGGAGGAAAAGTCACAACTGCGCTTAAACCGATTTACACTGCCGAACGCATTGTACGTTTGTTCTTAGGTGTAATAACAAAGCTTCCTGAAGGATTTTCTTTCAAGTTTAGAACGGTAAACGGGGGGCCTGGCATTGTTGTATATATTGGTGAACAAGCTGCATACGTGCTTTCTTTTGAGTTTAAGGAGAGCCGAATTGCATCCATTTATATGATGGCTAATCCGGAAAAGCTTGTCCATTTAAACAGGAGCGTATCAAAAAATTAGTACAACCTGCTTGTCTAGACCGAGTCTCTTAGTCTACTAATCTATAAAAAAATCGCTCTAAAGAAGCTTGATTATGAAACGAGGTATATACTTGTTAAAGTAACTTGGTATCTTCCTGGAAGAATATTGAAGTTTAACAGTTAAAATTGCCCCAAAAATCAAAGGCCCTCGTTCACTTTAAACGGGGGCTTTGGAGTAGTTTTTTACGATGGTGTTGGCTCTTAATGAACATAGGCCAACTTCATCTTCTTATCCGCGATTTCCTTTAGTCCGATACGGATCATTCGGAATACCAAAATCCATGATGCAACCATCAGAATGACTTGTCCTACTGGAAAAATGTCTAGTAAAGGTGAGTCCCATAGAGCATGCATCAAAACGACAAGCACAAATGTACGGGCGAATTTGGGATTTATTATCATATTCAGCTCAAATTTCTTGTCCCCTTGTACCATGCAGATTGCGGCTCCTGTCAAAGCAGCCCAGGCGACGTGTCCGCCGGGAGCGAAAATACTGCGCCACAGGATTGTGGAATAAAGCGTGTGGAAGCTGCCGGAAAGGAGTGACCTTAATGCATAACCAGCGGTTTCAAAGGCCGCGAAGCCGACCCCTACTGCAGCCCCCAACAGAAGCCCGTTAAGGACATACCTGTATTTAAGGGTCCGTACGAAATAGACAACGGTTATAACTTTGGCCAGTTCCTCAGCGATTCCAATCGTGATTGGATTTATGTTATGCCTAAGGATATCATAAAACACCAGCGCCACTAGCATCGAGAGAATCCCTCCGATAAATACCACATAGACGATTTTGTAAATAGGAACATTTTGAGGGGCGTTCATTTCCCAAAAGAAAATCAGGGTCGTGAATGGAACGGCAAAAGCACCGACTACGATAAGCCCGGGGATAAAGTTTATATTTCCAAACAAGCTCACACCCAAGTACAATCCCAAGTATGCGATGAGCGCAATGAGGAATACTCTTGCAAAAAGCCAAGGTTTCGGCCATGTTTCCTTTACTTCCTCGATTTTGGGTGTGGTAAGCGCGGTTCCTACGATAAAAAGCCGTTCAGCCTCAAGATTACTATGCCTCCGGAATACCCGTGAGAATATATTTCGAAATTTAGGTTCGACTGAACGTTCGTACCTCGGAACCATATCGACAAAATGTGCAAACTCGTAGAACATGCTGTTTTGTTCCTGATGGGCGTTGTCACGACTAAAAAATTCATGGCCGCAGTTTAAGCAGAATTTTACCCCTTCCGGATTAGAATAGACACAGTGCGGGCATTTCATTTATCTTCCACCTCTTCGTACACGAAATTTTTTCAAAAAAATGGGTGAATATTTTTAAAATTGCATTCCTTATAACCAAAAATTAAAAAATGTTTAATCTTCCTTTTAAAAAACAGGAAAATAAATTTAGTTTCATCCATTCCTTGATAATATGTGTAAAATCGAGGGAAAATACAATAAATAATCATTGGTTTTTAATTTTCTCAACTTATTGTATCTAAAAAATTAGGGATCAAAGAGGATTATGTCGTGTGAATAGGTTCTGGTGCAAAAAGAATTGATAATTAATGTAACCTGAATATTACTCTGTCAAATGAAATAATTATTCGGAATCCTGTATGATTTTCCGAATCTTCATGTTTCAATATAATTAAACGTTCGGAAATACACTCGTATTTTTGTATGTATTTTGACAGCATTCGAGGTTTGCACCAGACCTTCTTGCTTATCATTCATAAAAAAGCACGTCATCCTTTCTTAGTAGCATAAGAAAAGAATAACGTGCTTTTGAATTTGAGAACAACCAATTTCTTAACTTGATGGATGTGGGGCGGTACGCAAAGTTTGAGTCTCAAGCGTTCTTTTACTTTGACAAGTACAACCTGTATCTTCTAATGGGAAGTATCCAAGTTTGATAAGCTTCTCGTACCAGAATCTCTGAAAGTTTTAACTTAATGGGCAGTATCTCCCTATCTTAAGGTAAATATCGGCTTATTTTTTGTATAAATTTGCTTAGTGTGATACCAGTATGTATCATACTAAGCAAACCCTAATAAAAAGAAAAAAGCGTAGCTCCTCTGGATAGGGTCTACGCTTTTCTTGAACAATATCGTTTAAACCGACGACTTGTTACCGCAAACCCGGCATTTTAATTGTTCGCTTATTTCTTAATTTTATACTTCACTGGATACTTTAATCATGACAAACAGGCTTCATGCATAAGAAATGAGGCCTGTTTGTTAATCACATTTTCAAGGTTGTTGTGAAATAAGAATATCTCACCACATTCTTAAAGTGTTCAAAATTATAGTTTTTGTTAAGACAAATTTTTCACAATAGAAATGTTGTTATTATGTATAGTTAAAACGAAAAGCGACTAACTTTAGGATAGTCGCTCTATTTAATAGTTTTATCTTTTACGTATTAACAGTTTCCCTAATATCCATGATGGTAATACTGATGATGTGGATAATAATGATGCTGTGGATAATGGTGATAATGGTGATAATGTGGGTAATGGTGATGATGTGGATAATGCGGATGATGATAACCATAACCGGTATATTGCTGATAATAAATTGGTTGAAATTGTCTATCCATTCTTATTCCCCCTTTCTTTAAAACTTCTCAAACCAATATATGTGTCCATTAATAAAAGAGCAATAGGGCAATTATCTATTTTGAAATGATTTATTAGCTGATTTACACTAAGTTCACAATAACCTTGTACCTCTCCTTGTATAATTGGGAAGAATATAACTAAAAAATGAAGGATGAAGAAGATGAATAATACACTAAAAAAACCAAAACCAGTCATAAAACAAGAATCTTTTTTAGCGCAGTATATAAAAAATCCAAAAGAACGAAAAAGAGTTATGATTACACTTAACATTGTTGCTACTCTATTGTTAATAGGCTTTTCATTTATCTCCTATTTTTATGAACAATGGCTAACGGAGAATATTCGTGCCTATAAAGGAAATTTTAGAGAAATAGGCTCTATTGCACGAATTGGATTCTTTGTTACTTTATCAATATACCCTATTTTTTTATTGTTAAAATGGAAGCCTCTCAAAAAGATAGCATTGGGGAAATTTGAATTAAAAACTCTATTGCAATTTATAGGAAAATTGGTTAGACAATGGCATGTACCAATTGCTATCCTATCTACAGGTATCGTTTTATTACATGGTTATATGGCAATATTAAAGGGGGTTGAGTGGAACTTCACTTATCTTTCAGGGATCATAACTATTTTTGTTTTATTTCTTTTGCTGTTTATGGGTTTGAAACGATATAAAAAGAAAGATAAGAAGTGGCATTTTAAAATTGCAATCGTTTTTTTTATTTTATTCATGTTACACGCTACATTTGCGTGAAAAAATCGCTAGTATATCGCTAGCGATTTTAACAAACTTAGCGTATATTGTTTGGAATTTGTCCGTTGTTTAACAATTGGAACATGTAGAAAGTAATTCATAATCTATATAACTAGGGTCGTAGTAAATGAATTGGTTTCCCCCTAAATTTAACCATCCATTTTGTTCGTCAAATACTTTATAAGATTCATTATGATGTAATTCACGAATCACATTGCTATTCGTAGAAGGTTGATCCCTTAAATTCACATTATCACCTGTAATAGTAGCAATCCCTATATAGTTACAGTAACAAATATAACTAGGATCGTAATAAATAAATTGATTTCCCCCTAAGTTTAACCATCCATTTTGTTCGTCAAATATTTTATAGGACTCATTATGATGTAAGTTACGAATCACATTGCCATTCGTAGAAGGCTGATCCCTTAAATTCACATTATCACCTGTGATTGTAGCAATTCCTATATAGGTGCTACTAGTTCCATTATTATTACTAATATTCAAATCTATATAGGATATATTACAATCGACATTACCATTAATCCCTTGTACTTTTCCACTATTTGTGTATTGCCAAATATCACAATCAATTCCTGCACTTCTTTCATTATAACGTGCAATCCACAATAAGGTATTTTGTAAACGTGAAGGATTTAGACTATTTTCAAAGAAATCTAGATTGCTATAAACTCCGTTATTTGTATACCCTGCATTTTTTAATTCTGTTAAAAATGCATTCACAGCATCTGTTAATGTATCCGGATCTAAATTTCCATCATTGACTTCTACATCCACAAATACAGGTGCAGTTAATGTTACGTTCTGTAAATTTTGAATGAAGAAAGCAGCCTCTTGTTTAGCATCATCAACAGAGATTGCTCGAAAAAAGTGGTAAGCTCCTGTAAGTATGCCAACATTATTAGCACCATTTATATTGTATTGAAAGGTTGGATCGACAAAATTGGTACCTTGCTCAGAACCCTCTGTTACTTTTGTAAACATAAAGCTTACTTGGTTAGGATCATTCTTTACTTGATTCCAATCAATTATCCCATCATAGTGACTGACGTCAATTCCAAATGACATGATATAACACTCCTAAATCGTTTATTTAATCTTATGTGATATTAAGTTATATTATTTTATATTCTCAATCGGTTAAATTGTTAATGAATGTTTAAGGGCATCTATAAAATTTCTACTATTCGGGATAAAACCACATGCCCATCAAGATAAGATTTTGAAGTACCCCCTAAATGAAAATTTTATTTCTCTATATATAAGAGGAGATGGCTTCTTTTGTCTTATTTAAAACTTAGATTTGGTGCAGGAAAGGCGATTACAAATATAGAGCCATTCATTGGTATTTTATGCAAATATTTTTAAGAATGAGAGGATGATCTTTTGTCTGTGAAGTGGATGGTTAAAATACTATGAAATTGGATGATTCTTTTTTTTCTATAGTTTTTATTATAAGAAGTAAGGCTATATTCTTTAAATCCTTTAGGTGTATTATTTTGGTTCAATGGAGCTAACTAGGCCAGGCGTTATGCTGGAGTAACGAAATGAAATTATCGGAACATAATATAGGGCTTATATAACATTGCTTTATGAAGTTAAAAGTATCCTTGTAAAACTTATTAAATGTCGGGAGGTGTTCTAGTTGAAATGGATAGCATTTTTGCTTCAAGTCGGAGGCTTATATGCATTTAGTTCAACGGGAGAATGGATTCAGAAGACATTTAATTTATCTATTCCAGGAAGCTTAATAGGAATGTTAATGCTTTTTAGCTTAATTTATTTTCGTGTTTTACCATTAAAATGGTTTGAACTAAGTGCAGAAAAATTAGTAGCGTTCCTGCCTTTATTTTTAATTCCGTCTACAACAGGATTAATGGAGTATGGTTCCTTTCTATTAAGTAAGGGAAGTGTAATGTTTCTTATAGTTATTTTAAGTACCTTAGTGACATTGCTTATTTCGGGATATGTAAGTCAATTGTTTGTGAGCAAGGAGAAAAAAAGCAGAAACGACAGGGTGAATTAGAAACATGGGTTGGATTATCATAACTATTATTTTATATTTACTGGCAATAAAGGTATATAATAAGCTTCCTTCTCCCTTTACTTTACCGGTGTTGACGGTTACGGCTATTATGATTTGTTTGCTTCTCGCTTTTGGAATCTCACATGATCACTATGAAGAGAATGGCGGGAAGTGGCTTTCTGAGCTTCTCAATCCAGCAATTGTCGCTTTAGCCGTACCATTGTTTAAGCAAAGGAATATTTTAATTAGAAATTTTCCATCAATATTCATGGGAGGGAGTAGTAGCCGGGATAATAGTACTGATAATTGTAAATGTATCAGTGGCTACAATATTTCAAATGAAGAAGGAGCTTATATTAGCTTCTATACCACAATTGGCTACCATGCCGATTGCTATTTCGTTATCTCAACAAATTGGCGGTATTCCTTCATTGACAGCTGGTTTTGTAGTGGTTGCTGGCATAACCGGGGCTATTTTAGGTCCAACTATACTAAAAATTTTCCATATAAAAAGCAAGATTGGAAGAGGAGTTGGAATGGGCTGTGCGTCCCATATTATTGGTGTTAGTCGTATGTTGAAAGAAAGCGAAGAAGAGGCGACTATAGGATCAGTGACGATGATTGTAACCGGATTATTGATAAGCATATTAGTGCCTTATGGATTAAGGCTATTTTTTTAAATAGATAAATCAGTAGACCATTCATTACGGTATGCTCTTCTATAACAGCCAATATGCCGAGGCTCCAAAAGATGATAAAAGATGAAGGGATTAAAAAATGTTGAAATTGTATCATTTAGTGTGGATCCAACAGTAGATACTCCTTCAAAAATGAAAGAATTTATGTCGCGTTTTGATATGGATGCATCCAAATGGCACTTCCTTACGGGTTATACACAGAAAGAAATTGAAGAATTTGGTAAGAGAAAATTTAAAACCATTATCGATAAGCCGGGAAATTCAGACCAAGTCATGCATGGAACAAGTTTTTATCTGGTAGATCAAAATGGGACTGTTGTAAAAAGTTACTCAGGCCTTAAAGATACTCCTTATGAAGAGATTATCAGAGACATAAAAAGGATTCAATAAGAGCATTTTGGCCATTGGCACAACTAAATGGATAGGTGGAACAGAAAGTGTTAGAAAATAAACCATACAGAGTATTATTGTATTACATGTACGTTTCAATCGCAGATCCTGAAGAATTTGCGGTCCAACATTTGCAGTTTTGTAAGAGTCTTGAACTGAAAGGAAGAATTCTTGTAGCCAAAGAAGGGATAAATGGAACGGTTTCTGGTACTGTCGAACAAACGGACAAGTACATGGAGGCTATGAAGAAAGATCCTCGTTTCGCTAATATTGTATTTAAAGTGGATGAAGCGGACGCACATGCCTTCAAAAAAATGCACGTGCGTCCTAAAAAAGAGCTTGTTACGCTTCGATTGAATGAAGATATTAACCCAAACGAATTAACCGGAAAATATTTAAATCCAAAGGATTTCCTTGAAGCAATGCAGCACCAAGATACTATCGTAGTCGATGCCAGAAATGACTATGAATATGAACTAGGGCACTTTAGGGGCGCTATAAAGCCAGATATCAAAGCTTTTCGTGAGTTGCCTCAATGGATACATGAAAATAGAGATATGTTCGAAGGGAAAAAGATTTTAACTTATTGTACGGGCGGCATCCGCTGCGAAAAGTTTTCAGGTTGGTTGCTTAGAGAAGGGTTTGAAGATGTAGGGCAACTCCACGGAGGAATTGTGACTTATGGAAAAGACCCTGAGGTTCTAGGAGAATTGTGGGATGGGCAATGTTATGTATTTGATGAGCGGATTAGCGTTCCTGTTAATCAAAAAGAACATACCATCGTTGGAAAAGATTATTTTACAGGTGAACCGTGCGAACGTTATGTAAACTGTGCAAACCCAGAGTGCGACAAACAAATTTTATGCTCAGAAGAAAATGAACATAAGTATTTGCGCGGGTGCAAGCACGAATGCCGGGTACACCCACGGAATCGTTATGTGGAAGAACACGGTTTAACAGAAGATCAAGTTGCTATGCGATTAGAAAAAATAGAAGAAAATACGATAAAGAGCGTGTCTCAAGACTAAAAAGAACAGCAGATATCTCACACTAAAAGAGAATTTATCGTCTCTCAAGCAATGAAAATGGCTCACTGAGGGCAGATGGGATAAATTCTGAAAAGAAAATAGACGCAACTATTATCGTACGATGAGCTCCAAAGGAAGCACCATTGGGTTTTATGAAACAAAATAAAAGATAAAAAGGCTGCAAAGCGCTTCTTAAAAGCTTTGCAGCCTTTTCTTCTCTAAACTAGCATACCCTTGAAATAACTATTTGTTCTTTTTAATCCATTGACTAATGCATCAATGTCCTCTTCAGTATTGTAAAGATAAAAGCTTGCACGTGCTGTAGCAGAAACATTCAGCCACTTCATCAGAGGTTGACAGCAATGATGCCCTGCACGAATAGCGATTCCTTCTGTATCCAAAACGGTTGCCACATCATGCGGATGCACATCGTCCAAATTAAAAGTAACGAGACCGCTTCTTTTTTCGGGTTGCTTTGGTCCATAGATAGTAATTCCTTCGATTGAAGAAATCTCTTCCAGTGCATATTTCACAAGTTGATGCTCATGACGCTGAATAGCATCTAAGCCGACCTGCTCCAAAAAGTCAATGGCCGCAGCTAATCCGATTGCCCCTGCGATATTCGGAGTGCCTCCTTCAAGCTTCCAAGGCAATTCTTTCCAAGTGGAATCATATAAATCTACAAAATCAATCATTTCTCCGCCGTATTCATAGGGGCTCATTTTTTCTAATAGCGCTCTCTTTCCATATAGAACACCAATGCCGGTAGGACCTGCCATTTTATGACCGGAAATGGCGAGGAAATCACAATCTAAATCTTGAACATCCAATTGTAGATGAGGAGCACTCTGAGCCGCATCTACACAAATAACAGCTCCATGACGATGAGCGATCCCAGCAATTTGCTTTACTGGATTAATGGTGCCCATGACATTGGAAACATGAGTTATGGATACAAATTTTGTTCTTGCTGTTATGGCATTTTCCACATCCTCAAGAAGAATCGTTCCATCTGCTTGTAGAGGAATATATTTAAGAGTCGCTCCTGTTCTTTTTGCTACTTGTTGCCAAGGAATGAGATTGCTATGATGTTCAATCAAGGCAATTACTATCTCGTCACCTTCTTTTAGAAATTCTCGGACATAGCTTTGGGCAACTATGTTTAATGAGGATGTCGTGCCACGAGTAAATATAATTTCTGCAGCTTCTTTAGCATTGATGAACTTTTTAACTTTTTCTCTAGCATTCTCAAAGGCATCCGTTGCCAATGTACCTAAAGTATGCGCTCCGCGATGTACATTTGAGTTGTACTTTTTATAATAATTTTCTAGTGCTTCAATAACCGCAATTGGCTTTTGGGATGTGGCAGCACTATCTAAATAAACTAAAGGATATCCATTAACTTCTTGATTTAGAATAGGGAATTGTTCCCTTATTTCTTTAATATTCATTGGAAAATCTCCCTTCTATTGCTTAAAAAATATCTTTTTATTTCATGTTTGCTAATTTCAAAGAGGAATCAAGAAATAATCTCAAAGGTTGATTATATAATGGCACGAATCAAGATATAATACAAATATAATTATTGTTATGCAATCATAAGATATTTGTTATGGTTTAGGAGGCTGTTATGAATACAAAGCATTTATCCTTATTTAAGCAAGTGATTGAAACAGGGAACATTACGCAAGTTGCAAAGGATCTTCATGTTAGTCAGCCTGCCATTTCCATGCAGCTTAAGCGTTTGGAACAAGAGATAGGCGTTTCGTTGTTTACAATAGTAGGGCGAAATATTTCAGTAACTGACGCAGGTCTTACATTTTTGGAATATGCTGAGTCTATTCTTTCTTTGGAAGGACAAATATATAGGGCCATGGAGGAATTTCGCTTGGGGAATCGCGGCAGAATTGTGGTAGGCACTTCACCGGTGGTAGGAACTTATTTATTGCCAAAACTAATGCTCTCGTTTATGCAATCATATTCAGATATCACAGTGGATTTGGAAACGAGAGATGACGAGGAGATTGAGAGATTAGTTCGAATGGGGAGCATTGACATAGGACTGACCATGAAAGCTCCCGATGACCATTTTTCCTTAAGAGTTACTCAATTTTCCAACGACAGGCTGATTGGCATTCAGCCTTCATTTCCGTTCAATAGCCGGACCATTCTAATTCCAAAGGATATTCCAACACCATTAAGCGATGAACTTGATTTGGATATTATAAGGCTTGATTCTACAGAAGCCGTCAAACGATTTGTCATGGAGGGAATGGGATACGGAATTATATTAGAATCGGCTGCCAGTTTGGAAATATCCTATGGTAAGCTTCATTCTTGGAATAGGTATGAGCCGTATCTGGTGGTAGCGAATGTCATGACACGTCCTGCGGAGCGCCTGTCTAAAAGTGTTTGGTTTTTCTTGAATCATTTAAGAACATAAACTTCTTTGCAACACGTTAGAAATTTTCCCCGTATTCGGAAAGATAGTATTTTTATTTTGTTTCACTGGGTAAGGGAGCAGTGGATAGTGAAATTCCGTTCAATTATTTAGAACACAAATTAATTATGTTCTTTGAAAAAATCTAGGAAGCTTGGACATACTGATGTTATCAATCTAAAAAGGATGTGTGCCCGTATGAAACAGCCACTTCTATATGGGGTAGCGCCACATCGCCATCAACCTAAGCGAGTAATAAGTCCTATTTTGTATGTAAACCATTTATTTTTTATTCATTTAGCTACCAAGATGTAAAAATGTCCATAACAAATA
>NZ_AUMR01000100.1 GCF_000430785.1 Ectobacillus panaciterrae DSM 19096
AACCCGGCTGCCAAGACCTACCAAAAAGCTATTTTTGAGCAAAGGATACCTGCAACAGCATTTGTTGTTGAGGATATTCAAAAAGAGTACGAAAGAATGAAAAAGCTGGGTGTGGTATTTAGTACGGAGCCAACAAAAATGGGAGAGGTAACCATTGCCGTATTTGATGATACTTGCGGTAACCTCATACAAATCTTTCAGGTCTAATAACTGCTGTGTATATATGAATGATTTATGATTTCGACATTTCAATGTGCTGTGTACAGAGGCATTGGCGCTTTCTTCCTATCTATGGTTTACCCTTGCATGGACCACCACAAGGGTTTGACCGCTTCCGCACGTCGCCGGATGCTCTCGCCTCACTGTAAAAAGACGGTTTTTTATTCAGTTGTATATAGTTACAATAAAGTTGTTTAATTCTGATCCTTCAAAAATAATAACACCGTTGGGAAAATCCCAACGGTGTAAATAATAGTTGTTAAAAATTAAAGAAACGTATTTGGTAAATATCAAGTAAACTTTACGGATTTGCATACCTCATCCATCCACTCTCTGATCGTTGTGCTTTATACTTACCATAAGACAGAAGCTTCATCGCCGAACGATTGGCCGCATGAAAAACCAAGCTCAGCTTCCATTCTTCCTCCATTTCACTGGGGTAGGCCGTAGATTCGTAAACATAATAAGCCGCCATGATGCAGGGGACTACTTGCTCCGGCTCAAATCCATAAGCAGTTGCATCATCAACAACCAAATCAATGAGGCATCGGTTCCCATCTTTAACTTCTTTCTGGAGTAACTCCCTTACCGGCCCCGGCACTAATTCTAATATCTCATCCTTCATGACAGTCACCTCATCCTTTATCATGTCCAGATAGTTTGGAAATATATTGAATATACCGTGTCAAATTTTGAATTTATTTTTCCAAATCGTTTTTTACATTGTCCTTATTGTACTTGTTTAACACTACTGTCCGTAAAAGCAGACCTTTATGGACGGCACGGACATCCTATGAAACCAATGATTTTTTGTTCGTAAAGGCCTAAAATCACGTTACGAACGTTCGCAGAGGTTGTTACACCTTTAGATACACTTTAAGCATGACAAAAAGGCTTCACGGGGGGCGAAGCCTTTTTGTTCGGATATTATACTAGGTTAATTTCAGCTTTGTGGAGGTATAAAATATTCCACACTTTTATAGTGCTCCAAATTACTTTATTTATACATCGTTCTCTTTACATATTCCAGATGTACTTGTAGCTAAACAACTTATTTCCTCTATGCATGATGTAAAAGGTCATATAGAGGTGCTATACACAATTAGTGCGCCTTTATTAATTGCTTCTATTCTTTCATTATTTAACTTTATCTACAAACTTATTGGTAAACGTTTTGCTTAAGTCTATTTTAGCATTTTTCAGTTCCGGTTTAGAAGTTGTTAAGACGTCCAACACCTTCTCCGGACCATCGGAAGGCATTTTTCCATCAGCTGTGAACATCGGGAGACTAGATTTCAATGCCTTCACATACAATTCCTTATCACCCGCGTAATATTCTTTCGGCAATTTATCAGCAATTTCCTCTGGACTATGCGTGTGGATATACTTTAGTGTTTTGACAAAAGCGTTAGCTAAACGTTGGACCACTTCCGGATTTTCTTTTACATAATCCGAGCTCATATATAAACTAACAGACGGATAAATACCGCCAGTCGCTTCTTTCATTCCCTCCGGGCTCTCTAAGTCTACCAGAGGAGTGGCAATTCCTTTCGTCTCTAGCAAAGAAATGGTAGGCTGCGTCGCCCATGCCAGGTCAATATTCCCTTGTTGCATTGCAGCAATTAAAGTGTTTCCCGATCCTACAGCTAAAGGAACAAAATCCTTCGAGGTATTTCCACCTTTTGTTACCAAATAGTTGATGAGAAAATGGGAGGATGCCCCCAAGCTGGTCACACCGATATTTTTACCTTTCAAATCGGCCAAGCTTTTCACTTTATCTTTGACTTTATTGGATACCATCAATTTTGCTCCGGGGACAGTGGCCATCTGAACTACCTCTTCAAGATATTTCCCCTTAGCCTGCATATCGATGTTGTGATCATAAAAACCAACCACCCCCTGCACTTCACCTGCAATCAAGGACTGTTCCGCATTGACTCCAGAAGCCTGGCTTGTCAGCTCCACATCAAGCCCTTCCTCCTTGAAGTAACCTAGGTTTTCCGTTAATTTAGCCGGCAGATAGATGATTTTTTCCATACCTCCGACCATAATATTCACCTTCGGAAGCTTTGTGGATGCAGCGGATTTCTGATCAGCATTATTCGTGTTCGTTTTTTCCGAAGTGGAGCACCCTGTCAAAGCCATTCCAGCCAATAAGATTAAACTAGCGCCCAACATTACGGGTTTTCTTAGTTTCATTTGTCATTACCCCTTTTATATAATTTTACTAACTATTGGCGAACGTGCCGCCAAGCGATAAAGCGTTTTTCGAGCTTTCTAACCGCCCAGTTTGCAGCTAAAGCAGTAACCGACAAGAGAACCATTCCGGCAAATACCCCGGTTGTATCAAAAGCACCTTGTGCTTGTGCAATGAGAAAACCAAGGCCTTTCGTTGCCCCGATAAATTCTCCAACCACCGCACCGACCAAGGCAAAGCCGAAACTAGAATGAAGGCTTGATAAAATCCATGTTAACGCCGAAGGAATAATGACATGTTGCGCCAACTGTCTTTTGCTCGCTCCAAGTAAGCGGGCATTATTAAGCAGATTGCGGTCCACTTCGCGAACGCCTTGAAAAGCGTTGAAAAATACAACAAAGAAGGTAAGCGTTACTCCAAGTGCTACCTTAGAAGGCATCCCTAAACCGAACCATATGATAAAAATCGGTGCTAAAACGACCCTTGGCAGCGCATTTAACATTTGAATATAAGGTCCGAAAATAACAGATAGAATGTCGTTTCTGCCCAAGGCATAACCGGTAACCACCCCCAAAATGACCCCTATTAGGAAGGAAAGGATGGTTTCTTCGAAGGTAACAACAAAATGGGTATACAGCGGCCCCTGGCTGGTACCGTTTATAAACCAATCCCGAATTTTTCCTATAATAGCAAACGGACTTGAGAAAAAAAACGGATCAATGATTTTATTGCCCGCTAAAATTTGCCATGAACCGAACATCAAAATGAAAACGATAGTTTGCAGAGCCAAATTACGGATTCGGATTTTTAGGGATCTGATCTTCATTTCCTTTTTGCGCGTCATAACCTCTTCTTTTGCATTATTTAGCGTTGTTTGCATTTGCATAACTAATCATCACCTCATCTCGCAAATCATTCCAAATTTTTTCATGGAGTTTCATGAATTTAGGATCAAAACGAATTTCAGCTACATTACGCGGTCTGGGCAAATCAATTTGATAATCCCCTTTGATGGTAGCTGCCGGTCCTGCCGTCAGAACAATTACCCGATCGCTTAAGGCGATCGCCTCTTCTAAATCGTGCGTGATAAAAAACACCGAAGCGGATGTTTCCTCCCAAATGCGGAGCAACTCATCCTCCATGAGATGGCGTGTGTGCACATCGAGGGCAGAAAACGACTCATCCATCAAGAGAATTTCCGGTTGAACAATTAAGCATTGCGCTAAGGCCACACGTTTTCTCATTCCGCCTGAAAGCTGAGCAGGATAATGCCCTTCAAATCCTTTTAACCCAACTCGTGAGATCCATTTTCTCGCTTCGTTATATGCCTCCGCTTTATCTATCCCTCTCAACCTCAAGCCCAAAGAAACATTATCAATGACCGTTTTCCAAGGGAAAGCGTTTTCAGTTTGAAAAACACAAGCGGCTCGTGAATTAATTCCTTCTAGCTTTTCTCCTTGAATAAGCACTTGACCGGACGAAGGTTTCTCAAACCCTGCAATTAAACTTAACGTTGTCGATTTCCCACAACCTGTCGGTCCAACAATGGATACGAATTCTCCCTTAGGGATCTTTAAATTAATATTCTGTAATACCGTATGGATCTCGCCCGATGGTTTTATAAATTCCTTCGTCGCTCCTTTTAGTTCCATCATGGGTGTAGTGAACTGTGTAACGGGCCGATGTATTTCTTGGTTTATAACACTCATTTGATTCCTCCATTCATCTAAATTTTCTAGTTTTCAAATACTTTAATGACATCCGTTGCTGTATCATCTGCACTAAGCTCTTTCATCACCCTCTCATGTTAACGCTTTCATCTTGTATTTCTATATTAATTCAGAAAATTAAAAATATTAAGATTATGGAAATTAAAAACATTAAAATTATTAGTTTATATTTTATTCATATTTTTCACGAAGCATAGTATGTCTTATCCCCTGAATGGAAAGAAAGGTAAGTAAAAGTTTAAAAGGAGACGCTAAATGGTTGGTATTTTTGACGTCATAGTTCGGACTCTTATAGCATTTGTGTTGCTTATATACATTGCCCATTTACTTGGAAAACAAACTATTTCTCAAATGACTTATCATGATTTTATTGCTTCACTTACGCTAGGATCTATTGCAGGGAATTTGACATTTAATACTTCCATACGTTTTAGTCACTTTATTATTGCATTAATCATTTTTAGTGGTATTACATTCCTTGCCACTTTAGTTTCATTAAAAAATAGAAATGCCAGGGCATTGCTTAGCGGAGAGCCTACTGTAGTCATAGAAAATGGAAAAATACTTGAAGAAAATATGAAGAAATTAAAGTTTACAATGGATTCATTAAATCAAGCCTTAAGGGGAAAAGATGCATTTGATATTGATGAAGTAGAATACGCTATTGTTGAAGCTGACGGACATCTATCGGTATTAAAGAAACCCCCGCATCGAAATGTAACTAAAAAAGACTTAGGAATTTTCACTCCTACTCACTCAGCTTTTCCTATTGAATTAATTATGGATGGTCAAATTGTTGATAAAAATTTCACTCAAAACCAGCTAACAAAAAGTTGGTTATTTACAGAATTAGAGCAACGAGGACTGGCCCTGCCTAGTGTTTCATATTGTGTTCGGGGAACAAATGGTCAACTGTATTTTGATTTATACAAAGATAAGATTACTTCTCCCGTTGATATAGAGTCTTAAAATTTCTTAATTTTATTGACACAACACAAATCTGTTATATAATAATTTATATAAATATCACTGTTATGATACAGATATGAACTTCGATCCTATTTATGAAATCACTTGCATCATAAAATGAAGGGTGATGGTCAAGAAATGAATAATCATTTGAAGTGTTATTTTCTTGAAGAAATCCAGAGAATTAAGATTGAAGATGCTATATTGCGTTGCACTTTAAAAAGAGAAGATGACATCTTAAAATTAGACGACAACGAAATTACTGAGCTGTATCATAAATGTTTGAAAGAACAACATACGTTTTATGAAGGGGTTCTATAGAACTGGACTTTATAATCCATACATTACCGACTAAAAAAGGGCTTTCGTATAAGCCCTTTTCATCATGGGGTCCCACCAACAAAACGCAGATTTAAGTATCGATTTTATAAAAAAGTTTGATCATTTTCTACATGTGTTGCTCAACAATGGCGCCCGATTGCTAATATCCTTTATTACATCTTCAATGGTCACGTCCACTCAGGAGAAAAGTAACGGCACCGTTTGTTGACAAAGCAACCAAATTATCTCTAGGAACGGACAGTTTGGTTGCTTTAAGAATGTATCAGTATTTGTTCAAAAACTCGACCACATCATTGGTCATGTTGGCTGCTTCTTCGGTTTTGAATGTTCCGAGGAGCTGGGTTAATTGGCTATGGGAAAGCGTTTTGGCTTCAAAATCTTTAACGGTATTGCCACCTTTTTTTGTTGTGTCCGTAAATGTTTCAATAGAATTTTTTCCACGGGCAATCAAAAACATTGGCGGAAGATTTTTATTTGCTCCATAAGTAACCGGTGAGGCTTCTTCCCATACTTTTTGATCGTTTCCGAATACTTTTTTATAGCTTCCAAATCTCTTAATAAAATCCGTTAAATCAAGTGGCCCTTCTATGTTCACAACAGAGTTGATCATTTTGGATGAAAGTCCCACATTATTCAAATAGTTGGGATTTGTAGCGACTAACATTATTAAATGACCGCCAGCAGAATGGCCCATCAGGTTTATTTTCGTCCGATCAAAATGATACTTGTTGGCATTGTCATACACCCATTTCACCGCATTGGAAACATCATTTGCCATTTCTTCATAGGTTGCTTCTGGAGATAAGCGATAGTTAATTGAAATGAATGCATACCCTTTTTTAGTAAAAAAATCAGGTTTTGCTGAAACATTTGTTTTATCCCCTCCGCTCCATCCACCACCATGTGCATAAATGATGACGGGTAATTTCTCCCCGTTTTGAACTCTAGGAGTATAGACATCTAATACTTGCTTTGGGTTACTACCATATTTAAGATTTGATTCTTTGACCTCTTGTCCATTAGCATACTGAAAATAGTAAAATGTTGATCCTAAGAAGACAATAAGGAACACGATAAACGATATTAAGAGTCTTGGTTTTAATTGCATTTTCCCTTTTTCCATCTTAATCTCCTTCCCTGTTCGGCTGGTGTCTTACTAGTTTCTCTTCCACAAGCTATAAGCGTCATAATTAATAAAACTAAATAAAGTAATGTCGCTATCTTTTTCATAATGCCTCCTATTATTCAACCACTTAATGGCTTTTTAAGGTACACCGGCTACAACCTTGGAAATCTTCATCCTTGAAAACCCTTGTGCTATTCGGACTTTTCATCAACAAATCGCAAAAACCAACCCTATATCAGATTTTTTTAACTGCTCTTTTTTCCTGTTTCCGAATAAATTTCAAAGCATAATGCGTCCCACAAATATAGATTCCCATAATGGATAGGTAGTCAATTAAAAAGCTAAATGCAGAATCTTCATGCCAACTACCAAATGGATTATAAACGGTTAGTTTAGATCCCATCCCTCTATCGAAGGAAGCATGCACCCCATAAAATACTATTAACACTGCAAGAATACGGAACACAATGGTGCGGATACGGCTAGTCCCGGTAATGCCCGTCATCTTCCGTACTGAACTGATAATCATTTCCCACGAAAATCCTACATGGACAGCCATGATGAAAAATCCCCAGTAGGCTGTCTGGGCATGGAGTTGATAGAAAATCAAGTCATGGTCTACTGAAATAAAAGGGAATATGTCACTGGAAATTAGTATTCCACTGACCATCATTAAAACCATCGTTACTAGAAAAAGCAGATTGACTACATTTTGTAGAATACGTCTTAATTTGTGCTTTCCCTTAAATGTAGTTAAATACCAACGTCGATTTAAAATATTATGAACGATAAATAATACAAGTATCACAACCCCAACAAGTTCATGAATTGTATTCCCGGTAAGGAAGTAAGCCATTGCTACTAACATGAGAACTGTCAATGCTAGGTCATTTCCCAGCTTAAATAACATTTTTGGATTCAAAAACCTTCTCCTCTTTCTCATTTTATTAATCATTGCCATTTTGGAAATGTAAATATCCTTTATGGCTACACATCCCTTAGTTTTGATATTGATGTAAATATATAGTTAAAAGAACGTCCTCGATTACTTCAGCTTTTTCTTTATCATCCAATAAACTTGCTTTTTTAGTATTTACATCCTTAGAATTAGAATCATTCAGATGTGCAGATATATCACTTACCTTCCAATCCTTTGTAGGGATAGATGCGATTGAATCTGTTGTACTGCTATTGTTCGATTCTGAAACCTTTCCTAAATCATAGTTCTTTATAGCAGCTAGTGAATGGATATATTGCTCAAGTGCCGCACCTGCGTGGCAGGAAAAACAACGACCAATATTATCTTTTCTTACTTCTTTGTTAGGAGTAAATGCCTGGTATTCCCATTCCCCATTACGTTCTTTGGGTGAGTATTCAGAACCCCAGCCGGTACGCTTTTCCATCACTAAATATTGGGCAATTTCCCCATCCTCATATCCTTCAAGAGTGATAACGGTATCGCTCGGAAACTCCTCTCCGTTCTGCACTGCTTCTATCGCTTCCTTACTATTTATATAGATATTTTCATGAATATTCCCTCGATCGAAAGTCGTATACAGTATTCCCTTATGAAGGTCTTTAGGAAATTTAACAAGGTGAGCCCCAGACCCAATCTTAGCATACTCCCCAGACTTAGCCTCAGAAGAGTTCTCCGCCTGTTGGGAAATGGCCTTGGTATCATTATCAATATTGTTGCAAGCAGTAAGGGTGAGGGCTAGCAGCAATGCAACTGAATGAAATAATCGTTTTTTCATACCGTTTTCGTCCTCCAACTTTCGTTTTATTATCTCGTGAATTTATCGTGACTGGGCTTCTATCTGACTACTAATCCAAGTTAAATATCGTTGTCTTTTGATGATAAGGGAATTACGTTCATACTGACTTCTTCTCTATTCGTTAGATTCGCCAAGCATAAAAAGTTTCACCATGTGGTAATGATTAACAACACCCTGCAAATGATCTTCACGACGAGCCGCAATGACTAATTTTGCTCCTTCTTGTGCGAGTTTCTTGGTAGTTGCTTCACCAATCCCACTTGATGCACCCATAACAACAACCACTTTACCTTGAATATTTGACATAATTAATAACACCCTTTCTTATTTTTCTTTTGAAAACAATCCATTTGTAACTATAATGGTGGACATTGAATTCATCCAGCAAAGAAAATCATCATTGATTGATTAAGCAACATCTGTTTATAATTATAAATAGAAACACGATGCTCTCAATGGTTAAATGAACGCAATTCGTTGATTACTCAACAAATCAATAAAAATTGTTGATTATTTTCAGGAAAGTCTGGTGACCAAACAATGCCGAAAGTAGATAGAAGAATAATCAAAAGCCAAGAAGCCATTAAAAAGGCTCTTATCGAACTGATGTCTGAAAAAAGTTTTGATAACATTACCATTCAGGATATTTCTGACAGGGCAAATGTGAACCGAGGAACCATCTATCTTCATTACTTAGATAAATTTGATCTATTAGATAAGATCATGGAAGAACATATCAACAACATGAGTAATTTTTGCGAGTCGGCAACTGAAATGGATTTTATAGAATCGACTGTACACTGTATGGAATACTTTGAGAGTAATTATTTATTCTTCTCGACGATGTTAGCGAGTGAAGGAGCCCCATATTTTCGTAGTCGGTTCCTTAAGTTTAATATCGAAGAGTTCAAGCATGATGTGGACATAACAAACGGAAAAAATTATGGTCAAAATGAAGATGTAGTTGTTCAATTTGTTGCAAATGCTTACGTAGGGGTAGTGGAATGGTGGTTAAAGAATGGAATGCCTTATCCACCTCGTGTCATGGCAGAAAAAGTAGGGGATTTGTTAGATAGAATTGTATAAAACGTCCCTTAAATTAGTGAAGAAGAAAAGGACAATTCCTTTAGAAGAGGTTTTTAATAAGATATCGTTTTTCTACAAAACAGTGTAAATAAAGGTGTCCTGCTTTTCAGCTTGGATCTGCTACACTTATTTTGGCAACAAAGCACATGAATTGGATAAAGAGATGCAAGTGTCCCCATTTATTTTTAAAAACTCCCTTCTAGAAATAATGAAGGGAGTTTTTCCATGCTAATTATCTAAACCTGGTTTAGTCGTTAGCAAAGCAATGCTAATTAGTTTAAAAAAGATATAAAAATGATAAAAATTTTATATCTTTGCTCCATTTGTTGCAATTACATCTTTATACCAAAAGAAAGACTGCTTCCTTTTACGCTCCAATGTCCCACTGCCATCATCGTGTTTATCGACATAAATGAGACCATAACGTTTGGACATTTCTCCTGTTGAGGCACTGACCAAATCAATACATCCCCAAGGAGTGTATCCCATCAGTTCAACACCATCTTCAATGGCTTCACGCATCTGTTTAATATGGTCTCGGAGATATTCAATTCGATAATCATCGTTAATCGAACCATCCTCTTCTACCTTGTCTTTGGCTCCTAGACCGTTCTCAACAACAAAAAGCGGTTTACGGTATCTGTCATAGAGCTCGTTTAGAGTAATTCTTAATCCGATAGGGTCAATTTCCCATCCCCACTCGCTAGCTTTTACGAAAGGATTTTTTACCCCTCCTAAGATATTTCCTTCAACTATTTCACCAGTTAATTTTTCTTTCATTTCAGTACGTGACATATAGTAACTGAAACTAATAAAATCCACAGGATATTTTTTAAGCAACTCTAAATCGCCCGGTTGAATTTCAAGCTTAATATTATGTTCTCTGAAGTAACGTTGAATAAAAGTAGGATATTCTCCTCTTACTTGAACATCAGCACAAAAATTATTGAAGAAACGTCCTTCTTGTAGAGCATACATTACATTTTCAGGGTTGCTATCAAAGGAATACGTAGGTATATATAGTATCATACATCCAATTTTCGCATCAGGAATGATTTCATGGCAAGCCTTTACCGCTAAACTGCTTGCAACAAATTGATGATGGAAAGCCTGGAAGGTCGGTTGGTATTTGTCTTCTTCTTTTTGAATCGCAAAACCAAGACCCAGAATTGGCATTTCTAGACCAGAATTGATTTCGTTAAATGTGAGCCAATATTTTACCTTGTTTTTGTAACGGTTCAAAATTACTTTTGCATATCTTTCAAAGAACGTAACAACTTCTCGACTTCTCCAGCCACCATATTCTTTCACAAGATTTACCGGCATTTCATAGTGAGACATTGTGACAACCGGTTCGATCCCATACTTATGCAATTCATCAAACACGCGGTCATAAAAAGCTAATCCAGCCTCGTTTGGCTCTAACTCGGTCCCATTTGGAAAAATTCTTGTCCACGCAATGGACATACGGTATACTTTGAATCCCATTTCTGCAAATAACGCGATATCTTCTTTGTAGTGATGATAGAAGTCGATCGCCTCATGGTTCGGATAACTGTATTTTTCTGTATCCATTTCAAAATTGAAGCCTGGTGACTGTAATAGCTTAAGTCGTTCTTTTCCACCTGGCAGAACATCTGCAATATTTAATCCTTTATTCCCTTCATGAAAGCCGCCTTCCAATTGATTTGCTGCAGTAGCTCCCCCCCATAAAAAACCTTCTGGAAATTTCTTTTCTTCAAAATTCATAATTAAATCCTCCTTAATTAATCTCTTTTTAATTGTTAAAATCATCTATATATGGATGGAGAAGAGGACTTAAGCCTCTCCCCAGATTTCCTAAAAGAAGATCATTAAACGACTAATGTCAACAACGCTTCTTTTGCCTGAACCGCTTCTTTATTCATGTCGATAATATCGATATAACGGTCTGTATTTGTAATAATAATTGGAGTAGTAATTGGGTACCCAGTTTCCTTAATTTTTTCAATATCAAAGTTGACTAATAGATCACCTTGATTCACTCGATCACCCTGTTTAACGACCGGGGAATAATATTTTCCTCCTAATTGGACAGTATTGATTCCAATATGGATTAATATTTCTGCACCTTGGTCTGACGTAATTCCAATTGCATGTCCTGTCGGAAAAA
Organism: Ectobacillus panaciterrae DSM 19096; assembly: GCF_000430785.1. Classification (GTDB taxonomy): domain Bacteria; phylum Bacillota; class Bacilli; order Bacillales; family Bacillaceae_G; genus Ectobacillus; species Ectobacillus panaciterrae. Next base: position 11,597 of record NZ_AUMR01000100.1, read on the forward strand.
CTGTTGTAACAATACCGTTAACAGGTGATACAGCTTTACCAACAGTTGGCTCAATCGCGATTCCTTTTCCCATAGACTCTGATGCAAACACTGGATCATTCACATCTGCTAACGGTTTAATTGCCCCTGTTAATGGACTGACAATTGCTTCTTGTTTTATAAGTGACTGTTCTGATTCTACCTTGTTTTCTTCAACTTCCTTTTTCTTTTTATCTTCATATCCAAAAACTACTGTCAGAATCGTTGCAATAGCAAAAGCAGATAGCATAGCAATAATGTATGATACTAATGGTGAATATATTGGAATACTTAAAGCAGATGGAAATGCATATGCCATTGCTTTTGCTCCAACCCAGCCACTAACTCCTCCGCCGACAACTCCAGCTATTGCGACATAAGGAATTGTACGTTTGTAACGAAGCATTAACCCATACAGAATTGGTTCTGTTATCCCTGACAATAATCCAGGCAATAACGTAGATCCAGCAAGTGCTTTTACTTTTTTATCCTTTGTTTTTAAGAAAATACCAAATGCCAAGCCTATTTGTGAAAATACAGCTGCGGAAACCAATGCAAGCAGTGGATCCCCACCCTTAGCCAAATTCTCAAGAATAAATGGAGTGAATCCCGTGTGGATTCCAAATAAGGTAAGGAAAGTCCATCCACCACCCATTAAGGCACCTGTCAATATTCCACTTTTAGAATATAAAGAATTAATAAATACTCCAATGCTATTCCCAAAATAGACTCCGAAAGGACCAAATGCGATTGCCGTTAATGGTACGATGATAATCAAAGACAACATCGGAACCAAAAACATTTGTAGATCTTTGTGAATGATTTTCCTAAGGAATCTATCTAAAACAGCATAAATACTGACTGCGATAAAAACCGGGAACACAGAAGAAGAATAGTTCATCAAAACAACCGGGATACCAAGAAAATGAGTGATATCACCTTTATTATGCAGCAAGCTTGTAAAATTCGGATCTAATAGCGCAGCTCCGATCATTCCACCTACGTATGGATTTGCGCCAAGCTTTGAAGCAATGGTAATACTTAGAAAAATGGGAAGGAAGAAAAAGATTGCATTCCCAGCCGCTAATAAAATAGAGTACGTTCCACTTTCGGTAGATAATACCCCTGTCATTGTTAAAAGAGCTAACAACGCTCTAAGCATCCCAGCGCCAGCAAGGGCTCCGAGCAACGGAGAAAAACTACCTGAAATAACGTCAAATATTTTTGCAATAACACTTCCCTTTGATCTTTCTGATGATTCTTTTGCCATACTACCTACATTTGCAATCTTTATTACATCTTTATAAACCTCGGAGACATGGCTCCCAATGACAACTTGAAATTGCCCACTATTCTCTACAACACTGAGAATTCCATCTGAATTTTCAAGATTTTTCTTATCAGCCTGACTATGATCTTTTAATGTAAAACGCAGACGTGTGGCACAATGCACAACACTAATTATGTTTTGTTCTCCACCGACCAATTGAACTATTTCC
>NZ_AUMR01000101.1 GCF_000430785.1 Ectobacillus panaciterrae DSM 19096
TGTTGTAAGTATCGTTTCTATTCTTGTCTTCATGTTTTCATCAAAGAAATTATAATAAATTTCTAAGCCTTTCCGATCTCCTCTAATGATTTTAGCTTGTTTTAGCTTTGCTAAATGCTGACTAATGGTACTTTGAGGCATCTCAAATTCCTGATATAAAGTAGTTACATTTGTAGGCCCATTTACAAGCAAGAACTGTAATAATCCAAGGCGTACCTGATGTGCAGTGACTTTTAGGAACTCAGCTCCATCTAGATATTTCTTACTATCTATTATCTTCTCTTTCAGCATTACGACATTCTCCTTTCAATCCCTCTCTTCCTCTATTTTATAACAACTATCCTTAATGTTATATTAAGATAGTTTTAAGAGATAGTTACACAAGTTTTACATCGTTGGTAAGTGCGAGGGTTCTGGTGCAAGAAATCTAGTAAACTTGGACATACTGATACTAGGACTCTAAAAAAAGGCATGATCAGTATGGAAAAGCAAAATTTATTCAAGTGGAAGCATTATGAGCCTGACATTATTTTGGGTTCTGGTGCAAAAACTTCAAAATATCTGCAAGTAATCTCCCAAACTTGGACATACTGATACTAGTACTCTAAAAAAGGACGTGATCAGTATGGAAAAGCAAAATCTGTTCAAGTGGAAACATTATCAACCTGATATTATTTTATTAACCGTGAGATGGTACCTACGGTACAGTCTCAGTTTTCGTGATTTAGTCGAAATGATGGAAGAACGTGGACTATCTATTGCTCATACAACCATCATGCGCTGGGTTCATCAGTATGGTCCTGAATTAGATGAGCGAGTACGACGTCATCTTAAGCCAACCAATGATTCTTGGCGAGTCGATGAGACGTATGTGAAAGTCAAAGGTCAATGGATGTACCTATATCGTGCCGTTGATTCAGAAGGAAATACGATTGATTTTTATTTAAGCAAAACAAGAGATCATAAGGATGCAAAGCGCTTTTTCAAGAAAGCCTTGCGGTCTTTTCATGTTTCAAAGCCCCGTGTTATCACAGTAGACAAGAACCCAGCCTATCCTATGGCGATTGAAGAGTTGAAGAAAGAGAAAAAGATGCCCGTAGGCATCCAAATAAGGCAGGTAAAATATCTTAATAACATTGTGGAGCAAGATCATCGTTTTATTAAAAAGAGAGTTCGCTCGATGTTGGGATTAAAATCTTTTCGTACAGCCAAATCTATTCTTTCGGGAATAGAAGCGATGCATATCATTAAAAAAGGACAACTTGCTTTACGGGACAAGTCTGTCCAAAATCAAGTGAAGTTCATTCATCAACTATTTGGAATGGCTGCGTAAGAACAGATTCCATTAGGAATCTATATACCTCTTTCAAATAAATGCAATCTTTGCACCAGAACCAAATATCTTAACAATATCATCGTTTTATAAAGAAGCGAGTTCGTTCGATGTTAGGATTAAAATCCTTTCGAACAGCCTCTTGGATGATAAGTGGTATCGAAGCCATGCATATGATGAAAAAGGGACAAGTTCACCAAGGGGTGAAGTCTGCCCAAAATGAAGTTGAGTTCATACATAAGTTGTTTGGATTAGCATCATAATTCATGGATGAAAAGGATATTGAGGTTCTATGTTTCTAACAAATCATATTTGCACCAGAACCGGAAATCCCTCTAATTATTTCAATATATTGAGGGATGGTATAACCGTAAACGAATTCATAGTAGCATCGGTTATAAAACTCCTCAAGTAATCGAAGATGAAGCTAAAAAGTAGTTTAGGCTTAACTTTTTGGTGTCCAAGATATTGACTCAAATCCAAGAAGCTGTTGGTCTAAAAAATGAAACATCGAACCAGACGTGTGAATCATGAGAATCTGGAGCTTTTGAGTCCTTATGCAGAAAACTGTATCTGATAAGTAATTATCAAAATCATGAACTTTTTGAAATTTTATTCTCTTATGGATTGAAAATAGGTATAATAAAAGTAGAAAATGAAATTCATTCTCATAGAACTAACGGGGGAAATGTCATGGTATTAACAGAGATAAAAAAAGGGAAAAAGGCTATCATTATTGACATGTCTACAGTCAATCCTTCCATACAACGACGATTATTAGATTTCGGAATAGATGAAGGTACAAAAATATGTCTCAAGCAGTTACTTCCGTTTCAAGGACCGTGCATGATTGAAGCATGCGGTCAGTGCATCAGCTTGCGCCGCAATGAAGCAAACTGCATTGTTGTGGAGGAAGTGTAATGCAGCAAATTGGTTTATTCGGAAATCCAAACACAGGAAAAACATCACTTTTTAATGCATTGACTGGTTCCTACGAATATGTAGGAAACTGGAGTGGAGTAACCATTGAAAAAAAGGTAGGGAAACTGCGAAAGCAGAAAGGATTACTGATAGATTTACCGGGAGTATATTCTTTACACCCGATTTCAAAAGATGAAAGAGTTGCAACGAACTTCTTATTACATGAGGAATTTTCCTCTATTTTAAATATTGTAGATGCATCACAATTGGAACGTAATCTTCATTTGACCATTCAATTGCTGGAATTTGGAAAGCCAATGATCATTGGCTTGAATATGATGGACGTTGCCAAAGGACGCGGTATTCAAATTGATTATCAAAAGCTATGGGAAGCGTTGGAAGTACCGGTGTACCCGATTATAGCCCGCAAGGAAACCGGGATTGATAAATTGCTTGACGTGCTTCCGAAGGCTAAACAACACACACCGATACTCATCCCGTACGGCTCGATTATTGAACAAGCAGTTTATCGTTTAGTTTCCTTATTGCCAGAATTGCCAGATGGAATAAAAGGTTCGAAACGATGGTATGCGCTTCAAGCGCTTGAAGGAAATGAGGCTGTTTTGCAAGAATGGGAAGCCTTGGTTCCACAAACGGATTGGCGCACCATAATTGCAGAAACGGAAGAGATGGTGCATGCTCAGGTTCAAATCAAGTCGCTAAAACAGTTTATTTACCAAAAGCGGCTTTCGTATATTCAAGAAATTTTGGCTGGGTGTGTCACAAAGGTAGAGAGTCATGGTGTAACCTTAACGGAGAAACTAGACCGAGTTGTGGCTCATAAATTGCTCGGTATTCCAGTTTTTTTAGTATGTATGTTTCTTTTATTTAAGGTAACATTTGATTGGGTAGGTACTCCTCTTTCTGATATGCTGGACGGGTTTATATCCGGTTCGTTTTCAGATGGAGTAAAGAATTTGCTTGAGAAAATCGGAGCAAATGCGTTTATTGAAGCAGTGATACTTGATGGTATTATCGCCGGTGTCGGTGGCGTGCTTGTATTCGTACCGCAAATCTTCCTTCTCTTCTTCTTTATTTCTTTGCTTGAAGACTCCGGCTATATGGCACGAGTGGCGACGGTAATGGATCGATTGATGGAAAAAGTAGGATTGAACGGAAAAGCGTTTATTCCGATGATTATTGGATTTGGATGTAACGTACCAGGAGTGATGGCGGCACGAACCATCGAACAACCGAAGGAACGCTTACTGACGATTATTTTAACACCGCTTATGTCTTGTTCGGCACGTCTCAGTGTATATAGTTTATTTGTAGCAGCTTTTTTTAAAGAACATCAGGCTTTAATTGTACTATCCTTATATGTACTGGGAATTGTGATGGCATTGGTACTGGCAAAAGTCTTTTCGTCTACGCTGTTACGTAATGAAGCAACGTATTTTCTCATTGAACTGCCTCCGTATCGTGTGCCGCAGTGGAAGACGCTGCTTCGCAGTACATGGGATAAAGGAAAAGGATTCGTGAAAAAAGCGGGTACTTTTATTTTTGGAGGCTCAGTTCTCATTTGGCTTCTGTCCTATGCAGGGCCAGGCGGACTAAATGTGGAGATGGAAGACAGCTTTTTGGCGTTAATTGGAGGCGTAATTGCTCCGCTTTTAGTACCGTTAGGGTTCGGAACATGGCAAGCTGGTGTATCGCTTCTTACGGGATTCTTAGCCAAAGAAGTGGTCGTATCTACGATGAACATTATTTATAAAACGCCGCAAATTGATAAATTGCAAGAGTTGATGGGGAATTACTTTACGCCGCTCAGCGCGTACAGCTTTTTAGTGTTCATGTTGTTATACATCCCTTGCTTGGCGACAGTTGCAGTTATTCAAAAGGAAACAGGTTCTAAAAAGTGGACACTGTTTTCCGTCGGCTATGCGCTTATTCTTGCATACGGATTAAGTTTCCTTATTTATCAAGGCGGAAAGTCGCTTGGATTCTAATAGAAAGAAGGGCGGAATATGATTAATATTACAATTGGTACTCTGATTTTCGTCTACGCAGGTTACTCTTTAACAAAGTTCATAAAGAAAAGCAAAAAAGGAAAATGTGCAGCATGCTCCCTCAACACATCGTGTGCGAGTAGCTGTGACACAACAAAGGGGCTGACCTAAAAGCCCTTAAACAATAAAAATTAAAGAAAGAATGTGAAATAGACCATCATTAAAACCCTTGATTTTACTGGATTTTCAATGATGGTCTAATAAATATCAGCTTGTTCTTTAGTCAGCTGAGCTCGGACGCAGGATCTCGTCTCTTCTCGACTTGGTCAGGTAGATGACCAAGCCTAAAATTGTTATGAGGAAGATTATACTGGTTCCCGTGGTACCCAGACCAAGACCACCCTCTTTGCGAGGCTGTGACAGATAGTCGCCAAGAAAGGAGCCAAAAAGATACATTGACTACCGATAACACTAATTATGTAAACAGAAAAAGCTCGTCAGAACAAAATCTGATGAGCTTTTTTTATAGGGGTAACCCTTATCAGCACGACCTATGCTGTCAAGACATACCATCGAGTGAATCCGAAGCCGAAAGAGAAGCACCGCAAGTAAAAAAGATTAATATAAGTAATTACTAATTCTACTACTAGGTACCTAATACGATGGAATTAGATATAAGAATCCCTACTCTTTTTTAATACTTACTCCGGCGGTTTTCTGTTTTTCTTGTCTCTTGCTTTCTGATTAGCATCATCTGCGTTCGATGCCTGAGCACCGAGAAAGGCACCAACTGCACAACCCCCTATTACTCCAGCAAGTAGTTCCGCGGCCTTAACCTGACCATCGGGTGTCTTACTGGCGGCGGCAGCGCCCAGTGCAGCACCTGTATTGGCACCCTCTAGGCATCCATCTATAACATTTGTCCAATAATTCGGTGGAGTTGGTTCGGGAGCAGGTCTCGATTCTTTAGGCGTGCCCGACACATCACTAACATCGCCGGAGCCTGCGCCAGCATCGATAATTCCTCCACCATCTCCAGTACAGTCTCCAATAGAAGACGAGATAACTTCATTGAGATCGCAAGTCGGATTTAGCTTCAAATGGATACCTCCTACTTAGATTTATTCATTTCTTATTCTGGTTGTTTTATCAGAAATAAATGCATATATAATTTTCGTTTTGGAGATAATCCTTTTTCTTAGCTTGATGGCGATGAGGTAACCAGTTTCGTTAGCTTGATGGGTATGGAGTCAAATCCCAAAAATATTATGAGCAGAAATTATAAATAATATGTTCTATCTAAAAAGAGATAAGTTTTACTAACTATGTTAAATTTTACTTGCGCATATATTTGAATGAATTGACTCATGATATAGGTATCGGGTACGTAACGGTTGAGCCCAGATTTATATATGCTCTTCTTGGGGTGTATATAGGTCGGCCAAAGATTATATACAGGTCATGTCATCATGGTTTGTATGTAGTCGGAGGGAAGATTTTATACGGTAGAGAAAGGTTTTATTACAGTCGTATCTCTAGAAGATATTATTGTAATAAGGCTCCAATTTATCGTATAGGGTCGAGCGAAGATCGTATCGAGTGCCGCAGATTTTGTTGAGTGCATGACTCAATAAAGTTAACGTTCATATATAGCCGAGAGGTTATATATGGGTGTACAGGTATTTTATACGGTCGAACGAACCATTATTATAAGTGGTGAACTGCTTATGTATAGTCGAAAGATTATGCTTAGGTAATAAGTTATTTATAATAGTGCAAGGTAGATCGTTACGTGCTCGTTTTTATTACTTGATACATACAAACTTCCGATAATCTTGATTATGTGAACTTCGCATGAGTAATTTATTGGTATGTACGGAAATGATGAGTAAACTATTATAACGCAATGATTTTTGCTTTCCTATTGGTAAAGTGCTATAGTAGTTTTAAACCATTTTACTTTTAATACTATAGAGATTTAAATAAGCTGTAACTTCAGAGGGGATAGCAAGGTTAAATCTTCTCAGAGGTTGCAGTTTTTTAACATCTTTTATTACTTGTAAAATGGTCGAAAATGGATATGTACATCAAGGTACATTGTAGGAGGATTTTTTTCATGGAAAACGGTAAAGTAAAATGGTTTAATGCAGAAAAAGGTTTTGGATTCATCGAGCGTGAAGGTGGAGAGGACGTATTCGTTCACTTCTCAGCTATTCAAGGTGACGGCTTCAAGTCTTTAGATGAAGGTCAAGAAGTTACTTTCGACCTCGAACAAGGCAATCGTGGACCTCAAGCTACTAACGTAAGAAAGAAATAATTGAAATGAAAGAGAAGGGATTCCCTTCTCTTTTTATATTGGTAGGTTCTTTTATTAGTTTGGTTTTGTTACATATCTACGTTAACTTTAACGTTCTTTTTTATGTGGGCGTGTTAGGTAACGAATGAAGCACTTAAAACGAACGTATAATACGTAAAAAAGGTCATTGATCTAGATGTTATGTAAGAAATACTTTTATTTTAAATAATAGAGAAGTTTTATTTAGAAAACAGCCGGATTATAAATGACTGTTTTTTTTTGCTTATACATTAAATTTCATCTATATCACGTTTTAAAAACAATCAAACCAGGTAATAACCCTTGTTTTAGTATCAGGTGTTCATCGTGTTGTGAACAACACACTTTCCTTTGCGAAGAGTTTGGGTGTTGATCCGATTGCCGTTTATGTTGGTTTTGATGAGAAACCCATAGATAAAATGGAGAAAAAGTGGGAAGAATGGGGGACACCTTGCAGGTTGGTAGTTCTTCGCAGTAAATATCGTTCTATTCTTGAGCCCTTGATTCGCCATAAAGATATAGTCATTACGACAGTTCCATATCATTTGAAACATTAACAAATTTTCACTTTAGAAAGTGTCATTTAATTCCGATAACACTGATTATGTAAAGAAGGTATAAAATAAGCGGTTTTAAACATTCTAAATATATAGGATCTTTTGAGAAAGCAACTGGTAAAGTAAATTGATTTAATGGTGAAAAAGTGTTTGGATTCATTGAAGTAACGGGCGGAAACAATGTATTTGTACACTTCTCTGCTATTTAAGGCGAGGGTTTTAAATCTCTAGAAGAAGATTAAGCTGTAAGCAAGGAAACCGTGAACCGCGAGCTATAAATGTCATAAAGCTATATTTAACAGACGAAGAGACTGTTAACAATTTGAGTTAGCAGCCTTTTTTGTTGACTTGGAAGGGGAGAAATACAGTGAATTGGGCAAGAAGAAAAAATGCTTTACAGGAAGAAGCGCCAAAAGCACTAGTGGCAGTATGGGAATGTGAATCGGTGGATTGCTTAGGATGGATGCGCAAAAAATTTTCGTTAAACGAAAATCCGAAATGTCCATTATGTGAAACGAAGATGAAAAGCGGAGAGCGTATGTTATCCACCTAAACAAACTAATCTTATATTTTTTTAAAGCTAAGTTATGATTGATAACTTAGCTTTTTCTCACTTTTTCAACATTTCACATGAGTTTATCCTCGTTTGAGGCTCTTGCGTCTCAAAAATCTGTTGTTTCCACGGATCTAGGAAATCAGTCTTGTTCTTACATTGCACATCGACGAATGAAGGGAAGGCAGATTCTGTCATCACATCATAGGAAGAGCGATCTTGTTTGACACGGTTGTATATAGGGAAGCTATGAATTAAAATCTTAGAGCATCATTCTAGCCTAAAAAATCTTTTTGGAACAGAAAAGATTGAGGTTATAACGTAATAGATAGTGTGAGGGTCAAGTATCGTACTTCCGATAACACTGATTATGTAAACAAAAAAGCCCTTCAAAACGATCTGAAGGGTCTTTTGTTTACATGTAGATACATTGAACTTTTTTACTATGGGTTCAGCCGAGATACGTGTAAAAACGGGTCATGTTCTGGATGTTATTTCTAGTTTGTGGCCCTGTTTAATTTATACCGTAATCTCTCCTTCTATCGGTGTAGACACATTTTTACTTTATGCACAATCAATAACCTTATAATTTTTATGTGCTACAACCGTTCTATTTCCTTCAAACTCCAATTCTGTCTTATTTTCGGTTACATTTACAATAACTGAGTTTTCATTGATTTTCTCTACGATCCCTTTAATTCCATCCTTAAAAAGGATATGATCTCCTATTTGTGCTATCTTTTTTGCCTTGAATATCATTTTTTCCCTCCGATTAAAAAAGTACATTTTCTAGTTTGTTATTGTTGGATTTTTTTCTTCTTGCAATGGGTTAAGATATAGTACACAAAATTTAACAATATATTGCTAAATTTAAATAGTTTTAATGTTATGTCGTTTTACCTTTTCTTTATGGCTTAACCATGGAAACTACTCTTGCCTTTGAAACTAAAAAGGCCAACTTTCCTCTATAAAGGGTTGCCGGCTTTTTGCTGAAGAATATCTTGGAGTATCTAACATATCATAACTTGGTTACAGTTTAGTTAATGAAAAATAACAGTTTGACAACAGAGAAAAAAATTAACTATAAGAAGTACCTATTGTAATCTAAAAGGACAGACGAGAGATTACGAGAAAATGGGGAAACCCTTATTGTTGCACCAGCCTTAATTTACTTCAGCCTAGGAAGGGCTTTAACAATACGAAACGATGAATTTTTTCATGGATTAAAATCCCCTTTTTAAGCATCAGGCAAAACAAGAGGGATACCTAGTTGTATTATGTCTCAAGGTAGCTTTTTTGTTCTGATTGCAACAAAAACGAACATTTATGTTACGTTTTCCATTTCAAAATACTAGTCTTAATAAACCTTGAATAAAGGTGTAAAAAAATACTGTTTCAAAAATAATTCGTAATATTATTAATTCCAGCTCTTTTTGTTACAACAAAACATAGTTATTAGTAATAAAATACAGACTATGACCCGAAATTACATGTATCTCGGTCGAACCCCATTATGTTAACCTTTCGCCTCACAGGCTAAAGGTTTTTTATTTTGTAATCACATTTTTTAGACATTCATAAACCAGCAAATTATTTATAAAAAAATTCTTTGACCCCCTTAAAAATAAGTCCTCTTGCGAACAAGTATAAAGGGACGCTGTAAAGGAGTGAAAACAATTAGAATCCCAATACACGATTTCATATTAATTCTTGTAGGCTCTATCTTTGGTATTTATAAAACATTCATAGACAGTACAAGTGGGTATGTTACGAGGGCAATAGGAATACTGTCCTTGATTCTATCAATGTGGGTACTTATTTCGTGTGTACAGTCTATGAAAGATAAAACTGAGCGATAACTACATGCTTATGTAGTATATAAATTTTATGTCTATACCGTTCCCATAAGTAGAAGTTCATTTCTACTCAAAACACCAGAAATAGTACTGGAAAGGGGGATTTAGTTTGAAGGAATTTACTGTTTGTTATACTTTGGATCATGATATTAAAAGGGAAAAAATAACGAAGGAATTAGACGTTAAAATGGAAGAGGTTGTACAAGAAGTATTAGAAAAGATGGAACGCAGCAAGTATTTTATTGTTACAAACGACGAGGGGGATGATATTATAAACGCCTCTTTAGTACGTTATGTACGTGTTATAGATGAGAAAGAGTTAGTCCAAATATAATTACTATGAGTTAGAAGGACATTACTACCGATAATCTAGGTTATGTAAACACAATATCCTCCTAGCTAAAAAAGATAGGAGGGTATTCAATTCATATCTTGTCCAGAAAAGCATAGATTTCTTGTACCATAACCAATAAAAATGCATAACGTATACATATCATACTGTAACCTATATAATTAATCCTTTGGTTGTAACATGTAGATAGAAAGAATGTATGAGGCTTGAAGTTTAGAAGGCTATATTCCTCATTATAAAGTCTTTAACAAGGTTCATCCTTCGATTTTTTGAGTAAGTGAAAGGCAGGAGAGAAGAAGAATGTCAGAAACGTATCGTTCTCGTGAGGAACGAAAACATACAGAGAGAAAAAAACAAGAACAGAAAGCAAGTGAAAAGCGTCCCAAAAAAGGCTCTCTCTTAAAAAGGGTTTTATTTGCTTGCTTATTTATTGGCATCATATCGGTGGGAGCGGGAGTGGCTATTTTCTTTTCTATGATTAAAGACGCCCCTCAAATAGATGAGTCAAAATTGGCAGATCCACTATCAACGAAGTTTTATGATAAAGACGGAAACTTTATCTATGAATACGGGAAGGAAAAGCGAACAAAAATCACGTACAATCAAGTTCCAAAAGTGTTAGAACATGCGCTTATTGCTACGGAAGATGCACATTTTTATGAACACCATGGTATAGACATAAAACGAACTGGTAAAGCGATTTTCGAAAACTTGATTGGGAACTTCGGATCTCAGGGTGGAAGTACAATTACGCAGCAAGTCATAAAAAACTCATTTTTATCTCCTCAAAAAACGTTGAAACGAAAAGTACAGGAATGGTACTTGGCATATAAGTTGGAACAAAAATATTCCAAGCATGATATTTTAACGATGTATTTAAACAAAATCAACCTTGGAAACCGCTCTTACGGAGTTGCTGCTGCAGCGAAAAACTACTACGGCATTGAAGCGAATGATTTGAAGAAATTGACGCTTCCGCAGGCTGCCATGTTAGCTGGGCTACCACAAAGCCCCAATAACTACGATCCGTCCAAACCACAAAACAAAGAAGCGGCCACAAAGCGTCGTGATCTCGTTTTAGCCTCCATGCATAGACAAGGCTATATCACAGAGAAACAAATGCAGGACGCGATGAAAGTTCCGGTAACGGCGGGCATTATTCCGAAAACCAATCAAGAAGGTATGCCGTACGAAGCATTTTTGGATGCTGCGGTGAAAGAGGTTGAAGACAAATTGCAAGACATCAATATCGGTACGGATGGTCTGCAAGTCTACATGACACTCGACCCAAAAGCACAGCAGTATGCCGATAAAATCATGAATACGCAAGATATTGTAAGTTACCCGAATGATCGTTTCCAAGCGGCTTTTACGTTTATGGATTCGAAAACAAGTGAAGTACGTGCCATAGGCAGCGGACGCAATGAATACAAAGCGGCGTTCCGCGGAAACAACTTTGCGGTAGATATAGAGCGTCAGCCTGGCTCTACATTTAAACCGATTTTTGATTATGGTCCCGCAATTGAAAACTTAAAATGGTCAACATACCACCAGATTGTCGATGAACCCTATAAATACTCAAACGGTGTGCCGATTCGAAATGCCTATACAGAATATAGAGGTTCTATGTCTATACGAGAGGCTTTAGTAGAGTCACGTAACATTCCAGCTTTGAAGACATTACAGAAAGTCGGTTTGAATAAAGCAAAAGAGTTTGCGCAATCACTGGGCATTACGTTCTCAAGTAATCAGGTTTACGAATCTTACGCAATCGGAAGTAACACTGTGTCACCTCTTGAAATGGCAGGAGCATATGGTGCATTTGCAAACGATGGCGTCTATACAAAGCCGCATTTCGTTACAAAAGTTGTTTTTCCGGACGGCAAAGAAATAAGCTTTAAGTCGAAAGGTAAACGCGTTATGCATGACTATACGGCTTATATGATTACCGATATGCTTCGAGGTGTAGTGAATGCCTCTAACGGAACAGGTACAGCGGCTAATGTACCAGGACTTGACATTGCCGGAAAAACAGGAACAACGAACTTTGACGACAAGACAATCAGTCAATTCGGATATCCATCCAAAGCGACAAATGATAGCTGGTTTACCGGTTATACACCACAATATACAATGGCTGTTTGGACCGGCTATGCGAAGAACGGTCCAGATAATTATATGCTTGGGGATACTACAAAAATCTCGCACCTTATTTTTAAGGCGATGATGCAAACATTTGGAACAGACACATCCAGATTCCAGCAACCAAACAGCGTATACACTGCGAATAACGAGCTATACATTAAGGGAGCTAGTTCTGGCGATGTTCCACCGGAAGCTCAAAATCCAGAACAAGACAGTAATAAGGGAAATGATAATGGAAGTAATAACGGTCAGAATGAGACCAACAATGTAAATGTTAATACAAACCCTCCTGATAATGGTGAACATAAAGGGGAAGACAAACATAAAGAAGATAAACATAAAGAAGATAAACACAAACATGAAGATAAACATAAACATGATTAGGGTGATAATGGAGAATATTTTCCTTTTCTTCGTTCCTGTTTCAAAACAATCTTAGTTAACTATAAATAAGATTATAGAAAGTTAATCTAAACCCCTCGTGTGGTTGTAAAAGTA
>NZ_AUMR01000102.1 GCF_000430785.1 Ectobacillus panaciterrae DSM 19096
TATCTCAACAATATCGTAGAGCAGGATCATCGCTTTATTAAAAAACGAATTCGCCCGATGCTTGGATTAAAGTCCTTACGGACTGCCAAACGAATTATTGCGGGGATAGAGGCTATGCACATGATCAAAAAAGGACAGACTCTCCAAAGGGAGAAGTCTGTCCAAAATCAAAAAGAATTCATTCATAAATTGTTTGGATTAGCTTCATAAGCTAGCAATTTAAAGGAAATTGACACTCTATGTTTCTATCGAGTATTTTTTGCACCAGAACCTATAAATCAATTGGCCTTTCCAAATAATAGAACGCGCATACATATCGTTTTGCTAGTTGTTCTTACAAATAAAAGGTATCCTCATGAAAAGGATACCTTTTATGTCTATGTATTTATTTTACGGCCTCTTTCAACTCTTTACCTACTTTAAAAGCTGGTACAGTGGTTGCTGGAAATTGCATTTCTTCTCCAGTTTGTGGGTTACGACCTGTACGTGCTGCACGTTCACGTGTTTCAAATGTTCCAAAGCCTACAAGTTGAACTTTATCTCCACTTTGAAGAGCTTGTGTAATCGTATTTAATGTAGCCTGTACGACAGACGCAGCCTCTTTTTGAGAAATCTCTGCTTGTTGGGCTACCGATTTAATAAGATCTGTTTTATTCATATGTATCACTCCATATTTCATAGATTACGAGGATTATAACGTATTCAAGATAAGTGGACAAGTTTTATTTTTCTCCAGAAACCTTTAGCTGATTGATATATTCCTGAAATTGTATCCAAGTTTGCTGGTGATGTGGCAACACAGAATACTCGAGACTTTTTCCTTAGTAAAACGAGAGATACTAAATCAGCCAAGCGCTTCTTGAAAAGAGCTTTGGCTTTTTCGTATATTGCCAGACCCCGTGTAATAACAGTAGATAAAAATCTAGCTTATCCAGTAGCGATTCAACAGCTGAAAAACGAAAAAAAGATGCCGGAAGGCATCCAAATAAGGCAAGTAAAATATTTGAACAACATCGTGGAACAGGATCATCGATTCATTAAGAGGCGAGTCCTTCCTATATTAGGGTTCAATTCTTTTGACACAGCTACATCCATTCTTTCAGGAGTAGAAGCCATGCATATGATTAAAAAAGAGCAGATTGATTTACGGGATCAGTCTGTCCAAAATCAGAAAGAATTCATCCATCAATTGTTTGGGCTTACAGCATAAGATACGATTCCGCTAGGAATATATACGCTTTATTCTCTTTTATTTTATCTTTGCACCAGAACCAATTGTTTATACTGCGTGTTAACGAAGAAGTTAGCATGGTAAAACAATTTATCATGTCAGTTCATTAATTTCGGATTAGGTAATCAAATGCACCTAGAGATGCGTTTGCTCCTGATCCCATTGAAATAATGATTTGTTTGTATGGGTTATTTGTACAGTCGCCTGCAGCAAATACACCAGGTACGTTTGTAGCACCGTGCTTATCTGTAACAATCTCACCGAATGGAGTGCGTTCAGCTGTGTCACCTAACCAATCTGTGTTTGGTACAAGACCGATTTGAACGAATACACCTTGTAATTCGACGTGATGAACTTCTCCAGTTTCACGATCGATGTAAGAAATACCTTCTACTTTGTCAGTACCAGTAATTTCTTTTGTTTGAACGTTCTTTAATACAGTTACGTTAGGTAAGCTGTAAAGACGTTCTTGTAATACAGCATCAGCTTTTAGTTCTGGCAGGAACTCAAGAACAGTTACGTGTTTTACGATACCTGCTAAGTCGATTGCTGCTTCAATACCAGAGTTACCGCCGCCGATAACTGCTACGTCTTTTCCTTCGAATAAAGGCCCATCACAGTGTGGACAGTATGCTACACCTTTATTTTTGAATTCAGCTTCACCTGGTACACCAACATTGCGCCAACGAGCACCTGTTGCAACGATTACGCTCTTACTCTTTAGAACCGCACCGTTTTCAAGTTCCACTTCGATTAAGTCTTTCTTTTCTAAACGCTTCGCACGTTGTAAGTTCATTACGTCGATGTCGTAATCTTTTACGTGTTCTTCAAGGCTTGCTACAAGCTTAGGGCCTTCAGTGTGTTTTACACTGATGAAGTTCTCGATACCTATTGTATCCATTACTTGGCCACCAAAGCGATCAGCAACAATACCTGTGCGAATGCCTTTACGTGCTGCATAAATTGCCGCACTTGCACCAGCTGGACCGCCACCAACAACAAGAACATCGTATGGATCTTTATCCGCGAATTCTGATGCATCTGGACTGCTACCCAGTTTCGCAAGAATTTCTTCAAGTGTCATACGACCACTTCCGAATGATTCACCATTTAAGTAAACAGTTGGTACTGCCATGATGTCTTTACTTTCTACTTCTTCTTTGAATGCAGCGCCATCAATCATCGTATGTGTAATACCAAGGTTAAGAACGCTCATTAAGTTCAGTGCTTGCACAACATCTGGACAGTTATGACAGCTTAGGCTGATATAAGATTCAAAGCGATATTCACCTTGAATGTTTGTAATTTGATCAATTACTTTTTGCTCAACTTTTGGAGATCTGCCACTAACCTGTAGTAAAGCTAATACTAGTGAAGTAAATTCGTGTCCTAGAGGGATACCGGCAAATGTTACTCCAGTGTCTTCGCCGACACGATTTACACTAAAGCTTGGTGTTCTTTCTAATTCTGTTTTTTCTACTTTGATCTTTGATGACATAGTTGCTAATTCATCTACTAGAGCTAGCATGTCTTTAGATGTGTCATCAGATCCTGCACTAACTTTAAGTAGTACATCGCCTTCCATCAGTTGAAGATAGTGGGTTAATTGTGCTTTGATATCTGCATCTAGTACCATTTTCATTTTACTCCTTAAATTTTACTTCTTAGATTTTACCTACAAGGTCAAGGCTTGGCTTAAGTGTTGCAGCACCTTCTTGCCATTTAGCTGGGCAAACTTCACCTGGGTTGTTGCGAACATATTGTGCTGCCTTAATTTTGTTAATAAGGATGCTTGCATCGCGGCCGATACCGTCTGCATTAATTTCAACAGATTGGATAACACCATCTGGATCGATAATGAATGTACCACGAGCAGCAAGACCTTCTGATTCAATTAACACGTTGAAGTTACTAGAGATTGCGCGTGTAGGGTCACCAATCATAATGTATTCAATTTTTCCGATAGTTTCTGAACTATCATGCCATGCTTTATGTGTAAAATGAGTATCTGTTGAAACAGAATATACTTCAACTCCTAGTTCTTTTAGAGTTGCGTATTGATTTTGTAAATCTTCAAGCTCAGTTGGGCATACGAATGTGAAGTCCGCTGGGTAGAAGCAAACTACGCTCCACTTACCTTTAAAATTTTCTTCAGTAACCTCGATAAATTCACCATTATGGTAAGCTGTTGCTTTGAATGGTAGTACTTCTGTTTCGATTAATAACATAATAAAATTCCTCCTAAGTGTGAGTTTTGAGCAATATAAATTAGCGTGCTCATAAATTGATTTTTAATTAAGAAAATAAAAATAATTATAATTAGATATTAATTACCATATAAAAGTTTTTGTTTCGTCAAGGTAAATGTACAACGTTATCATACTTTGACTTAATACCATCCTGAATCGATGTTGGTAATATAATCAAAAAATTAATTAATCTTCAATTAAAATCAAATCAATTTAATCAATCTGTTCAAAATCAAAAGAAGACTAAAATCTTTGCAGTTTATAATATCTATAAACTCTCTTAAACAATTTGTTTAAGAGAGTTTAAACCTATTTAAAATCACATTCCTTAAGATCGACAATTTTAGTTTTATATTTTATCTTATAACCAAACCAAATACATAAAAATAAAATGACACTAATATATGTCGTGAATAAGTCAGCCCATGAAATCTCCATTCTCATAATGTCCTTATATTCTTGCCCCGCTATAATAATTATACATAAGATAATTGAAACAATAGGAGCGAAGGGAAACCACTTAGCTTTATAAGGGAGATTACTGATATGTCCTCCTTGTGCTATATAAGCTTTGCGAAATCGATAATGACTTAATGCAATACCTAGCCAAGCTAGAAAGCCGGAAAGACCAGAAGAGTTTAATAACCACATAAATACTTTTCCTTCACCAAAAAATGAAGAAAGAAAAGCAAGCATACCTACTAAGGAGGTAACAATTAAAGCATTGATTGGTACACCATTTTTATTTAATTTCATAAGTGATTTTGGAGCTTTGCCCTCTTTAGCTAAAGACCATAGCATTCGAGTAGATGCATACATCCCAGAATTCGCAGCTGATAGAATAGATGTTAATATCACAGCATTCATTACTGATGCAGCAAATACAAGACCAGCTTTCTCAAAGACTATTGTAAAAGGACTCATTGAGACATTCTCAATATTGACATTCATTAGATAGGGGTGTGTATATGGAATGAGCAACCCAATTACAAAAATAGAACAAATATAGAAAAGTAAAATTCTCCAAAAGACTTGCTTGATGGCTTTAGGTACATTTTTTTTAGGATCCTTACTCTCTCCAGCTGCAATTCCAATTAACTCTGTTCCTTGAAAAGAAAATCCTGCAATCATAAAAACCGATAGGATACTAAAACTATTAGATGGAAAGGGAGCTTCATCAATAGTAAGATTTTTAAAACCAATAAATTCTCCACCTATGATTCCAATAATGGTAAGTAGTCCTATTAATAAAAAAACTATAATTGTTATTACTTTAATTAAAGAGAACCAGTACTCAGCTTCTCCAAATGATTGTGTAGAAAAGTAATTAAGTAATAATATTATGGTTAAGAAAATAGCACTCCATACAATTCCCGGAACAGATGGGAACCAAAATTTCATTATAATAGCAGAAGCAGACAACTCGACTGCTATTGTAATAGCCC
Source organism: Ectobacillus panaciterrae DSM 19096 (assembly GCF_000430785.1). Classification (GTDB taxonomy): domain Bacteria; phylum Bacillota; class Bacilli; order Bacillales; family Bacillaceae_G; genus Ectobacillus; species Ectobacillus panaciterrae. The sequence continues at coordinate 4,926 of NZ_AUMR01000102.1, forward strand.
ACGTAAACCAATAATTCCATCCAAGAGCGAATCCAAGAGCTGGATCTACAAATTTAGAAGCATATGTACTAAATGATCCTGAATCGGGTAAGAATGTGGCCATCTCACCCAAGCTCATCATAAGTAAATACACCATTATCCCAATTAAAATATAGGAAATTAAGGCTCCACCAGGTCCTGCCATTTGAATAGACGTACCACTAGAAATAAACAAACCTGTTCCGATAGATCCACCAATAGCAATCATAGTAAGATGTCTTGTTTCTAATGTTTTTTTTAATGTGTTTGTAGGATGTGCATTGGTTTTATGGATTGTATTGTCTACACTTGAAGTTACAGTTGCTCTTTCAGAACTCATAATTTCTCCCGTATGATTTTATTTAGAGTGTTTAGAGATAACATAAACTTTTAAAGATTTAGATAAAAGTGATATGAATCTCTTTAAAAAATTTATTAAAACAGTCTAAATCAATACAGAACACATCTGTATATATTGGAACACTCTGAATTTTGCAGAGGATACTATAAAAGCGACCGGAGGGAATAAATTCTTCTCTTCGGCTCTAAAGATGTTTAGCTTATTTAAAGCTTAAACTCCAACTAAGTCCTTGCTGTCTTCATAAATTTCTCCCATAGTTTCATGAGAAATGTTTTTAGCTAGATCTTCTTGGGATGCGTAACTGAAAACTACAACCGTACGACGAGAATCATTCTTTAATGGTGTAACCCTATGCAATGTAGTACCAGCTTTCATAAAGTAACAGTGGTCCTGAGGGACATAGAGACTTTTAATTTCACGATTTTCTAAAACTGCCTTTAGTCCAGCTTCTGGATTTTCTTTATCCCAAACAGTGTCAGGTACATACTCAACTAGAGCACCTTCACCTTCTTTAGGAGCTTCAATAACCCAAATTAAAGCGAATGTATAGTCATCCCAATGCCATCCGTGTGTATCACCTGTTTTTTGCTGATTATTAATGATAAATTCTTCTGGCGTATATGGGATACGATGAATCGGTTCATTGTTGTTCAAAAATGTTAAGAAATTTAAAATCACTTCAGATTTAAAGAACGCTGGGATTAATTTCCCACTTTCAGAAATACTATCACGATTTACTACATTGAAGTTACGAGGTGTATTACCTGTGGCTTTAATAGTAATATCACGACGTTTTGCATTTTCTGAAAGGAGATATTTTGCTTCAGCAGACATAGCTGCAATTAAAGGTTGAGGCAACATATCATTCATCATTGCTAATCCCTCATTTTTAAACCTCTCTTGAAGTACTAATAAGTAATCTTTTGGAAGTGAGTGGATGTGATTTTCTATAATTGTGTCAAATTGTTTTTGAAATGTCATAGTAAATTCCTCCTATTTTTCGAATAAATATAGTTTATTTATCATCAATTACTTTAATAGCATGTAAACCATTGCTACTTTGTACAGAAAGCCCTAAGTCAATGCAGTAATTTAAGTAGTCTGTAATATCTTTTGTAATAACTTCTCCTGGTAAAAGAACAGGTATACCTGGTGGTGTGACAAGTACTGACTCGGCAGCTACTCTCCCAATGGCTTCATCTAGATCTACATATTCGACTTTTGAAAAGTATGCTTCCCTAGGGGTCATGGCTAATGTAGGTAGTGTCAATGCTCTTATAGCACCTTTGCTCTTGGCAATTCGTTCAAGATCAATTGGTATCGAGCCGTCCTCAAATCGACTGGCTAATGAACGTAATGCTTGTATCAATTGTTCAATATCACATTCATTATGCCCAATCGTTACAATAAAAAGAATATTATTCACATCGGAAAGCTCAACTTCTATGCGATAGTCATCACGTAAAATGTTTTCAACTTCCCTACCTGTTACACCCCAATTTGTTACATTTATACAAATTTTTGTCTCATCTAAAGCAAAACTAGAACTTGAACCACTCAAATCTTCTGGTTTTAAACAAGAAAGCCCGTATATTTTATTAATAGAATTTCGTGCTACACGAGACAAATCTATTGCACGTTGCAGCAACCCTTCTCCATTTATTGCCATTTGCTTACGAGCAGCATCTAATGAAGCCATCAATAGATAGGATGCACTAGTGGTCGTAATTAAAGAGAAGTTCTCTTTAACTCTATCTAGGTTGACTAATCCTTCTCGAATGTTAATCACACTTGTTTGAGTAAATGAACCTCCCATTTTGTGCATACTTGAAGATGCAATATCTGCACCTGCTTCCATAGCAGAGATAGGGAGATCCGGATGAAAATGCACATGTGATCCCTGAGCTTCATCTACTATGACTGGTATACCTTTTGAATGCACATAATCTATAATGGCTTTCAAATCTGTCACAACACCATAATAGGTAGGATTTATTATACAAACACCTTTAACATCTGGATGCGCTTCCAAGGTTTTCTTTATATTCTCTAAACTAATTCCGTGACAAACACCATATATCGGATCAATTTCAGGAGATATAAAAATTGGTACCGCACCAGATAAAATCAGTCCACTAACAATAGAGGCATGTACATTTCTAGGAACAATAATTTTATCACCAGGATTACAAATGCTCATTATCATAACCACGTTGGCACTGCTTGTTCCTTGAACACTGAAAATAGTATAATCAGCTCCAAAAGCTTCTGCCGCTAATTTCTGTGCTTCATGAATAATACCAGTAGGATGACGTAGATAATCTAGTGGCGGTATACCTACTAAATCAAAACCTAAAGTATTTTTTCCAAAAAATGTAGTAAATTCATCATCCAGCCCTCTGCCTTTTATATGACCAGGTGTGTGCATCTGTAAATAGTCGCGTTCTATATAATTCTTTACTCCGGTAATTAAAGGAGTATCATATTGTTTATTTTTGTTCTTTAGTAACAAAGTTTCCTGTTGGAACTGCAAACGATCACCTCAACTAATTAAAGTAATTTATTATCTTGTTGTAAAAAGAAACATACTTCATCTGGTGAGTTGGAAAACATTCACACCTCGACACACCAAAATATGGATAATAATCCCTGTTTTGATCCTCCTTTTATAATTTAATTTTTTAAAACATTAAACTTTAATTTCCTAAGATTCGGTTTTTAGTATAAATTCAAAAAGGTAATTATTAAAGTAGGCACTTTATAGTATCTTAGTATCATATTATATTCATGATAAATTTTAGTAAGTTAGTTATTTAAAATCACAAACATGATACCTACTCTATAACTGAGGAGTGTAGGTATCATCTATAAATACGGGTTTAATAATAAACAATTCAACAATTAACATCTGTCAAAACACACATAATACAACTTTTGTAGTTGCCCTGATAATACTTAAAGAGAATGATTCTTTTTTCTAGAGAATTATTTTTATAAAAAAAAGAGTTCCCGTTTCCGGAACTCTAAAGCATACATCTTATTTTCTAAAACAAAGATAGTAAATATTTACTTCCTCAATTTTTAGCTGAAGTCTTAGATAAATTGTTCATATGGATTATGTAATTCCTAGCGCTTTCTTCTAATTTTTCATCTGTTAAGTTGTGTTCTGCGCCATACACGGCAAATGTTGGTAAGAACTTCATACCAGTGTAAAGGCAAGAAGCCTGATAAGGTTTTAGCAATTCACTTAATGTATATTCATTCGCTTCACCTGCTTGATATTCTTTCTCTACTACACCAGCAGAGATAGCTAAACCAAATTCTTTTCCGTGAAGCTTATCTCCTTTTGAACCGTATGCAAACCCATATGTTAAAATATCATCAAACCACTTTTTCAATAATGGGGGAGAACTGTACCAATAAAATGGGAATTGAAAAATATAACGATCATGATCTAGTAATAGTTTTTGCTCATAGTCGAGATCAAAGTTCCAATCTGGATAGCGTTTATAGATTTCATGTACAGTGAAATCTTCTGGGTATTTCTTTATTTCTTTTAACCAACGCTTATTTACACGTGATTCTTCAATATTTGGATGTGCAATAATGATAAGAGTTTTCATAAGTATTTTTCCTCTCCGTAAAAATAATATTTATTTTATCAGCAAACCATCTGAATATTTTGATGATATTGATATTATGTAATATATATATTAATGTTTAAAGTACGCACTTTTAAGTTCCATAGGTACTTTTAAGTTCCATAGGTACTTTTAAGTGCGTATAAAGGTGAAAGAGAGCATGCATTAATTTTTTACAAAACTTATATATAAATTACAATATCTTTCAGATTGGTATATATTAAAAAGTTAGTGGGAGAATTAAGAGCTCCTTTCCAAATAATTAAAAGGAGGACACTTCATGAAAGAATATAACTTTCCCATCGAAGCAACTCTCGATGTTGTCGGTGGGAAATGGAAAGTAGTATTATTATGTATTTTACTAGATGGTAAGAAAAGAACTAGCGAGATTAAACGTGTAATGCCTAATATTACACAAAAAATGCTTACACAACAATTAAGAGAATTAGAAGCAGATGGAATCATTGATCGTACAATGTATAATCAAGTACCACCTAAAGTAGAATACTCTTTAAGTGAATATGGAAAATCTTTAACTACAGTACTCGATTATATGTGTGAATGGGGTAAGTCTCACATTGGAAAACAGCGAGAAGGGATAGATGCTAATAAAAAAACATAATTGAGTCTTACAATATGTGGAATACATAAATAATCCCCCACACAAATAAAATTTTAAGATTTAGATTATGTTGACTTTTCCATTTATGTAAATATAATCAAATTGTCATATGTTGTATATAAAGTGTTTTTAATTAACTACTTACATACTGGTTAAGAAAGAGGGCTTTTAACAAATTTGACTCTAATTTGTAATTAAAAATTAAGTACAAACTTAATGGGGACGGAAAGGGGATTTATTTATGAGCGTAAAAGAAAAAATGAGATTAGGCGAAATGTATTGTGGGTTTGACAATGAATTAGTCAGGGCAAGAGAGAATGCAAAAAAACTTACCCGATTATACAACTTAACAACTGATGCAGAACGTGATTATCGTGAGATGCTAATTAATAAACTCTTTGGAAAACATGGTTTGAATACATTTATAGAACCAAACTTCCGTTGTGAATTTGGATACAATATTGAAGTAGGCGATAATTTTTTCGCAAACTTTGATTGTATCATCTTGGACTGTGGTAAAATAAAAATTGGAAATAATGTATGGCTTGGACCAAGAGTGCAAATTTATTCTGTAAACCATGTGATGGAACCACAAGCTAGAAAAGAAGGATATGAAATAGCGGCACCTGTAAATATTGCTGATAATGTTTGGGTTGGAGGAAATACAGTAATAAATATGGGAGTTTCTATCGGTGAAAATAGCATCATTGGATCTGGAAGTGTTGTAACAAAAGATATTCCAGCTAATGTCGTTGCAGTAGGAAATCCTTGTCGAGTGATCAAAAAAATAGATTAATTCTTAAGAATATTCTATCGTATAATTATACTTTTATTCTAAAATTCATTAATTATCAAACTAAAAAAACCTGTAATGTAGAAGAAAAAATCTACATTACAAGGTCTTTTTTAGTAATATTAAAGTCATTAGTTACAAATCTAAAATTCGATTAAATAGAATTTCAGAAAAATATATTATACAAATTAATCAACTTATTTATTAATTTGACAAGTGGGAGTATCTTAATTCATATAGGGTGTATTATCAAACTAATTGAGGTACATTACGATAATGATTATCGTTCTCTAAATACCTAGTTCCAAGTTCACACATTTGAAATAAAATGTCCTTTAGTTCATAACCCTTAGGAGTAAGAGAGTACTCTACTTTAAGTGGTATTTCTTGGTATATCTTTCTATCAATTAGCCCGTCTTTTTCTAACTCTCTCAATTGTTTTGTGAGCATGCTTGAAGTTATTCCAGGAAGTAACCCCTTCAACTCACCAAAGCGCTTTTTCTCATAAATTAAGTAATACATTATTAGCATCTTCCATTTACCAGTAATCATATTAGATAATAGTTCGATACCGCAATTATAAGTTAATTTCCTCAAAAGAATCACTCCTATATACTAGGGTAAAAAGAACAAAAACCAAAAGTAATTTTTTGTATCTGTTTCCAATAAAAGTTTATCATAGAGTTAACAGGGAAATAAACATTTAAAAAATGTGGCCCTTTTTGCATATAAAGGTATTTTGTGTAAAATTCCGATTGGAATTCATAATAATGCAAATAAAAAGTCAATTATAATCAGTTAAATATTACATTTAATTAATAAGGAAACAAACACCAACACCCATCCTGGCTGTTGGAATATGCCAGATTTTATACAGTTTTTTGACATATCTAGCACATGACCAGAGAGTCAAAACCCACACCACTGTGGCAATGTATAGAATCCTGCATATTTGGTACTTTCAGATATTCTAAGAAATGTTGATATCATGGGGATGGTGGAGATAAGGCACTTTTGATAATGAGATGTTATGTAAACCTCACATGTATATGATATACAACTTGCTGAAACAAAAAAATCTTATAAAGCTCCCTTTGTAGCTTTCAAAGCAACATTGGTGTTTATTAACCACTTTTATTGTAAAATTAATACAAATAAGTGTTTTTAATACAATTAAAGAAAGGAGTTGAAAGAATAGTGAGCAATCAAACAAAGAAAAACAGTGTAGTTATTACTACTTTAATTTCAGCATTATTTTTTTGTTCTATATTAATCCTTGGTTCGCTTTCTCCCTTAGCTGATTCAGGTCCTAATGCGAATACATTTGGTTCTTTAAATATGTGGTTATCAATTGGAATGATTCTCATACTATATATTTTGCCTCTAGTTTTGTATATGTTAGGAGTAAATTTTTCGAAATTTGTGATGGCAGCTTTTTGTAGTATAGGTCTTTTAATAACTGTTACAATTGTATTGATAATGCTAGTTCTAGTTTTAGTTAAAGCAGAGAACTTCTCAGAAAACTTGATCCCTTCACTAGGAGTTATTGGTTCTTGTTTAGGTGCAACTATCACTAATATTATTTGGTTTGTTATAGCTTTCAAATCTTCATCAAAAGTACATAAGGCTCTATAAAATTTAAGAAATTAAATAACAAAAAATCCCCTTCGGTAAAATGACCTGAAGGGGATTTTTATAAGCTATTAGATACATTGACTTCCGATAAATTATGTTATGTAAACCTCACATGTATAAGATATACAGAAAAAAACCCTTTTTAACGTATTATTCAAATGGTACAATCAAAGGAAAAGATGGAGAATTATTTGTAAATATTTACAAGGAGAAGAAAGATGAAAATATTACAAAATAAAAAGGTTTGTATTGCAATTGGAGCAAATATTATTTTTTGCATAACTCTTTATATATATTTGGTCTATTCTTCTGAATTTCTTTATATACATTATGGTAGTGACCTTCAGAAAGGTATTGAGGTTGAGCTTACATATATCTTTTTTGCTTTATTAGTTCCGTTGATGATTTCCATTATTTTTTCATCTATTTCTTTACGTAAAAAGGAAGGTTGGAAGGGCGTATTAACTTTCAATTTCTT
>NZ_AUMR01000103.1 GCF_000430785.1 Ectobacillus panaciterrae DSM 19096
TCAAAAAATTATTAAAAGGGATATTAAAATGTTCTTTATCAAACTTTATATTGAAATGTATTATATAGATTTTTAATAACATTTAGTGATTATATAAATATAATGTGGATTCAACTAAAAAGAATTTATCAAAGAGTAGGTTTGTTCTTCGTAAAGTTTGTAGGTTGTTAGTATGGAAGATATTAAGGAATTCAGTTGTCCGCGTCTACTTTACCATATTAATGGTTAGTTTACGGATCAAGAATGTGTTTTAATTACTTTGAATTAGCTAAAAAGAGAACAAAGAAAATAATCAGGAGCTAAATAAATTTTCTGAGGAGAAATCATGTTACATGAATACTATTGTTTATTTAATTAAAAAAAAGCTTTTGAAAATTCTAGGCGATACAGAAAAACTTATGAAATTAGACCTCCTATATTATAAATCTTTAGGAGTGGAGATTGGGAATAATGTAAGGTTTTTCTCTCCCTTAATAACATCTGAACCATACCTTTTGAAATTTGGTAATAATATAACCATTTCAACTAATGTTACATTTATAACACATGATAACTCAGTTACTAAAATTAGAGAAGATTCAACGGATGTATTTGGAGAAATAGTTGTTGGTAATAATTGTTTTATTGGTCATGGTTCAATAATTCTTCCTGGAGTTACTTTGGGGGATAATGTAATTGTAGGTGCTGGTAGTGTGGTTACAAAAAGCTTTAAACATGGAAATGTGATAGTTGCTGGAAACCCAGCAAAAATAATCTGTTCAACTGAAGATTATGAAAAAAAAATAAGTCCTTTTTTACAAAACACGCGAGGAATGAGTTTTGAGGATAAGAAAAATTATATATTAGGAAATACTAGCGGAAAACTTTTACGAAAGTAATTTGGAACTTTCTGCTGACTTATTAAAAAAATCTCAAAAGAAACTGGGGTGTAACGATTTGCATTTAATTTTATTATCTGGTGGTTCTGGTAAACGTCTTTGGCCACTATCTAATGATGCCCGCTCAAAACAATTTTTAAAAGTATTAGAGAATAGTAATGGAAAGCTCCAATCAATGGTCCAACGTGTGTGGGGGCAATTAGGTAATGTCGGTTTAGCTGACTCCGCTGTTATTGCTACTAGTAAATCACAAGTAGATATGATTCAAAGTCAACTAAATAGTGAAGCTAGCTTAATTGTAGAACCATGCCGTCGTGATACATTTCCGGCTATTGCCCTTGCTGCGGTATATTTACTTTCTGTGAAAGAAGCTGCCTTAAATGAAGTAGTAGCAGTATTACCAGTTGATCCATATGTACAGGATAGGTTTTTCGAATCCGTAAAAGAATTGGAAGCTGTCGTCAATGACAGTGTGGCAGATATAGCTTTAATTGGTGTTCAACCAACATATGCTTCTTCAAAATATGGTTATATTGTTCCGGTAGGAGAGGTTAGTGATAATCAATACCGTAAAGTAAGTTGTTTTACAGAAAAGCCAACAGAAGATAAAGCGAAGGAGCTAATTACGGAGGGGGCACTTTGGAATTGTGGCGTATTTGCTTTTAGATTAGGATACATTATTAATATCCTAGAACAAAAAGGTTTCCCTACTAATTACGATGAATTACTAAAACATTATGATAAGCTTCCGAAAATAAGTTTTGACTACGAAGTAGTAGAAAAAACTGAAGAAATTGTAGTTCTACCATACAATGGTTATTGGAAAGACCTTGGTACATGGAATACATTAACAGAAGAAATGGATACGGATCAAATTGGTAAAGGTGTTATTAGTAATGATTGTGAAAACGTACACTTAATCAATGAATTAGACATTCCTGTTACTGTTTTAGGTGTATCAAATACTGTAGTCGCTGTAAGCCCGGATGGAATTTTAATTGCTGATAAAGACGCGAGTCCACGTATTAAGGAGTTAATTGGGGACTTCGACAACCGCCCAATGTACGAAGAGCGTCGTTGGGGTTGGTATCGGGTGCTTGATCATACAAAGTTTGAAGATGGGAATGAGGTGCTTACAAAACGTATCAGAATTAAAGCTGGTAGGAATTTAAGTTATCAATTCCACAATCAACGAAGCGAAGTTTGGACAGTTGTAAAAGGTGAAGGCGTATTTGCCTTAAACGGTCAGTTACGAGTTGTTCGCCCGGGTGATGTGTTGCAAATTGGCGTTGGAGACCATCATGCGTTAAAAGCAGTCTCGGATTTAGAATTTATTGAAGTGCAAAGTGGAACAGTGCTTATTGAAGAAGATATTGTACGAGTATATATGACTTGGGATGAAGTTGAAGAACATTGCTATGCATTAAGTATGTAATATTAAGCCGCCGGGAAGTTTTTCTGGCGGCTTGCTGTGTAATACCTATAATTCAAGTGAAATAGAAAATTGTATAAATAAAATGCAATCTTCATTACTAAAGAACGAAGTAGAGCGAATTATTATTAATTGAAATGAGAAAGAAGGTTAGAGAGAACGTGCAATCACCGTTATTCCTACAGGCAGCCCTGCAGGAGCGTATATGGGGTGGAAAAAAGTTAAGAGAGTTTAGCTATGAATTGTCTTCAGACTTAGTAGGTGAGTGTTGGGGAATTTCTGCACATACTAATGGGCAAAGTGTTGTAAGAGATGGGAAATATAAAGGATTTACATTAGAGAAGCTATGGAATGAAAATCGAGTTTTATTTGGAGATATTTCAGGTGAGAAATTTCCACTTCTTACAAAGATTTTAGACGCGAATCAAGATTTATCTATACAAGTTCATCCTAATAATGAGTTTGCAAATGTAAATGAAAACGGTGAGTTTGGTAAAACTGAGTGCTGGTACATAATTGACTGCAAGGAAGGTGCAGAAATAATATATGGTCATCATGCACAAACGAAAGAAGAGTTTGTAGAAATGATACAGCTAGGGAAATGGAATGAATTATTGCGACATGTTCCCATTAAGCCAGGTGACTTTTTTTATGTCCCAAGCGGTACGATTCATGCTTTATGTGAAGGAACGCTTGTGTTAGAGACACAACAAAGCTCAGATACTACATATCGTGTATATGATTATGACCGAGTTGATGGCAACGGGAATAAACGTGAACTTCACCTAGATAAAGCGTTAGCTGTATCTTCTATTCCTCACAAAGATTTTTCATTAAGCATTCAGGAAAAAGAGAAAAATGGAGCAAAGATCACTACATTCGTTAAAGAGCAATATTTCTCTGTTTACAAGTGGGAAATAGGACAAGAAGCATCCTTCCAACAAGATAAATGCTTCCAGCTTGCCAGTGTCATAGAAGGAGAAGGTATAATTGTAACTGTAGAAGGTGAATTTCCTTTGAGAAAAGGAGATCACTTCATTCTGCCTAATACCTTAGAGGATTTTATTATTAGAGGTAACGTTACCTTAATTGTTTCACATCCGTAAATAAGAGAGGAGAAAATAATATGATCCTAGTAGCAGGAGGTGCTGGCTATATTGGTAGTCACACCGTAAAAGAATTATTAGATCAAGGTCATCAAGTCGTAGTATTAGATAATCTGTCCACAGGTCATCAAGAAAGCATTGATAATAGAGCGGTCTTTGTTCAAGGAGATTTAAGCAATCCAGCTGACTTAGACCGCTTATTTGGTATGCACCCCATTCAAGCAGTGATGCACTTTGCTGCGAGTAGCCTTGTAGGAGAGTCTGTCACAAATCCATTAAAGTACTATAAGAATAATGTAGCTGCTACACTTACATTGCTTGAGAAGATGATGGAATATAAAGTAGATAAGTTTATTTTCTCTTCTACTGCTGCGACATACGGTATTCCAGAGACAGATATGATTGTAGAGTCTACTCCTACAAATCCAATTAATCCTTATGGTCGTTCTAAGTTAATGATTGAGCATATCTTAAAAGATTTTCAAGATGCATATGGATTAAGGTATGTTGTTCTCCGCTATTTTAACGCTGCTGGCGCACACATTTCTGGAGCAATTGGGGAAGATCATGCACCAGAAACACATTTAATTCCTCTTGTCTTACAACACTTATTGGGCAAGAGAGAAACGATTTCTGTATTCGGTACAGACTATGATACACATGACGGTACATGCATCCGTGACTATATCCATATTACAGATTTGGCACAAGCTCACATTCTGGCACTACAAAGCTTACAGAATGGTACAAAGAAAAGTGAGACGTACAATCTTGGAAATGGAAAAGGCTTTTCTGTGAAAGAGGTCATTGAAATGTGTGAGAAAGTGACAGGCAAGAAAGCGAGTATTGTACATACAGAGCGTCGTACTGGCGATCCAGCTATGCTTGTCGCTTCTTCGCAAAAAATTTATGCAGAGCTTGGTTGGAAAGCACAATATTCCTTAGAAGAAATGATTGAAACAGCTTGGAAATGGCATATTTCTCATCCAAACGGTTATAAAAAAGGAGTTTTAAGTTGAAGGGGTATTAAATATTAATAGTATGATAAGGGAAGGAGGGCATCCATTAGGATGCCCTCAAGCCATTAAAATTACGACCATTGACATCTACTTGATAATCTAACTCAGAAAATAGGACAGTAACATTTCCTCGTAAAGTTTGTATCATTCCTACAGGAGTAGTTGCAGAAGAAATAGATCGCTCTGTTGAAAGTCAGCCAAGACTAATAACTATTGAACAGAAAAAAATGGTATCTCATATAACTTCTAAAAAGAAGTTATATGTCAAGAACTGAACCTGAAGATGTAAATATTAAGACTCGTTTTAGCGCATTCCAAAATTCACTAAATCGTGTGGAGTTATTTGCTTTCCCATAAGTTTTTAAATTTGGAAGTTCATCCAGTGTGATGACATAAGGATTATGATAGACTTTATTTAAATGCTCTAGACTATTTATTTTTCCACCTCTTAGAAATTTACTCTCCCAAGTAAGGAACCAACTCCAATGAATTTGATATTCTTTCAATAAATCCGGACTAGGAATTGGTCCATTCTCCGACAAAGCAACAATTTTTTGATTATTTACAAGGGAAACTAAACGATCATATGGACTACTTACTGAACTATAGTCACCTGGTGCTGGATAAGAATCGTAACTAACAATATCCACATATTCATCTCCCGGATACCAGTCTTTTGAAACAGAATTCCAAACCCAAATGAGATTGTTAATTTTATGATAGTTAGTAAGGCGATCATACATTAAGCGATAAAGCTGTTTAGCAGGTTCAGGACCTTTAGCCCCCCACCAGAACCAACTACCTTCAGCTTCATGTAAAGGACGGAAGATAACGGGCACTTTGGCCTTTTGGAGTTTCTTCAACTGTAATGCAATTGTATCGATGTCACGTAAAATTAATTGATAATCTTCTGATTCCGGATGATTCATTGCATATCCTATATCAAAAGTTGTGCCATCTTTATAGAACCCTCTCCACTTTTTCTCCGGTGTATCGATAAGATCTTTCGGTGCATTCCAGTGCCAAGAAAATGTAACAATCCCACCTTCTTTATCCCACTGAATTGCCTGCTCTGTTTGATTGGACTTTATGCCGTATGTCACCCTAGAAGGAGAATAATCCATAAAGTCAAACCCTACAATTGCAGGTTTTTTACCAATGTTCTTATTGAGCCACTTTACTTCTGATATGTCTTGTTGTCCAGAGAGGATACGTTTCCCATAATTATCTACAAGAAAACTCATCAGAGCTTTTGTTTCTTTAGTAGCATTCGGATTAACAAGTTTTTTACTCACATTATGAGCGGTAAGTGCGGAAGCAGATTGAACTTTAATATAATCCAGATTGTAGTAGCCCCAGTCAGAAGCAAACTTGATTGTATTTTCTCCTTGATCTAATAGAACCCTTTCACCGGGTATTTCTGTAAATTCATTTGATTCTGGTAAAAGTATTTTCTTTGGAGAAGCATCATTTAAAATCAACTTTGTGTACTTCTTTCCCGAACCTGTAGGGATTTGGTAACCGATGTGTAAGATGTATAATCCTTTGGAAGGTACGTGAATCTTAAATGTAACAGAGTCATTTTTTTTGTTAAAATCAGTAACGTAGCCATTTCCTGAATAACCGGTAATGTTTTGACTAACCTTAACCCCATTTAATATTCCGTCTTCAGCTTCATATGTTTTGTTAAATTTCGCTGTATTTACCTCCCCTGTAAAAAGTTTAATAGATACAATTACTAGTACGAGAAGTATAAAAGCAGCAAACCAATATTTCATTCTATAAGTCTCCTTTATATGTCCACATTCTGATTCATTTAATAAAATAATAAAAAGAACTCCATACCAACAGCATGTTTGAAGGGAATATATATTAACTATTGGGCAAGGGTAAGTCAATATAGTAGATTTTTCTTGTTCTTTTATAATAATACCAAGGTTTTATATAAATAAATCGTTTGAGAACTTTTAAAAGCTCTCAAACAATTTATTTACAATTAAAATGTAATATACTCTCTAAAATATTCAAGAAATTACATTGGTTTTATCACTTTAAAGAATTCATGATACTGCAATCAAATTTTTAATGGTAGTCCCTATTTTTATAATGAAGTAATGATTTAATATTTTAAGGAGAAAGAAGGAGTAGGATGAGAACAGCTATAATAATGGTCTTATGCGATTTGAGTGCTAAGATAGTACTATGCTTGTTGCTTCTTCCCAGAAGATTTATAAGGAACTTGGCTGGAAAGCACAATATTCTTTAGAAGAGATGATTGAAACAGCATGGAAATGGCATACTTCTCATCCGAACGGTTATAAAGAAGAGGTTTTGCATTAAGATATCTTTAGTACAATAACGAAGGCGGGTATCCATATGGATGCCCGCCTTTTTTGTGTTGCTTATACCAATTAGTTTTTAAAATACTGAGAAACCAATTGATCAATTTGCCCTTTATCAACTACCAACTGGTCGTTGTTATTTTTCAAAATATCATCATACATCGTTTTCCACTCGCCTGGGACTTGATGATACTGCAGCTGCTTTGTTGGATTAAAGTCTTTTACAGCTAATCCTAAGCTAAGCATATCCGATGTATTCATATTGGATGCGATTAAGAAGTTTGGTACTTGTTTTGTGAAATTAGGCAGCTTTGTTACGTTGGAAGGATCCAATGTTTTTTTTGCAATACCGACTAATGCTTCTTCTTGTAATCTTTGACGATCATACTCCCCGTTTTTCAAAGAATAGCGTTCATGTACAAGTTCTGTTACCATCTTGCCATCAACAGCATGTACGCCGGCATTTACTACTTTATCTTTATTTTCTTTATACCAAGGATGTGTTAACTTCACATCAAATGGTACGTTCATGTCAATGCCGCCGATTGCATCTACCATGCCTTGTAATCCTTGATAGTTTGTTTCTACGTAGTAGTTAATCGTAACGCCTGTTAATTCGGTAATGGCTTTTATCGCAGCTTCTACACCTTTTTGAGGGCCTTCTGTTGCTTGTTTAATATATTGTACACTTGTTAGTTTTGTATAGCCGTAATCGTCAAGGTGTACACGTGTGTCACGAGGGATACTCATCGCATGATATTCTTTTTTATTTAAATCCACATGGATAATTATCATAGAATCAGAGTGACCAATGTTTTCGCCTTTCCGTTCATCTGAACCGATTAATAACACGTTAAAGACACTGTTTTGTACTTGTGTGTTTTTATCAGTATTCGATTTTTTATTGGAAGAATCTCCGGTTACCACAGGTACTGTTTTAAAGTGATTTTGAGGTTGTAGTCGGTTATATGCATATGCACCACCAGCTACAAGAATAATGAGTAATGCTAGGAAACTATAGCCAATAATTCTACCTACTTTTCTTTTCTTTTCCATACAAACCTCCATCATCCCTATATATAATTATCTGAAATGATAACTGTACGCTATATAAACTCTTATATGTATGAGATAGTAATGCCTATTGGATTATATCTATAATAAAATCCCCTAGTCTATATAAAGAGTAGAAGACTAGGGAATTTTATTACTTATGTTTACTTTTGAATCTTTTATACATATTCTTGCAACTCTAAATATAATATCATATTAAGAACATTTAGGGAATGAAATTTATATACTTGTTTGAATCAGGATTATGAAAAGTAAAGTGGGGAACTTGTGTAATGATTTCCTGCATCACTTCTTAATCCAATCAAACGTTTGTTTAAAACCTCTATGCCTCCATAACCGTCACTGTCCTGCCGCTCTTCCCCCATCTCATCAAGAAATCTATCGCATGCACATTTTTCACTTGCTGCAAAAGCTCATCCATCTGCTTTCTATTCATAAACTGAAACGCCTGAATTTCATATGTCACTTGATACACATCCCGCATCGCATCCAAATCAGCTGCATACAGCACTACAATCAAAAAAACCATACTCATTCCAATACGAAAACGCCGCAATCCCTGCTGTCGGTTTCGACTTCAGCATAATGATGTCCTCTATCTTCTCATACAGATGATTAAAACCTTCGGGGTACTCAAGTCGTAAATGAACCGTTTGCTACATCCTCTCCACCTCATCTTCTAATAGTAGAATTCGACTTCATCATAGCATTATTTATTTAATGGTAAAAATTTTAAAAAATAGAGGGTTTCTATGAAATTTTTCTTCTGGAGGTTTTTGTATTCTCTATTAGGGAAAATGTAAATTTCTAACCTTCGTTGATAGTTTTTTATGATTATATGTTATCTTCACTCCATCTGGTAGCAACTATTTCTCATGTAAGGAGCCAAATGAATGTATAGTAAACAAGGAAAATGGTACTATTATTACAGCATTCATTCAATCTGACTATTTTTCTGTATATAAATGGAAAGTAGAAGAGCATGGCACATTTCAGTCACTTGAAATGTTTCAACTTTTAAGTGTGATTGAAGGAGAGGGAGAGATACGCACGACTTGCGGAACATTCCCTATACAGAAGGGGAACCATATGATTCTTCTATGTGATATAGGAGAATTTGAAATACACGGAAGTGTAACGCTAATTGTTTCACATCCTTAAAGAAGGAGGAAGAAATATGATTTTTGGCGCAATAGAAGCAGGAGGCACAAAATTTGTATGCGGGATCGGCTCGGAGCACGGAGAAATTTTTAAGAAGGTTACGATTCCAACTACTACCCCTGATGAAACAATGGGGAAGGTCATAAATTACTTCAAGGGAAAACACATCGATGCGATGGGAATCGGTTCGTTTGGCCCTATTGATTTACATAAAAACAGCAGCACCTACGGTTATATAACAAGTACACCTAAACCACATTGGGGTCATTTTAATCTGGTAGGGGAAATACAGAAGGAATTTCCTGTACCTATTGGCTTTGATACAGATGTGAATGCTGCCGCACTAGGGGAAATAGAGTGGGGAGCAGCAAAGAGTGTAGATAGTTGTATGTATATGACGGTTGGAACAGGCATTGGGGTAGGGGCCGTTGTAAATGGAGAGCTTCTTCATGGTTTAACGCATCCGGAAATGGGTCACATTTTTATCAGAAGGCATGAAGGAGACCTGTTTGAGGGAAACTGTCCCTATCACAAAGATTGCTTAGAAGGCATGGCGGCAGGGCCTGCCATTGAAAAAAGATGGGGGAAAAAGGGGATAGAGCTTGCTGAAGAAGCCAAAGTATGGGAGCTGGAAGCTTACTATTTGGCACAAGCTATCGCAAATTATATCTTGATCCTTTCACCGAAAAAGGTTATCCTCGGCGGGGGCGTGATGAAACAGCAGCACCTAATTCCTATGATACGTGATAGAGTCATAGAATTACTAAATGGCTATCTGCATCATGAAAGCATTACCTCAGATCAAATTGAAGGTTATATTGTATCACCTGGTTTAGGAGAAAATGCCGGGTTATGTGGAGCGTTAGCATTAGCTAAAAAAGAGTATTTAGGAAAATGAATCAGTCTTAAAATTAATTGAGGTATAAGAATAAGAAGGCAGGGGAAATTTACCTGCCTTTTTGGTATGTAATCAAACGTTTAATTAAGATTCTCCTTCAATCAACGTCGCCGTCCCGTTATGCTTCTCCTGTCATAGCTGGTAATGTATCAATCTTCAACTTTATGACCAAAATAAAAATAGATTATAAATGTAAGGGAGAGGGAACATATGCCTTTTATAAAACTGCAGCACTATTTCCTTGATGATATGGAAAGAATCAGGATGGAGAATGTCATTGTCGATTGGATTCCGGGAGCAAACAGATGGACTTTGGAGATGGATGATAGAGACATATTAGAGGTTTATCATAAATGTTTGAAGGAGCAAGCTATGATATAACGGCTCGCTTTTTCTTTTTGTTTGTAGAGCTGATATCCATTATTCTAATTGATTTTGTAATGTATCAAAAGATTTCACTTTATCGTTCCTGCATGGAATTTTTCTATGAAAAAGTGGTTTTCAAATAGAGGAGGTTACATGAAAAAGCAGTAAAGAAATTTGAAAATTGAACAAAAATACGGAGTTCATTCGACTAACGGTATTCGGAAAATTAACGGAATTTTAATTCAATGTGTTTTAAGAATGTAAAAAAGGGGTGATAAAATGTTTATAAGGATTTAAGAAGGAGAGCAAAAGATGAGTTATATTCGTTTAAAAACGGGGCTAAATGCTGACCAAATTAAAGATAGGATGAAATACGATCCTGAAATTATTGAATTGCATTTAGCAGAAGACAGTCTATATCAACCGGAAATGGTCGTACAGTGTATACAGTTATTAAAATCTAAAGGTATTCGTGTGTACCTACATCATCCAATGAAGTACAAAGGGCAGTACTTGGATATTATAAGTTCAAACCAAGATATGCGTCATCACTATGACTGGTCCTGCAAAGTTTTAGCGGAGATTTGTAAACAGGAAGAAATTAAATGTGTAATTCATTGTCATTATAAAGATTCGGAGTGTACTGATTATAGCAATCCAACTAAAAGAAAAGAAATCAGAAAACGAATTGAACAAGTATTAGGTATTTATAATGAATCTTTTCTTTGGGAAGACACAACAAGGGGAATTTTTTCAGCTGAAAATCCATTCCTACTTTCAGAAATCGTGGAACCATTGAACTTGCCTTTAAATATTGATATAAGCCACTCTTTTATAGCGTTAAAAGGGGATAACGGGAGATTGGAAGAACACTTAGAGAAATTTCATACTTTTGCAAGATACTTTCACGTTGTAGATAGTATGGGAGTAGTTCATGATGCGTTGCCGTTAGGTAAAGGCAGAATTAATTGGAGAATGGTTAAGCCTTATGTTAAAGATAAGGATTTTATTTTTGAGATTGATTTAAATTCTTCAAATTTTACTGACTGCACCCCAATGATTATAAGTGCAGATTACTTTAATGGCATTGAAGAAAAAAATGAAAATTACTTCTTTTAGGATTAATAACTGGATTTCTATAATCTAAATAGAAAATGAAGGATAAGGCGGTGCTGTTTAGTATCGCTTGTTTATTTGTTCGATAAAATACGTATTGGCTTAAAAAGAAGAGTTTACGCTCTTCTTTTTATTATTAAGTAGTAAGATAGCCGTATAGCGCTTTCCTTCAAATAAGTATTATAATTTATGAAATTGAAAGGGGAGGTAGCGTGGAAAGAATATTAAGCTCGCTGAAAAAACTCCAATACCACCAGCGTAAAAAACAAGTTCAATTATTGCTTGTGATACTATGGGTGTTATTTTTAAGTTTAGACATTTTTACCGATAACTTAGAATCTTTATTGACCTTGAAATCTGTAAATTTCATATGGATTTCATCTCCAAACCTTTTATCATTTTTAAATTTTCATGATTTAACAAGAATTCATCCATTTTGGTTCCTGGTGAAACCCGGACACTTTGTAGGTTTTGCCATCATGAATTTATTGCTCTATAACTTGACTAGAAATTATAAGATAGCAGTCACAGCCACTGTGATGTTTGCAATTTCTTCAGAAATATTGCAGCTTTTCTTTGGAAGGGATGGTCGTTTATATGACGTAATTATTGATTCGTTAGGTGCTGTATCTGATTATTATCTTCTAAAGAAATTCAATCGTTTAAAATGAACCTCCCCCACTTACTCGCATCCGCTCCTTGAAGTGGAGGTTTCTTAGCACCAACAAAGACAAGGTCCCATGAGAAGCGGATTTGCCATCTCCTCTCTGCACCTATGCAGGGGCTCCTTCCTTTATCTGACTAAGCAACTTCTGCACACACAGAAGGGTGGGAACACACCGTCTACTACTTTTTGCTTACGCAATCCGTAGATACTTTCTCTTTGTTTCTTCCGGAATATGACACATCTTTCCGTACAGTTCTTTTGCCAAGATGTTGCGAGCACCGTGAATGTCCCGGTGTTCTTCATAGCCGCATGCGCATGTATAGTTGCGTGTCCGCACTTTCTTTCTTCTTTGGCAACAAG
>NZ_AUMR01000104.1 GCF_000430785.1 Ectobacillus panaciterrae DSM 19096
CCACTGCACGATACAGATACATCCATTGACCTTTTACTTTGATATACGTTTCATCGACTCTCCAAGAGTCATTTGTTGTCTTAAGATGACACCGCACTCTTTCATCTAATTCCGGTCCATATTGATGAACCCAACGCATAATCGTTGTGTGAGCCATCGATAGGCCACGTTCTTCCATCATCTCCACTACATTACGAAAGCTCAAGTTGTACCGCAGGTACCATCTCACTGTTAACAAAATAATGTCAGGCTCATAATGCTTCCACTTGAACAAATGTTTTGTTTCCATACCGATCACACACCTTTGTAGAGTAGTAGTATCAGTATGTCCAAGTTTAAGAGATTTTTTGCACCAGAACCCTGAATATCATCCCTTTTCTAGATTAATAATATCAGTATGTCCAGGATTTATAGATTAGTTTCAAGTTAGCTGAAATTTTTGCACCAGAACCCGTTTTTTTAATAGTTTGATAGGTATTTTACTTTCATTCTCTAATATAAGGGTTTTTCAGTATGTACTTAACCATTGTCAAGCTGATACATCAAAAAGGAGGAACTCAGGTTATCAGCTTGTGTTGTCCATTGTACGTGCTGAGCCGCAAGATCATTCGTTCGAGAAATCTCCTTCTCTCCATACAATTACACGTTTCTTTACATGGAGACTTTGTTCCCGACCGCCTTTACTAAAAATAAATTTCTAAAAAATGCAACTTTATGGAGGGTTTTTACAAAAACCGACGAATTTCAATAAATGTTAATTTAATCGATTATTATGATTTTTAAATTTTTTGTAGAGGAGAAATGAAATGTTTAATGATCCTAAGAAAAGTACAGCATTATTTTGCACAGGTCTAGCTTTATCAATTGGCGTTGCAGGTTTTCTTCAATCTAATCCTAGTACTAATCAAACACAAGGTATTGTAAATAAAAATGTATCAACGACAAGTCAAACTAGAGATCTAAATGTTGTGAATACTAAACTTAATAATGAATTATCAAATAAAAATTATGATATCTCAGATAACTCAAAAGAAAGTCCTATTGATATTTCTAAAGCTAAAGTAATCAAAAAGCATGAAGAGATTAAGGATCTAAAATTATTATTTGAGAGAGCAAAAAAAGGTAAACAAGAATTTAGTGATGCAGATAAATTTAAAGCCGAAGCGAAAATACATAAAATTTCAGCAGAAGCAAATACATTCCAAGTTAAAAATTATCAAACATCTCAATTGATTGAAGAGTTAGAAAATCCAGATGGAACAAAAATAGAAACTTATGCTATTACTAACTTTGCATCTGCTTATGAAACGGATACTGATGGAGTCCTAGCATCTACCAATAACTCGGGTCTGAATGTTACTAATCTATCTAATACCAATTCAAGTCTTGCTGTTCGACCAATGGCTGATAAGTACGACGAGCAATGGGATCCGACTTACGGAGTAAAGGCTTATAGCAGAGTCTATGTAACTAAGACAACGGATAGTCGAGGAACATGGTTAGATCTTTCAAGTGTAAATGGTGGTTGGTTAATCGATGATAGTAGTTACTATTTAACAAATATGCGTGTACGGTTAGTTCAAATAGGTGTTGGTACTAGCGGATCAGTTTATAAAACAGCAGATAAATATCCAGGTGGTTCAAAGTTTAATTACGCGGCAGATCCTGCGTGGCCAAAAGTGTCTGCTAATACAAGTGGTGCAGGAAAAGCTTATGTAGGTGCAGGGCAATATGTTAAGATCCATCATGGGGCATCTGCTTGGCAATTTGATTGGTCGAATAATTATTAATAATATATCCCTTTAAAGCTTATAATCCCCTTTAGCCATTAAAGAGGATTATAAGCTTTAATTGAGATAGTTAAGCTAAAGTGTACATTTTGCTCTACATGAATCTACTCATTTACATTTCTTTTACTTGTTCCGCTTCTTCGAAATAAGGTATTTGAAAGTAACATACTGATAAACTTTAGCAAGGTTCGTATTAAGAGTATTTGTTAAAAAATGAAAATATTCTTATAATAATTATATCTCGATAAGATTAAATACAAAAACTGATTTTTTAATAGGAAATCACCTTGTGTAATGCACTAATAATTTTAGCATTTTATATTTTAGGAAATGATGAAGTTATATAGGGGGGGTTGAAATGAAAAAACTTTTTATCTTTTTACTTTTTATGGTTTCTATTTTGGGAGGATGTTCTGACAAATACATTGTTTGGTCTGGGGAAAGCAAGAACTGGAAAGGAAAATACGCAGCAAACATTGAAGGTAATGATGAAGATGGAACCTATACTTTTCAATATAAGAATGGAGATGGCAATACAAAATTTAAGAGTATTGAAGTTATTATCAATGATGGTCAGACTTCTAAGAAAGAGGAAGACTATAAAGGAGCAATTTTTAAAATATCATCTCATTGTACAGGGTGTGCAGTGACTCCCAAAGATGAAATTATGAAGATTAACATTAAATGGGATGGTAAGAATGAAGAAACTTTTTTCTTAAAACCCGATAAGTAATATTAAAATCTTTTTTCAAGCTAAGAATGTATCTTAACAGAAGTTAGTGTTCTTCAATTATTCTAAAGATTTTTGAATCCAAAAAGGTAATACTAAACTAAGACCCTAATTTTGTTTTTTGTATATCTTATATATGTGAGGTTTACATAACATCATATTATTGGAAGTCAATGTATCTATAAGCTTAAAAAAATCCCCTTCAGATTACTTAGAGGGCACTGAAAAAGTCCATTTGAAGAGAAAAAGAAGCTAATCAACTACTATATATAGGTGGATAGCTTCTTTTTAATTTCTGTATGTTGATGAAAACCTTGTTATTTACTCAAGGTAGTCACTTTTTCAGCGGCCTCATTACTTACTGAAGGGGATTTTTGTTTACATAATCAGTGTTATCGGTAGTTGAAAAATAACAGCATGTTTATCGTCAACATGTTGTTTGGTATTAAAAATTATGTCATTAATTTTCTTTATCGAATTTTAGTGTGCCTGTGGGAAAGAATATATCCTCTTTTTGTGCCACATTTACTACACGTAGTATACCTCTTGCCACTCCTAATACATAACCAACAAATGCTCCTAAACCAATCCCTATTAACAAAACCATTTTAGGTGATAATTCCTCAATTGCAGGGGTACCGCTTGCTATCCAAAATCCTCCACCTGCACCTAATGCTATGACAGAACTGATTATCAAAAAGCGCATAAAAATAGACTGGAGCATAACATCACGTAACTTGTTATTCATAACGATCACATCCTCCACTAAATTTAATAATCTAGTATCTATTGCGTTCACAAAGATATCAACAAAATCTTTTAAAGAGAACCGCCGTTCTTCAAGAATGAGTAAAAATTCCTCCTCATAACGTGCTCTCCATTTTTTGGGGTACATATAAATCAACCATTTCATATTAGACCCAACCTCTTTAAACCGATTGTCGTGATACGCTCCATTTCTTTTAGCTTTTCTTGGAGATATTCCCGACCGTCGGGAGTAATTTGATAAGGTTGTCGCCGCTCTTGTGAAGGTATAGCTTCAATAAGTCCCGTTTTTTCCATACGACTAATAGCCCCATATAGTGTTCCAGGTCCAATTTTCATATCATATGACTTCTCGATGTCCTCCATGATTGCGTATCCATGCTTATTTTCATTAGCAAGACTAATTAAAATAAATAAAGTTGGTTCTGAAAAACGTCCAAGTGCTGAGGATTTTGAGCTCATAAACTTTAAATTTAAACCTCCTTCTGTATTACGTTACACGATATATCGTGTAACGTAATACTAACATATGGAAAAATTTTCTTCAACATCATTTTTTCTTTTGAAGTAGTGAATTTAATATTTATGTCAGGCTTATATAACATGTCATTATCGGAAGTCAATGTATCTCAGCCACTATAAAAAATACCCTTCAGACCCTGTGTTCTGAAGGGATTTCTGGTTCACATAATCAGTGTTATCGGTAGTTATTCTTAATTAAGTAGTCTAATAATAAGTAACAATAAAGCCTTTTAAAATACAAACTACAACGTAAGTCTATTATTTATCTCATTCGCTATACTACTAACTAAAGCAATAAGGGCTTGCTTGATACTCTCGTCTGTTACTGTAGCATCATCTTTAAATTTGGTTCGGACAGATGGAACTAGCAACGAGCCATTTTTAACAACAGTAGCATCCAACATACCTAGCGTAAGCAGTAAAGACTCATGTGCTTTATCTCCCCCGGAAGTCGATGGAGAAGCCGTTATAACGGCCACTGGTTTTTTATAAAGTTCAGCTGATGAGACAAGCCACTCTAACGCATTTTTTAAGACTCCTGGTACACCTTTTGCATACTCTGGTGTACAGATAATAAGCGCATGTGATTCATCTAGCGTCTTTCGAAAATCTTCAACAACAGCTGGTGGTTTCATTCGATCTATATCTGGATTAAAATGGGGAAGCTCTTTTATTCCATTATAAATAGTATAGTCAATATCTTCGGGAATAAAAGTTGCTAAAGATTTTAATATATTCGTGTTAGACGAACCTTCTCGAATGCTTCCTGAAATAGCTACTATCTTTTTTTGTTTCATCATATTATCACCTCTACAAACATAATATCTATTTCAATACAGGCAAATCAAAGATGTTGAACCATTTAACGAAAATCAAATGACTTTATTGTAAATATAACAACTATATTTGTAATTAATCATTTTTATTATCATTGAACATGTGGAAAGAATGATGAATACCGTATACATATGAGGTTTACATAACATGTTATTATCGGCATTCAATGTATCTCAGACAGTATGAAAACACCCTTCAGACCTTGTGTTCTGAAGGGATTTCTTGTTCACATAATTAGTGTTATCGGAAGTTGCTTAGTGTTAGCCAAATTCACTGTTTGGGAGGTATTAGAATCTCCCGTACTCTGGTGGCAGAGAGATGAATGGATAAACTTTTCTATTCGCTGCTAGAGGCCTGTTTTTCACTATTTCGAATTACAGATTATTTCATATAGATTATTACAAGCATCCATAAAGCTAAAGCACCAATGATAGCGAGTACTATACGCGTAGATAATATCCGTACTTCAAAGTTGGTTTTCTTTGATGGTTCAGGATATGCAATCACGTAAATTCCCTTTAACAGTGCGAGCCATGCAATAACTGTAATGAATCCCTGCCAGTTGAGTGCCCATACATTATGCAGGATCACAGTACCTAACCCTAGGAAAATCGATAGAAATCCATACATAATCCCAAATCCTCTGTCCTCAACCACTAATTTTTTCAGTTCACGTAATACCGATGGACGTACGAAAAGTATTCCTGATACAATAACTATCACCCATCCCCAAAATAGTCCTAGAAAGGTACTTGCTTCCATTGTTATCTCACTCCTTTCAATTCTCCAAGAGTCATTAGTTAGCTTAAGGTGACGTCGTACTCTTGCATCTAATTCAGGTCCATATTGATGAACCCAACGCATAATGGTTGTGTGAGCAATGGACAAACCTCGTTCCTCCATCATTTCCACCAAATCACGAAAGCTCAAGTTATACCGTAGATACCATCTCACGGTTAATAAAATAATATCAGGCTGATAGTGCTTCCATTTGAACAACTTTTCCTTTTCCATACCGATCACACACCTTTTTTAGAGTAATAGTATCAGTATGTCTAGGATTTGGAGATTAATTGCAATTATCTTGAAGTTTTTGCACCAGAACCATTTTACAGATTAGCTCCTCATTACTCGAATCATTTCCGCACCTCTGAATCGTGCATTAGCTCCTCGTACATCTTACTTTTTTGATCAAGGAACAATTTTGTTTCCCTGCTGTTTTTATAAAAGGAGTTCCACCCCTTCTCTTCAAGAATGGTTTTCCATGTATCCGTTTTGACCATTTTGTTAATAGCTTCATCCCAATAAGCAATCTCTTCTTCCGTCATATTAGGAGGACCCATTACTCCTCTCCAGTGCTGAAATACTAAATCAATCCCTTGTTCTTTCCAAGTTGGAACTTCTGGCAGTTCTTTCAGCCTTTTGGGAGAAGATACAGCTAAAATGTTCACTTTTCCTGCTTTGTATTGTTTTTCCGCCTCGGACAAGGCCAATGTCGCCACATTAATCTGCTTATCAATTAAAGCATTTACAACTTTCTCTTTATTTTCATAGACAAAAAACTCAAGCTCTACAGGATTTATTCCAAATGCTTTACTTATTTGCACAAAAGCTAAATGATCATCATTGCCTAGACCAGGGGCAACACCAATTTTAATCACTTTCTTGTCTTTCTTCAGTTTTTCCATTAACTCTTTTGCATTGCCTATGCTAGAATCTTTTGATACGACAACTACCTCCCATTCGGCTGCTAAGGTAGCAATCGGTGTAAAATCTTTATATGTTAGCTTACTGTGACCTAATAGATGATTGGTTATGAGTAAGCTCGAATTCATAGCAAGTACATGACCGCTTTGCTGCTTTGTATATTTCCATCCTACATCACCGCTGCCTCCTACTTTGTTCGTAACAACAATTGGTTTTGTAAAGATTTTCTCCTCTTTTAAAGTTCTTTGCATCGCCCGCGCAGTCAAATCCCACCCCGCGCCTACAACATTAGGTGCAACTAATTCCACTTGATCTATGTCTATTTTGTCAGTGCCTGGGGACTTTTCCAAAGAGCAGCCTGTTATCGTCCCAACAAGCAGCCATATGAATGGTAACAATCTTTTTTTCATGACTTCCATCACCCCGTTGTTTGTGCCTTGCACCCCGCTTCACCTAACTGCTTAAGGGAAAGGTAATTGTCTAAAGCAGTTACAGACATGTGTACGTTTGTTTTCAACAAAAAATGGCCTGCACAGTTTCGAATAAGGAACATTCACGTAAGGCAATATTTACGTTCTGGACGTCCGATAATGCCATATTCATACTCTACTGTGCATTCATTAATCGCAACTAAGTATTCCAAATATCTCCTTGCTGTTGTTCTTGAAGCACCCATTTGCTCTCCCATTTCTTCTATTGTAATGCCGCCATTTAAATCCCGAATGATTTCTTTTACCTTTTGCAATGTTAATGGATCAACACCTGTAGGTAAGTTTTTTGGACTTACATCCTTTGCTTTTGTAGTGCCAAAAAACATGTCAACTAACGACTGGTCGACTTCACTACGATTGTTTAATAGTTGCTTCTTTTTCTTATAATCTTCAATAGCGCAAACGAATTTCTCCATCGTAACTGGTTTAATAAGATAGTTACATACCCCGTTCCGAACCGCTTTTTCTAACATGCCTTTTTCATTAGCTGCTGTAACCATAATCACATCAACATTTGGAAAGTCGGCGTGAATCTTCAGCAACAAGTCTGTACCAAGCCCATCTGGCAGATAAATGTCTAATAGAAGCAAATCAATTTCTGCTTTTTCTAACAGTTCCATTGTTTCTTTTGCATTCAATGCTTTCCCTACAACTTTTACATCCTTTATTTTTGATAAAAATTCCTCCTGAATCTGGGCTACTCGGAAATCGTCTTCTACAATTGCAACCTTCAACATGTACATCTCCTCCTATTTTTATATATTCTCGTCCAATTTCTTAGGAAGATAGATTGTAAAGATAGCTCCTCCCCTTTTTTGGTTGTTGATTTCAATAGATCCTTGCAGGAAGTCTACCATTTCCTTAACATTAGCCAGCCCGTAACCACGATTGTTTCCTTTAGTAGAAAAACCTTTTTTGAAAATAGTATCTATTTTTTCACCTGGCACACCTATTCCACTGTCTACCACTTCAAAGAC
Source organism: Ectobacillus panaciterrae DSM 19096 (assembly GCF_000430785.1). Lineage (GTDB taxonomy): Bacteria > Bacillota > Bacilli > Bacillales > Bacillaceae_G > Ectobacillus > Ectobacillus panaciterrae. Next base: position 7,820 of record NZ_AUMR01000104.1, read on the forward strand.
AACATCATGACCAATATCAGTGACAAAAAAAGAGACATACTTTTCCGGTTGATTACTAACAGCATCAAATGCATTGTCAATAATATTTCCAATGATGGTGATAAGATGTGAGATTTCAATGTGATCTGGCAATGAGCTAAGCGTACTATCGCTTTCAATATTGAACTGAATTTTCTTCTCAGACGCTGTCCCAAGTTTTCCTAACAAAATAGCCTGTACTTTCGCATCAAGAATTTGGTTAAATAAAATATGATTCTGACTTTGATGAACACTGGATTCTTGTTGAATGAATTCAAATGCCTCCACATAATGGCCTAATTGAAGTAAACCTGATAATACAAAAAGCTTATTTGTGAATTCATGAGTTTGAGCACGTAGGTCTTCTGAGTATTTTCTCACCTCAGAGATAGTATCAATTAATTTTTGTAACTCCGTTTTATCTCGGAAACTGCATACAACGCCAACAGTTTGGTTATTTTCCACTATAGGTGTCATATTTAGGATAAACACTTTATCTTTAAGCGGCATTTCTTGATTGCTTTCCATTATACCTGTTTCCAGTACTCTCATCATATTAGAATTCGGAAGAACTTCAGCAATATGTCGATGCAGATAGTCGTTGTCTAAATCCAGCATATCCTTCGCAGAAGTATTCATCATGGTAATGAGGCCCTTTTGATCAATGGCAATGATTCCTTCTTTTATGGATAGCAGTATAGCATTGCGCTCTCGATATAACGAAGCGATTTCATTCGGCTCCAAACCTAACGTATCTTTTCTGATGCTTCGCGCTAAAAATATCCCTCCAATTATTCCAGCCAGTAAAACAGCCAACGAAAACAGAATAATTTCTTTGATTCTATTCAATATATTGGATTGGATATCTTTTTTCAAAAATTCTACTGTAACGACCCCTACTACTTGATCATAGTCCCCATAATTAACAATGATCGGCGCTTTTCCCATTAAGGCAGGACCAGCAGTTCCCGTTCCTTCCAACGTATAGTATCCTCCAAAACTGAGTGCTTGATAGTTGTAAGGATCGACCCTTTTTCTACCTAACCAATTGGGATCAGAGTGTGAATAGACAACTCCATGGCGATCTTCCACGACTACATTATCTGCGCCTGCTTGCTCCCGAACCTGTTCAGCGATCGGCTGGATATAACTTTTAGGGTCGCTAGTTTGAAATGCTTCTTTTATCTTCGGCATAAAAGAAATAGATTTGGCTGTCTGCAGAGCCAGCTGCTCAACTTGGCGTTTCGTGTCAACAGACTGAATATAAGCAAATATACCTGCCAAAAGAACAACAATAAATAAGATCAGCGTAATAATTAAACTGAGTATCTTCGTTTGTAACGAGACTTTAAGCGATTTATTCATATTTGCACCCTTTAACAAAAAAATTATATAAATATAGATTGATGAATGAACAGAGACTAGGGGCATAGCGAAATCTAAAGCTCGGCACATGTGACCACTAACTCATGCTAAACCAACACGTTGCACCTATATAAATGACTTTTGTAACAATGTAAATATTCTAAAATATCAATCATCATTTAATTATTATAAGAAAGCCCAGTATTAATCAACCCTTTTATAGGCATTAAATTTGTTTAGCAATAACTAGATTTCTGTCTTCTGGTTAAAAGAGAATGAATCGTAATAGTGATCGCGAACGCTATTATAAATTAAATTGATAGAAATATTATATCTATAACAAACTCTGTCATAAGAATGACTTTTAAAGCAAAAGAAAGCGACAATTATCTTTAAGACAATAGGGAATGTCGTGTACATAAAGTACATAAAGTACAAAATTTTCATTATATTGAGGTTTTTTTAACAAAAGAATATAATCCATTTATATTGAATACGCTTTCACATTTGGCTTGTGATGATGTTTTTGAAGGCATTTCAATAAGATAGGGAGGTTGATATATTTATTGAGGCCAATACTAGTGTTAAACAGGTGCGTACACATACGCAAGAGTTTTCAAATGTAGCAAAACGAAAAAACGTTTGTAGTGCATTTGTGGATGAATGAGAATCAGTAGTATGGGAAAATGAAATTTGTTCAACAGGGGGATTTAATAATGTCTCAATCCATTGAGCGCGCAAAAGCGCGACGCATCACAGGTAACATCTTCAAAGGTTCGGTTGGAAATCTGATCGAATGGTACGACTGGTACGTCTATTCTGCTTTCGCCGTGTATTTCTCAGCAGAGTTCTTCCCCAAGGGAGACCCAACGAGCCAACTGCTCAACACGGCAGCGATTTTCGCCGTCGGCTTCCTGATGCGCCCGATAGGAAGCCTGCTGATGGGCCGCTACGCCGATCGTCATGGCCGCCGTGCCGCGCTGACGCTTTCCATTACCGTCATGGCCGGTGGTTCTCTAATCATTGCCTGCACCCCAAGTTATAGCACAATTGGTGTTCTGGCTCCTATTATTCTGGTTCTCGCACGCCTGCTCCAAGGGTTGTCGTTAGGCGGAGAGTATGGAACCTCGGCCACGTACCTGTCCGAGATGGCCGGCAGCGGTCGCCGCGGCTTCTACTCGAGCTTCCAGTACGTCACACTTGTTGCTGGACAGATGGTAGCACTGGGTGTTCAGATCATCCTCCAGCAAATACTCAGCGAACCCGATATGAAGTCCTGGGGCTGGCGTATTCCCTTCGTCATCGGAGCAATGGGAGCATTGGCCGTATTATGGCTGCGCCGCACGATGGACGAATCGGAGCAGTTCTCAAAAATGGGTTCTGAAAGCCGGGCAAACGCTGGGACCGTTCGGGCTCTGATGAAACACCCCAAGGCGGTGCTGACAGTGGTCGGACTAACGCTCGGTGGAACCGTCGCCTTCTATACCTACACGACGTATTTACAGAAGTTCATGGTGAATACTGTGGGCCTCCACAAGGAGGTCGTCAGCTGGATTAACTTTATTGCCCTGCTGGTATTCGTCGTGCTTCAACCGCTCGCCGGCATGCTGTCTGACCGGATCGGACGGCGCCCGTTATTGATTAGTTTCGGTATCCTCGGAACGTTGCTAACGGTACCACTGTTCCTGATCATGGAGCAGACGAAGAACCCTATCGTTGCTTTCTTGCTCATGATGGCGGGTCTCATCATTGTCACCGGTTACACTTCCATCAATGCGATCGTGAAAGCCGAGCTCTTCCCAACCGAAATCCGTGCTCTTGGCGTGGGATTACCCTACGCACTCACCGTCGCGGTGTTCGGCGGGACGGCGGAGTTCATCGCGTTATGGCTGAAGAGCATTGGAGCCGAGTCTCTCTTCTACTTCTACGTAGCTGCCTGCATTGCCCTGAGCTTCATCACCTACTGGCGTATGGATGAGTCTTCGAAGGTCTCCCACATCGAAGCAGAGCTGGGTGCTGAAAATACACTAGCTGTCCGCGAACCCAGCTCACGGCACTCTTAAGGGTTCTAGTGCAAAGATAAAATAGCAGAGAATAAAACACATATATTTCTAGTGGAATCGTATCTTATGCTGCAAGCCCAAACAATTGATGGATGAATTCTTTCTGATTTTGGACAGACTGATCTTGTAAATCAATCTGTTCTTTTTTAATCATATGCATGGCCTCTACTCCTGAAAGAATGGATGTAGCCGTATTAAAAGACTTGAACCCTAACATAGGAAAGGCTCGCCTCTTAATGAATCGATGATCCTGTTCCACGATGTTGTTCAGATATTTTACTTGCCTTATTTGGATGCCTTCTGGTATCTTTTTTCCTTCTTTTAACTCTTCAATTGCTACTGGATAAGCTGGATTCTTATCTACAGTAATGACACGAGGAGTGGATACATGTGAAAAAGCCAAGGCTTTTTTCAAGAAGCGCTTGGCTGATTTGCTGTCTCTCGTTTTACTAAGGAAAAAGTCAATGATATTCCCATCCGAATCGACTGCACGATATAGGTACATCCATTTTCCTTTTACTTTTATGTACGTTTCATCAACTCTCCAGGAGTCATTTGTTGACTTAAGATGACGCCGTACCCTTTCCTCTAATTCAGGCCCATATTGATGAACCCAACGCATAATCGTTGTGTGAGCCATGGATAAGCCGCGTTCCTCCATCATTTCCACCAAATCACGAAAACTGAGGTTGTACCGTAGGTACCATCTCACTGTTAACAAAATAATGTCAGGCTGATAATGTTTCCACTTGAACAAATTTTGCTTTTCCATACTGATCATACCCCTTTTTTAGAGTAATAGTATCAGTATGTCCAAGCTTTAGAGATTAATTGCGATTGTTTTGAGTTTTTTGCACCAGAACCCATTTTTTTCTCCTGTTTTTATATTCGGTTTCCTTTTATACTAGAATGAGCTTAACAATGAGGTAAACTGTATGGAACATACTAAAAACTTGCTCTTACAAGTAATGATTATTTTGATCCCTGTCTTTTTTTATTCTATGTATTTAACCAATCGTCATCAATTCATCGAAACGAAACGTCAAAAATTAATTTT
>NZ_AUMR01000105.1 GCF_000430785.1 Ectobacillus panaciterrae DSM 19096
GGAAGTTACCAAATCAAACATTGAACCGGTTTTTAAAAACTTTGGTGAGAAGCCGGCAAACGGTCCAAATAGCAACGATTTTTTATTGTCGATAAATCGTGTGTCAAGATGCGGAACAGACATTGGAGGAGCACCAACCTTAGCTTTGCCGTATACTTTTGCATGATGCTGCGCTACAACATCCGGATTATTACACACCATAAATATTCCGCTTACCGGGAATCCTCCAATATGTTTTCCTTCAGGAATACCGGATTTTTGCAGTAAATGCAGGCTTCCTCCCCCGCCTCCGATAAAGACGAATTTTGCAGTATGGCGTTCGACAGTACCGCTATCGAGATTCCGCACTTTCAATTCCCACAAGCCGTCACTAGTACGTTTAATATCATTAACACTATGTTTGTAGTTTATATCGACATTTTTACTCTCTAAGTGGTCAAACAACATGCGCGTTAAAGCGCCAAAGTTGACATCAGTTCCAGAGTCGATTTTTGTTGCCGCTATAGGTTCATTCGATGCGCGGCCTTGCATAATAAGCGGAATCCATTCCATCAGTTTTTCCGGATCATCGGAAAATTCCATCCCTTGGAATAGGGGATTGTTTGACAGCGCTTCAAAACGTTTCTTTAAAAACGTTACATTTTGTTCCCCTTGTACCATACTCATATGAGGCAATGGCATGATAAAGTCCTGTGAACCATGTATCAGCTTGCTGTTTACAAGATAAGACCAAAACTGCATTGAAAGCTGAAACTGTTCATTAATTTTGATGGCTTTGCTAATATCTATAGATCCGTCTGGTTTTTCGACAGTGTAGTTAAGCTCGCACAGTGCCGCATGCCCTGTTCCTGCATTATTCCATTCGTTAGTGCTTTCCTCTCCTGCATTTTCGAGCTTCTCAAACACTGTAATTTTCCATTCCGGTACTAATTCTTTCAGAAGTGTCCCTAAAGTCGCACTCATGATTCCGGCTCCAATTAAGATGACGTCTGTTTTAGTTTCTCTTTTGCTCATTTTTATCTTCCTTATCCCCCTAAGATTTGCAGAAAGGATGTAGGCGCTCCTGCTTAGGCGCCAGAGCGCGACCTAGTCACACATCTTTTCTGGATCAATTATAACCTAATAATGGTATATCACTATTCAATTATAACCTAACAATAGTATATCACTATTCAATTATAACTTAACAATAGTATATCACCGTTATTTATAGATTAAAATATTTATTTACGCTTATTATGATAATTAATCAGCCATTTAAAAACTGGTAAGAAGTGAGAAGTGAGAAGTCCGTCCACAAGGCCCTAGGAACACACAAAAACCAAGTCCTTAACCCAGCTTCTTGCAAGGATTAAGGTTTTGGTTTGCGGTTACCAGTGAACCGCCACCCTCTAATTTTCGCCGTTACTTGTGGTACGGTTCAGTCCGATTGATCCGAAACACCTTACCAGAATTCCCCGTGCTACCCATTCAACATGTCAACATCTGTTCGGGTAATAGGTAAACCCTAAGCTTAAAAGTTCAAGTTTCTTCTATTTATAACTATTTATGTCTCCCATGGGGTTCCGTAAACAAGTTACCCTTAGCCTTTCTTATCCCAAGTACAAGCACGCTTTACACACAAATTTCAATACACTTTATAATTTTTATCTCATCTTCTTAATATTGTTTGTTAGACATCAATTATACCTTTACCTATCCCTTTTTCATCTGTAAATGAAATAAAAAACCTCATTTACTTATGATACAGCTCCCTGTAACGTATTTAAATGAGATTTTATTTCTGATTTTCATCCTTTTTATTAAAATTTAATTAAGGGACTTTAATACAGAATAAATATATAAAATTTCACGCATATACAAATAACGACAAAGTTCACACCATAGAATCAAGTAGAATAATAGTGATAATTTAAATATTAAGGTAAAATAATGGCGATAATTTAAGTATTAAGGTAAAATAATTGAAAGTTTGGGATGCAAAACCCAAACTTCAAAGTCGAGAAACGTTGATAGTTAGGTTACCAAGTATGCAGGGGGAATATTTATGGGAAATACGGCAAACGAATTAGTTGAAGTAATTGATAAACAACGGATAAGCTCATTCAAACGGTTTGTAAACCGGAAGTTTATTACAATTAGTGTGATCATTATTATTGCTCTCATATTTGCGGCAATTAGCTATTATCAGGCAAACCACTTTAACGCACATATCAAGATTAATGATACAAAAGTCGGTGGACTGACTACCGATCAGGCACTTAAAAAATTAAAAACATCTGTATTAAAAAACGAAGTCTATATTGGAAAGGAACGAATACTCGACGAAAAAGACACGAAGATAGGATTTACGGATAAAGATCTGCCCGGTATCAAAAAATTATTAAGAAGCCAACAGACATTTTTTCCTTCTTCAAAGGCAAAAAATTATTCATTAATACCGAGCAAACTGGATCAGTATCGAAGCCAAGTGCTGAAAAAACAAGTGGAAGAAAAGCTCTTATCAATGAATAAGAATTTAAAAGCGTCTCAAGATGCAGAGGCTATTATGAAACAAGGTGAAATTAGCGTCTCAAAAAGTGTTAATGGGCAGCAATATGATGTCGTCAGTCTATTAAAGGACTACAAGAAGCAGGAGTATAATAGTGAAATCCATCTGAATCCTGTATACATACAGCCAATCAAAGAAGACAATCCGATTGTAAAAAATGAAGAGAAAAAGCTGCAAGAACTTCTTCAACAAACCATTGAGTATAAGGTACAAGATAAAGTTTATTCTTTAAAAGCCAGCGATTTAATTAAAAATGCCTCTGTGTCAAAAGATATGAAAATTACGATTGACCCGGGTAATATTAAAAGTAAGATTGCGGAAATTAATAGTTCTCAATCCACATTAAATAAAAATTTCACATTTAAAACCCATTCAGGTTCAGTCATATCGGTAAAAGGACAAGGCTATGGTTGGGCAATAGATGTTGAAAAAGAAACAACACGGATTATGGAAGCTTTTGAAAAAGGGAAGAAGTCGCTTCCTGCTTCTAATATTTACGGAAATGGCTGGAGCAATGAAAGCATCGGTTATGAAACAACAACGAATAATGGCATTGGCGACACGTATGCTGAAGTGTCAATTGCGGAACAGCGGATTTGGATTTACAAAAATGGAAAATTGGCAGTCACAACGAATGTAGTGACCGGCAAACATAGCACCCATGAAGATACATCACCAGGAGTGTGGTATATCCTCTATAAACGATCACCGTACACGCTCAAAGGCAGCGCAGTAGGCAAACCAGATTATTCCGTTAAGGTAGATTACTGGGCTCCGTTTACAGACAGCGGACAAGGGTTCCACGATGCCAGCTGGCGGACAAACTGGGCAAGTAATGCCTATCTTACTGCAGGATCGGGCGGTTGTGTCAACGTCCAACCTAGTGTTATAAAGTCAGTGTATGACAATCTCAGTCAATACGAGCCGGTTATCGTTTATTAAGAATTGGTAGTCTATCATGAGTCAATATATGCATCCGAAACGTCCATGAACGTTTCGAGAGCATCTGTTAAATAAAAACATTTGAAAAACCACTGCTGTATCTGTTTTTTGAGGCTAGGTTGCTCAGACCTTTCCTCTGAATGAATTAAAAAGTATTTTCTTTAGTAAACATAAACGGAAGAAGGAAATCTATTAATTAATGATTTCCTTATACGTTCCTGTAAACAGCCTTTGTGCAAAAAACTTTAGATGAGTTACAAAACGATAATAGTTTAAGGACTCCTCGTCAAAGCCTATTTTAAAATGGTATTTAACGATATTTAATTCTGCTCTACAACAGATGATTGAGGATTATAAAGCGTATGTAAAAGAAATTAGGCTACCTGTCCCCTGTAGCATACAGGGAACAGGTAGCCTAGTTGTTTTTTCTAAGCCGCAAATCCGCGGGTCAGTTCAGGTTCACTTCAAAAATGAATGGACAGCTTTTTTCTCAGCCGTTTTCTGTGCCTGTGATAACCGTTTTGATGGTCCCAGACTTGATTTTATTACCGTCAAAGAAGCGAAGCAAATCACCTTGAATAATTTTATCTGAGAGTCTTAGTTCATTTTGCGCCCTGTCAATGAGAGGTTTAGCTTCCTGTACCGGTACTTGTACTTCTTGACCTGTTTGTCGATTATAGAACTGGTTGTTGTAATAAATATACTTATCCGTAATGAAGCTTCCATCGCGTTCCACAACAAACGGCTTGCGTTCAGGTGAAAACAAATCATGGCCAAATTCAATGTCATTAGACGTACCTACTCCCAACAAGTTGAGGATCGTTGGTTTCACATCGATTTCTCCTGCTGGAGCGGTAACGGTTTTTCCCTTTGTTTGACCCGGAACATGAATAAACAATGGTGTACGCTGCAATTGCATGTGATCAAACGGAGTGATCTCTGATTTTCCTAAGAATTGAGCCATTGCGTGATTATGCTCGTCAGAAATGCCATAATGATCGCCATAGAACACGATAATGGAGTTATCGTACAACCCTGTCTCCTTCAGACGCTCAATGAAGTGCTTCAACGCTTCATCTTCATAGCGAGCTGTCACAAAATAACTGTCCAAGATGCTATCACCAGAGTTATAAGGATCGATCAGTTTGATGCTGTTATCATACGTAAACGGAAAATGGTTCGTTAATGTGATAAAACGAGTATAGAACGGCTGTTTCAATTTTGTCAGCTTATCCACGGACTGGTCGAAAAACTCTTTATCCTTTAAACCCCAGCTAATTTTATTCTCTGGCGTTACATTGTAATCCAATTCGTTGAAGAAGCGATCGTACCCTAAAGAAGGATACATCATATTGCGGTTCCAGAATGTCGCGGTGTTTGCATGGAAAACCGCTGTGTAGTACCCTTGCTGATGCAGAATTTCAGGAGTAGCCACATATTCATTTCCTGTGTTTGTGAAGAATACAGAACCGCGGTCTAACGGATATAGAGAGTTATCAATCATAAACTCTGCATCGGATGTTTTCCCTTGGCCAGTTTGATGGTAGAAATTTTCGAAATAATAACTTTCCTTTACAAATTTGTTTAAGAACGGGGTCACTTCCTGGCCGTTTACCTTTGCACCAAGCAGGAAGGACTGTGTGGACTCAAGAGAAACAACAATAACATTCTTCCCTTTGGCCATACCGAACATATGCGGATCTGGTTTTACATTCACCGTTTTCACATAGTTTTCTGCTTCCTGAACCTTGCTTCCATCCGCGAATACCTTCTGAGAGCTAGATTTAGCTTGCAGTCCGAGATCATAAATTTGATGTACATACAAACCTAGGTTTTTTACAAGGGTGATACGGTCAAAAGAACTGGTCAGCAATTCAGGACGTTCCTTTTCCGCAAGTCCAAGATTCACTAAGAAAATTGTGAGACATATTAAAAAATACGAGGCTTTAACCAAGCTTGAAATACGTTCTGTTTTTACAAACCTGCTTTTTTTTCTTGCAAGAAAGAATAAAAAGATAACATCAGCAAACATTAACAGAACCTTGTAGTTGAGCAGTGCTTTGATGCTCGATCCCAATCCGTTAAGATTGGAAGTCTGCATCAAAACAGGCAATGTAACAAAGTCACTGTAGAACCCATAGAACAAAACGTTCCCGATTAAAATAATGGTCATAATCACATTAATAATTATAGCGATATAATTCCTCTTTTTTCCCTTTGCAAACATGGCAAGTCCAATCAAAAGCATGGAAGATGCCAATGGGCTAATAAACAGAATAACTTCCTGTCTCAGCGAGTCTAGTTTCAAATTAAATGCTAGACGAGTGACAATATACGTTTTCAACCATATTAAAAATACTGTCAGCAATACAAAGCGAATGCTTTGAAATTGTGTCTTCAACGCTTCCCTCATGTAGTTTTTCCCCTCCTATCTACTAAACCTAATCAGCTCCTGACACAAACGGAGTGCATCGGAAAAACATGGATTATTCTCCATGTAAAACAGTTGCAGACGCACAAGTGAAGGCTTTCAGATGCATGTATGCCTTCCTCCTTCAAGCATTCGAAAAATCTTCTATTTCTTAAAGACCATCCCATCCTATTGTATCTCACAGTGATATTTTAGTTAATAAATATGTATTTCGTGTGAACTTCATATTTATTCTCTTCATGAAGTAAAGAATATATGGAATGAATGACTTCATATCCAACAATTAGGTTCTGGTGCAAAACTTCAAGGCACTGGCAAGTAATCTCTAAATCTTGAACATACTGCTACTACTCTCAAAAAGACGTTTTTTTATTCAGTTGTATATATACGGTTGCTAAAAATCCAGCTGGGCGGTCTGTGGTTTTTAGTTTTTAATGTAATCAGCTAACGGAGCAGCTGAGGTATCGTCTTTTTTCCTCAATGAAAAAAGACTCCTTTATGGAGTCTCACTGGCTTCTTTCATCTGCCAATTCGTGTCTCATGCCTTCAAGGGCTTGTTCTCTACGCTCGTTCTTCGCTTCGATTTGGGCTTTAACGGTTTCACTGTCGCTATTTCTCATCGTTTCTCTTGCTTTCTCCATATTCTCTTCTGTGTCATGGATATGCTGCGCAAGATGAGCCGCGTTATCAGCACGATTATCTGGTTTTGGCGTGTTCTGCATGCGAGACCCTCCTTTTCTTTGTAACACCCGTATTATGTGATAACTTCGTTAAGGTTATGCGTTCACGAATGGAAAAGGGTCCCTAATGGGGCATAGCCTAGGGCGGATTATATTGATTCTAAACCGTCAACGTCGCCTTTGCAATCTCCGCTTTAATCATTTTCAAAAAAGAAAAATCCGAGCACACTTAAAATTAAAAGTACTACTAACGTACTTAGAACTAAAAAACCGATGCCTCCGACCAAAAATAACGCTTTTGGAAAAATAAGGGCCACAATTAATCCGATAATTAAGAACCACAGAACGGACTTGAAAGTTACTTTGAGGAGTTTCCAGATGATATAACCAAAAACAATTCCGATAAGGATATGGGTTATCAGCACAAGATTCACCTCCTAAAAAAATATTTGGTAAACAATATCATATCAAGCGGACAAAAAATTTCCCACTAGCATTACCGAGCGAGAAGTATCAGGAGCACTTTTAGGTGAGGGTAGTATAGGTTATGTGTATCTGCATTAATCATTCTAAAAAAACCTCTTCAACTATGTGAATGACAAACCTGCCGCTGCAATTGGATTTAAATCAATAGCTATCAAAAAAGTTAAAAATTTTCTTCTTTTTCTCATTCAGTTATGGTAGTGTATAAATAAATGAAGTATAAACTTCAACTTTTATTTAAAAAGAAGTATTAAATTCACCAATAGGGGTGTTATGTGATGAAACAGCTTCCTTAGCTTATTCAATTCGGTTATTGCCGGCATACATGAAAAAGATCCAAAACGGATTCATACCCATCAGCAAAAATTAGAAAAGCGATATTCAAGCTATGAGGTGTTTAATGAATGAGATTTTATTAAAGTTAAAAATTATGTAAAGGAGGTGATTCATTATGAACCCGATTCAATATATTGATCAGCAGCATGAATTATTGCTAAAAACCTACCATGATCTTCACTCCTTGGCTGAGCCAAGCTGGCAGGAGGAAAAAACGTCCCGCTACATATTGGAATGTCTTAAAAAAGCTGGGCTAACCGTGAAAACATTTGACAGCCATTATGGAATCATCGCTGAGATTCCTGGCCGCTCTAATCAGGTTGTGGCATTAAGGGCCGATATGGATGCGCTTGTTCAAGAAGTAGATGGAGTTGTAAAGGCGAATCATTCATGCGGACACGATGCACATAGCACTATGGTTTTATACGCTGCGTTAGCCATTGCCTACAGCGGAGCCCAGCCTAAACACACGCTCCGATTTTTATTTCAGCCTGCAGAAGAAAAAGGAGAAGGCGCTCTTCAAATGATCAATGATGGCGCATTGGAGAATGTTTCCTATTTATTCGGGGTACATGTAAGACCTAGTGCGGAGGTCCCTTATATGAAAGCTTCCCCCGTCATTATCCATGGCTCTGCCGGAACAATAAGAGGAACAATTAAAGGTATTCAGGCCCATGCTTCCCGGCCGCAAGATGGAATCAATGCAATCGAAGCAGCGGCTTTGCTTGTCCAAAAATTACAGCAGATTCATCTGCAAACCGAAACTCCTTATTCCATCAAAATGACACAGCTTCAAACAACAAACAAGGCATCAAACGTGATCCCGGAAACAGCTGTCTTTGCAATCGATGCCAGAGCTCAGACAAATGAGGTCATGGATGAACTAACTCGGCTTACAAAGGAAGCAATTGAACAAACAATGGAACAAACTGAAGCATCCATTTTCTGGTCTATGGAAGAATTTGTACCCGCAGCGACTTTGCATGAAACAGCTATAAAGCTGGCTGAGACCGCAATAGGAGCTATCATTGGAACGGAAAATGTCGTTCCAGTCTGTGTTTCTCAAGGAGGCGAGGATTTTCATTTTTATACAGCCAAACATCCTGATATAGCAGCAACTATGATTGGATTAGGCTGCGACTTAATGCCCGGTCTGCACCATCCGCATATGAAGTTTAATTTGGAAGCACTTATTTATGGAGCAAAAATTTTAACGAACACCATGTTGCTAGCGGCAGAAGAATAGAATGTTTCCCTATAAAAATCTAATAAAGAGGTTGACCATGACGAAAACACAGGAGATTGAAATTCGTTCCCTTCATCGAATTGAAGAGCTTGAGGACGTAAGAAAATTGGAGTGTAAAATCTGGGGAGAATATGACTCTATCCCCACACACCAAACTATAACAGCAGTGAAAAACGGCGGCTTGGTATTAGGAGCTTATTACAGGGAGCAGCTGGTTGGATTTCAATACAGCTTCCCGGGATTCAACGGAACATCCGCGTATCTTTGTTCACATATTCTAGGCACCGATGAACAGTTCCGCAACAAAGGCATTGGCGAGAAACTAAAGCTCGCGCAGCGTGAGGAAGCGCTAAAGCTTGGATATTCCCTCATCACTTGGACGTACGATCCGCTGGAAAGTATTAATGGGTATTTGAATATAGCTAAGCTTGGCGGCGTGTGCTCTGCCTATATCGCAAATTGTTACGGAGAAATGGAAGATCTTTTAAACAGCGGCATTCCTTCCGACCGCTTTCTTGTGGAATGGCATATTCAAGGAGAGGCAACGGATTCTCGGGGACAGGAAGTTGAATTGGACTTTCTATTAGAGAATTCGCTCATTCAATGGGACACGAATAAGAAAGGATTACCATTTCCCTCTTCCATCCTTCCTCTGCCCGAACAAAAGTGTGACAGAGCCTTTGTTGCCATTCCAAAGGATTTCCGAACAATCAGAGAAACAAACATGGAAACTGCCATTGAATGGCGGATGAAAACGAGAGATATTTTTACGCAGCTTTTTCATCAAGGATGGCAGGTTACTGATTTTGAAAAAAATGCTGTGGCAGAAATTCCTGTTCAGTTTTATGTGCTTTCAAAAAAATGATTTAACCTATTATAAAAAAATCGGTAAGACTGTGTTTTAACAGTTTTATCCCAAAAAGGAGAGTCCCCTAAGTGAAAATTAAACAAGTTATATTGCGGCATCTAAAACTTGACTTGCTTCACCCCTTTACAACCAGCTTTGGTACGGAATACGATAGGGAATTTATTCTAGTAGAAGTAAAAAGTGATGATGGCATTTCCGGCTGGGCCGAATCTGTTGCGATGCTTGATCCACTTTATAATGAAGAAACCGTAAAAACAAACTGGCATATACTCGAAGATTACTTAATTCCTATTCTTCTGAAAAACGAAATCCAGCATCCTGATGAAATCTCTGAAAAATATTTCACCCATATCCGCGGCAATTATATGGCAAAAGCTGCTTTAGAGGGGGCTGTTTGGGATCTGTATGCGAAAAAGCAAAATGCTTCTCTCTCGAGCGTGCTCGGCGGAACAAAAAAGGAAATAGAAGTGGGCGTAAGCATCGGAATACAAGATTCGATTGATTCGACTCTAGAAATAATTGAGACTCGCCTCGAGGAAGGCTATAAACGTTTCAAACTAAAAATCAAACCGGGCTGGGATGTTGAATTAATAGACAAGGTTCGGAAAGTATATCCTGACATCCCTCTCATGGCAGATGCAAATTCAGCTTATACCTTACAAGATATAGACCGCTTAGCCGCCTTGGACGATTTTAATTTAATGATGATTGAACAGCCGCTTGCCTATAACGATATCATTGACCATGCAGACTTGCAGGCAAGGCTGCAAACACCTATTTGCCTGGATGAAAGCATTCACTCATTAGAGGATGCAAGGAAAGCTATTAAACTAGGCAGCTGTAAAATTATCAATATTAAGGTCGGCCGTGTCGGAGGCTTGACCCAATCTAAGAAAATCCATGATTTATGTCAGGAACATCAAATTCCGCTATGGTGCGGGGGGATGCTGGAATCAGGCATTGGAAGGGCACATAACATCGCGATCACTTCCCTGCCGAACTTTATCCTGCCTGGCGATACCGCAGCTTCCTCCCTCTACTGGGCAGAAGATATTATTGAACCAGAGGTTACAGTAGAAAACGGAACGATCATGGTTCCAAGCTTACCTGGAATCGGCTATGAACCAAGTTTAGAAAAAATCAATAAGTATACTACGTACAGTCAAACTTATAGTTTCGAGTTAGTATAGTTCGGACACACTTTAACAATTTTCCGAAAGAAGTCTCCCTCTTCAAGCGTGTGAAGGGCGTAGCCCAACGGTAAGGGGGAGATGAATTTCGGTTAGGCGCAAGCCTAAAGAACATTTGTTCTTATCAAACATTACATATTATGGTAAAATTAACTTATCAAACAATCGTAAAGCGAGGTGAAATGATATGGCAAACAAAGCGTATAAGTTCCGAATCTACCCGACAGCCGCACAATGTGTTCTTCTTGCAAAAACCTTTGGCTGTGTTCGTTTCGTCTATAACAAAATGCTTACAGAACGCAAAGGAACATACGAACAACATAAAGAGAACAAAGAAACTTTGAAGAAGCTGAAGTTTCCTACTCCTGCCAAATACAAAGATGAGTTCACATGGCTCAAGGAAGTAGACAGCCTTACGTTGGCAAACGCCCAGTTGAATCTGCAAAAGGCGTACAAAAACTTTTTTGAGGGCAGAGCTGAGTTTCCAGTATTCAAGAACCGGAAAGCAAGGCAATCGTATACAACAAACGTGGTGAACGGAAACATTATGCTTTTGGACGGCTATATCAAATTACCGAAGCTGAAACTTGTCAAAATCAAACAGCACAGAGATATTCCTGCCCACCATATCATCAAATCTTGTACGATTTCTCGTACAAAAACGGACAAGTATTATGTTTCTATTCTTACGGAATATGAGCATCAACCCGTTTCGAAAGAAGTGCAACACATTGTGGGGTTAGACTTTTCTATGAATGGCTTATTTGTAGACAGCGAAACAGGTAAGAAAGCCAATTACCCTCGTTTCTATCGGCAGGCCTTAGAAAAACTAGCCAAAGAACAACGTATTTTGTCACGCAGAAAAAAGGGAAGCCATCGCTGGAACAAACAACGTCTGAAAGTAGCCGGGCTACATGAGAAAATAGCAAACCAACGCAAAGACTTTCTGCACAAGGAATCGTACAAATTATCTAAACGATATGACTGTGTCGTAATGGAAGATCTCAATATGAAAGGAATGTCACAAGCCCTAAACTTTGGAAAGAGTGTAGCTGACAATGCTTGGGGCATGTTCACCACATTCCTGCGATATAAGTTAGAGAAACAGGGGAAGAAACTGATCAAAATCGACAAGTGGTTCCCTTCTTCCAAAACTTGTTCCTGTTGCGGTCAAGTAAAAGCAGAACTGTCTCTTTCTGAACGGACATTCCAATGTGAATGTGGATTCACGGCGGATAGAGACCATAATGCTTCTATCAATATCAAACGAGAGGGCTTACGCCTGTTAGCATAAACATATAGAGCACGGAAT
>NZ_AUMR01000106.1 GCF_000430785.1 Ectobacillus panaciterrae DSM 19096
TTTAATGGCAAAGAAGCTTTTGTTTCTTTAGAATTTTTGCGTTTTAACGCTTCAGCTCCTAATCCACAACCGCCAACGAATAACAATTCGTCCGTTGCAGCTGAAACTGGCACTATCAATGCTGATCGCCTAAATGTACGAGCCTCTGCTTCTGCACAAGGTGCTGTTCTGGGCAAATTAAATCAAGGACAATCTGTTTCTATCCTCAGTAAAGACAATGGCTGGGCTAAAATCCTGTTCAATGGCAAAGAAGCTTTTGTTTCCCTAGCATTTTTACAACTTGCCAAACCGACATCTGTTGGAAATGAAGCTCCTTCAGCTAATCATTCTGAAACTGGACTTGTAAATGTCAATCTTTTAAATATACGCGCTTCTGCTTCTGGACAAGCAAATATTCTAGGAAAGCTAAAACAAGGGCAATCTGTCTCTGTCCTCAGCAAGAGCAACGGATGGGCTAAAATTCTCTTTAATGAAAAAGAGGCTTATGTTTCCTTAGAATTCTTGCGTTTTAATACTGCACCCACAGATACGCCGCAAAATTCGCAGTTAAAACAAACGGTGACTGTACCTCAAGCAACAGTCCAAGAAGGCGCTTCCTATTCCTCCAAATCTATTGGGACAGTAAATAAAGGAGCTGAGGTTTCCGTTATTTCTAAGGATGGGGACTGGATTAAAATCCTTTATAACAATAAAGAAGGCTTCATTCCCTCTCTTGCGGTGCAGACTCTTACTCAAGAAGAGACAACCATCGTTACAGCATCCGCCTTAAATGTTCGGTCTGCTCCATCAACGAGCGGATCTCTGGTAGGAAAGCTCAACAAGGGACAAACGGTGAGTATCATCAGTAAAGTGAATGGCTGGGCCAAGATAATATTTAACGGAAAAGAAGCGTATGTATCCCTCGGCTATTTGGATACGAATACAAGTACCGTTTCCTATTCCGTCATAACTTCCTCTCATACAATATTACAGCCACACAAGAAAGAAGCTGAAGCTGCCTTTGCTGCATTACAAGAGGATGGATATCTCACACGAAACGGCAAAATTATCAATATGAAAAACGGCTTCGTTCGAACAAATAAGCTTGCTAATATTTATGACAGCAATACAAATCAAAAGCTTACATACGTAGCGCCTAACACTGATTTAAAATTTGTAAAAACTGTCGGTTCTCTTGTTTATGTTACCTTAGACGGACAGAATGGATATGTTACATTGGAGGATGTAACCTTGTATCCGAATATGTTACATGCCGCTACTTCTTACTATACGGTGAAATCAGGAAACATAATTTATAACTCCTATGACTCTAGCACAAACAGTTATTATACCTTTAATGAAGGATATGCCCCGGCACATCTGTCAGCAGGAATACAATATGAAGCCTTTGACAGAACATCCATCGGGGGACAAGACAGCTATCAATATTTTGAATACTTGCCGCTGCGGGTTCCTGCTTCCTATACAGCAGCAGAATTAGATGCATTTATTAAAGCGAATCGCCCTGATAGCCCATTAATTGGTACAGGTCAATACTTTATTGAAGCAGCTAATAAGCAGCATATAAATGTAAGTTATTTATTAGCACATGCACTTATTGAATCAGGATGGGGAACAAGCCGAATCGCTAAGGAGAAACATAATTTATTTGGGTTTCAAGCAGTCGATTCTAATCCGTATGGAGGAGCGGCATCATTTGCAACCTTACAGCAAGGAATTGAATTCTGTGCCCAATATATCAATAAAAACTATTTAACACCTGGTTCCCAGTTCTATAACGGCGCCTTTATCGGTGATAAAGCACGCGGAATGAATGTACTGTATGCAAGTGACAGCAGCTGGGCAAGAGGAATTGCATCATTGATGCACAAATTAGATACAATGTACAGAGATCGTAATCATCAAGCCTATCAGCTAAGTAAAATCTCAGCTGGTGTAACACTATTACAAAATCTAGGAGGACAAAAGGCCGGGGTAACCAGCCGGGAGATTATCGTGGCTATTAAGGGCTCCGTTCAGACCCCTCAAGGTTTATATTACGAAGTTTTTTCAGACAATCCTCAATATAATAGTGTTTTTATAAATGCCAAAGATATAAAACTCATTCAAGCGTATTAATAATGTTATATATTCTAAGAAACAGAATCCAGAAAACCATTTAATGAACAATTCTATTATCCACAAAAAGTGACGGAAGGCTTCCTTTCGTCACTTTTCTTATTATATACAAGTAAAAAAACCATCTTTTGATAGTGGGGAGAGATTAAAAGACGTGCAGAAGCGGTCAAACCTTTAGCTCATGCAAGGGTAAACCAGAGAGAAGAAGCATACCATACTCCCTTTGGGTTGCACATAGCACATGCAAATGTCGAATTTATCATTCACTCATATATAGTTTTACGGCACTGAGTTGAGTGTTTCTCGTTGTATTCAAGTCCCGGAATTTAAAGAGATCATTTTCATGGAGCTTTTCTTTGTAAAAAAGCTGTTAACATAATAAATCTTTCCTTTAAGAAAATGTAAAACCTTTTCGTTCGTTCCGCTTTGAAAAGGAAAAGGTTTTACAGCCATGGAATATAACAGGGAACAGAAAGGGGAGAGATTATGACAACCGCTCTTATACTTGTTGATATTCAAAATGACTATTTTCCGAAAGGGCGCATGGAGCTGCGCAATCCGATAGAAGCCAGCAAGGAAGCGCAAAAGCTGCTTACGTATTTTCGCGAAACAAATCAGCCCGTTTTCCACATTCAGCACGTATCCACTAAGCCGAACGCTGCATTCTTTCTTCCAGACACGGAAGGTGTGCTCATTCATGAACACGTACATCCTCTCACTGATGAAGCAGTGATTATCAAGCATTATCCCAACAGCTTCAGAGAAACTTCTTTATTAGAGCAGCTAAAAGAACAAAATATTGAAAGGCTTATTATCTGCGGCATGATGACGCATATGTGCGTTGATGCTACAACAAGAGCTGCCTTTGATTATGGATTTTCTTGTATTGTGATTCATGATGCATGTGCCACACGCGATTTGTTGTTCAAAACTGCATCTATTCCAGCTGCCTATGTGCACAGTACAATTCTGGCTTCTTTAAACGGTACGTATGCAGAAGTTTTGGGTACAGACGAGTACATGCTTCGCGAACAAAACGCGATACTATCAAATCAATAGAAGGCGATCCAGTTGAAAAAGCGAAAGCGGCGCTATCGGGATGAAAAACTCATTATAGAGAAGAAAGACAATGTCATTACTGTAAATTTTCCTAAAGAGCTAGCAACGTTGAAAGTAGAACTAATTGAAGATATGAATGGAATTTACGTATACGCTCCGCCTTCACCAAACAAATTCCTATAACAAAAAGCCCTTTGAATGAACTCAAAGGGCTTCCATATTATGAAGCTTTCTCTCGCTTCGCTTCATAAGAAGCCGGTTTTGTATATAAATAATAGGAAACCATACCTAAGGCCAGCCAAACTGCCAAATACAGCCACGTTTCCGATGCGAATCTTGTCATCAAAAATAAACAGCAGCCTATTACGAGCATCGGCAAATACGGTACAAGCGGCGCTTTAAATCCTCTTTGCAGATTCGCATGTGTTTTGCGCAGTAAAATGACCGACAATGCTACCATCATAAATGTCAGAAGCGCAATCATATTAATTAAATCTGACAGTGCCTGCAAATTTACTAAGCCGCCAAGAGCCGCGGCCGTTAATCCAAGAAGCCATGTAGAAAAGGTTGGTATGTTTGTCTTCGGGTGCATGCTTGAAAAAGCTTTCGGCAATAATTGGTCGCGGCTTATCGCAAACAGCATTCGAACACCCGCATATAAATATGCTAAGATTACTGTCGTGATTCCAGCAAGCGCTCCGACAGACACAATACCAGCGACAACATTCTGTCCGACCGTATGAAGGGCAAATGCGATGGCATCAGACACATCCAATAGCTTGTAAGAGACCATTCCTGTCAGAATCAGAGACACGATGACATATAAAATCGTACAAACGATAAGCGATCCGATAATACCAATCGGCAAATCACGCTGCGGGCGCTTCACTTCCTCCGCTGTAGCCGCTACTGTATCAAAGCCTAAAAAGGCAAAAAACACAGCCGCTGCTCCCGTTATAACCCCTTTAAATCCGAACGGCATAAAAGGCATCCAGTTTGTCGGCTTTACATAGAAAATTCCGACAGCAACGAATACAACAATAATGAGGATTTTAATTCCAACCATAATATTTGTAATTCGTTTACTCTCTTTTGCCCCTTGTGTTAATACCCACGTAATTAAAAGAACAATTGCTGCGGCCGGTATATTGATAATGCCACCTTGCATCGGGTCCGTATGCAGTGCTTTCGGAAGCTTCAAACCGAACCCTTCCAGCAGCGAAACAAAATAAGCTGACCATCCATTTGCCACCGCTGCGACCGCCAATGTATACATGAGCATTTGCGCCCATCCCATCAAAAACGCTACAAGCTCTCCCACTGTTATATACGAATATGTGTACACGCCTCCGGAAGCCGGAATCGTCGAAGCAAGCTCCGCATAGCAAAACGCTACAAACGCACAAATAACTGCTGATAATATAAAAGAAAAAATAACAGACGGACCCGCGTAATTCGCAGCTATCATGCCTGTTAGCACAAGAATCCCGATTCCCACAATTGCACCGATGCCAAGAAGAACCAAATCAAACGCTCCTAACGTTTTTTGAAGATCTTTGTCACGGTTTAACAATAAGTCCTGTATAGGCTTTTTTCGAAAGAGTTGTTTCATACGTTCTCCCTCTCCGCTCTATTCTCAAAATTCATACAAACTTTATCAGTTTAACATATTTTTAAAGCTTGTGCATCGGTATTGTTGTACAATTATGTTGTTTTTATTTATTAAACAGATAGAAATTTCTACAAAAAAACAAACCCCCGGCGGCAACCGGGGGCTTGTTCGTTCATTAACCATAGTTTTCTTTACTTGTTTTTATTATAACCGAAAATGTGTATTTTGTGTGAACAAAAGTTAATTATGTGTAGTTTCGTAATGGAGCCATTCGTTATTTGTGATATTCCGGCACCTCTTTGCACCATTCCATCCATTCGGTTCTTACTTGCCAGTTATATTAATGAAGGCGAGTTAATATTTCTCAACATATAAGGAGTTTTTTTCCCATTCTGCATACAATACTTGGTGGTATTGGCGAACTCCTTTTTTATTGAGTTCTTTTTGTAGCCATGTTTCATTAAAACCGCTTAATATCAAATTTTCTTTCAATAACCTTCCATCACTAATGAATGTAATAGGCAAAGAAGGCGGCTTGTTTGACATTTTATGATCAGCTTTTGTCGGGATCGCATATGCTGATTTTTTCATGACGCTCACCGTACCATCCTTTTCCAAAATCGCATATTCTACTTCCCTAATAGAAAAGATATCTCTTACACGCAGCAAATGCTGAAGCTGGTTTAAGTCTAAACGGTTTTTCTTTAACTCTTTGTAACGAATCTTTCCTTTGTGAATAATAATGGATGGTCTTCCTTCCAGAAATCCCCTCATTCGTATGCTTTTTTGTGTTACAATTTGCATTAAAAACATTAAACCTCCCCAAAAGATTATAGTAAACACAATTTGTATCAATTGGGCGTCATTATCATAAAGAGCATTTCCAACAAGGTCTCCGAGCACAAGTGCCGAAATGAATTCGAATATCGTAATATGCATAAGTGTTCTTTTTCCAAGAAGTTTTGTTATGAAAAACAAACCAAAAAATCCGACTAACAATTCGGCAGCGTTGTGCATAAAACTCATATTCATTTCCTCCTAAAGCAATGGATTGCTATTATATATAGTTTCCATTTTTATAAAAAATAAAAAAGAAACTGTCACGAAAGCAGTACATATTACACTACCATAACCACTCCCTGACACCCATATTAATAGAAGGAATATTTAACTCACGTATTTCTTGAAAGTGTTTCTTGACTATCACTATTTCCTTTTACAAATGCAAAAATATTTTTCCGACCGAGTGGATCATTAGGAATCGGCTGTTCCCATACCTGGGAGGGATGTTGTTGAAAATAGGGAAAGCTTAGAAGCGTTTCTTTTATAAAATTAGCTACTTCCACTTCTCCGCTTGTTCCGTTAATACTTTTTATATTGACAAGAGACCTTGTAAGCGCTTCAACTTTCTCAGACATTGTCATATGGCTAATTTTGTTATACATACAATTTCCACCTTTCAACATGTTTCTTTATTTTTCATGTTAGCGCTTTATTTTTTATCAAATGAATAAATTGTTCCATTCGGTTTAGGCCTTCTTCTAGCAGTTCCATAGAAGTTGCATAAGAGACCCTTATAAATCCTTCTCCATATTGTGAAAATGCATCACCAGGAACAACTGCAACATCTGCTTGTTGCAGCAATTGTAATGCAAAATCGAACGATGACATCTTTGTACTTTTTATTGAAGGAAATACATAAAAGGCACCTTCTGGTTTGATGACAGCTAGTCCCATATTAGTAAGTCGTTTGCAAATATAATCTCTTCTTTTTCTATATTCTTCAACCATTAGAATTGGATCATCAATGCCTTCTGTTAAAGCTTCAATCGCCGCATACTGACTAATAGTGCTTGCACAAACTGAATTATAAAGATGAACTTTCAGCATTTCTTCCGATAAATAAGCAGGAGCAAATGTAAAGCCAATTCTCCATCCAGTCATTGAATGAGACTTCGCAAGACCGTTAACAACAATAGTTTTCTCCCTCATCCCTTGAACAGAGGCAATAGAATAATGTTTCTTGTCATAAGCCAATTCACTATAAATTTCATCTGATACAACAAAAATATCTTTACCTTTTATTACTTTAGCAATTTCAATTATCTCTTCTTGATCTAATATACTCCCCGTAGGATTAGATGGTGAGCAAAGAACAATGCAGCGTGTTCTTTCTGTTAGTTTATCCTTAATCATCTCCGCATTAATTTTGAATTGATTTTGTACAGTGTTAACGTATATTGGAGTAGCTCCACACAACTTAATGAGAGGCTCGTATCCAGGATAAATAGGCACAGGAAGAATAACTTCGTCCCCTTCCTTCAAAATGGTCCGAAAAGCGGTATCAATTGCTTCGGTCGCTCCGTTGGTAACAATAATTTCGTTTTCAGAGTTATAAGAGAGATTATATTTTTTGTATACAAAATCGCCGGCTGCCTTTCGAAGACTCAACAATCCAGCATTATGCGTATAAGTCGTTTGGTCTTGTCTTATGGCTGAAATAGCAGCTTCTTTTATATGTTCTGGTGTTGGAAAATCAGGCTGGCCAAGAGTTAGGTTGATAGAATTTGGATAATGGACAACCATATTGGAGAATTTCCTTATGCCAGGAACCTGAATGGTAGACACGTTTCTATTTATGAAATCTTTCATTTAATCCATCACCTCTTATAAAAATTTTGATTTCTTAACTGTTTTCTATTATTTATTCTGCTGGAACCAATGGACGGTCAGGTTTGATAAGGAGCCATAACAACATATTTCGAAAAAGCAGCAACATAAAGTATCAATTAAAAGTTCTTTATAAAAAGAATGCTAGGTTAGCTTATTTAAAGGCTTAGTTCTTTTTATTTTCTAACATCTTATCCCACAGAGGATCAAAACGGCGTAAATATTGTTCAACCCCTAATTCTTGTAACTCGACACGACGACGTTCATCAGCTTTCTTTTCCGCTTCACCTATTTCAAGAAAAGTTGAAATATCCTCGTTTGGTACTACTAATAAGCCATCATTACTGCCGATAACAATATCGCCAGGTTTTATAATACAACCTGAAATAGATATCGGTACGTTAACGTCACCATCGAGACTATACATTTTCGTTGTTAAAGGTGATATAGCGTAAGAAAATACATTAAATTTTAAATCCCTAATAATGTTAGTATCTGTAACTGGTCCGTTTATAATCGCAGCAATAGCTCCTTTTTCCATAGCAACTCTTGTGGTAATTTCTCCCCAACATGCAAAACGTTCTTCTTCATTCATATCAATCACTATTACATCGCCAGGTTTTACAATATCCAAGGCTTTATAGACTAATGAACCGTCATTTGGGGGGATTCGAACAGTCACTGCCGGACCAGCAAAGGTGTTTTCCAATGGAAACACCGGCTTAATTTTTCTCGCATTAATTAATTGAAAATTCAAACGATGACCATAATCACTTGGTGAAATATCACCTAATCGTTTTACAATGTCTGGATTCGGTCTTTGAATTACAGAATTGATGGTTATCATAGTATAGATACTCCTTTTTTTATAAGTGAAATCCTAAAAACATTAATAAATGAGGGAATTCGCGTTCGTTGTATTAATAATATATAATACATGTATACAACGTAAATAGGGTTACGTCAATATTTTCTGAATTTTATTTATATATGAGTGAATTATAATTTCAACATTTCCATGTGCTATGTGCAGCCAAAAGGGAGTATGGTATGCTTCTTCTCTCTGGTTTACCCTTGCATGAACCACTACAAAGGTTTAACCGCTTCTGCACGTCGCCGGAGGATCTTTCCCCACTATAAAAAGACGGTTTTTTTATTCACTTGTATATATGTCTTTAAAAAAGTTTGAAATAATAGTTAACTTGAACTAACTTCCTTGTTTATACACTCTTTTATGTAGTATCTTTTATGTAATACTAAAAACTGACCAAAGGATAGATAATATGAAAAAAACGCAACCAAAAAGAGGCTTTTTAAAAGACCATGCTTATGAAATGATAAAAAAACTGCTTATGAACGGGGATTTATCACCTGGAGAATTTCTTTCCGAAGGATATTTGAGTGAACAGTTGGGAATGAGTCGAACACCTATTCGTTCAGCCCTTCAGCGTTTAGAGTATGAAGGTATTGTTCGCATTCACCCTAAGCAAGGCATTTATATTTGCGATACTTCTGTACAACAAGTAAATGAAGTCTATGAAATAAGAATGGTCCTAGAAACATTTGCAATAAGAAAACTTTCCCATACTATTGAACAACATCAGGTACAAGAATTAAAAAGTATTTTAAATCAACAATACGAACAGATTAAAAATCAAGATCTTTATTTGTCTCTAAAATATGATACGGCATTTCATCTTAAGATTATGGAATTTATAGGAAATGAACAAATGTTTGAGATGTTTAAGAGTATTGAAGAAAAACTAAGCTTTTACGGAAAAAAAGTTTTAACGAAAAAGGTAGAACGATTAAAGGAAACTTATGAGGAACATCTTTTAATTTTAACAGAACTGGAAAAAGGCAATACAGAAAATGCAGTTCATCATATGGAAGAGCATTTACAAAAAGGTAGAAAAACGCTTTTAGATTCATAATAAAGAGTACGTTCTCTCGAACCCAGATGTGTAACAGAAAAATACATTTACTAATAGGGGTAGCACGCCAGGCCCATCAAGCTAAACGAGAGTAAAGAGTTTTTTAGCTTGCATTGCACTAATTGTAGGCCGTTATTTTTTTGAAATAGCCAAAAATATGTAATCGAGTAGGCGGAAGTGACTAATCCCTGACCTCTCACACTACTGTACGTACCGCTCGGTATACAGCGGTTCAACTAAGTATAACGCAATTCGTTGTATCGCTGATATAGACTTCTCAGCCCTTGGCAACTCCAGTAGGAGTTGCCAAGGGCTTTGTTTAGAGGGCTAGCAGCGATGCGCCAATAACCTTGTCTGGAATTTCCCCATTCGTATGCTTATATCCATCTTACAAAGGAAGTGAATAAATAATGAGAAAGTCAAATGTTGAAAAACAAGTAGAAGCGGCTACAACTCCTCAAGTAAAAGAAAGGAAGATGGGGCTACGTTGGGGGCTTGCAGTTGTTTTTTTCATCATAGGTTTAGTTGCTTACATGGACCGAGCTAATATCTCTGTCGTAGCTCAACCTATGATGAAAGATTTAAAGATGGATAAAGTCCAATTTGGACTGTTATCTTCATTGTTTTATTTAGGTTATTGCTTTGCTCAAATTCCTGGAGGGATGCTTTCGGAAAGATTTGGACCAAGAAATATTATTACTATTGCTGTTACATGGTGGTCTGTGTTTACTGCAATGACAGCAGCAGCTAGTTCTTATGTTGTACTATGCATTGTGAGATTTTTGTTCGGGATGGGCGAAGGGCCAATGTATCCCGGAAACGCTGTTTTTAATTCATACTGGTTTCAAAAGCATGAAAAAGGACGTGCAGCAAGTGCGTTATTAGCTGGTTCTTTCTTTGGTCCTGTTGTTGCACCAAGTATTTCAGTTGCAATTATGGAAGCCTTTGGATGGCATGGAGTTTTTTATAGTTTTGCGATCGCTGGTATTGCCATTGCTTTAGTTTGGTATATTGTAGGCCGTGACAAACCTGAAAAGCACCCTTGGGTTTCCACTAAAGAAAAGTTGCTTATTATTGAAAATCGCAGCGTTACTAGTTCAGAAAAAAAATCTGCTCCATGGAAACAGTATTTAAAAAATGTTCGATTTTGGGCAGTTGGAATACAATATCTTGTTGTTATCTATATGAATACGTTTTTCTTAACATGGTTACCTACTTATTTAATGGAAGCAAGACATTTTTCTTTAAAAGAAATGGGTTTTGCAGCTAGTTTTCCGTGGCTAGCCATCTGTTTGACTGTATTAGCAGGAGGAGCCATTTCAGATATGATTTTACAAAAAACAAACTCTCGTATGATGGCTCGTGGTAGCTTGGCCATTGTCGGATTTATCGTCTTTATTATAGGTCTGTATTTTGCCGCTTACGCTACAAATGCGTGGTTAAACGTTCTTTGGTTAACGGTTGCTCTTGGTGCGCTTGGACTTCCTATCGTTACTTCTTGGGCCATCGCAAATGATTTAGGGCAGGAATTTGCAGGTTCTGTTAGTGGCTGGATGAATTTATGGGGAAGTATAGGAGGAATTACCTCTCCTATTATCTGCGGGTGGTTTGCTCAAGAACTAGGCTGGAATACGACACTTTTAATTAATATTATTCCGATTGGGCTGGCTATCTTTTTATGGTTCTTTATTAAACCTGATCACCCACTCGTTCCAGAAAAATAATAAACAACTACAACTATAGAAACTATATTTCCAGTATTGCAATAATTCCAATACTTAAATCTTAGATATACAAAGATACGGATGGAAAAAGGGCAAATTTCACCAAAAAGGTGAAATTTGCCCGAAATAAAGTTGAACTCATATATAAGCCGTTTGGAATTAGAGCATAGCCTAAAATAACATCCTCACCAACCACGTTCTTGCATACGATTCTCTGGTAACAATGTTGAAATTTTAATCCCTTTCATTGCATTACCTAATCCTTTTGATAGACTAGCAATGAGTGCATAATCTTCATAGTGAGTTGTTGCTTCTACAATTGAACGTGCGAATTATTGTTTACTTATTGGGCTTTATCTATTAAATCAGATTCATTTGCTTGATTTTGAAGCTTTTTCTTTATAACAGAATGATAGTACACATAACAAAAAATAATGAATGGTACGGCACAATAAATTCCTAGTCTCTGATCAGGCATAAAGATAAGGCTTACTAAGATAATGCCGTACAGTCCAAAACCAAGAATTGGAACGATTGGATAAAGAGGAGTTCTGAATTTCAAGTCTTCCAACTTTCCGCCTTCAGCCAGATAGCGCCTACGGAAAGAGAATTGAGAAGCGCAAATGGACATCCATACAATAATTGTAATAACTCCAGAAATCGAAATTAACCATAAATACACGGTTTCAGCCGCAACAACACTCGTCAGAAGAGACAGGGCGGAAATAGATATCGTCATAATTAGCGCATTTAACGGAATGCCGCGTGGCGATAATTTCTTTAAAAAAGCTGGAGCCATGTCGTTTTTGGCCAATGACCAAAGCATTCTTGAT
>NZ_AUMR01000107.1 GCF_000430785.1 Ectobacillus panaciterrae DSM 19096
CCTGTCAGAGAACCTCCCCCCATAAAGGCAAAAAGCGCCTTTTTGGGGAGAGAACCTCTGCCTTCCGGAGCTGAACGAGCCGATTCCGCTTTTCTGATGATGAAACGGTGATGTCTCCTTACCGCTATCAATGGAGGTACTCGGTCATACTGTGGGTAAATGTGTTTTACCTTAGACGCGCGTCGTCAAGAGTATGGTGTGAGGTTGGGTTTAATGCCCGTTTTTAGTTTTTATACATAAATAGAAACTTTAGCTATGTTGTTGTGATGTACGACCATATAGCTAAGTTTTTTATTTTTAAATTGTTATATAACACTTAAAAGGATACAAGGGGGATTTATTTTGAAGAAAGTAAGAAAAGCCATTATACCAGCAGCGGGATTAGGAACAAGATTTTTGCCCGCAACAAAAGCAATGCCAAAGGAAATGCTTCCGATTGTAGATAAGCCAACGATTCAATACATAGTAGAAGAAGCAATTGAGTCTGGAATTGAAGACATCATTATCGTAACGGGAAAAGGAAAGCGTGCGATTGAAGATCATTTTGACCATGCTTTTGAGTTGGAGCAAAATCTTTTAGAAAAAGGTAAATATGAAATTCTAGAAAAAGTACAAGAATCTTCCAAAGTAAACATTCACTATATTCGTCAAAAAGAACCAAAAGGACTTGGACATGCCGTTTGGTGCGCGAAAAACTTTATTGGTGATGAGCCATTTGCGGTACTTCTTGGTGACGATATTGTACAGGGGGAAACACCGTGCCTTCGTCAATTAATGGACGAATATGAACAAACACAGGCTTCTGTGATCGGTGTACAAACTGTAGGAGATCATGAGACGCACCGTTACGGTATTATTGATCCATCAGCACAAAGTGGTCGCCGCTATCAAGTAAGTCAATTTGTAGAAAAACCAGCTCCAGGAACAGCGCCTTCTAATTTAGCAATTATGGGCCGCTATGTGTTAACACCGGAAATCTTTATGTTCTTAGAAGAGCAACAAGTTGGTGCAGGCGGAGAGATTCAATTGACTGATGCGATCCAGCGTTTGAATGAGATTCAACGCGTGTTTGCTTATGACTTTGCAGGAAAACGTTATGATGTTGGGGAGAAATTAGGATTTATTCAGACATCTATTGAGTTTGCATTGCAGCATGAAGATTTAAAAGAGGACCTACTCAAGTTTATGAACGGAGTATTGGAAGGACAAAAAATGACACTATAAATGTAAGGTGGGATAGGTATGGACGTGGTAAAAGTAGCAAACAGAAGTGTATCGCAGCCAGAATCCCAACTGCTCAGTAAACAAGAAGTAAATGAACGGAAACTGTATTTGTTTATAAAAAGATGCATCGATTTTATCGGTGCATCTTGTGGTCTTATCATATTATCTATTCTATTTATTCTAGTAGCTCTTGCCATTAAAATGGAAGATCCAAAAGGACCTGTGTTTTTTAAGCAAAAACGTGTTGGAAAAGATGGCAAAGAATTTGATATGTACAAATTTCGTTCAATGGTTACAGACGCAGAGGAGCGGCTGCAGGAGCTTCTAAAGCATAATGAAGTGTCCGGCGCCATGTTTAAAATGAAGCATGACCCGAGAGTAACAAGGATGGGAAGGTTTATTCGTAAAACTAGCATTGATGAGCTCCCACAATTTATTAATGTGTTAAAAGGAGACATGAGTTTAGTAGGGCCTCGTCCTCCTTTACCTCGTGAGGTAGCGCAGTACACAGCTTATGATATGCAACGCCTACTTGTTACACCTGGTTGTACAGGTCTATGGCAAGTCAGTGCACGTAATACAGTTGGATTTGAAGGAATGGTAAAGCTAGATTTGCAGTACATCCAAAATAGAAGCCTGTTGTTTGATATTAAATTGATTTTTAAGACAGTATTTCTATTGTTTGGTTCGAAAAGTGCATTTTAATATGATGAAGCTATTACTTTAAGAGTTTAGAATATAAACGCCGAAATAGTAATTTTATTGGTTAGAACTTTTAAAATTAGTTACATATTGAAATACGATGTTAGTAGAAAAGTTATGTATATGCTCTAATTAGTATTTCAAAGTATGGCGTTTACTAGGGGGAAGTAAAAATATGAACATAGCAGTGGTAGGAACGGGTTATGTAGGATTAGTTACTGGTGTAGGTTTATCCGAAATCGGACATAATGTTATTTGCATAGATACTGATGAAAACAAAGTACAGAAAATGAAAGAAGGAAAGTCGCCTATATATGAACCAGGTTTAGATGAGCTAATGGTGAAAAATATTGAAGCGGGGCGTCTTCATTTTACCACTCAACACGCAGAGGCTTTTAAAGAAGTAGATGTTATTTATATAGCAGTTGGAACACCTGAGAATGAAGATGGAACTGCAAATTTAACCTATATTAACCAAGTAGCCCAACAAATTGCTCAAATTATTAAAAAGGATATTGTTGTAGTAACTAAGAGTACAGTACCTGTAGGAACAAATCATTACATTAAAAAGAAATTGAAAGAAAATGTATCATCTCATTTAAATGTAGAAGTAGTTTCAAATCCTGAATTTCTACGTGAAGGTTCAGCTGTTTATGACATTTTTCATGGAGATCGGATTGTCATTGGTGCAGACAATAAAAAAGCAGGAGAAATAATTCGTAAAGTAAATGAACCGTTTGGAATTCCAATCTTTGAAACAGATATTAGAAGTGCTGAAATGATTAAATATGCTTCCAATGCATTTTTAGCTACTAAAATTAGTTTCATAAATGAAATAGCAAATATTTGTGAAAAAGTAGGTGCGGATGTAGAAGAAGTTGCTTTTGGAATGGGGATGGATTCACGTGTAGGTAATCAATTCCTAAAAGCCGGAATTGGTTATGGTGGATCATGCTTCCCTAAAGATACAAAGGCTTTAAAGAAAATTGCTGAGAATGTCGAGTATGATTTTAGTTTATTGAGTGCAGTAATTGAGTTTAACAATAAGCAACAGCGCAAACTTATTGATCAAGCTTTAAAAGATTTTTCATCTTTAGAAGGTAAAACTATTGGTGTTTTAGGGTTAGCGTTTAAGCCAAATACTGATGATATCCGTGAAGCTGCATCACTCGCTATTATTCCAGAGTTAATTAAAATGGGAGCTAATGTAAAAGCGTATGATCCTGTAGCAATAGAAAATGCAAAAAAAGTTCTGCCTGAAGAAGTACAATATGTAGGAAGTGCTTTAGAGGCTATTGAGGGTACAGATTTAGTATTTATCTTAACGGAATGGGATGAGATTAAGTCCTTGCCATTAGAAATATTTGCAGAAAAAATGAAGTCTGCGTTTGTATATGATGGACGAAATTGCTTTAGTCTTAAAGTTGTGCAAGAGCATGAGATAAATTATTATTCAATAGGCAGACGACTATCCAATAAACAAGATTTAATCATTGAGAGTAAATAATTCAAAATTAATCAAAAGATAAAAAGGTAGCATGCATTTAAAATTTCTACCTTTTTATTTTTTGATGCAAACGAAAGAGGGAGAATTTTAAAGATATGTTTTGTCGCTTCATCTGGGGGACATTTAGAGCAACTCATGATGCTTTATCCTATGATGAAGAAACATGATAGTTTTATTTTGACAGAAAGAACTAATTATGAATTTAATTCAAAAGATATAAATAAGTGAGGATTCCAATAATGGAAAGAGAACAAATTAATATATTTGGTATTAATTTTGACAACTTAGACATGTGTAATGCGTTAAAGACTATAGATGAATTAATTGTTACGAACAAAAGTATAGGCTCCAACAGTTTTGTTGTTACACCTAATGTGGACCATCTAGTTAATATAAATAAAAATAAAGCTTTTAAGAAGGCGTATGAAAAGGCTAGCTTAAGGCTGGTGGATGGTATGCCTATAGTAATAGTATCTAGACTATTTAACAAACCATTTAAGTCAAAATTATCAGGTGCAGATTTAACACCAAAGTTACTTGAGCTTGCATATGAAAAGAATTATAAAGTCTTTATCTTTGGTTCACAGCCAGGAGTTGCAGATGAGGTTGTGAAAAAATGTAAAAAAGAATTTGGAGTAGATTTTAACATTGGAAGTTATTCTCCCCCATTTGGGTTTGAAAATGATACTACTGAACTTAAGAAAAGCCTAAACAAAATAAATGAGTTTTCTCCTGATATATTATTTGTATCTTTAGGTTCACCTAAAGGAGAACTCTTTATTGCTAATAATTTAGATTCATTAAAGGTTCCTGTAAGTATTCAAGTTGGGGCAGCTATTGATTTTATGGCTGGAACAGTAAAGAGAGCACCATTGTGGATGCAAAAACTTTGTTTAGAATGGTTTTATCGTTTTCTTAAAGAGCCTAGGAGAATGTTTAAAAGGTACTTTGTTAACGATTTGTATTTTGTGAAACTGATTCTAAAGGAATTAACGAAATAGTGGTCAAATTGTATGTTTAACATAAAATTTACTTACCAATTCCATAATTCGAGTTTTTAGAAATCTTTAGATGTATAAAAAACATGAGAAAGTGGAGAATAAGGTGAAGGCAGAAAAACAAAGTATTACTAAGATATTA
This sequence comes from Ectobacillus panaciterrae DSM 19096, assembly GCF_000430785.1. Taxonomy (GTDB): domain Bacteria; phylum Bacillota; class Bacilli; order Bacillales; family Bacillaceae_G; genus Ectobacillus; species Ectobacillus panaciterrae. Next base: position 4,574 of record NZ_AUMR01000107.1, read on the forward strand.
ATGGTTGGTTCTAGTTTGAATGTTAAAGGAGGTATGACTACTGTAGTAGAATCCTTTTTACGCCATAATTTTGGGGATGATATTGTTCTTAAATATATTCCGACGCATATAGAGGGTGTCGGGAAGATTCAAAAAACGCTTTATTTTTTGATGAGATTAATTGAAATTTGTGGTCAGCTAGTTTTTGGGAAAGTGAAAATTGTACACATGCATATGTCGGAAAGAGGAAGTTTTAGCAGAAAATACATTGTTTTTAGACTAGCTAAATTTTTTAATAAACAAGTAATTACTCATACCCATGGTGCGGAATTTAAAGACTTTTACGAAAAAAGCAGTAGTAACTTGAAAGTAAAAATACATAAGTTATTAAAGGGGTCTAATGTAGTAATTACTTTAGGAGAAAGTTGGAATAAGATAATAAAACAGATAGAACCAGAGTCGAATACCTTTATATTAAGGAATTCTGTTCAAATTCCGGTTAATAAAAATGCGATTAATAATGAGAGAATAAAGATATTATTTCTAGCTGTCTTAATTAAACGAAAAGGAATTTTGGATTTAATAGAGGCTTCAAAAGAAATAATTAAAGAACTCGAAAAAAACAACAAGCAAGTTGAATTTGTTATTGCAGGTGATGGTGAACTAGCGGAATCCGCCAAAGCGTTAGTTGTCAAATTGGGATTAAACTCATATTTCAAGTTTGTAGGTTGGGTTAATAATGAACAAAAGCATAACCTTTTACGAGAAACAGACTTGTTTATATTGCCATCATATAATGAAGGATTGCCAATGTCTATCTTAGAAGCGATTAGTTATGGTATACCGGTAATATCAACTAATGTAGGGAGTATAAATGAGGCAGTTAGGAATGGAGAGAATGGCTTCCTTCTAAATGCCGGTGATAAGGATCAGTTAACCGAATATACACTTAAACTTCTAATGGGATCGGACTTTTATAAGATGGGTGCAAGGGCAAGAGAAATAGCGGAAAACTTTTTTAATATTGATAGCTATTTTGAAACAATAAAAAATCTCTACTTAGCATTAAATAAATCAATGATTTCTGGTGAGAAAAATGGGACTAAGTAATTTATTGATGAAGTTAAAATTAATTAGGCTAAAAAGAAGAGGTCTAAAGATAGGCGAAAACTGTAAAATTTATGACACTCACATTGATTACGGCCATTGTTTTTTAATAGAAATAGGAAATGATGTTACTATTACTAATAGTTCTATTCTTGCACACGATGCATCAACTAAACATAGTCTTGGTAAAACTAAGGTCGGGAAAGTAAAAATAGGAAATAGGGTTTTTATTGGATGGGGTAGTATAGTATTTCCAAATGTAAAAATAGGAGACGATGTTATAGTAGCTGCAGGAAGTGTAGTCAATAGAGATATACCAAGCGGATGTGTGGTTGCCGGAGTTCCAGCTAAAATCATGGGAAAAACTAGTGAGTATATAGAAAAAAGCAGAGAAATTATGGAAAGTGTACCTGTATTTTCAACTCCTTGGGACCAAAAAACTAAAGGTGAGATACAGGAGATGCGTGAGAAGTTAGAAGATAGTATTGGATTTGACGATTAGATTAAAGTATGTGCTAGATTAACTAGTAAAACTAGTAAAACTAGAAAAACGAATATTGTAAATTCTTATTTCGGGAAATAAATAACTTCTGAAAAGTTCTAAGATCAGATACCTGTGTAATAGTAAGTCTCTGGAAGAGGACGAGCAAAACCCATAAAGATTCCTAATCTCCTAATGGTCTTCCTACTGAATAATACTTGATCCCTTATTTTTTAGCTATTATAAATTTAAACAATTCTTCCATGAAATATTATTGGCTTTCATAATATTAGTAGTATCTAATAAATAAATTGCTTTCATTTAAGTTAGCAAAAATGATTCGCTGAGGCGTCAATAAAAATGGACTGTAAAATGATAATGATTTTATATATAACGGATTAGTTGTAGAGGAAGTGAACTATAGTGAAAATATTATTTGTTGTTGATCAGTTTCCTAAGTTATCGGAAACCTTTGTTTTAAATCAAATAACGGGTTTGATTGATCAAGGTCATGAAGTTGAAATACTAGCTCAAAAACCAAGAAGTAAAGAAGTGTTCCATGAAGACATAAAAAAATATTCTTTAATTAATAAAACGATTTACTACAATGTGCCCTCAAAAAAAGAAGATATATTAAAAGAAAGTTTTAGGTTTTTATTTAATAAATTTTTTAATAATCCAATTTTACTATTTAAAAGTTTAAATTTCCTTAAGTATGGGAAGGAAGCTCTATATTTGAGACATATATTGGTTCTTAAAGACTTAATTTCTGAGAAACGACCGTTAGAGTATGATATTATACATTGTCATTTTGGCCCTAATGGACTTTTAGCTACTATATTAAGGGATTTAGGGATTATAAAAGGAAAGGTTTACACTACATTTCACGGTTATGATATGACAACGTATTTAAAATATAGAGGAAATAATATATATAATTTTCTTTTCTCAAAAGGTGACGTGTTTCTACCAATTAGTGATTTTTGGAAACAAAAACTTAAAACTTTAGGTTGTGAAGAAAGCAAAATTATGATTCACCCTATGGGCGTAGATATTAACAAATTTAGTCCTGTGAAATCCAAACTTAAGGGTACTATTAAGCTGCTATCAGTTGCTAGGTTTGTGGAAAAAAAGGGAATTAAATTCGCAATTGATGCAGTCTCCAAATTAATAAATGAAGGTTACGATGTTGAGTATAGTATTATTGGAGACGGGCCTTTAAAAGCCGAGTTGCAAACTCAGGTGGCAAATTCCAATACTCAAGATAGAATTAAGTTTCTTGGATGGAAAAAACAAGAGGATGCTATACTATTGATTGAGAGATCTGATATATTTTTAGCGCCTAGTATTATAGGAGCTGATGGAGATATGGAAGGAATACCTGTAGTTTTGATGGAGGCAATGGCTATGCAAAAAGTCGTAATCTCTACGTATCATAGTGGTATACCGGAATTGATTATTAATAATGAGAATGGTTTTTTAGTTCCTGAAAAAGATTCAGATGCTATATATGAAAAAATTAAATTTATCATTGAAAATGATAAATATACAGAAAAAATATGCTATTCTGCAAGAGAAAGTATTGAGGATAAACATAACATTACTACGTTAAACAAGAAGCTAGAAAGGCTATTTGAATCGGTTGTATAAATATATAAAAGTACAGAAGATATTAGTCAGTCGCTTAATGGTGAAAAAGAAAAAATACCTATAATTAGGTACATTCTAAGTTGAAATTTACGGGTATGACATTTCTGTTAAAGTTATAAAGATAAAGCACAAAACGGGATTTGTTAATTTAAATTTCCTGTTATGTGGTAAAATATTAAAGTTGTAAAAATGTAAATTGAACTTGAAATGGACTATTTTAAGTTTAATTTACAATCAATGTTCAACCGTAAATAAAGACTGGTGTTAAGGAAAATGGTGGGAAAAATGTCTAGTAAAAATCTGTTCAGGAAGTTCATGGATTATGCTGTGGGAAGTGGGATAGTTCTTATTTTAGGATTCGTTTCCTCCCCTCTTAATACTCGTTTATTTAGCCCGGAAGAATTTGGTAAATTTTCAATGTTTTTGTTATTGGCAAATGTAATAAATGCAATTGTCTTATTAGGATTGGATCAGTCTTTTGTGAGATATTTTTATATAGAAGTTGAGAGTAATAGAGGAAGGCTTTTGTATAGAACTTTTACTTTATCAGTAATTTTCTGTATTTTTATAACAATAATAATTATACTTTTCAAACAAATGTTGCTACAGCAATTATTTAAAGAACAGAATTATCAACTTCTTTTTTTAATCATTTTAAATAATTTCGCTTTACTGTTAAATAGATTTGCCATGTTGGTAATTAGGATGAAACAGAATGGAAAGCTTTTCTCTACATTGCAAATAATACAGAAAATAACAAATATTATCTTTATCCTACTTCTTTTCTTTGTTCTTAATAGAAATTTTCTAATTTTAGTATATGCTACCGTGATATCCAATATACTTGCTACTATAATTGCCATTGTAGCTGAAAGAGACCTGTGGAGTTATAAAAATTTTAGAGGGAAGATAAACACCACCTCTCAAGAACTGTTGAAATATGGAACCCCTCTTATTTTCACCTTTTTAATAACCTGGTTATTTCAATCTAGTGATAGATTATTTATTAAGCATTACCAAGGCTATAAAGAGTTAGGCATATATTCAGCTGCTTTTTCTATAATAGCTCTCCTAAATGCAGTTCAAATGGCATTTTCCATGTTTTGGGTTCCTGTGGCTTATGAGAAATTTGAACAGGACTTAGACAATAAGGCTTTTTTTACGAAGGTTAACAAAATTGTGACTTTTGTGATGTTTTTTATTAGCATTTTAATAGTCCTCTTGAAAGATGTTATTATTCTAATTTTAGGTGAAAGTTATAGACCTGCCAGTAGTATGATACCTTTCTTAGTGTTTATGCCACTTATGTATACTATCTCTGAAACTACAGTGTTAGGTATAAACTTTAAAAAAAAATCAAAATATCATATTATAATAACCTTGTTAACAGCTATAGTTAATCTTATTGGTCATAGTATTTTAATTCCATCTATGGGTGGAATAGGGGCTGCAATATCTACAGGGTTTACTTATATTGTATTCTTCTCTTTAAGAACATTCTTTTCCAAAAAATTGTATACAAACAACTATAATTTAAAGAAATTTTATTTAGTAACCATTAACCTGATTGTTTTTTGTTTTTATGCTACATTTAATTCATTAGACATAATTTGTATTTTATTAGGGATTTTTAATGTAATAACTTTACTCTTTATATACAAGGAAGTTTTAATAGACTCTTTAGTCTTAATAAAGAGAAATAACAAGGTTTTACAAAGATACAATTTAAAGGAGTAGAAATGATGTGACAATCATCTTATTGACTTTACTTTTGTTTTTTTTTATTAGAAAGAAATATGATTATATATTATATCTCTTTATTTTTTCCAATTTAGTGATCCCTAGAAATAATAATTTTGAGGCACTTATTGGGTTTATATCTAAAAATATAATATGGGATACAAGATTATGGCTTTTAATAATTATGAGTTTCATTTTAGCAATTAAGGGAGGAAAGAAACTATTAATTTTTAGCAAAATAGAGATAATAGTTTTTACATCCATTTGGGGTATCCTAATTATAGGAATCCTTATAGGCCGTCAAAACCATAATTCCTATTTAACAAGTGATATAAGATTACTATTAGAGTTTATTTTAACTTATATTGTTTTACAAAAATGGATCAATCTTTTTAGAATAGATTCAAACAAAATAATAAAGACATTTATTATTAGTGGAATTGTATACTCCTGTTTAACTATCTTTATCTATTTATTTTTGAGAGGCAGTTTTTTAGCGTATCTATACGGAGATGTTTATGGAGTTATATGGGGGAATAGGGTTACTTTTCCTAATAATACTGCCCAATATATATTCCTATTTTTATCAATTTATATGATTTTTATCAAAAAAAATAGAATGCTAAATACAATTGCAATATTATTGAATAGCATATCTCTCTTAATGTCTCAAAATAGAACATTAATATCCTTAGGTATTATAATGATCTTTTTTATTTTAATATACCTATTCTTATATAAAGCTATAAATAAAAAAATTACTTCTCTATATGTTGGAATATTATTTTTTACTATTCCTATATTACTATTATTAGGAATAGTTTTAGTAAATTCACCCCTATTAGCTAATAGTGATCTTATTGGAGAGGTATTAAGTAGATTTACTAATGAGGGGTCTGGCTCAGTTGATTATAGAATAGTAACAAATGAATATGCAATTGAAAGTGTACAAAATTCTATTTTGGGAGATGGGCTAGGAAAAGAAATTATGAGTGGCGGAGGTTCTTCTCTCGGAAGTTATAAGGTTTCTTTTGTTGATAATGTTTTTGTAAGTCTATATGTTAAATTAGGTGTAGTTGGAACTTGTTTGGTCGCCTTAATCATAATTTATGGTTTTATTCTAAATTTAAAGGCTTATATAGTATCTAAAGATATATTATTTCTAATTATACTTATAATATATCCAGGATATATTATAAATGCTTCCTATATGACCTCACAGTTTATACACTCTGCGCCGGTATATTTAGCGTATTTTTTACTCTTATTTCTTCCGAAAGAAAGACTTTATCCTGCATTAACAGGTAGTAAGACCTTCATCTCAATGCTTGAAGGAACCAAAGAAACATAGGTGGAGGATTATCTCTCTGTAAAAGCCTAATTTGTTCAACTTCTATCAGTAGGGGGTTCCTTATCCTCTACTGATAGAAGTTGAATTTTATTTTGAGATTATTTAAATTTTAACTGATCAATTCGCTATATAGGGGTACAGAATGGAGGGGATAAATTATGGCTAGAAGTATAAATCCTTTAGTCAGTGTAGTAATTCCTACTTACAATAGAGAACACCAAATAGAAAAGACAATTAAAAGTGTTTTAAGACAAACTTATTCTAATTTTGAGATAATAATTGTTGACGATGCTTCGATCGATAATACAGAAGATGTAGTAAAGTCCATCAGTGATAATAGAATTAAATTTATCAAATTAAAGGAAAATTCTCAAGGAACTCGTCCCAGAAATATAGGTATACAAGAGAGTATTGGAGACTATATAGCCCTATTAGATTCTGATGATGAATGGGTCCCTACAAAGTTAGAAAAGCAACTCCAATTTATAAAAGATTATAACGAAGATAACATCATGTGTTTTACTGATCTTATCCGAAAAAGCGAGAGAAATGAAGAAATTATCAAAAACAAACCTTTGCGAGATAAAGAAGACATTATGGATTATATCTTTATTGGTAATAATTTAGTTCAAACGAGTACATTTTTATTTCCCAGCAAAATAGGTAAAGAAACATTGTTTAATCCTACTTTAAAAAAACACCAGGACTGGGATTTTTGTCTGAGATTAAGAGAGAATAGTGTTAAATTCCTCCTTTTTCCAGAACCCCTGACGATATATAGTGTTGAAGAAAGAGAAGGAAGAATTAGTAACAATGCAAAATACCCTTTATCTTTGGAATGGGGAAATGAAGTAAAGAAACACATTTCAGAAAGAGCTTATCATGCATTTCAAATAATTAGTATTGTAGATTCGCTGATATTGGATGAACAAAAAAAGAAAGCAATGATGTTATATTTAAATGCCTATTTGAAAAGAGCAAT
>NZ_AUMR01000108.1 GCF_000430785.1 Ectobacillus panaciterrae DSM 19096
GACGGGATAAGTGCTGAAAGCATCTAAGCATGAAGCCCCCCTCAAGATGAGATTTCCCATAGCGTCAAGCTAGTAAGATCCCTGAAAGATGATCAGGTTGATAGGTTCGAGGTGGAAGCGTGGTGACACGTGGAGCTGACGAATACTAATCGATCGAGGGCTTAACCAATATACACTTTATCTTATGTTATCTAGTTTTGAAGGAATATTAAATTTCCTTATATAACAAGAGTCTGGTAATGATGGCGAAGAGGTCACACCCGTTCCCATACCGAACACGGAAGTTAAGCTCTTCAGCGCCGATGGTAGTTGGGACTTTGTCCCTGTGAGAGTAGGACGTCGCTAGGCAAAAGCCCTTTTAATAAGGGCTTTTTATTATATACAGAGCGTATCAAGGATTCAAATCCGATTGATTGCCTCTCTAATAGCATCATATCATGCCGGTGTGGCGGAATTGGCAGACGCGCACGACTCAAAATCGTGTTCCTCTGGAGTGCCGGTTCGACCCCGGCCACCGGTATCATTTATTTACGAAAGAAAAACGAGAATGTTCGTCATATCAACGTTTTTGGCGTTCCTGCTTAGGTAGGGACGCTTTTTTGTTGCCCTAAAAGCCGTCTACGAATATGTTCAAATCTGACGTACCTGTTATTACGCAGTGGAGGTCGAGGGAATCGATGAGCAGGAGAAAAAACGTATTAGATCAGCGAGAAATACGGATTATGGAGACGAAGGTGAAGAATTACGTAGAGTCGTTTGCATCTGCGTTGGATTTATTTCTGAAGGACTGTGAGATACGAAATTTACGTCCACACACAATACGTTATTATCAGAACGAAATCCATGCGTGTTTGAACCAACTAAGAGAACAGGGAATTAACGTTGAAACGTTGTCGCCAGTTCTCAGAATGTAACATTTTATGTATTTTTTACTTTCAATCCTATGAAAACATTTCCTTAATATATAAAAACATGCGTCTTTACTAGCCATGTGTACAAGCCATATCTACTCTCTCTGAATAGTGTATAGCGAATCTATTTTAAGGAGATGTAAAGATGGCACCATGTTTAGTATTAGACGTATATATTGCACCAGGATCAGATATGACACAACAAATGTTCCAAAATCACATGGATTGGATTGATTTTGTCTATGGGGTTCCTGGTACTTTCTGGGGGGGACAATCACCAAATTCATGTAGGTTTGATATAAGATGGCGTTTTAGAGATCCAAATGACTCACAAAAACCAGTAATGGCGAATATTGCCGGCCCTGTGGTTAATAGGGGCGGAATTCAATGTGGTCCTACATTTGATCAATATAATGATAATTTAAAATTTTGGTTGAGCCAAAGGCCAACAGGTCCAGGACCTTGGGGTGTAACAGATAAAACGGATATTGCTGTTTATTATATACAAGGGCCGTTTGCAGGAGGTGCAGATGGATGTGCGCCGTTTTATACCCCTAGTGGACAAGCTATTGTTATATCAAATGCTGATCCTGGATTTACCCGTGGCGGAATGACCCTTGCCCATGAACTAGGACATGTTTTATTATCTTATGCTATACAACCACCAGATAATCAACATTCTGATGATCCGAATAACCTTATGTTTCGTACTACGGTAAATACTGCCTTTCATTTAACGCCTGAACAGTGCAATATTATGAGAAACAGTCCAGTTTTTAAGGATTGTCAATAAAAAAATTAATAGGGTGAATACCAAGCGGACGTAGTTCAAGGAAACCATTATGACCACCACTATCCACATCCACCTTATGATGAAAGCAGCAGTTAACATTTGAATAACCACGGAAAGATCGTTTCTTACGTTTAGGGCGGTCTTTCTTTTTGGACAAGGGGGTACCGTATCACACAAACAAAGGGGTACGTATCATACCGCCACTTGCCTAACGATAGACGAACATGGACGAGGAATCTCGAAACTTAGACGAGAAGGAAAGGGGGATACGCTATATCACCAATTGGTCAATAGTAAGGTAACAAAAAAACGACTGCAATCGAGCAATCGCCTATTAGATTCAATCACACGCACTAATATGCAGTGGGAGGTGAACGTGCATTTCGGCGCACTATCCCTTATAGTGACCTACCAGAATCGCTTCTAAGGCGGTTTATCGTTTTTGCTTCCCCCCACCGTGCACTAAGGTTTTTCAGTACCCTATAAAGTCACATAAAAGAGCTCTTATTAAATAAGGTATCTTTTGGTTGTTAAAATTATAGTTTCTCCTGTTGCGCCGTCGCAGAATTTATAATATAGTAACTGATCACTAACACTAGAATGGCGCAAGTGTACAAAAGTGTGTTAAGCGGATTATCATGATATACAATAATTAGACGTACCATTGCAGTAATGCCAATATAAAGAAAGTAGCGTAGCGGGAAGTGATAATTCTCCCGAAAATATTTTACGATCATTGCAATGAATTCAAAGTACAAAAAGAAAACCAAGATGTTTTCAAGAAGTTTGTAGTGAGACTCAATCCCTTGGCTAAAAATAGAAAAACGAATGAAATATATGATTTCCTTACCAAGTAAAATGCATAAAGTAATGGCCAGCAAAACCAATGCTGTATTTAAGATAAACTGAAAAATGACAGAAACCCTAAGATTTGACCTTATGTTTTTATTTTGTTGTATCACAATACTCCTCCCAGATAGCATAATTTTTTCATTGGTTCAATATTAGCATCTAAAACAGCTAATTACCATAATCTTTGGATTGATTTTACTCAATGTTGCCATTTCTTAATGCGTCGTAGTTTTACCTAAATTCAGTACAACGACTCCTACAATAATACAGGCTATACCTATAACAGCTTGAATACTTACCGTCTCTTTCCAAATGAAGATGCTAATTACCGCAGTTAATGCTGTTCCTACCCCTGACCAAATAGCATACGCTATATTTAAGGGGATATATTGCATAGCTATGGAGAGAGAATAAAATGCCGCACTAAAACCTACTATAAAAGCTGTACTTGGCCAAAACTTTGTAAACACTTCTGATGCCTTTAGCATAGAAGTACCAAAGATTTCACTTACAATTGCTAGTGTTAAAAACAAATAACCCTTCATCCAAAATCCTCCTCACTCAGCTACAAAAGCCACGAATTCAACCTTTTGGAAAACAATATTTGCTTTACGAATTATATGATAAGATCTTATCGTGTTGTTAATAAGATAAGCGCATCAAACATACAAATCCCTTCAGCATTTTTTCTTACAAGCTATTTTAAAAATAAGAAGACTATCTCAAAAGTATTGTACTTTTCAAGATAGTCCTTATTTATTTTCTATCGAACTTCACATTACAACATCTATTATTTTTTACCGTTTGTTCTGTTTGCAATTTCGATAGCACGATCTGTTGCTTTAGCTGCATCATCTAATGCTTGTTTGCTATCTGCTCCGCCATACATTGCTTCTAATGATTTAACAACCGCATCACGTGATTCAGGGAATACGCTAATTAACGCTCCTTGTGTCGCTGTTGACGGTTTTGTAGATTGAAGCTGATTAACTGTTACTTTTAATTGTGGATATTTCTGATATTGTTCAGTTACTATTGGTTCATTATATGCAGCTGGTGTAATAGCGAAATAACCTGTTTGTGTATGCCATTTTGCTTGTACATCTGGCTTAGTTAAATATTTCATGAAATCCCATGCGCCTTGTTGTGTTTCTTTACCAATCATATTTGTCATCCATAATGATGCACCACCGATTACAACACCTTTTGGATCTACGCCATCTGGATGAGGGATATATGCAACACCTACATCAAATTTAGATGTATCAATAATATGACGAACACCTGCAGAAGAATCTAAATACATTGCCACTTGCCCAGATTGAAATGCTGCACGCATACCATCCCAATCGTTACCGTACTTTCCAAGCTCTCCACTTTTATTTAAGTCATTAAGCATTGTGAAGACTTTTTGTCCTTCTTTGCCATTAAATAATGCTTTTTCAGCTGAACCTTTACGGCCATTCTCGTGGTCTACATACAAGCCGCCTTGCGTTGCCAATAATTCTTCAAAGAACCAGCCATAGTTTAACATAGAGAAACCGTATTGCTTTGTTGTATTGCCGTCTTTTATTGTTAATTTCTTCGCAGCCTCTTCTAATTCTGAATACGTGCTAGGTGCTTTTTCAGGATCTAAGCCTGCTTTTTTAAATGCATCCTTATTATAGATTAATACAGGTGTAGATGAGTTAAAGGGCATAGAATACATTTTACCATTTACTGAATAATAATTTGTAATAGCTTTTTCTAATTTAGATGTATCATACTTGTCTTGGTCAATCCACTCTTGTACTGGTGTGATTTTTTTGCTGTCAATCATATACTTTGTTGTAATTTCACTTGATTGCACTAAGGCCGGCACCTCTTTAGATGCAGCTGTACTGCGGAATTTTGTCAATAATTCCTCATATGTTCCTTCAAATTCAGGTTTAATTTCATACTTATCTTGTGATTGGTTGTATTCTGCTGCAAGTGTTTCCAATTTCTTTTGTAAATCTCCGTTCATTGCATGCCAGAAACGTACAACAATTTTATTGCCGTCTTTTTCAACAGGTGCTGTTTCAACCTTTGCTTGTGAAGACTCTTTAGTTGATGTTTGAGAGCTTGAACATGCTGCTACTGACATTGCCATTGCTGCTGCTGTAAGTAATACAGCTCCTTTTTTTACTAATTTCATGTTTTTATCCACCTTTTCTTATTGTTTAATTTTTAGTAATTCATTACTTGATTGCGCCTTTTGTCAATCCTTGCTGTAATTGCTTTTGACCTAAAAATAATAAGATTAATGTTGGAAGAATCACAATTGTAATGCCAGCCATAACACCTCCCCAATCGTTTGCTACTTCTTGTGTTTGTAATTGCTTAATACCAATTTGCACTGTACGGGCTGTTGCATCATTCGTTACGAGGAGCGGCCACAAATACATATTCCAAGTTGTTAAAAAGCCGTACACTCCTAACGTGATAAAGCTCGTTTTGCAATATGGAACTACTACTTTAAAAAGGAATCCAAAATGACCAACACCTTCAATTAATGAAGCTTCTCGAAGCTCATGCGGAATTGTAAGGAAATGTTGTCTTAATAAGAAAATTCCAAAGGCCATTGCAAAAAATGGTACTGTTAATCCCATCAAAGTATTTGTCCAGCCAAACTGCTGAACCAATAAGAAGTTAGGAATCATTGTTGCTTCCCATGGAATAAGCATCGTTGAGATAAATAAGAAGAATATTGCGTTTCTTCCTTTAAATCGTAAAAACACAAACGCATATGCTGCTAAGCTAGATACGATAAGTTGTCCAATCATAACAGAGGTTGAAACGACAAAGCTATTTCTTAAATATAAAAGCAAGGGCACTTTATCGAAAATATGAACAAAGTTATTAAAAGTGAAATTCGTCGGAAAAAGATGACGCATTTGGATATCATCAGGTGTCATAAATCCGATTGAAACTGCATATAACACTGGAAAGAATACAAGTATTGCACTAAGCAAAAGCAATACGTATAACAATACTTTCCGTCTCCACGTATAGATCATTGATAATGCACCTTTCTTTCCGCGAATTTAAACTGAAGTACAGTTGCAATAAAGATAAAAATAAACAACACGATGGCTTGAGCGCTTGCCGTACCAAACTGGTAATTGACAAATGCTTCTTTATAAATCGAATAAACAATCAAATTCGTTGCATCGTTTGGACCGCCCTTTGTTAAAATATCAATTTGTCCAAAGCTTTGAACGGCATTGATAAGCGTAACAGTTGCTATGAAGAATAAAGTCGGTGATAACATAGGCAACGTCACTTTGCGAAGCTTATAAAAGTAAGACGCACCATCAATTGATGCACTTTCATAAAGTGTTGTATCAATATTTTGCAAACCGCCTAGAATTACTAAAAACGAAAAACCAATATTCATCCAAATAGTTGGAATGGATACCGAAATTAATGCCCATTTTTGACTTGTTAACCATTCAATTGCTGGCAGATGAAGTATGCCTAGTACATTATTAAACACGCCAACACTTGGGTGAAACAAGAATAACCAAATAACAGCGCTTGCAGCGACAGAAATTCCCATTGTCGAAGAAAAGAGTACACGGAAGATTCCAATTCCTCGTAACTTCTCATTTGCCAGCAATGCTAGAAATAAAGAAACACATATGCTAGCTGGAACAGTATATAAAGTAAATAAACACGTCGATTTTATACTTTGATAAAAAGAAGGATCTGTTAATAAATATTGATAGTTTTCTAGACCTACAAAAACACTTGCCTCACCTTGTGCGTTTGTTAGATGAAAGCTATAGAAAAGTGTTTTAAGCAACGGATAAAACAAAAATAACGAAAATAGAATAAGCGATGGAGCTAGAAATATAAAAGCGATACGTGCGTCTGTTGTTCGCTTCCATACGTTCATTTTTCGTCCACTTTGCTGCGTTGTTAAAGGTTTTGTCACATCTATCATGTCGTAATCACCTCTTGCTCATTGTGTAACGAAAATGTTTCTGCTGTAGATCGTTCAAAGAAGTGCAGCTTATCTACTTGAAATTGTACATGGACAATTTCATCTCGTTTACACTTCAATTGTCCAGCTACTTTAGCACTCCACATGTTATTATCTACCACAAAGTTAACGATGGACTCGTTTCCTAATACTTCAACAGATTGCACAATAACAGGCTGACCTTGCTCGCCTACGCTAATATGTTCAGGTCGAATACCGATACGTACATCTGTATGCTGCAATTGGCTAACTAACGAACCTGTCAGCGGAATACGCAAAGATCCTACATTAGCAGTGTTTTGCGTCGTATCAATTTGACAATCGGCAACGTTCATAGATGGAGACCCAATAAAAGTGGCAACAAACTCATTTTCTGGCTTGTTATATATATCAAGCGGTGATCCTACTTGTTGGATTTCGCCCTTGTTTAATACCATAATGCGATCTCCCATTGTCATCGCTTCAATTTGATCATGTGTTACATAAATCATCGTAATACCAAGACGCTGTTGAATATCTCGAATTTCCATACGCATTTGCGCTCTTAGTTTTGCATCAAGATTGGATAGCGGTTCATCCATAAGACAGATAGGCGCTTGACTGACAATCGCACGGGCAAGTGCTACACGCTGGCGCTGTCCTCCTGATAGTTCTCTCGGTTTCGCCTTTAAATATGAAGTTAATCCAACTAGTTTAGCAGCTTCAGTTAAGCGCTTTTGACGTTCTTCTTTCGCTATTTTTCGGACCTTTAAGCCAAACAAAATATTTTCTTCGACCGTAAGATGCGGATATAAGGCATAGTTTTGAAACACCATTGATAAATGGCGATCTTTTGGCTGCAAATCATTTGAGACAACACCATTAATTGAAAGCTCGCCTGATGAGATATTTTCTAATCCAGCAATCATTCGAAGCAATGTACTTTTTCCGCATCCTGAAGGGCCTACTAAAACAAAGAATTCCCCTTTTTGAATATGAACAGAAACATCTTGTACCGCCTTTTGATTTGAGTTTTCATATGTTTTACATACGTTTTGTAAAGTAATCATGTTATAAACTCCTCTTATTTGATCGGTTAATCCCAAATATTTGAACTGCTCGCTGATACAGCATTTGCTCCAGCAGCAAGTGCTGCATTTGCGTCTTCCTTCGTATGAATAAGCCCGCCTGCAATAATTGGAAACGGCAGCTCTGCAACTAATTTTGATATGATAGTGGGCATAATGCCTGGCATTACTTCAACAGCATTTGGCTTTGTTAACCGGCAGTTTTCAATTGACTTTGTCAATGATAATGTATCTAAAACAAAAATACGTTGAATTGTTTTTAATCCTACTTTATTAGCATTTCGTATCGTTGAGCCTTTTGTAGAAATAATACCGTCCGGACAAATCACTTCGTGAATGTATTCCATTGCCTCTTTCGTATTCGGATTTAATCCATGAATGAAATCGCAGTGTAAAAATACTTCGTGGTCATGTTTTTTAAGTTCATATACTTGCTCTGGTAATTGAATCATAGAACCTGTCATCAAAAACACAACTTTAGGCAGCTTATAATACGTTTTATATTTATCCCAATCTTGAATCGTTGCGATATACGGCTCTGTAAACATAGATTAACGCCAACTTTCTACTAGTTCTTTAATGCTTGTTATGTTGTATGTCGGTGTCCAAGACTTGTCACTCAATTGGCCATCCGTAGTATGTGATAGAAGAATAGAGTCAATGCCGAGGGAATTTCCAATCGCAATATCACTAAGCGTGCTATCCCCTATAATTACCACTTCGTTACGCGGGACATGTATCTTTTCCGCTAACACTTCTTGCATCCAAATAGAAGGCTTACCAATAATAATCGGTTCTTTTCTTAAATCACCAGAAGCCTCAAACAGCTTTAAAAATGATCCTGTATCTAATAATCTATAATCTGTTGAAGGACACGCAGTATCTGGATTTAATACAAGTAATGTCGCTCCTTTTTGAATACATTGATACGCTTCTTGGAGAATCGCATAATTTAAATTGAACGCCATTCCCAGTACGACAAAACATTTGCCATATTGCTCATAAGAGCGTTCAATAACAGGCAGTTTCCAATTCCTCAATTTACGCTTAATCATTGTTGAGCCCGCTACATAGATACTAAATGGCTCATCAACTTTGCTAAAAAATCGTTTTAAAGCATCGAGAGGTGTAATCAGTTCCTCTTGTTTAATTGGCAAGCCAAGCTTTGTTAAAAACTCAACATGTTCCTCATGAGAACGAACTGGATGGTTTGTTACATAAAAAAACTGCTTTCCTTCTTGATGCAAATGATGAATCAATGTTTTAGCCATCGGCAATAAATTTCTACCTTGAACAAGTGTGCCATCAATATCGAGAAAGTAGAGCGAGTAATTATTTCGCATAACATGTTTCTCCTTTACTAGACTGTAAAAAATCTATCGCAATCAAACGAAAAATCAGTCTATTCTTTTTTAAAGACCTACAAAAAACAAAGAACACCTACTTGCATATATAGGCCATTATTCATACACAATACAACAACACCTCTTTTAAGGTCTCTTATTGATTGTGAATGGCACTATTCTATGCAAGTGGGTGTTCTCAGATTGTCTCTACCCGTACATTCTCACGTATATGGTTGTTTTTTGTCGTATTTTGTTTCCTTTTGTTATCTTTACTATAACTCCCAATTATTAAGATGACTTTAATAATATATGAAGTTAAAGTTAAGATTCTGCTTTTAAAGTAAAGGCATTATTATTTGAGGACAATCTGTTACAATTGCTGAAATGCCCCAATCACGAAGCTGCTGTGCAACTTTTGGATCATTCACTGTATAAGGTCGAATCGCAATATCATTAGCGTTTAACTCAGCCGCTAGCTCCTTTGTTAATATAGAAAAATCAGGATGATAACCAGATGCTCCTAATCCTTTAATATATTCAACAACATTCTCGATTGGTTTTTCTGTTAGAACAGCCGTTTGTACGTCTTTGGCAATGGAATGGAAATACTTTAGCGACTCATGATTAAAAGAAGAAACGACTACTTGATCTTGAATGTTAAATGAACGGATCATGTCATATACTTTCTCCTCTAGTTGTGGGTACATTATAATCTCATTTTTCAATTCAATGTTAAGTATGATCGGTTCACCTTGAATGAGCTGACACACTTCCTCTAATGTAGGGATTGGACAATGGCCAAGCTCTTCTCTATATTTATATGATGCATTAAATGTGCACAGCTCTTCATACGTATAATCTTTCACCCACCCGGTTCCATTCGTTGTACGCTCTAGCGTTTCATCATGAATAACAACTGGAACATCATCTTTTGTTAATTGAACATCTAGCTCAATACCATTACATTTCATACGAACTGCTTCTTGAAAAGCAATCATTGTGTTTTCAGGATATAAGCTTGGTACGCCTCTATGTGCATAAATTTTCATTAGTAATCTTTCCTTCCGTATTAGCTTATATTACATTTTATTTTCGATTCTTAATGAATCCCTTTCTAAAAATAAAACGCTTTTAAAAATCAGCATTTTCATTTATATATGAGTGAATGATAATTTCGACATTTCCATGTGCTATGTGCAACGAAAAAGGAGTATGGTATGCTTCTTCTCTCTGGTTTACCCTTGCATGAACCGCTGTAAAGATTTGACCGCTTCTGCACGCTGCCGGATGATCTCTCCCCACTACAAAAAGACGTTTTTTTATTCACTTGTATATAAACATAGCTTTTGAACATATGTTATATTAGCAGATAATTGTAAAGGCAATGTTAAAATAAAGTCATTATCACATATATAAAGTTAGACATTAAAGGTGCAAAAATCATACGCATCGAATCAGATGCATAGAAGGACCGGGAGAAATTCTGGTTCTTTATTTTTTCTATGAAAAGGTCGTCGCCTTCTTTTTTACAAATTACCGTAGCCAGTTTATGTACGTGTTCAATATGATACGAGTCTTGTCCGCTGGCATCGTTTTCTAATATGTTTGTTACAAAAATGAGGATTTGCTGAATTTCCTTCTCACATCTTTTCTCGTTCGCCCATAACATGTGTATATGTCATAAGAAAAGGAGGACATTTATGTTCACTCAACCTCAAATGCCAAATGACCCTTACGCTTATCAACAGCATCCGCAGTACCAGCAGACGTATCCGCAATATCAGCAACCATACCAGCAGCAATATTCTCGATATCCGCAGCCATACGTGCCGCAAGAACCGACAGCGCAGCAAATCCAACAAACGGTCGGTACTCAATATCTACAATTAAAGGGTCCTGTTTTACAAGTTGTTCGTCCTTGGGTGCAGTACGGCCTGAAGGAAGTACAGCATACTTCCGTACAGCACGCTATGACGGAATTGGCTGCCATCATGTACTTAATTGGAAAAGGATATGATCCGAAGCTGGCTCATTACATCGTAGAGTCTTGGGAAAAGCAGGAACATTTTTAAACTTGTTCATTTCATTCTCTTCATGAAAAAGCGGCAAAAAAGGACGAAATACTCGTCCTTTTTACACTTCCTTCCGTTTCGATTACAGGATTTCAAATGGAAAAAGAGGAAGAAAAAGGGTAAACTTATTTTAAAAATATCTCCTTTTTGCTGAGGTGTGAAACGAATATTAAGCAAGCTGGACGAGGAGCTATGATATGACGCATATATCACAGCTCTCTATCCGGAGAAAAGGCAATGTAATATGACCACGACAGACGGTAAAATCCTAAAGCGTTATGGATTGAAACCTGTAACGTTAATCTGGAGGTTTCAAAACATATATTGGTTCTAAAAAATAAAATGAGAGGGGAGGACTGGTTGGTTTGAGATGGTTTTATATGTTTTTATACATTTCAAATTAACCAGGCATTTTCATGATTGCAGTAAGTTCGTGTTTGGCAGGGATTCGGTGCCGCTATAATGGCACGCATAGTCTCGTAGAAAAAATTGAAGAATTGGTAAAACAAAATAAAGCTGTATTGATATGCCCAGAAGTTCTTGGAGGATTCCCG
>NZ_AUMR01000109.1 GCF_000430785.1 Ectobacillus panaciterrae DSM 19096
TTCGATATGTTTTGGCACCTGTATATAGAGATACTTCTTTGTAATTCCGTATGTTTCGCGAAGATAGGCTTTTTGTTTCGCTGGAATGGACAGGCGAAGCGCATTCCCTTCCACTCGAAACCCATTATTCAAAAATTTCACATTGAAGTTGGTTTGCTTGAATCTTGGAGGCTGCGGGTTTTCAATCTTACCCGATTTTTTTAATTCGAAGAATGAAACCCATGACTCCTGCAAGACTTTTAACACTTCTTGTGCCGACTGAGAGGGCAAATTTTTATACCAAAAATGGTCTTTTAACCTCTTTTTCTGTTCATACCAATTCGGGAAAGGTGTACCATCTTCTTTACACCAGTTCCGCTTTTCATAATTAGCTACATTCCATAACTTCCTAGCAGCATAGGTCAAATGAGATAGAATGATATTCGTTTCATGATTCGGCTTACACACAAAATACGAGGCACGAATCAACTTAGTCACCTCCCTTCGATTGCATGGCAATATACGCCTGAATGACATCCTCGCTAATCGAACCAACAGTTTCGATATAAAAACTACTGTTCCCTAAGTGTCCTTTCCCTAGTTTTTGTTTCAACTCAGGATGAAGAAGAAACAATTTACGAGCAGAAATCCCTTTTAACATCTTCACGATATAAGAAGGTGCAATTTTAGGATGTACGGAAGCAAAAACATGAACATGATCTTGGTCTCCGACTTCAACCATAACAACCTCAAATCCTTTATCTTCAGCAATTTCTTGAAACATACTCTTCATATTGGTTTCAATTTCCCTTGAGAGAACTTTTTGTCTGTATTTTACAGATCATACGATATGATAATGGACGTTATAGACACAGGTTCTTGCGTAAACAATCTGTTTTTTACTCATACATACATTATAGAAAAAATATGGAAAAAACATCTATTTAACAACTTTTAATCGTATACATATGGCATGGTGAAGTAAACAAAAAGTCGGATACTTAAAGTAGCAGAAGCTACTCCGTATCCGACCTCACTTTCATCTCTCCAATGAATTGGAGAGGATTCCCGTTCGGGTTTCCTAAATTTTATGTGTTAAATCTATGAACCAAATCCCAATAGCCATTACTAAAAATGCTATTCCGAAAGTGAACGTAGTAATTCTTAAAGCTAAAGAATGATGTTTAGGGAAAATTAGTTTATAGAGTTTGTGCAATCCCATCAATATCCATCCAACTATCAGAAAAATACCAGTAGTATCTGGACTATCATTTGTTTCTTCGTAAAACCCTTCAACTTTTTTGGAAAAGGAAAAGTAAAGAGCCATTATGCTTATTAAGCCTGTTATTATTGATGTACCTATAACTGTAATGATTTCCATTTTATTCTCCTCCTATATCAATTATATATTCCTTTATATAAAAGTAACGATTTTTTTAGAAAACAGCTAATAAAAAAATACTCTCCTGTTTTGGAGAGCATTTCTTTATTTAATAGATTACAAAATAATTAAGGTTCTAATGCAAACATAATTAGCTAGGACCAGCTTATATATGAGTGAATTATAATTTCGACATGTCCATGTGCTCTGTGCAACCAAAAGGGAGTATGGTATGCTTCTTCTCTCTCGTTTCCCCTTGCGTGAACCACTACAAAGATTTGACCGCTTCTGCACGTCGCCGCATGATCTCTCCCTACTATAAAAAGACGGTTTTTTTATTCACTTGTATATAGATGGACAGTAAAGCTTATATTTCGATGTGACCTTGAAAATGGATGATGATGTCATATGGTAAATCGGATTGTTGAACTCACTTTCTTATGTTAGCTATCTCTATAACTCTGCTGACATGAGTTCAGGTTTTTTCCATTCTATAATTGAGATTCTTCTTTAGGTGGCTGCTCTTCATTCTCACTTTTTTTCTTAACATCACTATATTCTGAATTGATGGATACAAGTACATTCCCGTCTCCATTACAAACCTTACATTTTATAAAGGAAAGCAGCCTTAATCCGTACTTATTCCCACTCCCTTGACAATGCGGACAAATGTATCGAAATGACATGATGATCTTCCTTCCTTTTTTGCATTATAATTGAAAGCTTGTACTAAAAAATAAATGTAGACGCAATGATTTTATCGACATGCCGTCATACCTACGCCCTACAGGTTATTATAACGTAGTGAATGCGATGTATGATTACAGGAGTATGATGTATGATTACAGGAATATGAAGAATTCATTACCTCTTAGTGTCAAGCATACATTTTGCGCCAGAAAAATCAGTTATATATAGAATCTGTGAAAGCTCTACAATTTCATGTTTATCCCGGAAGTCCTTTAGCAGGAGAACTTTTCTTATACAAAGATTGTGGACCTAACCATGTAGGACTAAACAACAGAATCCCTACTTCCGAGAACGGATTTTATGTTAACAAGAAGTGTATATATCAATAATAAAAAAAACCTAAAAATCAACAGGTCTTTAGGCTTTTTTATTATCGAAAAGTGCAAATGTCACGTCTGCTTCACAAACGATTTCATCATTTACTGCAGCAATAGCATGAGCTTTCGCAATTGAACCACGAACACGCATCATCCCCACTTTTAAATGTAACTGATCGCCAGGACGAACTTGTTTAATGAAGCCTCCATAAAAAAACGCCATCCTTATCAATCATTCTACTAAAAGGATAGCGTATTTCTCGCATACAGGGGATATATATTCAAATTAGCTCTATGGGCATGCGTCAGAATCCCATAAACTATTCGGGATCGCTTCATAATCCAAAAAAATAGTGAGTAAATCAACTTCTATGTTTCCGAAGAATTATTTTCGTACCAGAACCGTTTTTATTGTTCCTTTATTTAATTTTAATGCTTTCTCGAAGAGGCTCATTGTTCATAACTGAGGCTAGGCTGTTCAACCATAGTATCGGCCTTTGAAATACGGAGCGCCATTAGTGCAGCGAACAAGCATACCAAACCGGCCGCAATAAATGGAACCGTATAGCTCCCGAGCAATTCCCTCAGTAAGCCTCCGCCATAAGCGGCCACCGATGCGCCAATTTGGTGGGCAACCACGACCCAGCCGAAGATCATACCTGCCTTTTCTTTTCCGAACTCATTTGTGGCCAGTTTTACGGTTGGCGGAACTGTTGCAATCCAGTCAAGGCCATAGAAGGCGGAGAAGATCACAAGCATAGTGTGATTGGTATCTAACGCATATGGCAGAAAGAGCAAGGACAGGCCGCGTAGGCCATAATACCAGAACAACAGCTTTCGACTATCGAACCGGTCCGAGAGCCACCCCGAAAGCGTTGTACCGACCAGATCGAACATGCCCATCAAAGCCAGAAGCCCAGCTGCCGTCACTTCGGGAATTCCGTGATCATGGTCTGCAGGTATAAGATGCGTGCCAATCAAGCCATTGGTGGAAAATCCGCAGAAAAAGAATGTACCAGCGAGCAGCCAGAATGTGTTATTCTTCAATGCTGAACGAAGCGCCAGCAGCGGTGTGAGAAATATATTCCCTGAAAATGGGGCGGGTTTGACAAGCTCCTCCATACCGTAAGGTGCAACACCTACGTCGTACGGATGGTTTCGCATCCAGATTGCAACGGCGACTAGTACAATGATGATAGCCACTACAGCCGAATAGATCGCATATCTCCACCCTACTTCCGCTGCTATTTTCGCCATCAGAGGCAAGAATAGCAACTGGCCCGTAGCGGCACTTGCTGTGAGTAATCCAACTACGAGTCCTTTTCGCTTGACAAACCAGTGATTGCTGACAGTAACGCCGAGCACATTGGCCATCATCCCGGTAGCAAGTCCGGAAACAAGTCCCCATAAAATTTCATACTGCCAAAGAGCCGTCATCAACGGTGTGATCGATAAACTAATGGCCAATGCCAACAATGAGATGACCACTACTCTTCGAATACCGAATTTTTGCAACAATGCAACCGAAAAAGGTCCCACTAATCCATACAAGAAAATTCCGATCGAGATAACGCTTGAAATGTTTGCACGGCTCCATCCGAACTCGGTTTCAAACGGAAGCATAAGTATACTCGGCATGGCACGAATTCCAGCGGATACGAGCAAGGTAATAAAGGTGATGAGGACTACCACCCACCCATAATACAATCTAGATGATTTCAAACTGGGGTTCATCTGCTTTTCACTCCTTTTACTTTGTTTGTACATACCAATCATCTTATAAAAAATTACTTCTCTAATATCACTCCCAGTTTTTCAATTTTTTGTTCTATTTTCATAGTGTGCAGGCCCATTCCTTATTGATTTACTTGAAGATCTGCAATGGAATACAAAACTGCTGATCCACCAATGGTCACTCTGTCACCGGCTAATTTACAGTATAACGTTCCGCCGCGCTTGGAAAGCTGTCTCGCCACCATTGTATCCTTGCTCAGATGTTTTCCCCAGAAAGGGATGAAATTACAATGCGCAGAACCGCACACAGGGTCTTCATTTACATTCAACTTCGGGAAAAAGCATCTAGAAACAAAGTCGTACGTTTCACTTTTGGCTGTAATTAAAACACCCAAACCATCCGGCAATTTTTCCAGTTTAGAAAAATCAGGGGATGCGTTTTGAACGTCCTCTTCCTTTTCCAATACAAACATTAAATCTCTGCCCAAATAGGTTTCAATAGGTTTTACGCCAAGAGCTTCCACCATTTGCTCTGTCAATGTAAATTCTTCCGGCATTCTGCTAGGGAAATCCATTTCGTAAAGTTCCCCTTTTTTTACCACAACAAGCTCCCCGCTCATTGTCTGAAACTTGAACGTATCCACATCATTTTCATAATAGTTGGCAATCACATATGCCGTTGCCAAAGTAGCGTGTCCACAGAGGTCGATCTCTCCCCCCGGAGTAAACCATCTTAATCGATAACCGTCTCCCTCTTTCACAGCAAATGCTGTTTCAGAAAGGTTATTTTCAGCAGCAATATTTTGCATCATATCATCTGAAAGCCACTCCTCCATGATACAAATAGCAGCAGGATTTCCTTCAAACACTTTCTCGGCAAACGCGTCAACAACGTAACATTTCATTGTATAAACCTCCTTGTTTTTAAGCAAAACTAATCAAATCTTAAAACTAGCAGCATCTGAGCTGTGCACTGCAATCATCCCAACAGCAAAAACAATACTCAAGCAACCTAGCGGGGTTGGCAAACATGCCCGTCCCCCATCAAAGAAGGTATTTCCCTCTTTCTACATAACAACTATTCATCATCTTCTCACCTCATGGCAGAACTACTTCGTTACACCCCCTCCAAATGTTATAATGTATTCACTCAACGATGTCATTTTATATCAATACCATATATAACACTCAATACGTATGTATAACACTTAAAGGAGAGTCACGATGCACATTGAAATTCACCGTAAAGCTGAAATTTCGCTTTCTCAGCAAATATATCTATCGATTGTTGATCATATCCGTTCAGGCCTCCTGCAAGAAGGAACAAAATTGCCTTCAGTACGCGATCTATCAAAACAGCTTGGAGTGAGTTTAGTTACAGTAGTGAAGGCATACAATAAATTGGAACAAGAAGATTTTATTACTTCTGTACAAGGAAAGGGAACATTCGTAAATGCGGAAAAAAAAGAAGAAGTGGATACAGGACAGAAGATTCTCGATTTTGATTGGCAGTTATCTGTTCAAGATTATTTATCTAGAGCTCAATTTGCCCGCTTTCATCATATCCCTGGGGAGATTCAACTTTCATCCTCTATGATCGATCCCGGACTTCTTCCCAATCAATATTTAGGACAAGAGATTCGCCAACTCCTTTCCGAAAACCCAAGGATGTTATCTCAATACGGGGAAATCCAAGGTGATTTACAGCTTAGAAATGCTATGACGGAGTATCTAAAGATATTTGGAGTCCCCGCAGCACCCGATAACCTTTTAATAACCAACGGTTCACAACAAGGCATTGATTTAATCGCTCGTACATTTGTCGGACCGGGTGATGTAGTGGTAATGGAAGCCCCTACTTATCCTGGTGCTATTGATGTCTTTCGCGGGAGAGGTGCTACCATACTTTCAGTGCCGGTTGATAAGAATGGGATGCGAGTGGACATACTTCAAAATTTATGCGATAAATATAAGCCTAAAATCATCTATACCATGCCTACCTTTCATAATCCAACAGGAATAGTCATGTCCGCAAAACGGCGTAGGCAAGTTCTCGATATAGCAGAAAGTATCCAAAGCATTATTATAGAGGATGATCCGTGGAGTGAGATTTATTTTGAAAAAAAACCGCCGGCTTCTATCAAAAGCATCGATCATTACGGTCATGTGATTTATTTGAAAGGTTTAAGCAAAACACTGGCACCGAGTTGCAGAATTGGAATATTGGCCGCTTCCGGTTCCATATTCAACCGATTATTGGCTGCCAAGGCAAATGCTGATTTAGGAAGTCCATTGCTTACACAAAAATTAATATTGCTGTTTATCAAATCTAAAAGAATGACTGACCATATGAAAAAGCTAAGAACTGCGCTGAAAATAAGACGCGATTTGGTTCTTGAGTTACTTTCACAACATTCGCCTTCAGGGGTAACATGGGTAACTCCTGAAGGGGGATTAAATCTATGGATCAGTCTCCCTTCTTGGATAAATACAAATCACATTCTAGTCGAAGCAAAAAAACAGCAAATCACATTCTTGCCTGGATCAGCCTGTTACCCTGTAGAGCAAGAAAATCATCAATTACGATTGAGTTACTCTTACATGAACGAACAGCTATTACGCCAAGGAGCCACAGCATTATGTAGCATTTTCCGGTCCGAAATTTCATCAACAACAGCGCATGATAACTCCCCATATTTTTGATGTAAATAAGATGCAGTAAACCATTATGAGTTATAAATCCGTATTTACCTGTCAATACCCTATTCTCATCAACCTAACAAAACAAGCTACCCCCGAAACGATGAAAATGAGCAGTTTACGCAGACTCTTCGTTCTGGGGGATTCTTTTATTTTTAACTTGATGGGGATGCGTCAGGACCCCAACCTGTAGATATCAAAGATGAAGATCTCCCTTTTTAAACAAAACGAACCCCCCTCATTCTTTGCATGAGGGGGTTTTTACTCATATGAATTTGCCTGTTTCTTGATCGAATATACGTCTTTTCTTTACTACGTACAATTTCGCGTCCATCGCTCTTTCTGTCAAGGTAAAATAGAGCTCACGACCCACGCGTTTCAACTTCAGATAGCCAGCTTTTTCGATATCTTCAAGAATATCTCCTGTCCACAATCCGTAAGTTGCTGTCGAAATCATCGCAAAAAAATCCTGGAAAAGACATATTTTAAGTTTATCAAAATCGGTTTTTTCGTTTGCGCAAGAACGCTGGAATATCCAGAGATTCTTCTGACTGTTCTGAGTGTCGGCCATAATCTTGAACCGGTTCTCCATGGTTTATCGAATCACGTTGCATACGTTGTTTCTTTTGATATGGATTAGCCATTCCTTCCATTGATGGCTGGGAAGGCGCTTGTAATAATGTGGCCTCCTGCTCAGTGAATCCAGTGGCAATGACAGTTACAATAATTTCTTCTGTTAAGTTTTCGTTAATGACCGAACCAAAAATCATATTTAATTCCTCGTGCGAAGCAGAAGCAACTATATCGGCTGCCTCCTGTACTTCATAAAGACTTAAATTACCGCCGCCAGTTATGTTCATGATCACACCTTGAGCTCCATTGATGGAAGTTTCCAGTAACGGACTATTTATGGCTCTCTGCGCAGCTTCAACAGCACGGCCTTTACCTTTGGCAATACCAATTCCCATTAAGGCAGTTCCTTTATGGGACATGACCGTTTTCACATCAGCAAAATCAAGGTTGATTAAACCTGGCACAGCAATTAAATCGGAAATCCCTTGAACACCTCGGCGAAGAACATTATCCGCTTCACGGAAAGCTTCAAGCATGGGCGTTTTTGTATCTACAATCTCCAATAAGCGATCGTTTGGAATAATAATCAAGGTGTCCACTGCTTCCCTCATTGCGTTAATTCCGCTTGCCGCGTTTACTGCACGCTTGTGGCCTTCAAATGTGAACGGACGTGTTACAACCCCAACTGTCAGGGCACCAATATTACGGGCGATTTCAGCAATGGCGGGCGCTGCACCTGTGCCTGTACCACCGCCCATTCCAGCTGTAACGAAAACCATGTCTGCGCCTTGTAACACTTCTTGGATCTGCTGTTTGCTTTCTTCCACAGCTTTTTTACCTATTTCCGGATTTGCACCTGCTCCTAAACCTCTTGTCAATGATGCACCGATTTGTATCGTGATCTCTGCTTTTGATTGATTAAGTGCTTGTGCATCTGTATTAACGACAATAAATTCTACACCCCCAACTCCGTCCTCGATCATACGGTTCACGGCGTTGTTTCCCCCGCCTCCAACACCAATGACTTTAATCGTGGCGAATTGGTCTATATTTATATCAAATCCCAACATGATCATTCCTCCTCATTCCTCCAAATTGCCTTGATTTCACACTATTCAAAGAGTACCCGAAGAACTTCTTCATATTATTCGAAGTTTTCATCTTTTTTTGTATAGTTTAGTAGATTAGGAGGCAGGATATTTTGCTGTTGTTTTCTGATTATCCCAGACCAAAACTTTAATTCCTCAGGATGCTATCTTTATCAAGATGGAAATTGATGTACTCTATTTTCTATCATAATATTTTGATTGACTCTAATCAGTATTATGTAAACTAAGAACATACAGAGTATTCATTTTTAGTTTACTGTGAATTTCTTGCATCAGAATCCTTTTGTTGTAGCACACAATACAGATTAAGTGTTTCAAACACGAGGTTTTCATGAGTTAAAGGAAAAATATGATGTAATTTTAATGCTTTAAAAATAGATAAGGCATTTTCTCGAGCCTCATAAAAATTGCAAAAGACTCCATTTATACGCAGTCTTTATATTTGTGGGCGTAAAACTACGATACCTTTAGGTTCGTGGTAGTTCACACATTCCTTATCACCCTATTAATACATTCTTTATATACTTTTATTTCCCTTCTTTTTTACTGATCTAGGATGTTTCAAAAACTGTTGATTATGAAACGTTCATTTTATCTCCTATATTCTCTTAAAAATTCGCTTCAAAACTATATGCCAAATTCAAAAAGATTATGGCATAGTTTAAATGAAACGTAAGGGGGGAATATACTATGATTTTTCGCTATGCGAGGATCTCGACCAAGCATCAAAATTTAGACATGCAGATTGATGAACGTGTAAAAAGTGGGATTGCAAGCGCAAAGGCTAGGGGAAACGGGAAGCCGAAAAAAGTCTCATTCTGAAAAACAAATTGAAGGAATGTTAGAGATGATGAAATTAGGTAGGTCTAAAAAAGAGGTGCAAGAAATTTTCGATGTTTCACGGACTATCTTATATCGATATATTAAAGAAAGCGAAAAAATACAAGGTTAACCGAGTTTCTACTATATTATATAGGTGTACGGAGGAAGGAGACTTGTTCTCCGACGACATACACCTTCACCAACCGAAGGGCGGTAGTTTACCTATTTTCTAACGCCTTCCGCTACGCTTCAGTTGTTGAAGAGTTGAGACGAGAGGCACAAACTTATGCCCCTCTCGTCTCAACTCTTATTTTTCTAATGAATCATACATACAGTTTTTATACAAATAAGTGGAATAGTAGAAAGAAGTAGGAGTTCTTTATTTCACAGCTTCTTTCAGTTGCTTCCCTGCTTTGAAAGCTGGTACTTTGCTTGCTGCAATTTCAATTTCCTCACCCGTTTGTGGGTTGCGCCCTGTACGAGCAGCACGTTCCCGTACTTCAAAGCTACCGAAACCAAGCAACTGAACAGAGTCGCCTGCCTTTAAAGCATTTAGGATTGTATCGAATACAGCATCAACCACTTGAGTTGCATCCTTTTTTGTTAGTTCTGCTTGTTCTGCTACTTTATAGATAAGATCTGTCTTATTCATATTGATTCCTCCCATAGTTATGTATCATACATTACTTATCACATTATTCCCGTATTATTCAACTCAAACCTTCTAAGTTTCCCTTTTTAGGAATAAATTATCCTTTTTTACACAAAGCTTATGAAGACGATAAATTATCTATTTTAGATTTATTAGCTACTTTAGATAACGGAACACAAGTGAATATCGAGATACAATTGAGAAATACACATGATATGATTAAGCGTTCTTTGTATTATTGGAGCAAACTATATATCTCACAAATGCAAGAAGGGATGTCGTATCATTCCCTTCGAAAAACGATTACCATCAACTTATTAGAATTTGTATTGTTTCCCGCATATGAAGAATTCCATACGACAGGACAATTGTGGAATATGCAAAAACAACAGGTATTAACGAATGATATCGAAATACATTTCGTAGAAATTCCGAAACTTGTGAAACAATGGAGAGAAGAGAAAATCAATCCGTGGGAAAATACGTTTGTTCGCTGGCTGTTATTATTACCGGCTCATGAAGATGAGCATTTAACACAAACATTGGAGGAGATTACGATGAATCAAGATCCAATCCTACAAAAAGCAATGAATAAATGGGAGAATATGAGTCACGATTCTTCGTTCCGCCGTGCGTATGAAGCGCGAGAAAAACTGTTATTAGATGAGCAGGCTAAGTTGGCTCATGCGAGAAAAGAAGGTATTGAAGAAGGAAAAATGCAATTAATTCGAGGGATGCATAAGAACGGAATGGCATTAGAAGATATCGCAAAATTTACAGGATTACGAGTAGTTGACATACAACAATTCTTACAAGGTTAAATAATTGTACAAAAAGGAGAATCAATTAGATTCTTCTTTTTATTTTGTTTCAAAAAGAATATATGGTTTTATGTCCGTTGTTTTATCAGTAGTCAATTCATCTAGGATTCTATAAAAAATTCATCCAGTTTTGTATTGAATAAGGCTCTACTCCTCATATTCAACAATTTCTTAATTTTCCAATAACATATTGTTTTTATATTCGGTTTCCTTTTATACTAGAATGAGTTTAACAACGAGGTAAACTGTATGGAATATACTAAAAACTTGCTCTTACAAGTAATGATTATTTTGATCCCTGTCTTTTTTTATTCTATGTATTTAACCAATCGTCATCAATTCATCGAAACGAAACGTCAAAAATTAATTTTTAGTTTCTTGGCAACGATTACGTTAGTATTGTGCATGTCCTTCCCGATCTATTCGGATGTAAACGAGCGAAATGACCTACGGTTTGTGGCTCTTATGATAGGTATATTTTATGGCAGTGGATACGCAACAGGTATTGTTCTCACGATCATCTTATTGTTGTATCGTTGGTATTT
>NZ_AUMR01000110.1 GCF_000430785.1 Ectobacillus panaciterrae DSM 19096
GTTTACTTGATATTTACCAAATACGTTTCTTTAATTTTTAACAACTATTATTTACACCGTTGGGATTTTCCCAACGGTGTTATTATTTTTGAAGGATCAGAATTAAACAACTTTATTGTAACTATATACAACTGAATAAAAAACCGTCTTTTTACAGTGAGGCGAGAGCATCCGGCGACGTGCGGAAGCGGTCAAACCCTTGTGGTGGTCCATGCAAGGGTAAACCATAGATAGGAAGAAAGCGCCAATGCCTCTGTACACAGCACATTGAAATGTCGAAATCATAAATCATTCATATATACACAGCAGTTATTAGACCTGAAAGATTTGTATGAGGTTACCGCAAGTATCATCAAATACGGCAATGGTTACCTCTCCCATTTTTGTTGGCTCCGTACTAAATACCACACCCAGCTTTTTCATTCTTTCGTACTCTTTTTGAATATCCTCAACAACAAATGCTGTTGCAGGTATCCTTTGCTCAAAAATAGCTTTTTGGTAGGTCTTGGCAGCCGGGTTGCCGTTTGGCTCAAGAAGTAACTCCACTTCGTCTGGCGCTTCGGGCGAGACAACTGTCAAAAATTTAGCTTCCCCTACCGGAATATCCCTTTTCTTTACAAAGCCCAAAACCCCCGTATAAAACTTAAGGGCCTTGTCTTGGTCGTCTACAAATACACTCGTTAGTTTAATCTTCATAATTCTCCTCCTTATATTTTAATAAGTAAGAACGTTTGTTCTTGTGTATCTATTTCATATTATCATAAATTGATGAATTTACGTTACAACAATCAAAGAAAAATATGCAAGATTTTATAAAATTTTTGTCATATCTGATACACAAATGGAATGCTGAAAGCCATACCATTGCGGCAATGTATCTATAAAGGTATATTTCTTGTACCAGAACCTTTAAACTTAATAGTAAATGACATCAAAAGATAAGATGGATGATGCACCAAAGGAGAATGAACATGGAAAAAGTAAATTTTTGTCTTTCATGCGGACAGAGATTAGAAACAAGAAATATAGGTGGAGCAGACCGTAAAGCTTGCCCGAGCTGTGATTTTGTTCATTGGGGAGATTTTAGTATCGGAGTGGGTGCTTGTGTATTTAAAGATGGAAAGGTATTGCTTGTCCGACGAGCACAAGATCCAGGAAAGGGAAGGTGGACAACGCCTGGAGGCTATATCGAACAGTTGGAATTCATTGAACAAACTATTGAACGAGAGATAGAGGAAGAAACAGGGATACGTGCACGGGCTAAGAAGATTATTGCCATACGTGACCTACCGCGAGCTGTTCACAATGTGTATATAGCCTTCTCCATGGAATATCTTGATGGTGAACCTCAAGCAGATGGGATAGAGGTTGATCGTGCGGGCTTCTTTAGCTGGGAGGAGATGCAAACGATGAATGTTGCCCCTTTAACGGCATGGCTCGTCGACGTTGCCCTTCATCAAACGAGTTTAAGTGGGTTAGTCATGGACAAGGATCCAATCGTGCCGTTGGAAATGTACGGATTGTTTCGTTCTATTTGAAGAATGCTGGTTTTAAGAATCGATGTGAACACGAAATCCCTTCAGGTCTTATGATGTGCCCCCCCTTAAGATAGACATGGATAAAACCTTCGGGTAATCTATGTATGTATCCTGGGGGGGGGATTTTTATGGCGAAAAAAGGACAAAAGTTTAAAAGTTACTCATTTGAAACAAAGCTATATATGAGTGAATTATAAATTCGACATTTCCATGTGCTATGTGCAGCGAAAAGAGAGTATGGTATGCTTCTTCTCTTTGGTTTACCCTTGCATAAACCACTACAAAGGTTTGACCGCTTCTATGCTCCGCCGGATGCTCTTTCCCCACTATAAAAAGATGGTTTTTTTATTCAGTTGTATATAGATACATTGAATTCCGATAACTCATGTTATGTAAAGTAAAAAAGGGTGATTCCTTGCAATAAGGAATTACCCTTTTAGGTTTAAAGTATCAACATGTCCAAGTTTGATATATTTTTTGCACCAAACCCTTTTTTACTTATGCTCCAATTTTTTCTTTGACGCATGTATCATGTACTTTTATTAAAACCTTATCATCCAGTTGCATCACGTCTTCTTCATCTAAACCCTTAATCCGACGAAGAATCTCCTTCTCGTACGTTTCTCTTTCCATCTCGTTCAAGAAATACGTTTTTAACATCATTCTCTTCTCACCCCTTTATGTAAAGAAAAGACTCGTTGTTTTATGCAATCACCGTTGTTATTCTTTATGTTTATCCAATGTATTGGAAAGTCTTTTTCTGTATCAACATTATAAATTTTCAAAAAAACAAATTCAACACATTTCTACATTTTTATTTTAAATTCGACATGCAATTTCGAATCACCCCTGTTATGTTAACTGAGCATGTCAACGGTACCGAATCGAATGGGTTAGGGGTGCTTGAAGCACCTATATATGAGTGAATGATAATTTCGACATTTCCATATGCTATGTGCAACGAAAAGGGAGTATGGTATGCTTCTTCTCTCTGGTTTACTCTTGCATGAACCACTACAAAGGTTTAACCGCTTCTATATAAATGATTTATAATTTTGACGTTTTCATTTGCTATTTCGAACAAAACGGCATTGGCACTTACTTCCTCTCTCTGGTTTACCTTTGCATGGACCACTACAAGGGTTTGACCGCTTCTGCACGTCGCCGGATGCTCTCGCCCCACTATCAAAAGACGCTTTTTATTCACTTGTACATAGATGAACTTTGTTATAATTTGTAATTACATTAATATGTATTTAGAGAGGGGTGTATCTTACATGGATAACAAAGGCCTTAAAATACTCATTCATGCTAGTACTTGGTTTGCACCTGTATTAGTTCCTTTTGTTGTATATCTCATTATTTCAGATCGAGAAATTAAAAATTTGTCGCTGCAAGCACTGGTATTTCATTTTATCATTTGGGCTTTAATTACTGTTTCGGCTTTCTTCTCTTGGATATTAATTGGAATTCCGTTTTTGATTATTTTTGGATTAATGGCCTTAATAGCTCCGATTATTGGGATTCTCCGTGCGATTCAAGGTCGTCATTTTCGATATCCTATTGTTGGATCGTGGTTTAAATAGGAATTTTGGACTTTTTCTCGAGAAAACAGAGGCGCGCAGCCTCTGTTTTCTATTTTTGAGCGTTGCGTTTTTCTGGATGAGTTTTGTTTTGTCACTTTACCCATAAGTTTACCAAAACAGGAAGCATAAAGTTGCCAGAAATCTCTTGTTTTTAAACATACTTCCACGAGTTTTCATGAAAAATGGAAGCATAAGTTTGCCGCGAATTAATAATTTACTCATAAGCTTGCCATTAGTTTATGCAGGTTTTTATACATACGGAGCACAGGAAATAACGATAATGATTGCTGAAAACTACTGCTATAATGGGATGAATAAGAAACTGCATATGTAGGTGAAGGTAATTCTTCGGAGGATGTTGATAAATTTGGGGTTGGTGGTGAAGATAGCTTCTAATAATGACATGTTATGTTAACTGAACATAAATATAAGATACATTAATCCTTGTTTACCTAACGATGCATAATGGCTAGAAAACAAAAGATGTTAAATATATAGAGGTTTCATTTAAGTAGTGAGAGATATCACTACTTTTTTCATTGACACAAAATATTATCTTGATTATAGTAGTGATATTAATTACTACTAAGGAGGAGCCGCTATGGAACATCTAATTGAGAAGTTTGAGGCAATTGGTTTTTCAACAAATGAAGCAAAGGTTTACATGACGTTGTTGAAGGAATCAGCCATAAATGGTTACGAAATTAGCAAAAAGAGTGGCGTGCCGCGCTCTATGGTGTATGCAGTCATTTCAAAATTAGTAGCAAAAGAAGCGATTATAGAGTTACGAACTGAACCGCCAACTTATATTCCAGTTCCGGTAAAAGAACTGATGATGAGTCGAAAAAAGCAAGCAGAAGAAACATTCAATGTTTTAGAAACAGAATTGCAAGCGATTGAAAAGCCGGCAGCAGTCAATGTAATTAAGCATATTGAAGGACGTAAGCAAATCATTCATTCCATAGAAAAGTTGATGAGAACAGCAAACAAGGAGGTTTGGCTTTCTGCATGGGAGATGGAATTGGAGGAATTACGTAGTTCTGCCGTAGAAGTGCAGGAAAACGGAATCACGATGTATTCATTGCTCTTTACCAATCAGGAAACGGCATCTTTCGGGCACACATTCTATCACCGCAGAGATACGTCTTCTATTGAACAACATAGAATGGGTCAAAGATTAACAATTGTGATTCAGGATAACCAAGAGGTATTGATTGCGGGATTTATTGATGGTCAAATCCCACAGGCTATTCAAACCACCGAACCAATGCTAGTTCTGTTAGCTAAAGAGTATATTCGGCACGATATGATGATGAAGATTGTCAGTGAAAAATTAGGAAATGATACGTTGAATTCATTCTGGCAAGGGGATGACCTACTAACTTATATTGTTCAGAACTTGAAGAAGTAAGGAGATGTTCTTATGTATGTGGAGATTTTTTTAATTGGTGTTTTGGCAGCTTTATCTCCTGGACCTGATTTTGTAGTAGTGATGAAAAACAGTTTAGGGATAGGAAGAAAATATGGCGTTGTCACAGCATTAGGCATTGCCAGTGCATTGATTGTTCATATCACCTATACGGTTTTAGGTTTTACAATCATATTAGAAAAGATGCCTGTTGTATTTCATATCATGAAACTTGTTGGTGCTGCCTATTTACTATGGTTAGGTTGGCAGGGCATTCGCTCGAAAGCACAATCGCAAAATTTATATGATGTAAGTGTAGAACAGCTTTTAAAACCATCTATGAGACAGGGATTCCTTGAAGGATTTTTGTGTAATGTGTTAAATCCTAAATCGGCTTTATTCTTTTTAAGTGTGTTTTCACAATTTATCGGACACAACACACCAAGCTGGGTTCATTGGATTTACGGTGGAGAAATTATGCTAGCGGTAAGTCTTTGGTTTATCTTGTTAGCTGTATTGATTTCAAATCCGTATTTCAAAAAAATCTATCAGCAGTATATGCATTGGTTTGACCGTGGGCTTGGAGTTATTTTAATTACTTTTGCGGTTGCCATTGGGATAACTGTGTTTTCAAGTTAAGGGGATGTTTGAAAGTGAAAATTGAATTGTACGGAGAGAATAGTTATGTAAAGGAATTTGAAACACAAGTTGTTACAGCAAATGACAGATTTGTTGCATTTGAACAAACTATTTTTTATCCAGGCGGCGGCGGGCAACCCTGCGACCGAGGAACTATTCACCAAGGTGAAGAGACCTATAAAGTAATACAAATAAAAAAAATAGACGGTAAAATCATTCATGAATTGGACCGTCCATTGCATAACACAGAGCAGGCAGTCGTTATGAAAATTGATTGGTCTTGGCGTTTTCAAAATATGCGGTATCACACATTACTGCATGTGATTGCAGGCTATCTACATCAACATTACGGCGCTTTAGCTATGAGTAGTCAAATTGAAAGCGAACACGCGAGGCTAGAGTTGGCTTTCCCTGATGGGAAGATGGAAAAAGTGCCATTTGAGCAATTAGAACAATTGATAAAGAACCTGATTGCGCAATCACATTGTGTTCAAACTAAAACGATTAGTAGAATAGAAGCAGAGCAAAAAGAAGGTATCATTAAAACTATTGTTAACTTACTTCCAACTTCTCTGAGTGAAATCCGAATCGTTCAAATTCATGATATTGATGAGCAAGCTTGTGGCGGAACTCATGTCAATAATACCACTGAAATTGGGAACTTTTCTGTTATCAAAATTCAAAATAAAGGTGCCACGAAAAAAAGAATAAAGATTCGACTTGAATAAAGAGTTGAGTGAATAGAATGCGTCCCTAATTAATGTATTTTCAAAGTAGTTGTATTGTTAAATAAGTAAACTATATCCACTTCCAATAACGGGAATTATGTGAACTGATACTGATGGATTATTGAGCCAATTTTTCGTATTGGAAGCATAAAGCTGCCGTAAACTAAAAGAAGCATAAGTTTGCCAAAACGGCAATCTTATGCTTCTTTTTACATGTTTTTTTATAAGTTGATATAGTTAAATTTTTACTTTTAAGCAAAATTTAGTATGTGATTATAAAGATAAGACGACTATTGTAAGTTCAATGGAAAATTCAAACCTTTGGTAGATTTTGCTAAAGGTTTTTCTTATGCTTAGAGAAGTACTAGATAGAGCGTTTGTAGTCTCATTCAAAATCGGACACTTTTTTCGTAAAATCACATCTTATAAGCCCAAACTCATTTGGGACTGTGAACTACCACGAACCTAAAGGTATCGTAGTTTTACGCCCACAAATATAAATTTTTGGTATGTTTTGGTTAGCATCAGCACGAATAAGCATGTTGTAGTATACTTAAAGTGCTCTGTATTATATAAATTAAAGGTTTTAGGTGAATCCATATGCTTATACTGAATCAAGATGTAATAAACAATTTCTTTTATATATTAATAAGTATTTTCTTAGCTTTTTTCCTGGTCGAGAAGAGGTATGTGCCAGAAAAATACGTGAAAGCTGTAATTGTCATTACAGCTGGTATTTCTATTGTTTTATGTATGCTGTCGCCTATTGATGTAATTGAAAATTGTATCCATGATATGAGGCAAATCCCGTTTGTATTAGGAATCCTATATGGGGGCTGGCCGGTGGGGATCATATTATTAGGCATATTGATAACTTTCAGGATTTTAATTTATGGCTATACTTTTATATCTGTTATCGTGTATATTACTATGTTTTTCTTAGCTCTTTTCTTTATCAGACCTTATGCTCAAATGAAAAAAAGAAAAAGAATCTTATTCTCTGCACTAATATATATATTGCTCGCGACAGTTGCGGCCATACAGGCAAAGCTGATTAATAATTTTCAGATAACATTTGGTTATGTTATAAACTTTATTCTATTTCCTTCCGTTGGCACGATGCTCATTACATTTGTAGTGGAAACTTTGCGGGATCATATAAGCTTAAGCAACAAGATGATTAAGCTTGAGAAAATGGAAGTAGTCAGTCAATTAGCTGCCGGTATATCTCATGAAATAAGGAATCCGTTAACAGTTGTAAAGGGATTCTTACAGCTGTTTAGAACAGATGGATTATCTAATGAAAAGAAAGAGATGTATGTTGGCCATGCACTTATTGAATTAGATAGGGCAGAAGCTATTATTAGCGATTATCTTACGTTTGCTAAACCTTCTTCTGAAAATATTGTAAATATTGATGTGAAGCAAGAGCTGCTTAGAATTATTGATATAGTTCACCCATTAAGCAATGGGAGCCCTATAACAATTTACAAGAATTTAGAGCCATGTGAAGTAAAAGGAAATGTTCAAAACCTGCAACAAGTATTTTTAAATATTATAAAGAACGGAATTGAATCTATGTCGGGGGGAGGCACCTTAAAGATTCAGACGAGGCGCGAGCGGAAAACGGTCATTATCACTATTCAAGATACAGGCTGTGGTATGACTAATGAACAAATACTGCGTTTGGGTGAACCATATTTTTCTACAAAAGAGAAGGGAACCGGTCTAGGAATGATGGTATCCTATAGAATCATCGAATCCATGAAGGGGACCATTGAAGTTAAAAGTCATATTGGAAAGGGAACCGCGTTTTATATTAAGTTGCCGAGTGTATAAAACCTCGAATGAAAATAGTATATATAAAACTGAATAAAAAAATCGTCTTTTTATAGTGGGGCGAGAGCATCCGGCAACGTGCAGAAGCGGTCAAACCCTTGGTTCATGCAAGGGTAAACCAGAGAGAGGAAGTAAGTGCCCATGCCGTTTTGTTCGAAATAGCAAATGAAAATGTCGACATTATAAATCATTTATATATAGAACAGAAGAACCCCTGCCGAATAGGCAGGGGTTCTTTATGCTTCCTAAAAACAATCAGCCTTAATCAAGGACGCGAATTGTTACAGTCTTGCGTCCCCATTGGAATGCTTGATCTTTTGTAGGCATTAATACGTCAATGCGGTTTCCTTTAATCGCGCCGCCTGTGTCGCCAGCAATGGCTTCTCCGTAGCCTTCTACCCAAACTTTAGAGCCAAGCGGAATGACTTTCGGATCGACCGCGATAAGCTTCATATTCGGGTCTTTACGGATGTCGATGCCAGTTGCGGTAATGCCGCTCATGCCTTCATCGTAAGGTGTGTACGCAGTAGCCTCTACTTGAATTTCTTGTGCAGCTTTAACTGTTTGGGCACTTAAGTATTGTTTGTATACATACGCTGTGCCGCCGTTAAATTCAATGGCAGCCCAGCCGTTTCCTGCATCATTTGTAACCTTGACTGCTTGTCCATTTGCAAGCTTGCCTATGATGCTGTTGTTTGTACCGGTGCCTGAGCGTACGTTTAGTACAGTAGCGTTCACGTAATACACGCCGTCGTCTTTTGTATATGGTGCGCTCACGTATGCTGTTTGTCCGTTAAAATCTATTTCTAACCAACCATTTGCTTGATTCTTTACTTGTAATGTTTGACCGTTTGTCACTTTGCCTAAAATGGGTGAATTTGTGCTCGGAGCTTGTCGAACGTTTAATACACTTGTATTTACAACTGTTGCTGCATCTGCAGTAGCTGTAAAGAACCCTAACCCAAAGATTGCTGCTGTTGCCATACTTAGTACTTTCTTCATTCGTTACCTCCATTTTCCATCATGTGTTACTCGCATTATAGCAATCTCTTTTTTAGTAAATGGTAAAATCACACAATCAAAATGGAACTGTAATATTCTCTTAACGGTTTGTAACAAAGAAAAATAGGGAAAATCTTCGTTTTTCCCTGTCGTTTCCTACAAAAAAAGATGATTTCAAAATTTTGGTATGTAACAAAATTTGTCTATTTCCCGAGGAATAGAGAAAATGATGTCAAAAAAGCTCTGTCTCATGTCGAGACGAAGCTTTTCATTGACAATTTCTCCGCCGATTACATGGATCGTTTACCCTGTATTTCTTAACCATTTTCTTTGTATCTTCTGCTCATCATAATAAGAGCGATAGCGGCTCCTTCTTTCGCAAACGCTATGGTAGCAGTATGGCAAACATAATTATCTTAATTATGAAAATTTTTATATTTGCTATTTTTTTGCAAAAGAATGGTTGCCGAAATGCGCGAAATGGAGTATAGTTGTAAATGGAAGCGATTACAATCCTCTTGGAATAAGAGTTTTGTCTCGTCAATTTTACGGAATGATAAGGGGAGTTTGTTTTTTGTTTTTCGTTGAAAGCGTTAACAAAAACGTCCGTATCTTCAGGGAAGGGTAGACAGCTATGAAGAAATACGAACGAAAATTAAAACAAATTAGCTTAAAGCGTCAGGCCAACACGCATCGTACGGCTGGTGTTGCTGCCGGACATAAAGATGAGAAGGCGGAAACAGAACGGGAAAAGTCTTCTGTATCAAACTAATTGTTTTGTACCTGCTTCGGTTGGGGAGCCGGGCGCGGGGATACAGAGCAAGCACGTGCGGGAATAGGGGTATATTCTTATATAAAGCACCGTAGGGGAAAAGCAGAGATTGGGGAATCTCTGCTTTTTCTTTAAAAGGAAAATCCGTCTTTGTAAGGCGGATTTTCTTCTTATATTATGGAATTATTCTTAAGAAAGGCATGGGAAGGAGAGAGAAAGATGAAAAATATTGCGGTTGTAGGAAGCAGCTCGATAGATTTAGTAGTGGTATCCGAAAAGCGTCCTAAAGCGGGTGAAACGGTAATTGGACAGGCCTTTCATACTGTACCCGGCGGCAAAGGGGCCAATCAAGCGGTTGCGGCTGCACGGTTGGGCGCCCATGTCGCTATGATTGGCGCTGTAGGAGAGGATGCGTACGGGGAAGCGGTGCAGGCTAATTTTAGACATGAGGGAGTTTGTACGGAAAATGTGAAAACTATTGCAGAGACAACGACCGGAACGGCGCACATTGTATTGGCTGAGGGCGACAACAGCATCGTTGTCGTACCAGGTGCGAACGGGCTTGTGGATCGGAGGCTGATTGATGAAGCGAAGGATGTCCTGGCAAAAGCGGACATGGTGCTTCTGCAGCTTGAAATTCTGTTTGATACGGTGCAGTACGTGCTGGAGCTTTGCGAAAAGCGGGACGTACCAGTCATTTTGAATCCGGCGCCGGCGCAGCGGCTGCCGGAAGAAATGATACAAAAAGCGGCGTACTTGACGCCGAATGAGCATGAATGCCGCGTCGTGCTGAACGATTTCACATCGCCGATTGAAGAGCTGCTGGCCAAATATCCAAACAAGCTGCTGATGACAGAAGGAGAGTTGGGCGTTCGATTCCATAATGGAATGGACGCGGTACGCATACCGGGTATTAAGGCGAAAGTTGTAGATACGACAGGAGCGGGAGATACATTTAACGGCGCGCTGGCAGTTGCGCTTGCGGAGGGAAAGGAACTGGAGAGGGCGATTCGCTTTGCGAACGCTGCTGCAGGTATGTCCATCACGAAGCTGGGAGCGCAGGGCGGTATGCCGACTCGAGAGCATATGGCGAAATTTGAGAATGAATAGAATATGTGAATGGAAATGAAAGCATAAGCGGTCTAATCAAACGTTTGTTTAAATCAAAAAACTGAGGAAACTCGGTTTTTTTCTTATAGATTGCAGTCTTAATAGTTGTATTTATATATATAACTGAATAAAAAAATGTCTTTTTATAGTGGGGCGAGAGCATCCGGCGACGTGCAGAAGCGGTCAAACCCTTGTAGTGGCCCATGCAAGGGTAAACCAGAGAGAGGAAGTAAGTGCCAATGCCGTTTTGTTCGAAATAGCAAATGAAAACGTCGAAATTATAAATCATTTATATAGAAAACGCGTCCTGCCAAGCAGGACGCGTTTTCTATCAAACTGTAAATCTCTTAATAAGGCTTTGTATAGCCTAAGAAATGACTCTTCCAGTAGGAATTGCTAAGATTGCTTATAGCGACGCCATTGTCTCCCGCCTGCACGAATGCGCCGTTTCCGAGATATACACCCATATGAGATGCTCCAGGCTTATACGTGTTT
>NZ_AUMR01000111.1 GCF_000430785.1 Ectobacillus panaciterrae DSM 19096
CCTTTTGCCATCTTTTGTTCGCGGAATAAATTCTGTCCATCCCCAAAACCTCTGGATCAAACCCGCAATGTTCAAATATTTCTCTCGCAGCCTTTCCTTTCTCTCTTTCAGAAATAAAAATACGCTTAAATTCATCTGTATAAGTGATTCCTTTTGTACCAACTGCTTTAACATATTTATTAGTTGATAACTGCTTGGTCTCTTTCTCTGTGAAAATCTTTTTACTCATTATTTTCCCGTCTCCATGTTATCTCTAGTTGTGTTTCTTAATTATACAAAAAAGTACCCTATTGGTAGACTTTTTTTGGTGTCTACTTAATAGGGTACATTGTACTAAGAAATTGGGCTTTTTAATATTGGAATTTCCTTAACGTTGTAAACGCGGTTTCCTGACGCTACCACTAAATGATCGTATATTTGGATATCATTTTTTGTGAGTCATTTTTCTTGTAAAATAGGTTTTTTTTCCTTTAAATTTGCAACAATTATGATCCATCATAGCAGTGGTCGTGTAAATACATTGAAAAAAATGAGAAACTGTGGTAAATTTATATAGATACACCATTAATTGATTTTTGTATAAATTATCCCTATTTTAATTATACACCATAAAATCCTTTCCAGTCAACCCCTATTTTTATTTTTTAAAGGAGTGTTTGATATGAACATGGAACTTCGCCAGGAGCAAGAACGAGTGGACAGCGTAACTGAGACAATTACAGAGCAAATCAATAGATTGGAGGACGAAACTTCCAGGCGTCGGATGGAAGTTGTGAATATCCGCAAACACTTTTGGGATGAAGTAAAGGTTAATATTGATACCTTCGACGATTATCTTGAGACCATCATCGGCTTGAGACAAGAGGCTCAAGCTCTGTCCATAAGCCAAAGCACCCATAGACATGCATCCAAGAGATTATCTGCGCTGCGGCGTATGCAAGAGGTGCCCTATTTTGGTCGAATCGATTTCATTGAAGAAGGAACTTCAACTGCGGAACGAATCTATATCGGCATCTCTACGCTCACGGATACAAGCGGAGAAAATTTCCTTATTTACGACTGGAGGGCTCCGGTCTCGAGTGTCTACTACGACTACCAGCCTGGTCCCGCCAAGTATGCTACACCTGGAGGTGTCATTCATGGCATACTGGAGAAAAAGTGGCAATATCTCATCCGCGGCGGCATTATCCAATCTATGTTCGATACCAGTCTCACTATTGGTGACGAGATTTTACAGCAGGTTCTTGGTAAAGGTACAGACAAACATATGCACAATATAGTGGCCACCATTCAACAGGAGCAAAACCTGATCATCCGGCACGATCGCGGGCGGATGCTCATTGTACACGGCGCTGCTGGCAGCGGTAAGACATCGGCTGCCCTGCAGCGGATTGCTTATTTGCTCTATAAATATCGAGATATGCTGAATGCCGATCAAATCATTCTTTTTTCGCCTAATTCGATGTTTAATAGTTACGTTTCCAATGTGTTGCCAGAACTCGGCGAAGAGAATATGCAGCAGGTCACATTCCAGGAATACTTGGATCATCGGCTGAAAAGTGAGTTTCAAGTTGAGAATCCTTACGATCAATTGGAATATGTTTTAACTGCAGTGGATAACCCATTATACGGAACAAGGATTGCGAGCATCCGATTCAAGGCTACCACCCGTTTTTTTGAGGTGATCAAATCATACAGGGAGTCGCTGGAATTATCCGGAATGGTATTCAAAGGGATTATCTTCAGAGGAAAACCAATCGTTACTGCTAAACAAATCGCTGAAAAGTTTTATAGTAGCGACACCTCGCTTCGCTTTCATAGCAGACTTGAAAAATTGAAGGATTGGCTAATTAAGCAAATAGATGAAGCCGAGAAGCTCGAACGGACTAAGCCATGGGTACAGGAGGAAATCGAACTGCTTAGCAATGAGGATTACCATAAGGCATATACCTACTTAGCGGAAAAACGCGGCTTTAAAGGAGAGTCGATTCATGATTATGAAATCGAGCCTGAAGCGTTAGCCCGCTTGATTGTTCGCCAGAAGTTAAAGCCGTTGCGAAAACGGATCAAGGCGTTTCGTTTCGTCAACATTAAGGGAATATACAAGCAGCTTTTTACCGATCCCGCCCAGATCAAACAGTGGATGGATCGGGAAACACCCGAGGAGTGGGCGGATATTTGCCTATCGACTGTGAAAATGCTGGACGAAGGAAAACTATTTTACGAAGATGCTACTCCGTTTTTACTTATGAAAGAGCTGATTCAAGGCTTTCAAACGAACAGCTCGATCAAACATGTACTTGTAGACGAGGCGCAAGATTATTCTCCGTTTCAATTTGAGTTTTTGAAACGTTTGTTTCCTTCGGCAAGAATGACCGTGCTCGGTGACTTTAACCAGGCAATATTTGCCCATGCTAGCGAAATGGTTGATTTCCACACGCTTACCGGCTTATACGGACCGGATGAAACGGTTGCGATCAACTTGACCCGCAGCTACAGATCCACAAGACCGATCGTCGAATTTACACGCGGGCTCGTACCCGACGGCGAACGGATTACCGCTTTTGAACGCGATGGCGAGAGGCCTGTGCTGACACAATTGTCCAATCGCGCCGAACTGCACCGCTGCATCGCTTCCAAAGTCGCAGACTTGCGGAAGCGGCGGTATAATACGATCGCGATTATATGCAAATCCGCTGCGGAATGCACCGCCGCATACGAGGCCCTGAGCAGCGTCGAAGAAATCAAGCTCGTGAAGAGCGGCTCGATTGAATACGAGCAAGGCGTTGTCGTCATACCGGCGTATTTGGCCAAAGGCATCGAATTCGATGCTGTCATTATTTATGACGTATCGGCGCAAATATACTGCGATGAAAGCCTGCGCAGATTGTTTTACACCGCCTGCACCCGGGCTATGCATCACTTGCAGCTTTACAGCATAGGCGAACCGACCTCCTTTTTGCGCAACGTTACGCAAAAGAGTTTACTACTGACCATGACGTAAATAGTGGCTAGTTAGGAATACTTATTTTT
The DNA here is from genome assembly GCF_000430785.1 of Ectobacillus panaciterrae DSM 19096. Taxonomy (GTDB): domain Bacteria; phylum Bacillota; class Bacilli; order Bacillales; family Bacillaceae_G; genus Ectobacillus; species Ectobacillus panaciterrae. The sequence continues at coordinate 3,034 of NZ_AUMR01000111.1, forward strand.
AATGTACTACTTAATAAAAATAGAAGTTTGGAGGAGATAACATGATACCAGAAACAAAACTAAATGCCGTTAAACACGCCTTACAGACCACTTTTGGAGTGAGTGAATACGAAGATATCCGGAGATTGACCACTGGCCTCACATCTGCCCTTGTTTTTCGCATTGTTGTATAGGGAAACCCATACTTACTTCGTATCATCACTAGTACTGATGCTATGAGCGATCCTGCGCGACAGTTCGCTTGCATGAAGGTTGCTGCCGTGGCGGGACTTGCTCCCCGCATATGGTACATGAATATAAAAGACAGAATTTCAATCACAGATTTTGTGGAAGTTCGACCATTTCCGGCGGGTGAGGCAAAAACCAAGTTACCTGATTTACTTCGCCATTTGCATTCGCTGCCGCCTTTCCCCAAGCTTATGAATTACATTGATACTCTTGATACTGTCGATAGTTTCATTCGAAAATTTCAGGATGCTAAAATTCTTCCGGAGAGTATGACCGAGGAGATGTTCCAACTATACACACAAGTTGCAAATGTTTACCCTAGTCATGATGAGCAGAATTTAGTTTCGTGTCATAACGATCTGAAACCTGAAAATATTCTTTTTGATGGGGTTCGGCTCTGGCTTGTGGACTGGGAAGCTGCTTCTTTAAACGACCGCTATGCTGATCTGGCCGTTGTGGCAAATTTAAAGAAACTTTTGGGTTTTAGTGAAAAAACTGTAAGCATGGAATCCTGTTTTGAAAACAAATAAGAGGAAATCCTGTCATAAACATAATAAACTTCTAGAAGACTGGAATTTTAGAAAAGGAGATGAATTTCGTATGTCAACAAAAAAAGAAAATAACAATGAAGCATTTTCCATTAAAACCATCATAGGACCACTACTAGCTGTCATTGTTGGTATGATAATGGTAATTCTTGATAGTACGGCGATGAATGTTGCGCTTCCTGGAATAGTGGAAGATTTTAAGTCTGATGTTTCGACCATGCAATGGTCCATAACAGGTTATACGCTTGCATTAGCAGCTGTCATTCCTTTAGCTGGTTGGATGACGGACCGATTTGGGGCAAAAAAGATATTTTTAATTACGATCGCCTTGTTTACGCTTGGTTCCGTTCTATGTTCTGTTGCACAAAACCCTGAACAGCTAATCATCTATCGGGTTATTCAAGGGCTGGGCGGAGGAATGGTTGCTCCAATAGGAATGGCCATGATTTTCCGACTTGCTCCTCCGGATAAAATTGGGGCCGTAATGGGAACGCTTGGGGTTCCGATGCTATTAGCACCTGCACTAGGGCCTGTTTTAGCAGGATATCTTGTAGAATACGTTACTTGGCACTGGATTTTCCTTATTAATTTGCCAATCGGTATTATTGCACTATTGGTTGGAATGAAATTTTTGCCGAAAGTTGAACGTAAGACCGTTCCATCACTTGATTTTTTAGGAATCATATTAGCACCTATCGCATTCGCAATGCTAGCCTATGGAGTGAGTGAAGGGGGCAAAAGCTGGTCTTCAACAGAAACTCTTACCGGATTAATTGTAGGTGGAGTTGCTCTCATTATTTTCATTTTCGTCGAACTTCGTCAAAAGCAGCCTTTATTGGAGCTGAGAGTTTTTGGATCATCTGACTTTAGAAAAGGGATTGTGATTGCATGGATTTCTCAAATCGCTTTATTTGGGGTTATGATTATTGTCCCGTTATTTTTACAAACAGTTAGAGGTTACGGTGCTTTAGATACTGGTTTAATTCTACTTCCACAAGCTCTAGCGTCAGGTGTTATGATGCCAATCGGAGGGCGTTTATTTGATAAAATAGGTGCTCGTCCTTTAGTCATAACAGGCTTGTCTATTATTACTGGAGCGCTATTTATGCTTTCACGAATTTCTATGGATACAACTACTGGATTTATCATTACATGTTTAGTGATGATGGGCGCAGGAATGGGTCTATCCATGATGGCGATTAATACCCATGTTCTTCAATCCGCTCCAAGGCATCTTGTTAGTCGTGTCACACCATTAACAACAGCGGCTCAACAAGTAATGGTTTCATTTGCGGTAGCAGGTATGACTGGGTTCCTAACGTCAAGAATCACTGATCATATGACAGAAACAGCTAACCCAATTAAAGCAGCCGTTGCTGCCTATGGTGACACATTCCTTCTAGCTGCAGGGATTGCATTAGCTGGGGCACTTCTAGGAACAATCCTTAGTAGACCAAAACAACAGCCGGAACATGAACCAGATGATGAAACAAAAGACGCGAATGCTGCAATGATGGCAGGACATTAAAAAAGAAAAATGGATGATCTTTTCTATATAATAAGTTGATCTTCGGCAATCGGGCGCTATTCTTTATAAAGAAAGCGTCTTTTTTCTTGTATTTCAAGTGTTCTTATGGTTAGGTATTTTTTTGTTTTCTGCGATTGTTGAATAACGAGCGTATAAAAAAGACTCTCCTTGAACATAATAGAATCTAGATTAATTGATTTGTAGCATGGGAGAGTGAAGAGTAATGTTATTATCAGGAGCCTGTGAACAGTATCAATTAGATAAAAAAATTGAGGGATATTCACCTCTGACTTTAAAAACATATTGTTTTCAACATAGTCTCTTATTACGTTATTTCGGTGACATTAGCATGAGTGAATTTACTACAGAAAAACTAAAGGGTTACTTAATTGAGACAGGAGAACACTTAAAGCCATCTAGTTTGGGACATCGAGTTCGTTGCATCAAATCACTTTTTAGATGGACACATGATGAAGGCTTTATTCTTAAAAACCCTGCTGCTAAATTAAAAGAACCGAAGTTAGGTAAAAGAATTCCAAAATTCCTTTCAGAACTAGAGATTGAACATCTTAGGGAAGCATGTCATAACTCAATGGAGAATGCATTATTTGAATTTTTGTATTCTACTGGCTGCCGTATTGGGGAAGTCGTAAAACTGAATCGTGACGATATTAACTTCTCAACGAATTCTGTCATTGTACATGGAAAAGGTGATAAAGAAAGAGAAGTGTATTTTAATACCCGTTGCTCCATTTGGTTAAAAAGGTATCTAGATGAAAGAGATGATGAGGAGCCTTGTTTGTTTATTACGGAAAGAAGGCCAAAAAGACGTATGAGTATTGATAACCTAAGATTTATTATCAAACGTATATCGAATCATGCCGGGATTAAAAAGAGTATTCATCCTCATCAATTACGCCACAGCTATGCTACACATATGATTAACAACGGTGCGCCACTTGAAGTAATACAAAGTTTACTTGGCCATGAGAAGAGTGAAACCACGAGAATATATGCTCAGCTGAGCGGAAAGTTGCGACACGATTTTTATAGTAAATATTTTTGAAAGCTACATAAATTAATCTTTAATTAGAATCGAGGCGCGCATATATACAGGCGTGTCTTTTTGAATTGGGCCATTTAATGGAATAAGGCTTATTAATATGGATAGGTAAGGGTTTGAAGTTATCTCTCCCTTTTCCCCATTTATACCAGTACGTGAGGCTTTCACCGCATACGGCGTTGTATTGACGGTTTTTCACCATTTTCATTCTCTATAGTGAAGCGCTAATTTTGCGCTGTATGAATGGCTACCGAGGTCATAATGGAATGTTTCAACACATTGTTGTTTCAAATATTGATATCCATCTTGATTATTTCATAGCATATTTTCTTTAATAACATTGGATAATATTTTAATTCCTTTTCTTATTTTTTCTTCATTAATACTTGAGTAGTTCAAACGTAAGGTGTTTTTATGCCCCCCATTTGGGAAAAATGCTTCTCCTGAAATAAAAGCTACACCGTTTTTTAATGCAGATTTTAATAATTCCTCGCTGTCCATATAAGCTGGTAGTGTAACCCAGAGGAAAAAACCTCCCTTAGGCTCAGTATATTTAACTTCTTTAGGAAATTCGGCTTTAATTGTATTTAACATAGTATCTCTTCTACTTTTGCAAATCTCTATATTTTTCTTTATATTTGCTTTAACATCATATTTTTCAAAGAGCTTTGCAATTTGCATCTGAGAAAATATATTTGTATGAAGGTCTGAGCCTTGTCTAAACAAAACGTATCTTTGTATAATTTCTTTTGAAGCACAAACCCATCCAATTCTAAATCCAGGACAAACAGTTTTAGAAAAGGTGCTCAGAAAGATAACTCGTTCCTCAGTATCAAGACTCTTTAATGAAGGAAGATATTGTCCAGTAAAATTTAATTCACTGTAGGGATTATCTTCAACTATCAAAATATTATATTTGCTGGCCAGTTCAATTATTTTTTTTCGTCGTTCCAGACTTAATGTAACTCCTGTTGGATTTTGAAAATCCGGTATGGTATAAAGAAACTTAACATTTTTATTATTTTTAAGTCTTTCCTCCAAATCTTCTGGAATTAAGCCTTCATTATCTATACAAATCTCTTCAAAACTTGGAAAAAAAGGCTTAAAGGCATTAATTGCAGAAAGATATGTAGGACTTTCACAGATTATAGTATCGCCTTCGTCAATAAATGCCTTTGCAGTAAGATCCAAGCCCTGCTGAGATCCGGAAATAATCAGTATATTATCCAGATCTGCATTGATTCCTTTTTCTCTCATGATTTCAACAATAATTTTTCTAAGCTTATCGTATCCTTCAGAGGGTGCATATTGCATACTTTTCCCACCATACTCCGACAGTATTTCATCACAAATAACCTTCATTTCCTCTACCGGAAATATTTCTTCTGCAGGAAGCCCGCCTCCGAAGGAAATAATATCGCTGGCCCCTATTAATTTTAATAGCTCCCTTATTTCAGAAGCTTGAATTGTATCACTTCTTTTTGAAAATTTAATATTCATGTTAACCCCCTTATAAAATAGTGGCAAATGAAACACCCACATGCCACCTAAAGAAACGGATTGATGGTTGAATAAAGAGAAGCTTTTGAACTGCGAGAAGTATTTGAACATTTCCCTATTGCATTGATTCCTCTTTTTACTCGTTTAGTAATATCTTTTTCTGATAGGCAGGAGAAATTGAGATGTATATATAATTCACCAATAAACCTGTTAGGATAGGACAAATCACCGGGGATTATTAGGACACCATACAGGAATTGTTTTTTTTGTGAATTCTGATAATTTAAGAACATCAGGTAACTTGCACCACAGAAAGTATTCTCCCTCGGGGAATCTGGAGCTTAAACCCCTGAATTTTACCATGCAATAGTTCAGCTACATAAAATCGCGTTTTCATATATTTATTTTTAATAAAATCGATATCTATTTGTTGATTTAAAAAATATTATAAATGAATTAGATGTTTCAATTCAGGAACAGATAATCCACAATAAATTAGGAGCAATGCCATAATAACATTGAAAGGCTTTCTATACCGACTAAGAAATTTTTGAAATAATGCACCAAAAAGAGTCCAGCAGGACATCGATAGAAACCCTATGAATGCTAGAAATATAGCAAATATGAATAATACTATGTTTAATTTATAGTAGGGAATAATAAAAATTGAAGTCGCAGTTATACCATAAAGTATTGTTTTAGGATTCATAAACTGCATAAGCATTCCAGCTTTAAATGTGCTCATACTCGCATCATTAGTATCATTTGGGTTAGAACTACTTTTGAGTATCTTAACAGCCAAATATATTATATATACCGAACCAAATAATTCCATAAACAGCCTGATATTGGGAAGAAGTTTAAATAGAAATAAATTAAGATAACCACACAATAGTATGATGACAGCCATTCCAAAAGTAGCACCTAGAACAAATTTAAAGGATTTTTTATAGCCAAAGTTAATTCCGTTAGTCATAGACATAATATTATTTGGTCCGGGGGTAAAAGTTGAAACAAAAACATAGGATAGAAGTGCAGCAAAATTGATCATAAATTGACCTCCCTGATTTAATTTGAAAAGATACTAACTAATGCTAGCATGAATGATATCATGGTACTAATAATCAGTAAAATTGATAAATTGAATGATAATGATTAAAATAAATGATTGATTTTGGGGTGTATATAGATGGAGTCTCGCCAATTAAATACATTTATCACTGTAGCTAAACTGAATAATTTTACAAAAGCAGCAGCTTACCTAGGGTATTCGCAATCCGCAATTACTGCTCAGATACAACTGTTAGAAAAAGAATTAGAAGTTCATTTGTTTGAAAGATTAGGGAAAAGCATATCTTTGACTGCTGAGGGGGAAAAGTTTCTTGTTTACGCTAAAAAAATACTAGAACTTCATGATGAAGCAAAAAATACTTTAGCAGCATCAGATGTATTAAAGGGAACTTTGACGATAGGGGCAAATGAATCGCTCTGTGCTGTAAGGCTCCCTCACCTATTAAAGGAATTCCATGAGCAAAATCAAGCGGTTGAAATTATTTTAAAAATGGAAAATAATAATAAATGTCAAACATTGCTAAAAGAAAATCAGGTTGATGTTGCTTTTATTATTGGTCAGAAAATAAATGCTTCTGAGTTCATTACTGAATTGGAACTTCCCGAGCCCTTAGTTTTACTAGCCATTCCGGGACATCCGCTTACTACCAAAAATCGAGTTTATCCCGAAGATATTGCTGACAACACTGTAATCGTTGCTGAAAAAGGATGCAGTTACCGCAATCTTTTGGAGAAAAGTCTCGATGATGCTGGGGTAGCTCCGAAATCCATAATGGAAACGGGCAGTATCCAAACAATCAAACAATTGACAATAAGCGGACTGGGGATAACGTTGCTTCCCAGGATTACTGTTGAGGAGGAGTTGAACAGAAAGCAATTAATAGAACTTCATTGGGGTGGGGCTCCTTTTAATTTGGTTACACAAATGGTATATCACAGGGATAAGTGGGTTTCGACGGTATTAAGAACTTTCCTAGACCTAGCTAAAGAAATACTAGAGTATTAATAGAAGATTTCAATTACATATTATTAAGTTATTCGTTTAACTCTGCCTTCTTCCGCTCTCAAATATTTAACGAATTTCCTTGGTGGTCATAGATGTGGATGAAGAATTAGGCTAGGGTCTAATAATAATTTATGGAATTGATTAACTAACTAGAGAAAATCCGTGAAGTAACTAAGGAATATGGAGCTAGGGGGTATCATGTATTTCCACTGGAAACTTTATATGATTCTCCTGCGCACTAGAAATTTCGCGCCTATGGAATTTCAGAAGAAAGCGCCACAGGCACATCCAATGCAGCCTTAGCTTGTTATTTAGAGAGATATAATAGCAAGCATAGAAATAGTAAAGAAATAACTTTCACTTTTGAACAGGATATGTAATGAGTAAACCTTCAGCGATTACTGTAAATAATATATATTCCCCCAGAAGAACCTGTGAATATTCAGTTGGAGGTTTTACATCTAAGTTTAAAGGAAAGTGGATTAAGGATCTAGACAGGATTTTTAAATAATCATCACTTTATTGATTACCGATAATCCTTACTTATGTTAAAAAAAATAAGCTTTTCTTGTTCAACAATCGGGCGCTTTAATCGAGCAACGAAAAAGCCTAATTTCTCAGTATTAAATTGTAAAGTGTACCCTTTGTAAAGGACATTAAAAAAAACCTAGGCAGTTTTAAGAAGATGATCTCTATATTGAACAGGGGTCATCTTTTTTAAATTCCACTGGTATCTATAGTGATTGTAATAAATCATATATTGTTTAATTTCTTTTCTTAACTCATCTAGACTTGTACATGCTTTAATAGAGGACTCGTCTTTAAGATGGCCAAAGAATAATTCCTGTGGTGCGTTGTCCCAACAGTTTCCCCGTCTTGACATAGATTGGCGTAACCCTAATTTCTTTACTGCTTTTTGAAAGATAGGACTTGTATAATGAACACCTTGATCTGA
>NZ_AUMR01000112.1 GCF_000430785.1 Ectobacillus panaciterrae DSM 19096
AATATGACCACGACAGACGGTAAAATCCTAAAGCGTTATGGATTGAAACCTGTAACGTTAATCTGGAGGTTTCAAAACATATATTGGTTCTAAAAAATAAAATGAGAGGGGAGGACTGGTTGGTTTGAGATGGTTTTATATGTTTTTATACATTTCAAATTAACCAGGCATTTTCATGATTGCAGTAAGTTCGTGTTTGGCAGGGATTCGGTGCCGCTATAATGGCACGCATAGTCTCGTAGAAAAAATTGAAGAATTGGTAAAACAAAATAAAGCTGTATTGATATGCCCAGAAGTTCTTGGAGGATTCCCGACTCCTCGAGAATCGGCTGAAATCATTGGCGGATCAGGTGCTGATGTACTAGATGGTTCAGCCAAGGTGATTGACAAATCCGGCAGAGATGTAACGAAGCTGTATGTACAAGGTGCATATAAAGCATTGGAAATTATAAAAGAAGTCAATGCTTCCTATGTTGTTTTAAAGGAGAACAGTCCATCATGCGGAAGTTCCATGATTTATAATGGTACTTTTTCCAGTTCCAAAATTCCAGGTGAAGGAGTCACAGCAGCCTTGTTAAGAAGAGAAGGGATTCAGGTCATCTCAGAGAATGAGCTGCTGGATATGGCTTAACATAGCTTCCGATAAGATTGCTTATATGGATTGTAATACATATCTAGTGAAATCAATTGCAGAAAGGAAGAGGCTAATATGAAGATTAATAGTTTGGATCATCTTGTATTAACTGTAAAGGACATTTCAGCCACCTGTGATTTCTACACTAAAGTTCTAGGCATGGAAATCGTAACCTTTGGAGAAGGAAGAAAGGCTCTTCGATTTGGGCAGCAAAAGATCAATCTTCACGAGAGCGGCAAAGAGTTTGAGCCTAAAGCGAATAAACCTACCCCAGGTTCTTGTGATCTTTGCTTTATCACAGATGTACCCATTGAAAAAGTGAAGGAGCATTTACATGTATGCATGGTAGATATTGTAGAAGGTCCGGTATACCGGACTGGCGCTATCGGCAAAATCCTTTCTGTCTACGTGAGAGATCCTGATCGTAACCTTATTGAGATAGCAAACTATATTGCATAAATAGTGAGGTGCAGATTCTATATAACTGACTTATAGAGTCAGTATAAAGTTGAGGTTTGGATAGTAAATGTGTGAATTTGGATAGTAAATGATTGAAATCGGATAGTAAACGGTACAATTCGAGAGAGGTCAAACGTAACAGCATCTAGAAATGTAGCCTCGTCTTCGGCTGCAGTTAAAATTTACATAATAAAAGGTTGCCTCATAACTAATGAGACAACCTTTTTGTACATGAATCTTTCTCTATTCCTAAACTCCCAACAACTCCTGCAATTCCTCTGTCGTCAGCTCTGTAATCCAATTATCGCTCGTAATAATCGCATTGTTCAGCGCTTGTTTTCTTTCGAGCATTTCATCAATCTTTTCCTCTAGCGTCCCTGTCGTAATCAGCTTATGCACATGCACGAACCGCTTTTGTCCGATGCGGTAGGCACGGTCGGTCGCTTGGTTTTCGACAGCCGGGTTCCACCAGCGGTCGTAGTGGATGACGTGGTTGGCTGCGGTCAGGTTCAAACCGGTGCCGCCCGCTTTTAGAGAGAGAATGAAGATTTTATAGCGGCCGCTTTGGAATTGTTCGATCATTTGGTCGCGATCCGTTTTTTTGACACTGCCATTCAGGAAGAGAACGGGCTCGCCCGTTTGTTCTTCAAGCAGCTGCTTCAGCATGTTGCCCATGCGGATGTATTGTGTGAAGATGATACAGCTTTCGTCCCGGTCGCGGATGTTTTCCATGAGCTCCGCCAGCTTTTGTATTTTCATCGAGCGGTCGCTAATGCCAGTCGGTTCGTCTTCTTTTAAATACAGCGCCGGGTGGTTGCAGATTTGCTTGAGCTTGTTCAGCATTAAGAGAATGAAGCCGCGCCGTTCGATGCCTGTTAATGTTTGAACGTTCGTAAGCGTATCCTGCACCATTTGCTCGTACAGGGAGGCTTGTTCGACGGTGAGCGGGCAGTATTCTTTTTGTTCCTGTTTGTCCGGAAGATTGAGCGCGACGTCCGGGTCCTGCTTCGTGCGGCGCAGCAGGAACGGTGCGATTAAGCGCTGCAGCTGCTGGATTTTTTGTTCGTCCCGGTCCTTCTCGATCGGCGTGACGAAGCGGCGCTGGAATTGCGGCAGGCTGCCTAAGTAGCCGCGGTTCAGGAAGTCAAAAATGGCCCACAGCTCGGATAAGCGGTTTTCCATCGGTGTTCCCGTCAAAGCGACTTTATGCCACGAATCCAAATGACGGACAGCGCGGGACTGCTTCGTTTGAGAGTTTTTAATATTTTGTGCTTCATCGAGGACGATGCTGCTCCACTTGTAGGAGGCGAGCTCTTCTTCATCCAAATTGGCAAGGGCGTAGGAGGTGAGAATGATATCCTTTCCTTCTAAGGAAGGGCGGAACTGTTCCCCCTTCGCACGGTTGCTTCCATAATGAAGCGCAACCTTCAGGCTCGGCGCAAAGCGCTCGATTTCCTTTTGCCAGTTGCCGAGTACAGAGGTAGGTGCGACAACAAGTGCGGGTCCCGTTGATAAGCCGTGCTCCTTCGCATATAAAATATAAGCGATGGTCGAGAGCGTTTTCCCAAGGCCCATGTCATCTGCAAGCAAGGCGCCGAAGCCAAGCTCGCGCAAATATAAGAGCCATTCGATGCCCTTATGCTGATACGGACGAAGTTCCGCATGCAGATTGTCCGGCATCGTGCGTTCGGGCACTTGGCCAATTTCCAACAAGCGATTCAGCAAGCCCTCATAATAGTTATCGAGCTCGATTGTGATCTCAGAGAACAGGTTATCATCCTCCGTTATTTCTTCTGTCTGTGAATTGCGAAGCAGCTCCTGCTGGAGAAGATCCTTCATCTCAAGGCCTTGCCGGTCCGCCTTATCCATGAGCTTTTTCACGCGGTCAATAAACTCCGGATCGAGCTTAATCCATTGACCGTTAATATTAATGAGACGGCGGTTTTGTTCGACGAGACTGCGGAATTCGAGTTCGGATAACTCCGCGCCTTCTGTAGAGATACGCCAGTCAAAGTTGATGAGCGTGTTCATGCCAAAGAAGGATTGACCTTGAGCGCTGTCACCTTTTACTTTTGCTCGCAAGGAAAGCTTTGTTTGCTTGAGCGCTTGCCACCAGGAAGGCAATAGAATATCAATCCCGGCTGCCAATAGCTCATTGCTGGCTTCGGTGAGAAATTTCCATGCTTCCTGTTCGTACAGCTCATGGCGCAATTGACCGTCTTCAACAAGCCACGGCACGAGCTTTTCCCAGCCATGATAGGTTTGTACGATACGGTCGTGAAAAGACTTCCAGCGCTTTGGCAAGGATGCTTCATCTGTATACACATACGTTCGCTGTGCGCCACGCTTTGGCAGAAGAATCGTTTCCAGTTTCCACGTTTCATAGTCTTCCTGCGGTTCCAATAAACGAAGGCCGATTGTAAACGGCGTGTCGTCTTCTAAGTAGCCGATTTTCGTGAGCCAGTCGTCTTCGTGTACCGCCGATGCGAGCTGTTTCAAGGTAAAATCGCGATGCTCGTACAAGCGCAGCGCTTTTTCCCAATCCTCATTGCGCGGCTGTTCCATTATAAGCGTATAGGTGACGGCATCCGAGAAGAGACGAGACAAGGGATTTGCAAGCGTTACATGCTCCGGCTTCCACGCGGCGGCTTCTGCCCAATGCGCAATATCTGGGAGAAACAAGCCTTCTTTGTAATCATCCCAGGCAATTTGCGCTGATTCATACAGAGCGGCGAGCTCTGTCCCGTAACGAATCGGCACAAATGAATTGGACGGGCGGATCCCGATAAACTCCAATGCTTGCGGCGGCGTAAGCAACAGACCTTCCCGCTCTTGATGGGAGTATTCGGTTTGCATTGTCCCGTAAAAAGAAGTGGTATGCCAAGCAAGCGCATCGTCTTGCCATTCTGCAACGTTCACAGTGTCGCCGTCTTCATCCTCGCCCCATAGAAACAAGCCGTCCTCAAGCTGTTCGAGACGAAGCGTGATATCATTTGTTGTCATCAATCAACTTTCCTTTCCGCAGTTCTTCTTGCAATGCGCGCAAGCGGGAGAAGGAAGCGCTCAGCGTTGTAATAAACCGCTCCCATTCCTCCGTACGCTTCAGCTTTTTGTAATGCGTGCGCAATTTTTTTAAATACCGGACCGCCAAACGGTACGATTGCCGATTTTTCATATGAATCGCTTGCATGACTGCACGGTGGTAGAGAGGAAGGACAGCCTCCCGATCTTCTTTTTCCACCTCTCTTACCGCTTCCTTTAATCCTTCAAGCGTCTCAAACCCCATGAACAATTGCAGTTCTGTCCAAGTTCGGTATTGTTTTTTCATCAGCAAATATTGATTGTATTCAAAGAAGCTGTAGGGCAGGAGCTCCTGAATGATCATTTCATATCCGGCGTGTTCGTTTGTATGCTGGGCAAAGGACGAATAGGAAGACAAGTATAACCGTACGATATCCCGTTTTAAGGAAGGACCTTCGCCTGCTTCCAAATATTGTTTCAGCTTTTTGTAGGCAAAAGAAAGCCAGCTTTGGACCCGTTCCCACTGCATGGCAGCGCACAGCTCATCAATCCAATAAAAATACAAGCCGACAAGCATATCGGATTGCGTGTCGAGATGAGTCATCGCGATCTCGTCTTTTTTCTGAAGAAATGCAAGGTGCGCCGCAGCTAAATGCTTCGGCAAAGGCTGCAGCTCTTCTTCTATGCGCAGCTCTTCATTTCGCACCCAGAGCGGACGGTTCAACAGCTCGCTCCAGATGTGGCGATATAAAAAGTAGCGTTCCTGAAGGTTCAGGGAGTGAGAGAACAGCATGGTGTGCACGGTCGCAGCTGTTTCTTGAAGCAGTTCATCAAACGCCATCGGAAACGCGCCCATCGTCAGCTTGCCTATAATGGCTTCTACTTCATCTATAAAACGGTGCGCAATCGCAGCTGGCTTATAATAGGAGTGGACCTTTTTCTCTTCAAAGTCTTCCGCTGCCTGCAGGAGCTTCCTAAAGCTGAACAAAGCCGCATTCAGCTCAAACAGCTCGCGGAGTACAGCAAGACGCGGCGCTTTGCGGACGAGCTTCATGTAAAGCTCTTCGAATATATTCATAAGGAAGTAGGACTGGCGAAACGGATAACGAGCCTGTTCCTTCGCAAATCCTTCATATTCCTTCTCAAAATAACGAATCCAGCTTTCATAATTCATATCCTCATATGAAGAGGATTGCAGGAGCTGCTTCGCTGTTTTCAGCTGCGGAATAATATCCTTCGGTTTTCCTTTATCTTTAAATCGCTTCATAATATCGCCGACTAAACCGAAGCTTGCCCCCGCATAAAATAGCACCGCTGCCATATGCTCACAATAGCCTGGCGTGAAGCAGTCACAGTGGCTTTCCGGTATATTGTGAAAGGGCAGCTGCACCGTGAGAATGCGTCCCTCATCCTGCGCTATACCCTCCAGCACATTTTCAGCAAAGGACACGTTATATACACGGCCTTCCCGATACAGCTGCAGGCCGGCTGCCATACGGACACGGTCTTCTTCTGCCTGCGGATCCAGCTTCTCGATTATCATATCGGCTATTTGCAATATGTCTTCTTTTCCGATTGAATGTTGCAGCATAATACGCCTCCGTAAAGAATTCTCATCCTTTCATTATAGCCGATATTTATGAAGAATAAAAAACAACAGAGTTTAGTTTTTGTATATTTATAAGAATGGGCACCGTGTTTGGTTTGTGACGTTTGATATGCTGGAAAAAACTGAAATAAAGGAAGACTAAAAATAGAGGAGATGGAAAAGGACAGAAATGCCCTATGTTGGTACACGAGTGAACCAGCAAACACAGCTTGCTGGTTCACAAAAAGGATTGCACATAAGGATCATTCAAAATCGTATCAATAAGAGGAATCGTTTGATCCTCCCATACGTAATCCGTATCCATCATGAACGGCTTTTGCCGTCCCGGTGCCGTTCCGTATTGTTTTAGTTCATAGCTTGCAGAAGATACGCCGTCTCGAATAGTCGTTTGCATCACGAGCTTATAGCGATTGTCATCGTTCTCCAGCGTAAAATCGACGGAAACGGCTTTGTGCTGTATGCCGTTTTCTTCGTATGCATGCTGGCGGGGTGTGCCAATCCAGTCAGGTTTAGCGTTCAGGTTCATGGCGCTCTCTCCTTTGTAAGTAAGAACTTGTTTGCGTCTAGTATACGCTGTTTTTGCGCCGCTTGTCATGCATATGCCGCTTATGTTTCCGAGACAAAGCGAAACACCTCTTTGATTCGGATAAATCAAAGAGGTGTTTTTTATTTTCATATAGTAAACATGGTAATACCTGTTCTTTTATTTTTCTTCTAAAGCAACAGCCGACGAATTGATGATGTCAGCTATTTGGCTTTGCGAGGCAGGGGTTCCGTCAATGGACACCTCTACTTTTTGATTAGGATTTGCAGTAACGATCCAGGCGTTCGGCAAGTAGCGGGAATTGTGCGACAAGGTGGAAGGTATATTCAAAACATCTCCCATTGCATACATCGTGGCGGAAGATCCTCCATCCATCGCCATGGCATTATAAGCGCCGCGCTCGTATAAAAGATCCTGACAATCCTTTAAAGAAGCGCCGATACTGTGAGTCTGTCTTCCGTCCACAATAAGAAACATGATGGTGCCGTCTTGCTTTTGTGCCATAATGGACCTTGGTCCGTAGCCCCAGCCGCCGTTTCCATGGGTAATCATCTTTTCTCCGTCTACAATAAGCTGCGGCATGAATCCAGCTGCCGATACCACGCCTTTTTTCAACAATTCATTAGCGGAATACGATCCCGTTACCATCTGCCCGTCTTTTGTCAATCCGGTAATGATGCTGCTCGTATCGGCAGTGCCGGCCGTATTGATGACGCGGCCATCTTCAATGACGGTGCCGATGGCGGTTTTTCCGCCACCATGGCCTGTTTCATCAGCAAATCCGCTGGCATTCACAGCCGCCAAAGCATGGTTTCGTTTGGCCATGACATAAATTTTTTCGCCTACATCGTTCCCCTGCGTACCTTGCTGTGTGACAAGCTTTACATTCAGGGGATTACTTATAGTCATAAGCTTTCCTTCAAAATAGTGGTCATCAAATTTTTCTTTAATCGTCTCAACATTAACAACAAGAGGCAGGCTTTTTTTCTTTTCAAGTTCTTTCTGGGAGAGTGATTTTTTACCCGTTATGCTGTTTGCCCACCCAGGGTTATCAATGGAGTTTAATAAATCATCGAGCTCCTTCTGCGGCAAAAAGGTAAATTTGGCCAGGGATCGATGCTGAGAGGTCAAGATACTCTCAGCGGCAATGACTCGTAAGCTATGTCCGTATGAGGTTCCAAACAGAATGGAAATACTGCATACGATGACCCCGAATAAAAGTAAAGAGGTTATTTTTATGATTCGAGATAGATACTTCTTCATGATGGGTCTCCTTTTATCTGAATATTATTTCGTTTTTTTTGAGCGGAAAAAATTTTTATACAATGTTTCTTTCTATTAAACTAGAAAACTATTACATTCACTTTTCAAGATTAATACATTCACTTTTCAAATTATTGCATTCACTTTTCAAGATATAATGAAATCAAAGATTTAGCAAGTAGGAAAAATAACCATGGCAACAGCCTAGAGCTTGAATAGCCACTTTTTTTTCGTTCCGTTCGTTTTTAATGAAGTTGAATGAACACCATGTATCCAATCCATATAAGACGCCGCCATCGGAAGTTACCACGCCGTATGTCATTTCCATGTGGAGATTAATGGATATTGAGTATAAAATATACATATCCAATAAATTCCTATATAAATGCAACTAAAAAAATCGACATAAAAACTTTTCTTTTTTTGCATCTTTTTATCATGGCGCTGGCTGTGGTGATAAGTATCTTGACGTGGGTATTTATAAATAGATCCTGGCAGGGGAGAAGAAAAGACCGGCTGAAGATGGGGTTGCTAGGGAGCAGCTTCTATTTATTTCTGGTTCTCTTCATTTTATATAAATGGATTATTCTAAAACCTGCTTTTCCTGGCGATGATACATTCATGGCTGCTATTGGCTTACTGTTTGGGATGATTGTATCTATTGTCGCGTTCATTACTTGCTTTAGTTTTACGGCTTTTTCAAAACAGGATGTAGTCGGCTGATACAAATAACGTTAAGGGTTTGTGAGCAATAAACTAGCTTCAAAGTAAAAAAAGCATACTTTATGACACACAGAATTCCTTCCATTCTGTACTGTGTCACAAAGTATGCTTTTTGACAGTAGTAACAACATAGCTTACATTATTGTGGGTAAGAAATTTTATTACATTCGATTTATACCCGAAAACAATAAAGGCATCGTTGGACCAGATACTGCAACAACAAGGGCAAAAAGACTCACCAGCCATCCTGCTTTTGATACACTGACATGAAAGTGATCAGCAATGGAAGGCAATATGCCAATAACCCCCATCTCGGTATTAATAATTCCGAAAACACCGATGATTAATATAAATATCAGCAAATTGTTTTGTTTAGCCAAAAATATACCTCCTAATTTCTGCTTTTAATCAATTTTTTCAATTTGAACTGTAAAATTGCCATTAATACTTTCAAGCTTGTCTACTCTAGATTCAATCTTGCCTAATTTAATAAGTCCGTTTGAATACCCGAAATCTCTATAAAATATAGCTAAATTTCCCCAGGGAGCATAATAAGTGAAATCTCCAACTGAAGGATCACTGCCTGATGGCGCTTTTTCTGTAGATAGTTTTTTTGGTAGGTAACTAATTTTTTCGGTTCTTGCATAATCTTCGAAGGTTATTGTTAACGGAAGTTGTGCTAAAAAATCTCTGCTTGTTGGGTTATCATACATATTCACAATTACTTCCTCGTTGTTGAATGTCAATTTTATTTTTATGTCTTCCATAAACTCTAAACCTCCATTATCAGTTGCAGAATCCTTACTATTCTGCTTGTTCGA
Organism: Ectobacillus panaciterrae DSM 19096; assembly: GCF_000430785.1. Taxonomy (GTDB): domain Bacteria; phylum Bacillota; class Bacilli; order Bacillales; family Bacillaceae_G; genus Ectobacillus; species Ectobacillus panaciterrae. The sequence goes on from NZ_AUMR01000112.1 coordinate 9,075, forward strand.
TTCATCAATTTTAACTACTTGTTCACCACTTACATTTGTATTTGCAGTATCATCCCCATTGGTGTTTTTCTCATTATGACTACTGCTGCAAGCTGTTAGAAACAATGAAATCACCAGTATAAACAAAAGTGTGGATTTAACCCCTTTTCCCATCAAAACGTCTCCTTATTTATTCTTACAATTGTTTGGAAAATAACATAGATGAACAAGGATTATCACGAAACTACCATAAGTAAAAAAATTGCTCCCAACAAAGAAAATCATCATCGATTGATTAATCAACGTTTGTTTATAATTATAAATGGAAACACGATGCTCTCAATGGTTAAATGAACACGATTTGTTGCCTATTGAACAAATGAATCAAAATTGTTGAGTATTCCTAATTTTTCAAAAAAATATATTGCTAATCCAAAAATCATATGTTATCTTAGGGTAAGCGCATACAGAACGGATTGTAACTGTTAAATCAGGCAAAACCGATTACCTTAGAAAAAGGTAGGGTTTTGCCTTTTTCAATTATCGGAGGTGATAAAGTGAAAATAGAGAAAATATTAAACAATAATGCCGTTATTTCAACAAAAGATAAACAAGAGATAATTATCATCGGACGAGGAATAGCTTTTAAAAAACAAGTTGGAGAGGAGATTAATCAGGAACAAATAGATAAAATTTTCACTTTAGAAAACGAAGATATAATGAAAAAATTCAAGACCTTAATTGCTGATATGCCAATCGAATATATGGAAATATCCGAAAAAATCATTGCATATGCAAAGATGAAATTAGGTAAGAAATTAAACGATAGCATTTATATTCATTTAACTGATCATATACACTTTGCAATTGAGCGTTATAGAAATGGTTTTCCTATTAAAAACGGATTACTATGGGAAACAAGGCAATTATACAAAGAAGAATATGAGATTGGGCTAGAAGCATTAAATATGGTGTGTGAACAATTTGGTGTCATTCTACCTGAGGATGAAGCAGGGTTCTTAGCCCTTCATATTGTTAATGCTGAATTGAATGAAGAGATGCCCATTGTAAAAAATATGACGAAGGTTATGCAAGAAATATTAACGATGGTTAGATATCATTTTAAGATCGAGTTTAATGAAAATTCTTTACCATTCTATCGTTTTATTACCCATCTTAAGTTTTTCGCACAACGGTTAGTCAAGGGAAATCATTACAACAGTACAACAGATGATGGCTTATATCAGGTAATAAAGGAAAAATATTCAGAGGCCTATAAGTGTTCACAGAAAATAAAGAAGTTTATTGAGAGCTCTTACACATACGAATTAACAGACGAAGAAATGATTTATTTAACGATTCATATTGAAAGAGTAGTAAAAAATAATAACGGATGATCTTAGGGTTGTAACTCAAAGGGCAAAACCTAAATCAAACATTCAAATTGATTGTTTGGTTTAGGTTTTTTTTATTAAGTTTTTTACCATACGAACAGTTAATCAAGGTTAGAGCTTAATAGGAAATTAGACTATAAAAGGAGGAGATAAAATTGAGTTACCAAAGCTTAGCGAAGGAAATAGTTCAATTGGTCGGTGGAGAACAAAACATAATTAGTGTTGTGCATTGTGCCACACGTCTGCGTTTTACATTAAAAGATCATAGTCAGGCTGATAAGAAAA
>NZ_AUMR01000113.1 GCF_000430785.1 Ectobacillus panaciterrae DSM 19096
TTCGGAGGGGTAGCGAAGTGGCTAAACGCGGCGGACTGTAAATCCGCTCCCTCAGGGTTCGGCGGTTCGAATCCGTCCCCCTCCACCATTTTCATAAAAACGGACAAGCTGAAGAAAATAGACTCGTAAGGGTTTGTTTTTTAGGTTTATGAGGTTTTGTAGAGTACACTTCGATGTGAATTCTGCGAAGCAGATTCATGAAATGATATTAATGGGCTATAGCCAAGCGGTAAGGCAACGGACTTTGACTCCGTCATTCGTTGGTTCGAATCCAGCTAGCCCAGCCATATGAGCCATTAGCTCAGTCGGTAGAGCATCTGACTTTTAATCAGAGGGTCGAAGGTTCGAGTCCTTCATGGCTCATATTTTGCGGAAGTAGTTCAGTGGTAGAATACAACCTTGCCAAGGTTGGGGTCGCGGGTTCGAATCCCGTCTTCCGCTCCATATTGGGGCCTTAGCTCAGCTGGGAGAGCGCCTGCTTTGCACGCAGGAGGTCAGCGGTTCGATCCCGCTAGGCTCCACCAACTACATACACACAATAATTCGCTGTAAATCCGGTTATGGATTTACAGCTTTTTTTGTTTTTGGATAATCCTTTCCTTTCTTTGGGATAATACAAGCATAAAGGGGATTGAGCATTATGCGGATTGTAATAGCACCAGACTCCTATAAAGAAAGCATGGCTTCTATAGAGGTTTGCAACGCAATTGAAGCTGGATTTCGAGAAGTATATCCTAGTGCGGAATACTTTAAAATTCCAATTGCTGATGGTGGAGAAGGACTGTTCCATCGTTAACAGATGCTGTCGTATATGAACATGGCATAGATGCAGTATTCAGTGTTGTTCCAAGTATTGTAAGTCTGGAAGAAGCGCTTCAGACCGGGCGAGAGAATGTCTGGTCTGAAGCGTAATATAGCTATGATTTGGCAATTGGGAAGTAAGTCATAAAGAAAAGGTGCCGCTTGTGCAGAGGTACCTTTTCCCCTTTTTTATGTAAGAATTTATACATTTTTTTCTTATTAGGTATAGATATACTAAATATTTCATAAAAAATCATAATGCATATAATGTATATATATTCATAAAAATGTCGAGTTGAGTCAAGTGTAAAAAACATTTAAAATATTTAGTGAACAGGGGGTTATAAACATGACAAAGCAAATTTCTATTATTGGTGTACCAATGGATTTAGGACAAACTCGACGCGGTGTAGATATGGGGCCAAGTGCAATTCGCTATGCCGGTGTCGTTGAGAGAATTGAGCAGCTGGGATATGATGTGGAAGATTTGGGAGATATTGTAATCGAGCGTCCAAAACGGAATACATCTGGGGAGAACCCTAAGCTGAAAAACTTAAATCAAGTTGTAGAAGTGTGCGAAGAACTTGCTGAAAAAGTAGATGATGCAATAGAGCGTAGCAGTTTTCCTCTCGTATTCGGAGGCGACCATAGCATTGCGGTAGGAACGCTTGCAGGAATTGCGAAGCATCGTAAGAATTTAGGTGTCATTTGGTATGATGCACACGGTGATTTAAATACGGAAGAAACATCTCCGTCTGGAAATATTCACGGCATGTCACTTGCGGCAAGCCTAGGATATGGTCATCCGCTGTTGACAAACTTATACGGGGCTTATCCTAAGGTGAAAAAAGAAAATGTTGTCATTATCGGTGCGCGCGCTTTGGATGAAGGAGAGAAAGAATTTATTCGCCAAGAGGGCATTAAAGTATTTTCTATGCATGAGATTGATCGTATGGGTATGGCAGCAGTTATGGAAGAAGCAATTCGTTACTTATCCCATACAGACGGCGTACATTTATCCCTTGATTTAGATGGTTTAGATCCTCACGATGCACCAGGTGTAGGAACGCCGGTTATCGGAGGCTTATCATATCGAGAAAGCCATTTGGCAATGGAAATGCTTGCTGAGTCAGGCATTATCACATCTGCAGAATTTGTTGAAATTAACCCAATTTTAGATGAAAAGAATAAGACAGCTATTACAGCGGTTGCCTTAATGGGTTCGCTGTTTGGAGAAAAATTAAAATAAAGCAGCCTAGGCTGCTTTATTTTAATTTTAAGGCAAGGAAATAGAAGATTTTCTTTTATGTTCGGTCTGCCCCTTAAAGATTTCGTTTTTCTTGAAAGATAAGTATAAAAATTCCGCGCCAATGCTCTCTATTCCTTTTTTCTGTTTGCGACTGTTCGCAGTATACAGCCCAAACCTATATACTGAGTAAAAAGATGCAGGGGAGGGCGCTCTGACCGTTACTATACTCGGCAGGCGCACTATGCCCATCTAAAAAGGATCGGGCGGTTTTTGCCCGGTTTTTCTCACCCGTTTGTAATTGTGATACATATAATGTATGTTATAATGAATTAGTTATTGTAAATATATACTGATGGAGGAAGGGTAAGAATGCCTGAAGATATGACTGTGTTCTTAAACTATCTCAGCAATATAGTAGATATAGCCCTTGTGTGGTTTGTTATATATAAGCTGATTATGCTCATTCGAGGAACAAAGGCAGTGCAGCTGTTAAAAGGCATTACGGTTATTATTGTAGTTCGCATCCTCAGCTCGCTGCTTCGACTACATACGCTGGAATGGCTAATGGATCAAGCCTTGACATGGGGATTCCTAGCCATTATTATCATCTTTCAGCCGGAATTGCGCCGTGCATTGGAGCAGATCGGCCGCGGAAGTCTCTTTTCAAGAAGCGGTATGCAGGAAGAGACGGAGAAGGAGAGCGTTGTGAATGCGATTGTGAAAGCAACGGAATATATGGCAAAACGCCGTATCGGAGCGCTCATTTCTACGGAGCGTGAAACAGGTATGGGCGATTATATTGAAACGGGAATCTTTATGGATGCGCAAGCATCTTCCGAATTGCTGATTAATATTTTTATACCAAATACACCGCTTCATGACGGTGCGGTTATTATGCAAGGCGACAAGATTAAAGCAGCAGCTTGTTATTTGCCGCTTTCTGAAAGTGCGTTCATCTCAAAAGAACTTGGCACAAGACACCGTGCTGCGCTAGGAATTAGCGAAGTGACGGATAGTTTGACAATTATTGTGTCGGAAGAAACAGGGCAAGTCTCTCTTACGAAAAACGGCGAGCTGCATCGGGATTTAAAAGCAGATCGATTAAGAGAACTGCTTATGCAAGAGCTGAGTACAAACGAAAAAGTCTCTTCTTCATCTTTATGGAATTGGAGGAAAAGACGTAATGGATAAATTAATGGACAACCATTGGTTTTTAAAGGGGCTTGCGTTATTGCTGGCTTTGATGCTGTATATGTTTACCAGTTTGGATAAACCGTCAGAAAGCAGTGGAATTACTGCTTCCACTGGACTTCCTGTAGGAGAAACAACAGAAACGCTATCTAATGTTGCAGTAGCAGCTCATTATAATCAAGAAGAATATGTTGTCACAGGTTTGCCAAAGTCTGTCACGCTTACGCTAGAAGGGCAAAGCAACTTAATTACTGCTACAAAAATAAACCAGCAATTCGAAGTATACGCCAATCTTAACGGCTATCAGCCTGGGGTGTATGATGTGATGCTGCAATATGAAGGAATTAATGATAAGGTAAAAGTGAAAATCCTGCCTGCTAAGGTAAGGGTAACAATTGCTAAGAAAATTAAGAAGGCATTTCCAGTAGAAATAGGCTTTATAAATAGCAACAAAATGAAAGAAGGCTATATGACTGACAAAACTGCTGTAAAACCAGCGCTTGTAGAGATTTCCGGCACTGAGGCACAGCTTGAGAAAATCAGCTTAGTAAAAGCTTATATTGATTTAAAGGGAGCCGATCAAACGATAACGAAGGAAACAAAAGTCGTCGTATATGATAAAGATGGAAATCCTTTAGATGTACAAGCAAATCCTTCAACTGTAACCGTAACGGTTCCCATCATTACTCCAGAAAAGAAAGTTCCTGTCAATGTCACACGGCAAGGAACGCTGCAAGAAGGAGTAACGATTACAAATATAACAGTAGACCCAGAGCAAGTAACGCTGTACGGGCCAAACGATGTGCTGAGTAATATTCAATCCGTTGATGGGGTTGTAATAGATTTAGATAAGGTAACGAGCAGTACAACATTTGATGCACCGATTGTTCTTCCAAAAGGAGTCACAAAAGCTTCTCCTGATAAAGTAAAAGTGACAGTTCAAGTTCAGAAGCAGGAAAGGACGTCGTTCTCTGATATTCCCTTGCAGGTACTTGGTTTAACAGATGCTTTCAATGTTAACTTCCTAGATCCACAGAGCGGCAAGGTGAATGTAGATGTAGTGGGAGAATCCAGTGTCATCAGTAAGCTCGCTGCTTCTCAAATTCAAGCATCTATAAATGTACAAAATTTGGCTCCAGGTACGTACGATGTACCGATCCAAATCAACAGTCCTAATAATGTGACCTTAGAACTGAAGCAAAAAAATGCGAAAATTGAAGTTGTAAAGAAAAGCTAAGTGAATGAAATAAAGGAGCGATTAACATATGGGAAAATATTTTGGTACTGATGGTGTTCGAGGTGTTGCCAACAGTGAATTAACACCGGAGTTAGCTTTTAAGATTGGGCGATTTGGAGGATACGTTCTGACAAAAAACACAGAGCGTCCGAAGGTTTTAATCGGTCGTGACACTCGTGTATCAGGCCATATGCTCGAGGGAGCTCTCGTTGCCGGACTGTTATCAATTGGAGCTGAGGTTATGCGTCTTGGCGTCATTTCTACTCCTGGCGTAGCGTATTTGACAAAAGCTCTTGGAGCGCAAGCAGGTGTTATGATTTCTGCTTCTCATAACCCCGTTCAAGATAATGGCATTAAATTTTTCGGTCCAGACGGATTCAAGCTGTCCGATGAGCAAGAATATGAAATTGAAGAGCTGTTGGATAAAGAAATCGACGAACTTCCTCGCCCCGTAGGCGGAGATCTCGGGCAAGTAAACGATTATTTTGAAGGTGGTCAAAAATATTTACAATACTTAAAACAAACAGTGGACGAAGATTTCTCCGGCCTACATGTAGCTTTAGACTGCGCACATGGCGCAACATCTTCTTTGGCGCCGTACTTGTTCGCTGATTTAGAAGCGGATATCTCTACAATGGGTACATCGCCAAATGGCGTCAACATTAACGAAGGTGTCGGATCTACACATCCGGAAGCGCTGGCTGCATTTTTAAAAGAGAAAGGTGCGCATGTCGGTCTTGCATTTGACGGCGACGGCGACCGCTTAATTGCAGTGGATGAAAATGGAGACATCGTAGACGGCGACCAAATCATGTATATCTGTGCAAAATATATGAAGGAAACCGGCAGATTAAAATATAACACAGTGGTTTCGACGGTTATGAGCAACTTAGGCTTCTATAAAGCCGTAGAAGCGAATGACATCAAGAGCGCGCAAACTGGAGTCGGCGACCGCTACGTAATGGAGGAAATGAGAAAAGGCGGCTATAACCTTGGAGGAGAGCAGTCCGGTCATATCATCTTCCTTGATCACATTACAACAGGGGACGGCATGCTAAGCGCCATTCAGCTTGTAAACATTATGAAAGCAACAGGTAAGCCGTTATCTCAGCTCGCAGGAGAAATGAAGAAATTCCCGCAGCTGCTTGTAAACGTTCGTGTTACTGACAAAAAGCAAGCACTCGAAAATGAGCGTATTCAAGAGGAAATTCGTGCCGTTGAAAAAGAAATGGATGGAAATGGCCGCGTACTTGTTCGTCCATCCGGTACAGAGCCTTTAATTCGCGTTATGGCAGAGGCGCCTTCACAAGAATTATGCGCACAATACGTAAATCGTATCGTGGATGTTGTAAAATCTGAAGTAGGTGCTGAGTAAGGCGCATATTTTTGCCTGATATTATGTACAAGAAGCACATTCCAAGCTTCTTGTGCATATATTTTTTTATCCGTAATAAATTTTAATTGACGTTCAAACGCCAGTTAGGGTAAGATTAGTTTGTTCTTTTTCTCATTTTAGGATATATAAAGCGCCAGAACTACATAGGTAGTTGACGAGGAGGAGTTTTATCGAGATTTCGGCGGATGACTCCCGGTTGTTCATCACAACCGAAAACTTGTGCTTAAATCATGAAGGTGACTTTGTGGACAAAGGCAGAAGTGTGATGAGAGGAAAAGGACGGGACGAGTTACGGATACAACCTAACAAGAGAGAGGAAGGTGAAGCCGTTACGGGCTTACGAAGGCTAGCAAACCGCTGCAGGAAAGTACCCGTTACTGGAACGCTTGCCCCCGTTGTCTTATTACAGAAAATGGTCGGAAGAAAAGGTTTTAGGGAGAGGTTTTTGTTAGAGGTAGTAGCTTAAAACGGCGAAACAATTATGTGTGGAATCGTAGGATTTATTGGACAACAAGATGCGAAAGAAATTTTATTAAAGGGATTGGAAAAGCTTGAGTACCGCGGCTATGATTCAGCTGGTATTGCTGTACAAGCTGAGCAGGGCGTTGTCGTTTTTAAAGAAAAAGGACGCATCGCAAGGCTTCGCGAAATCGTAGACACGACTGTGAGCGCAAGCGTTGGCATCGGTCATACACGCTGGGCAACACACGGCGTGCCAAGCAAGACAAACGCGCATCCGCACCAATGCGAATCAAAGCGTTTTACGCTTGTACACAACGGCGTAATTGAAAACTATGAGCTATTAAAGAACGAGCACTTGCAGAATATAGCATTCGCAAGTGAAACAGATACGGAAATTATCGTTCAGCTTATTGAAAAGCATGTTAACGAAGGCTTGGACGTAGAAGAAGCATTCCGTAAAACGCTGACAATGCTTCACGGTTCTTATGCACTGGCGCTTCTTGACAAAGAAAACAAGGAAGTTATCTATGTAGCAAAGAACAAGAGCCCGCTTCTAGTTGGGGTTGGTGACAACTTTAACGTAGTAGCAAGCGATGCAATGGCAATGCTGCAGGTAACAGATCAGTATATTGAACTGATGGACAAAGAAATGGTGCTTGTAACAGACAACAGCATCACGATTAAAAATCTTGCAGGTGAAACGATCGAGCGTGCACCATACACAGCGGAATTGGATGCAAGTGACATCGAAAAGGGCACATACCCTCACTTCATGCTGAAAGAAACTGATGAGCAGCCATTGGTAATTCGCAATATCATCCAAAAGTACCAAAATGAAAATGGTGAAATCGAGCTTGCAGAAGACATCCGCAATGCCATTTTAGAAAGCGACCGCATCTACATCATAGCATGCGGAACAAGCTATCATGCTGGATTGGTAGGCAAGCAGCTTATCGAACGCTATGCAAAGGTTCCGGTAGAAGTACACGTAGCGAGCGAATTCTCCTACAACATGCCGCTTCTGACTGAAAAGCCGTTCTTCATCTACATTTCACAAAGCGGCGAAACAGCAGACAGCCGTGCCGTACTTGTACAAACGAACGAAATGGGTTACAAAGCATTAACAATCACAAACGTACCAGGCTCTACATTATCCCGTGAAGCCGACTATACATTACCGTTACATGCAGGTCCAGAAATCGCAGTAGCTTCTACGAAAGCATACACAGCACAGATTGCAGTGCTTGCAATCCTTGCGACGGACATCGCGAAAGCCAAAGGTCACACATTAGGCTTCGACCTGACGCAAGAACTGGCTTTAATTGCAAACGCAATGGAAGTGCTGTGCGGCCAAAAAGAAGAAATGGAAGCAATCGCACGCGAATACCTTGCGACAACACGCAACTGCTTCTTCATCGGACGCGGCGTAGACTTCTACGTAGGTCTTGAAGGCGCATTGAAGCTAAAAGAAATTTCTTACATCCAAGCAGAAGGCTTCGCAGGCGGCGAATTGAAGCACGGTACAATTGCCTTAATCGAAAACGGCACACCAGTTATCGCCCTTGCGACACAAGAGCACGTAAACCTTGGAATCCGCGGCAACGTGAAAGAAGTAGCAGCACGCGGTGCGAACCCGTGCATCATCTCCATGAAAGGCTTGGAAATGGAAGGCGATCGCTTTGTATTGCCGGCTGTACATGAAGCACTATCTCCATTAGTATCCGTAGTACCGCTTCAATTGATTGCGTACTATGCGGCACTGCATCGAGAATGTGATGTTGATAAGCCTCGTAACTTGGCGAAGTCGGTTACGGTGGAGTAAGAGGGATATATAAAATACGCGGTGTTGTTGATTTAAAATAAAGATTGATAATTTAAAATAAAGTTTGACAAAAACCCTATATTAATATAGGGTTTTTCTTTTGACTCTTAAACTTCATCTGTATTGTTCAATTAAAGGGCCATTTTATGGAATAACACTTATTGAGCTAACTGGGAGTTGAAGAAAGAATGTTATAATAAATTTTATTATTTTACTGTTTTGCATTGGGGGCACTTAACTTGGAAATTAGAAAAGCAAGTAAAGAAGATATAAAGGGCGTATCAAGAGTTTATGTTGATAGTTGGAGGACTACTTATCGTGGTCTAGTACCTGACGATTATCTGGACGAATTATCGTACGAAGATGCAGAAAAAAGATGGATTGATTTTTTAAATAACGAAAATGAACCTTTTATTTATGTTGCAATTAATGATACAGGGAAAATTATAGGTTTTGCATCAGGTAAAAGTATTGTTGAGAAGAATTTTGATGGAGAACTATATTCGCTTTATCTCTTACAGGAATGTAGAGGATTAGGTGTTGGTAGGCAGCTTGTTTCAGCTGTTGCTAAGCATTTTAAAGAAAAAGGTATTTATTCTATGATGGTTTGGGTAATGAAACAGAATAAATCTGGACTTGGTTTTTATGAACGTATGGGAGGAAAAGAATATATTCATAGGACTAGTACGTTTGGAGGAACAGTGGTAGAGGATGTTGCGTATGGCTGGAAGGAGATCTCAGAATTATGTGTTGAGTAAGAGTAACAAGGATTTACACGCGTGTACCCTGTTTAATTAACGGGCGCTTTAATTGAAAAAGGATTACAGAAATGATCAAACTTTTTTATAAATGAATAATTCAATTGAATATAGTAAGAGCGTGTTTTGATTAATCTTTTTTCAAAACATGCTCTTTCTTTTTGTTCGTTTATCAAGGTTATTAATTTTAATTTGATCAAGCATTATTCTAAAGCAACATTTATTTGTAACTTTTTGTTTATTTGTTGGCATTATTTTAAAATGGGGTTCCACCAAGAAAGATTTTTTTACCGATAAAATAAAAAAGAGCCTACGCTTCTTTTCTCATTTATCTAACCAAGCCAAGGGAACATCTTGTTCTCCTGATATCTCGAATTTAATTTCTCCATCTTCTTCATAGATTCTTTCTATAATTGGAATAGTAATCATTTGTTTTTCTTTTTGTCTTCGCTGTCTTTCTGCATTGAAATCAATAACATTCATGCTGTGTGTTCCTTTCTAATCATGTTCTCAACAAAAGTAAAAGCACTCATATCGAGTGCCTTACTTTGAATTGGACCACCAATATGTATTTATGAGACTCCCATCTCAATGCATATTCTACTATATTGATTCCAAATTTTCATTTAAGAAAATGGCTCTGTTAAACTTTGATGTTGTTTTTGTATGTCTTAATGAACTAAAGTGGTTTGAGTTATATAAAGAAGGCAAGCCAGTTTATACAGGCTTATGATAAATTATTAAAAAACGCAGCAGGTTATCCGCGTCTTCCGCCTCTACCACCCCGTTTTGTTTCGGTGCTACGTTTGAGGGTAGATAAATTCTCTTCACTAGTCTTTAAAAAACGAGATATTTTATCTTCGAAACTTTCCTTTGGTTGGAAATTGCTTTTTGCACGGAAGTCTTTGGAACGGCTATCAGCTCTTCCCTGGCGTGGTGGACGTTGGGAATAAGAAGAGGTCTGTCTTTCGGGTCTATCTATAGCTTTTTTGATGGATAAAGAAGTTTTTCCGTCTTTCTCACTAATCACTTTTACTTCAACCTGGTCGCCTACTTTGAGATGGTCATTAACGTCTTTTACATAGCTATCCGCTACCTCGCTGATATGCACAAGACCTGTTGAGCCTCCAGGTAATTCTACGAATGCTCCAAAATTAGTGATGCCTGTTACTTTACCTTGTACCTTGCTGCCTACTTCGATTGACATAAAAAAATGTTCCCCCTCAATAATGTTAAAAACACTTTATTATAACAAATTGAGGGAAATAATATCAATTGGAGTTATTTTCTTCTTTTTATTTTGAGATAGTCAAAAATCAACACTATTATTTAACTAATCCTTTTTTTGGAAAAAGGTCCATTTCTTATGGTAGGTCATTCTTTTGGAGGGATGATATCACGGATGTTTGTCAGCAAATATCCTGAAGAATCAGCTGGAATGGTATTAGTAGACTCTTCTCATGTAGATCAAGAATTAGAATTTTCCAAATGGCAAGTGTATATGGCGAAGGGATTAAAAGAAACAGGAATCATTCGGATAGCTGGTGATTTGGGTTTTTTACCTATTCATGAAAAGCTCTCATCCCAAGATATAGCAGTTGATTTCTTTTATAATAAGGTGCATAACGC
>NZ_AUMR01000114.1 GCF_000430785.1 Ectobacillus panaciterrae DSM 19096
ACAGGCTTGATAAGACAGGATTCTTCCGCTGCCTTCCCCACCTATTCGGATTACAGCGTTACATGAAATCATGTATATTCCTTACTTATCTAATAGCACCCATCTTTGCGAAAAGAGCCTAAGTAAAAAAGCCCTGCATACACACTCCCATTGTACGCAAGGCTCTTTCCTATCTGCTCTTCTCCGCAGCCTCCTGCTTGAAGAAACTCTTCATCGCATTGAACACATCTGCTTTTTGTTTCAGAATATAATAACGGAAATTTTCATCATTGATGTTTTTATAAGCAGACATTAGGGTTGAATGGCGGTTATATTGGTTCACTTCCCCATACCCGAACATGTTGCACACCTTCATCAGATCTTGCACAAGCTTGACGCAGCGCGCATTGTCGGATGTAAGGTTATCGCCGTCAGAGAAGTGGAACGGATAGATATTGTAGCGGTTCGGCGAGTATTTTGTTTCAATTAACTCTAACGCTTTTCGATAAACGGATGAACAGATCGTTCCGCCGCTTTCTCCTTTTGAGAAGAATTCGTCTTCTGTGACGACTCGTGCTTCTGTGTGGTGGGCGATAAATTCGATATCAACTGTTTCATATTTAGTGCGCAAGAAACGTGTCATCCAAAAGAAGAAGCTGCGCGCCATATACTTTTCCCAAATGCCCATGGAACCGCTTGTGTCCATCATCGCTAATACGACTGCTTTGGATTCCGGCTTCAGCACTTCATTCCATGTACGGAATTTTAAGTCTTCCGGATGGATTGGGTAGAAGGATGGTTTGCCGCTCATCGCATTGCGCTTGTAAGCTGCAATCATGGTTCGTTTTTTATCGATATTACCCATGAGTCCTATTTTTCGAATATCATTAAATTCAACGTGCTCTAATTTGTTTTCATCGGCTTCTTTTTTCTTTAAGTTCGGCAATTCCAGCTCTCTGAAAAGAGCCTGTTCGAGCTCCATGAGGGATACTTCTGCCTCATAGTAATCTTCGCCTGTTTGATCGCCTGCACCTTGACCTTTTCCGGCGCCTTTTTGCTGGCCGCCCGAGCCGTCGCGTGCAACTACGTCTCCTATTTTGCTTTCTCCGGTGCCTTGCCCGACATGCTTGTTTTTGTCATAGTTATAGCGAATTTTGTACTCATCCAATGAACGAATGGGAATTTTCACAACGTCCCTGCCGTTGGACATGATAATGCTTTCTTCAGTGATTAAGTCTGCGAGGTTATTTTTGATCGCTTCCTGCACCTTTTCTTGATGGCGCTGCTGATCGTCATGTCCTTTACGGTGGAGGGACCAATCTTCTCGGGAAATCGTATAATTATTCTTGTTGTCTTCACTCATCTTTTTTCCCTCCTTATAAATTTAATAGTAAGAACCTAAACCTACACACGAAAGCTTCTACACATCTCCAGACACATGCACCATTATGAGTTGTATTGCATATGGTATTGTGTCGGCTTTTTTTGTTCAGAAGTAATGGTTGGTTACTCTATCATATGCGGATCGCATGAATAATTGACAAATAATTTAGATAATTGAACGCTTCATTGTATAAATGGACATGCATAATGATACATTTTAAAAGGTGCAAAAAAGCATGCCCAAGAGGCATACTTTTTTCACTTGTTATCGGTTCAGCAAGCTTCCTACATAGCGGAGGAGCTCATTGGCAGATGAGGAGTTATAGCCGTGTTCATCTATCAATCTCGCTACAACTTCATTGATTTTCTTCAGCTGACTTTCATCTGGCGTTTTGGAAGATGTCGTGATTTTCACAACGTCCTTCAAGTCTGCAAATAGCTTCTTCTGAATTGCTTCGCGCAAGCGTTCGTGAGAGTTATAATCAAATCGTTTTCCTTTACGCGCGTACGCTGAGATGCGGATAAGAATTTCTTCGCGGAATGCTTTTTTCGCATTTTCAGAGATACCGATTTGCTCTTCAATGGAGCGCATAAGCTTTTCATCCGGACTCATTTCTTCTCCTGTTAACGGATCACGCAACTTCGCCTTATTGCAGTATGCTTCTACATTATCCAAATAGTTATCCATCAGTGTTTTAGCGGATTCTTCATAGGAGTATACGAATGCCTTTTGCACTTCCTTCTTGGCGATGTTGTCATACTCTTTGCGGGCAAGGGAAATGAAGTTCATGTAGCGTTCGCGGTCTTCGTTGCTGATGGACGGATGCTGGTCTAATCCGTCTTTTAAGGAGCGCAGTACATCGAGCGCATTAATGGATGGAACTTCTTTTCTTATAATAGTAGAAGAAATTCTGTTAATTACATAACGCGGGTCGATGCCGCTCATACCTTCATCTTGAAATTCGCGCTGCATTTCTTCAACGTCAATTGTATTGTAGCCTTCAACCATTTCGCCGTCATACAGACGCATCTTTTTAATCAAATCGATGTCCGGGCGCTTCGGTTCTTTTAAACGCGTTAAAATAGTGAACATCGCGGCAACGCGCAATGTATGCGGAGCAATATGAACATTCGATACGTCGCTTTCACGAATCATTTTCTCATAAATTCGTTCTTCCTCGCTTGCTCGCAAGTTATACGGGATCGGCATAACGATGATACGGGAATGCAGCGCTTCGTTTTTCTTATTGGAAATGAACGAGCGGTATTCTGTTTCATTTGTATGCGCCACGATTAATTCATCTGCGGAAATCAACGCAAAGCGCCCTGCTTTGAAATTGCCTTCCTGTGTAAGAGAAAGCAAATGCCAAAGGAATTTTTCATCGCACTTCAACATCTCCTGAAACTCCATCATCCCGCGATTTGCCTTGTTTAGCTCCCCATCAAAGCGATACGCGCGCGGATCAGATTCAGAGCCATATTCAGCGATTGTCGAAAAGTCGAGACTTCCTGTTAAATCCGCGATATCCTGCGATTTCGGATCAGACGGACTGAATGTCCCGATTCCCGTACGGCGGTCTTCCGAGAAGAAGATACGCTCTACCATAACATCCTCAATACGTCCCCGGTATTCTTTTTCCAGACGCATTAAGTTTAATGGAGATAAGTTTCCTTCAATACGTACGCCATATTCTTGAAAGAAATCCTGACGTAAGTGATGCGGAATGAGATGCAAAGGATCTTCATGCATCGGGCAGCCTTTAATTGCATAAACAGCGCCCTCATCTGTATGAGAATACGCCTCTAAGCCACGCTTCAGCATAGTAACCAGAGTAGATTTACCTCCGCTGACCGGCCCCATAAGAAGCAAAATGCGCTTTCTCACATCCAAACGCTTCGCAGATGGATGAAAGTACTCTTCTACAAGACGTTCTAGCGCATCCTCCAAGCCGAATAATTGATTGCTGAAGAACTTATATCTCTTTTTCCCCTCAATCTCCTGAATACCAGCATCTTTAATCATATTATAAATACGAGAATGAGCAGTTTGCGCTACCCATGGTCTTTCCCTTACGATCTCCAAATACTCCCCAAACGTTCCTTCCCATTTCAGCAGTTGCTCAGTCTCTCGATGTTGCTCGATTTTTTTTAGAATATCCATGCCGGACCTCCCCCATTGTCTTGTTCAAAAAAGGATTATTATAAACTTATGCAAGGATGTCCTTAAACATTCTTACGAATCCATATCGCGAAAACTTTCAGAAATTTCTCAACAACAGCTTGTCAAAATCCGTTATAATAATAGGAGTGGGGAGAATAGACAAAGGGAGGAATGGCTGTGAAACTCGTTTTAATTTTAGGGGTAATGGTGACATTTTTAAGTGCGATTTTTACTGCTGGTTATGATGACAAACCGGGCATGAACAAATAAAGCCCGGCTCCTTTGTATATATGAGTGAATTATAATTTCGACATTTCCATGTGCTATGTGTAACCAAAAGGGAGGGCTGTATGCTTCTTCTCTCTGGTTTACCTTTGTATGAACAAAGGTTTGACCGCTTCTTCACGTCACTGGATGATCTCTCCCCACTATAAAAAGACGGTTTTTTATTCACTTGTATATAGAAGTATAATTTCTCCAGTTCATCTACCGGAAGCGGCTTATAAAATAGCAGCCTTGGGCAAATTTCGTTTCATTTTATATTTTTTAATTATCCATAAAAAAAAGCTGTCGTGAGCAGACAGCTTCTCTTATATAACATGTTAATTCAATCCAGGATAATTTTGCTGCCGCAATGCTTCATATACAAGAATAGCAGCGGTATTAGACAGATTAAGCGATCGAACATTATCGTTCATCGGAACGCGAAGACATCGATCGAAATTTGCCTCGATGACCTCAGATGGCAGCCCCTTCGTTTCACGGCCGAATACAAAGTAGTATTCTTTGTCCAGATTACTGTAATCAAATTCTGTATGCGGCTTTTTACCGTGCTTTGTTAAATAGAAGAATTCGCCGCCTTCATTTTTTTCATAAAACTCTTCAATTGAATCGTAATAGTAAATAGAAACATGTTCCCAATAGTCCAATCCTGCACGCTTCAGCATTTTATCGTCTGTAGAGAAGCCTAACGGCCGGATTAAATGCAATGCTATGCCTGTTGCTGCACATGTACGAGCAATATTTCCTGTATTAGCCGGAATTTCTGGCTGATATAAAACAATGTGTATTCCCACAATCTTCACCTCGACTTTTCTCTACAACGTATTATACCACTTCATTTTAAAATGAACAGAAGCGCTGTTTTACGTATTATCAAGAATATGAAAAAATTTATACTTCATCTGCGGTGTGTATTTGCTTGAATCCTCATATGACCAATAACGATGGCGGCTGTCAGCGGAATGCGCATTTACAAGCGGCATGCCGTTTGCATCCTTTGCTGTTACAATCGTCGTATGATTCCACCGTCCGTCATCTTCAAAGTCATAAGCAATCACGTCTCCAAGAAGCAATTCTTCCGGCCTTTCCACCCGCTTGGCGCGCAGTCCCGCCGGTGTACCGGAAAGATACCACTGAAACGAATGCGCAACAGCCCAGCTCCAGCTCCACTGTTTGTTTTGCTGCCACCAGCCGCTTCGTACATTCGGGTAGCCTATCATCGGTGATTCGCCTGCATGCAGGCATTGTGAAATGAAGTTGGTGCAGTTATCTTGAAAGTTCCGATATGCAGGATTGCGTCTGTTCCACCATGCCTCTGCATATTTTACCGCTTCTAAGCGATTATATTTATAAGGAACTCCAGAGCCTTTTCCTTTTGTAACTTCCCGCTCTAAACTTTCTATCGGCTCTTCTGCCTCCGGAGCATGAATAAATAGGCTATCCACTGCTTGATTTGCTTCTAAAATAATCCTTCTTTCCAAACACTCTTCTTCCATGTATATCAAATCTCGCTGTTTAATCAAATATTGGAGATGTACCGCATAATCTGATTCCTTTTTTTGGTCTATCGTCAGCTCTCGTATCAAAGCAACATGAGCATTGCATTTCACGACTTCAGCTTCTCTTGCCTTTAGCACATTCTTTTTCCGTTGAATCATCGCCAATAAATCGTCAGGCATATCTTTGCTGGCAATCCGATTCCCCGTGATTAACTCGAGATGCTGTTGTGTTATCGCTTCTAAAATGGGCTTCACGTTCATTCTGATTCCCCCCCTCATCTTACGATATGAGAGAGAAGAAAGAAACTTGTAATGTTTTAACGATTTTGCAGCATATGCAGTCCTTTTTCCATTTCAGCCAAAACTTGTTCGTCCGCTTCTATTTCTTTCGCTTCTATAATATATGCAGCTGTATCGGGTTGTCCGATTTTCCCAAGCGCCCATGCTGCCGTACCGCGCATAACAGGACGAGGATCATTTTTCATAACGGCAATTAAGTCGGGAATAGCTGTTTCGTCCTTATAATGAGCAAGTGCCAAAATAGCATTTCTCTGAATCGGCTTTTTCCCACGCCATGATCCAGACATCGGGCCGTACTTCTCTTTGAACTCACGGTTCCCAATCGTTAAGAGCGGCTTCAAGAGCGGTTTTACAAGCTCTGGATCCGGCTCCATTTCCGGGTGAAGATGAAAATCAATTCCTTTGTTTTTCGGGCATACCGTCTGACACGTATCACAGCCGTACAAACGATTTCCAATTTCCGCACGGAATTCTTCTGCAAGAAACCCCTTCGTCTGTGTCAGGAATGCAATGCATCTTTGCGAATCGAGCTGTCCGCCTTGAATAAGCGCACCGGTCGGACATACGTCCACACATTTATTGCATGAGCCGCAGCCATCTTCAATTGGTGTATCAGGCGAAAAAGGAAGGTTCGTAATCATTTCTCCCAGGTATACATAAGAGCCAAATTCCGGTGTAATAATAGAACAATTTTTGCCGCTCCAGCCGATCCCGGCGCGCTCGGCCACAGCACGGTCGCTTAATTCTCCCGTATCAACCATAGATGTAATTTTCACATCAGGAACACGCTCTTTCAGAAAGGCCTCCAGCTTTTGCAGACGGTCGCGCAAAATCGCGTGATAGTCCTGCCCCCATGAAGCTCGGCAGAAGATGCCGCGGCGCTCTCCCCGCTTGCTTTGCGGGGCATTCTTCAGCTTTGACGGATACGCAAGTGCAATAGCGATAATGGATTGTGCTCCCGGAAGCAAGATCCCCGGCTCTGTACGCTTTTCTGTATCAGCTTCTTCAAAGCCCGACTGATATCCGAGCTCTTGCTGCTGGATAAGGCGCTGCCTCAATTCTGTAAAGGGGGAAGCACTGGCAAATCCGATTTTATCAATTCCGATTTCTTTGCTGTATGCAATCAGCTCTCGTTTTAACTGTTCAAAATGCATAACACTCCTCCTTTCTTATATACATTAAAAAACGCAATGCCCCGTTTATCTAAGAAACGAAACACTGCGTTATCACATAGTAAGTATAGCTTTACATATAAATGCTCTTGGAGCGGGTGATGAGAATCGAACTCACGACCAGAGCTTGGAAGGCTCTTGTTTTACCACTAAACTACACCCGCGAGAAATAATTTGTTAAGTTTATGTTAAGAATTATAGCACCGTTTTAACAAACAAGCAAGAATTTTAGCGAAAAAAGTCGAAAAAAATGAATTGATAGAAAATATAACTATTTACTGCAGTAAAACACTGTTTACAGTATAGAACAAAAGAGTTTCCTGTAAACATGGAAACTCTTTTGTTCATTATTTTGTCACATTCTCGTGCAGGTCTAACCGCAGAACAGCTTCCGCTAACAATGTATTATATAGAGGAAATTTGCTGCACTCTGAAGGTTGCCTTCTTTTACAGTCAGCTTCTCAATCCAACGCGAATTAGGATTTTTTTAGAAATTCATTAAAGTAAAAAGCAATGAGATATTCTCATCACTTTTTTTCTGCTGCCTGTTCAATAGCTTTTTTCAGACTATCATAATCTGGATTAGAAGGCTTGCCGTTTACATATACAGTAGGTGCCCCTTGTACGCTCAGCTTTAAGGCAATATCCTTATCCTTTTGGACAAGCTCCTTCATCTCTTTACTGTTTAAATCCTTTTTAAACTGCTCTAAGTTGATTTCAGGCAGCTTCGTCTTTACCAAGTCTATAAGGAAGGCCTCTGTTAACCATTCCTCGTCTGTACTTTTCTGGCTTTGATATACCTCATCGTAAAATTTCCAAAATGCAGCTTTATTTTGTTTATAAATCGCTTCTCCTGCTTGGGCACCAAGATCAGAATCCTTGCCGATAAATGCAAAGTTAATAAAATGCAGCTGTACCTTCCCTGTATCGATGTAATCCTTCTTTAACTGTGGAAACACTGTTGCATCCCACGTACGGCAGGCAGGGCATTTAAAATCGCCAAACTCCACCATTTGCACAGGCGCATCCTTATCTCCCAACGCTTGCTGGTTTGTGTAATCAAAAGGATCCTTTTGGCTTTCTTTCTTCTTTTGAACAATACTATAACCAATCGTTCCTGCCAGAATTAGAAATGCCATTGAAAAGATAATAAGTAAAACAGAAAAGTTTTTTGTCTTCATACTTCATTCCTCTTTGTTTGTTTTTCACGATACTATTTGTAGTATGACCATTGCATGAGAGTATACTCTTTAGAAACATACATTATCCATGATACCAATGTTGATTTGCGCCGTCCAATACTAACCCATGATGACACAATATTGACACAAGTGTCTTTACTCATAAGAAACTGCGCATGGGAAAAACTCGTACTCGGTTCTTTTTTAGGTGGGTGTAGTGTGCCTGCTGGGTTTAGTAACGGTCAAATCCTTTTAAATGCCCTCGCCCGGGTCTTTTGATTAAGCATACAGGTTTGTTCTTTTGTGTGCTGTATACTGCAAGCTTCAACGAGGAAACATAAGAAATTAATAGCTCCAAACATACAGAGCATCTCCAGATCATTTAATCCTTTTGTAAACTTCAATTAGAAAAGGTTTTAGGCTATACTAACTCCATAAGTTCAAACTTTTGTCATAGGTTTTTCACTATAAGCATGTTAAAATAAGAAGGCTATCATATCGTAAGAGGAGGCTGCTGAATGAGCACACCGAACAGTCCTGCAAACGGACGTAACTATACAGCTCTTGTTGTAGGGCTTTCTATTGTTGTAAACGCACTTATCCTCCTGCTGTTCTTTGGACCTGTAGGATATAAAGGCAAAGTAGGCTTTGATACTTCTATCCTTCCGCGCATTAACGCCGTTTTAAACAGCTTCACGTTCATCTTCTTGGTTGCAGCGCTGTATTTTATCAAAAGGAAAAACATTACCCTTCACAAACGCTTTATTCTCGCTGCATTCACGACAACATTGCTATTCTGTGTTTCTTATGTGACGCACCAATACTTATCGCAGCCAACGCATTATGGCGGTGCAGGTCTTTTGCGGTACATTTACTTCTTTATCTTAATTACGCACAGTGTACTGGCCGCTATTATCGTGCCGCTCGCTTTATTTTCCCTCATTTGGGGCTGGACGGGACAAGTTGCAAAGCACCGCAAGATCGTGAGATGGTCCATGCCAATTTGGCTGTATGTGAGCTTTACCGGGGTTATTGTTTATCTGATGATTTCGCCGTATTATTGAATCATAAAAAAGCCTTCCGATATCGGAAGGCTTTTTTATGATTGTAAAGTGCTATGCTTTTAGCGCGTATATCTAACAAAAAAGACGGCTTCCATTATGGAAACCGTCTTTTTCATTTATACCGGTGGCCGGGGTCGAACCGGCACTCCAGAGGAACACGATTTTGAGTCGTGCGCGTCTGCCAATTCCGCCACACCGGCATGGAGGCGGCAACCGGATTCGAACCGGTGGTAAAGGTTTTGCAGACCTCTGCCTTACCTCTTGGCTATGCCGCCATATATTTTGGAGCGGAAGACGGGATTCGAACCCGCGACCCCAACCTTGGCAAGGTTGTATTCTACCACTGAACTACTTCCGCATGTTTTGGCTGGGCTAGCTGGATTCGAACCAACGAATGACGGAGTCAAAGTCCGTTGCCTTACCGCTTGGCTATAGCCCATTGAATAATTATCATATATGAAGTACTTAACTGTAATTTTACACCATCTTAAAACTTAAGTAAAGTTTTAAAAATGGGGCGATCGATGGGAATCGAACCCACGAGTGTCGGAGCCACAATCCGATGCGTTAACCACTTCGCCACGACCGCCATTATATGATTGGCAGGGGTAGTAGGAATCGAACCCACACCGGAGGTTTTGGAGACCTCTGTTCTACCTTTAAACTATACCCCTAGGAATGGTGGAGGGGGACGGATTCGAACCGCCGAACCCTGAGGGAGCGGATTTACAGTCCGCCGCGTTTAGCCACTTCGCTACCCCTCCAACATAAAATGGTGCCGGCTAGAGGACTTGAACCCCCAACCTACTGATTACAAGTCAGTTGCTCTACCAATTGAGCTAAGCCGGCATAATTCTATATTTAAAAACTTAATTACCGCGCTCTGAAAATAGAGCTAAGACGGCAATTTTATTCGTTATTTAAATAGAATGGCTCGGGACGGAATCGAACCGCCGACACGAGGATTTTCAGTCCTCTGCTCTACCGACTGAGCTACCGAGCCAAATGGCGGTCCCGACCGGGATCGAACCGGCGATCTCCTGCGTGACAGGCAGGCATGTTAACCGCTACACCACGGGACCATTTGGTTGCGGGGACAGGATTTGAACCTGCGACCTTCGGGTTATGAGCCCGACGAGCTACCGGACTGCTCCACCCCGCGACGTTATAAAAACATTTAAATTATATGGTGGAGGATGACGGGCTCGAACCGCCGACCCTCTGCTTGTAAGGCAGATGCTCTCCCAGCTGAGCTAATCCTCCACTA
>NZ_AUMR01000115.1 GCF_000430785.1 Ectobacillus panaciterrae DSM 19096
TGAACTGCACCCTAATTGTTAGACACAACTAACAATTGGAGGTGCAGTTTTTTATGGCAAAATTTTCTCCAGAAGAAAAAATACAGGCAGTAAGACAATATTTAAATGGTAATGAAGGAATAAAAACAATTGCTAAATCTATAGGTGTTCATCCTAGTGCACTTCATCAATGGATTAAACAATATAAGATCTTCGGTGAAGATGCCTTTGAAAAACGCTATACATCCTACCCTGCACAGTTTAAACTAGATGTACTCAATTATATGAACGAACACGGGACATCTATTAGGGAAACAGCGGCGATTTTCAATATTCCATCCTATGAAACACTTCGACAATGGAAAGTTGCTTATGAAACAGAAGGATATGATGCCCTACAGTCAACGAAGAAGGGGCGTCCATCCATGAAAAATAAAAATAGTAATACAAAGAAAAATCAAGCACCTGTTCCAGAGTCAATAGAGGCATTACAGGCGGAAAATGAACGTTTACGTATGGAAGTTGCATATCTAAAAAAGTTGAATGCCTTAGTTCAAAACAAGGAAAAATCACCAAACAAGACAAAGCACAAGTAATCTATGAATTAAGGCTTGAGTTTCCGGTGAAAGCTCTTATACAAATCGCAGACATTCCACGTAGCACGTATTATTATTGGGTGAAAAACATCGGTAACCCTGACCCTGATGCAGAACTAAAAGTATGGATTCAATCCATTTTTGATGAACATGAAGGTCGGTTTGGTTACCGTCGTATTCGTGATGAACTTAGAAATCGCGGACACAAAGTAAATCATAAAAAAGTACAACGTATCATGAAAGATCTGGGACTAAAATGTCTTGTCCGCATGAAAAAATATCGCTCTTACAAAGGAACCGTTGGGAAGATTGCACCAAATATTTTAGATCGCGATTTTAAAGCTGAAAAACCGAATGAGAAATGGGTTACGGATATTACGGAGTTTAAATTATTTGGAGAAAAGCTATATGTATCGCCAATACTGGACTTGTTTAATGGAGAAATCATTACATATACAATCGGTTCAAGACCAACCTATTCACTCGTTTCAACGATGTTAGATCAGGCTATTGAACGCTTAACAGACGTAGATACCCTCCTTATTCATTCTGATCAAGGCTGGCATTATCAAATGAAACAATACCGTCATACCCTAAGAGAACATGGCATTACGCAAAGTATGTCCCGTCGAGGGAACTGTTACGATAACGCTGTTATTGAAAATTTCTTTGGTATCATGAAATCGGAACTTCTTTATCTAAAGGAATTTGAAAGTGTAGAACACTTTAAGCAAGAACTAGAAAAATATATAGAATACTATAATCACAAACGAATCAAGATCAAATTAAAGGGCATGAGCCCGGTTCAATACCGAGTTCATGCCCAACATGCCGCTTAACGAAATAACCTGTCTAACTTTATGGGGTCACTTCACTTGGAAAATAGTAAGTTACCGACTTTTTTCTTATAGTTTCATAAATATGAAATTAAAATCTGCCGTACCCTAGGAAGTGTGATCTGTTATAGCTGCTGCTTAAGCTGGAAACCGCGATGCCGCTGTCACCTGCATGAACCATTTTACCGTCGCCAATGTAAATGCCTATATGAGAAGGACCAGCCTTGTATGTGCCTTGGAAGAACACTAAATCACCAGGCTGCGGATTGTCGATTCGGGATACAGAATTCCAATACCCACTTACATCTTGACGGCCTACGCCGTATATATAAGAGATAAATCCGCTGCAGTCGAATCCGCTCGGAGACGCGCCGCCCCATACGTATGGAACACCAAGATATTGTAATGCTTTCCCAACTACGCCTCCGTTTGCAGCACCTGCCGGCGGCTGCTGTTTGGCCGGCTTATTACTTGGTGCTTGTGCTGGCGCTGGTGCTGGTGCAACCGTTTCACCGTCAGAGGTGTTTTGTAAGAAGAGTGATTGCTTCTCCATTTCTTTTTCCTGCTTTTGTTTTTGCGCTTCTGTCAATGCACTTTGCGTATTCGCTATATCGTTCACAAGCTTTTGGAATTTATCGTTCATCTCATCCCAAGCTGCTTGCTTCTGTTGGCGTTCTTCTGCAAGTGTTTTGTTTGTCTTTTCAAGTTCTGCTAAGAAAGCGCGAAGCTCCTGCTCTTTTTGAACGATGATTTCGCGATCCTTTTTCACTTGATCTTTATCACGTTCTTGTGTTTCTAAAATGCTTTTATCGGATTGAAACACCATGTTCACAGAGCTGATTCGGTCCAATAAGTCCGCAAAGCTTTGTGCGTTTACCACGACTTCTGTTACGATATTAGTTGTCGGCTGTGATTGTAAAGAAACAAGACGTTTTTTAATAACTACCTCGCGCTGCTCGATTTTCTTTTGCAGCTCGTTAATCGCGGCTGTTTTTTCTTGGATCAGTCTTTGCGTTTCAGTAATATTGTCTTTCGTTTCCGTTAACTTCTTCTCGTTTTCCTGAATGGAAGTTTGCACGTCTTGAACTGTTTTCTTAAGCTCGTCCATTTGTTTTTGAAGATCATTGCGTTGTTGTTCTTGTGTATGTAAAGTAGATTGAAGTTCAGCATCACGTTCTGCATGTACGCTAGGCGCCACTGCAGAAAACATCATTAGTCCAGTTGCCAGTACGCATGTAACCATTTTCAAGTTTTTCATCGTCCTATTCACACCTTCCTTTTCCCATTTAAATTTATACCATAATTTCCAGGCGTTTTTTTCGTTGTTACAAACTTGTAAAATAAATGTAATAAAAAGATTGTAAAATCATGATGTTTATATTCTAAATTTGTATTGTATTGTAGAAAAAATACGAATACATCAACGTTTGTCGACAAAGTCCATCTATTGGAAAAACAAATGCTGCTGCATTTTGTCATATAACAGTTTTTTTACAGAGCAGTAAAAAAACCCTCGTGCATCCCGGCACAAGGGCTTGACTTTGGAAATAGATAAAACAGGAGCAGAAGCGGCTTTTACACCCATTCCTCCGCCCATTTTTGCACTTCTCCCATTACGCTTTCCAGCGCTTTTCCTTTATCTGTAAGCATATACTCAATACGAACCGGCACCTCAGGATATACAGTACGAATGACGATGCCTTCGCTTTCAAGCTCCTTCAAGCGCTCCGACAGCATGCGGTCGCTCATATTCGGAATAATATCTGCCACTTCTCGAAATCGCATCGGTCCATGTAAAAGCGATTGAATAATCAAGCCTGTCCACTTCTTGCTGAGAAGGGTAAAGGCAGATTCAAATTTGGGACATAAAGATGAATTGTGTTCCATATTCGTCACCTCTCTTTCATTATATGATAGTTTCTTATAAAAAGTAAGTAATATAACATTACAATTATAACCAATTCTCTGCATAAGAAAAACTGAGCACGGGAAAAAACCATACTCGATTCTTTTTAGGCGGGCATAGTGCGCCTGTCGAGTGTAGTAACGGTCAAAGCCTTTCAGACATCCCCTCAGGCGTCTTTTAACTATATATAAATGATTTATAATTTCGACGTTTTCATTTGCTATTTCGAACAAAACGGCATTGGCGCGGAATTTCATAATTATGTTTAAATAAGAAACTCCCTTACAGGGGAGCCTTTAAAAAATAATAATAAGTGCAAAATGTTATTTTGTATACCAGCCAAGAGCGATTGCGCCTTCTCCTAAATGAGTGCCGATAACGGCGCCGAAATAGCTAACTGCTATATTTATATGCGGATATAGCTCTTGGAGATGTTTCTTCCACTCAATTGCTTCTTCTTCGCAATTTGCATGAATGACAACCGCCTCCATTGGAACACCCTTGTCCGCATGCTCATCAAAAATTTCCATAATCCGCTTCAAAGCTTTTTTGCGGGTGCGGATTTTCTCAAACGGGACGATAATTTTATCACGGAAATATAAAACCGGCTTTACCTGCAGCAGGCTCCCGATAAAAGCAGCTGCGCTGTTCAAACGTCCGCCGCGCTGCAAATGATTCAAATCGTCCACTACGAAATATGCATCCATAGATTGCTTCATTTCATCCAAGCGCTTCAAAATGTCTTCCGGAGCTTTCCCTTGCGCCGCCATTTTTGCTGCTTCTATTACATAAAAGCCTTGCACAGCACAGCTGATTTCAGAATCGTACGTGTATACCTTTGCCCCTTCAATCATTTGCCCGACCGTTGTTGCTGTTTGATATGTACCGCTGATGCCGCTTGAAAGATGAATGCTGACGATTGCATCATACTCTCTTGCTAAACGCTCGAACAATTCTACGAATAATCCGATTGCCGGCTGAGACGTTTTCGGAAGCTCCTCTTGCTCACGGACTTTCATATAAAACTGAAGGTCTGTAATCTCCACTTCTTCTTGATAAGAAGCATCCCCAAATGTCACGTTCAGTGGAACCATATATATATCAAGGCGTTCTCGTACTTCCTGCGGTATATACGCTGTACTATCAGTGACAATCGCTGTTCTCATATTCGTACCTTCCTTTGAAAAGTTTTATTGCTTAATTGTACATGAAAACGAAGAAAGGTGCATTAAATCACTTATAAATTCAAAATGTAAAAACTCTAACCATTCCTTTTACAATTTACAACAAGAAAATCATATTCATGATACGTATAGCTTATTCGTTTCCTTCTCATCCTAATATGAAAAACAAGAAAATATTTGAATAAAAAAAAATCCCCTTTTAGAATAGAGGTTATGGGTAATTTTAATAGATAGGGGCGTATAATCATTGTTATCACGATATTACACTGTAAAAGGATACGGTGAACACGAAATTGTGATTGAAAAGTCTCGGTTCATCAGCTATGTCAGCCGGGCTGTAACAGAAGAGGAAGCGCAGGAGTTCATTCAGTCAATTAAAAAAAAGCACTGGAATGCTACTCACAATTGTTCCGCTTATTTAATCGGCGAACACGATCAAATTCAAAAAGCAAATGATGACGGCGAACCAAGCGGGACAGCTGGCGTACCGATGCTGGAAGTATTAAAAAAGCGGCAGCTTAAAGATACAGTTGTAGTTGTGACTCGCTATTTCGGGGGCATTAAGCTCGGGGCAGGCGGATTGATTCGCGCTTACAGCAAAAGCACAAGCGAAGGCATCAATCATACAGGTGTAGTGGAGCGCAGGCTTATGCGCCTGCTTAAGACAAATGTTGACTATACATTGCTTGGCAAAGTAGAAAATGAACTGCGCAGTTCCTCTTATACCTTAAAGGACATTCATTACCTCGAAAACGTAACCTTTGACACATATGCAGAAGAAGGGGAAACAGAAGCTTTCAAGGAGTGGATGATTGAATTAACGAACGGCCGCTGCACCATTACTGAAGGTGACATGCTTTATATTGAAAGGCCGACTCACTCTGATTAAAGGAGCTCGTGTATGACAGATCGGTATGAATATTTGCAACAGCAAAGGAAAAAGAAAAAACGAAGACGGCGCATAGCCTTCTTTCTATTATTGCTTCTGCTTGTGGCAGGAGGCATCGGCTATTACGCTTATAACTCGTATTCCTCCTTGTCGCAAGTATACAGCGGCTTCAAGCGCGATAAATCCAAGCTGAGAACGGAAGAAGTAGAAATGACGAAAAAACCGTTCAGCGTGCTGATTATGGGCATTGAGAATTATGCGACGGGAGGCCAAGGCGGAAGAACCGATTCTTTAATTTTCGCAACGGTGAACCCGAAAACGAAACAAGTCTCGATGATGAGTATTCCGCGTGATTCACGCGTCACAATAGCAGGTCGTGACAAAAAAGATAAAATCAATGCCGCACATGCATACGGCGGCGAAAAAATGACGATCGAAACTGTGGAGAATTTCTTGAATGTGCCTGTGGATCATTATGTTAAAATCGATTTTAACGGCTTTAAACAAATTGTCGACGCCGTCGGCGGCGTTACAGTAGATGTGCCGTTTGACTTTAAAGAACGGTCGGACGAAAACTGGTATAAAGAAATTAAATTCAAAAAAGGATCGCAACACTTAAATGGAGAAGAAGCGCTTGCTTACGTACGAATGCGAAAGGAAGATCCGAGGGGAGATTTCGGACGTGCACAGCGCCAGCGCCAAGTGCTTGCAGCTGTGATTAGTAAACTGAACTCGCCTTCCTCTGTCTTAAAAATCACTGACATCGCAAAGGCCATTGGAAAGTATGTCAAAACAGATATTCCGGTCTCAGACGGGCTGGCGCTCTACAAGGAGTTTTCCGGATTTGATACTTCGGCTATTCAAACAATTGCCTTAGAAGGCCAAGATGAAAAAATCGGCGGCATTTATTACTTCGCGCCGAGCGAAGAGAGTCTGAAGAAAGCGCATGATACACTCATGCAAAACCTGGAGCTCCTTCCTTCGACAGAGGAAACTCCTCAAACAGATACGAACACATCAAAAAAACAATAAAAAGCTTGGAGTCCCCCGAGGATTCCAAGCTTTTTCATCATTAAAAGCGAGTAAACGGGAAAAGTTCATAGGATACCAAGCTTTCGCAGCAAATGCAGAATCGGATTTCCCCTTCCGCCCGTCAATCCGATAACTTCGGCAATGATTTCAATGAAAAACAAGAAAATCAGAAACAGAACAATGGCAACGCGATAGTTGTAATATGGGAAAAAGAAAGCAAATGTCCCGAATAACACAGCAGCCCCGTACAAAATAAGAACTGTCGTACGATGGCTATAACCGAGCCGCAGCAAACAATGATGAAGGTGGGATTTATCCGGCTTCATAATATTTTGTTTGCTAAGCATACGCCGAACGATCGCAAAAAATGTATCTGATAACGGAATGGCCAAAATAATAACAGGAAGAAGGACACTCGTCAGCGCAATGCCTTTAAAAAATCCTACAATTGACAAAAGTGAAATCGTATAACCAAGAAAAAGAGAACCTACATCCCCCATAAATATTTTGGCCGGATGAAAATTATAAACAAAAAATCCTATATTGCTCCCAATCAAAAGCACGATATAGCCAATTAAAAAATACTGTTGCTGCGAAACAGCAAAAAACAGCATAATAGTAAGCGCAATCGTGGAGACACCAACCGCAAGACCATCTAATCCATCAATTAAATTAATGGAATTGGTTACGATAATAATCCAAAGAAACGTAATAACATAGCTCATTATATCCAAATTGATTTCTCCGTAAAAAGGAAGCATAAACTTACTGATCGTAATGCCGAAACTAATAGGAATTACTGCTGCAACAATCTGTCCCATAAGTTTATGTATCGGAGACAGCGTATAGATATCATCAATTATTCCGGTAATAATGATGACAAGTGACCCAAATGCAATGCCGGTAAGTCCGGGGAATGAGAACCGAAAGATAACAAGCCCGGCCAGCACCCCGGAAACAATTGCAATTCCTCCGATACGCGGAACCTCCCTTGTATGTACTTTCCGCTCATTCGGGCGATCTACAAGGCGAAATCGATACGAAAGACGAATGATCAATGGCGTAACGATAACAGCGGCCAAAAAACTTACAAGAAAGTAAGCAATATATACACGCACATCCATGTCTGCACCTACCTCTAAAGAAGAATACGTAATATTAGTTTTCATCAAAGATGTGCATTTATTCTTTTTCTTTAACAACAAGAAAAAGAGACAGCAGTGCTGTCTCTTCTCTTGCGTTAACGAATAATGCTAAGTATGCGTGCGTATTGAGTAGCTGTATACGCAGCCGGTTCACCATTCGAGCCTGTAATAGAAACAGGTACGTCTGCGATAATCTTCGTCCAGTCAGCTTCGTCTCCCAGCTTTGTTAACACCATGGAATTATTTACTTGATATAGTACGGCCTGAGATGTAGATGCAGCAGGACGTACGTTCAGCGTATCAGCAGTCGGCTTCACTAAGGAATATTTACCCCAGTCTTTCCCGCCCAATTTTCTATCAATTTGATACATTACACTTGCAATACCAGATCCCCAATCCGCATCAGAAGCGTATTGGACGTTCATACCGGTGCTCTTATCACCGAGATACGCTCCCTCATAACGCCAATCTGCAGGATTGGAGTATCGTTTGCCCAGCCCCATATAGTTTTTAGCCATCTCTTCAATACATGCCTCATATGTTGGGTAAACAAACGCATTTTCTGATGTGTTGCGGTCTGTTGCATTGATGCTGAAAATATTGCGATAGTCGCCAGCATAACGGTTTAAACCGTAGTTGCTTTCGTGAATGGCGATTGCCAGAAGCATCATAGCATTTACATTGTAATCTGCTTCCGCTTTCTTAAACGCGGCTCCAAGATCTTTCAGCGGAGACTCCGGCTTTACCTGGCTTACATATGCATTCAATTCCTCTGCCGTATAGTTTGTTTTCGTATGCGCAGAAAGGTATTGGAAATATTGATATGCTTCTTGGCCGTTGAATTCATGCCCGTTCACACTGTAATATTTCTCTCCCGGCGTTAAGAAGGAAGGTGCTTTTCCGTACAACTGCATATCATACCAGCCGTTATGAGAGATATAGTAATAGAGATCTCCATTTTTCACTGTAAAATATGAGCTGTCAGCTGCATCCTTCGGCACTAATACAACTTTATCTTTTTGGACATATCCGATTGTATCGGCTAACCTGACTTTTACCCAATCACCCTCTACCGCTTCGACTTTCAGTTCTGTAGATCTCGCTACATACGTAAGTGCGTTTCCAGAACCAGGAGCGGAATAAATATTGATTGTGATATCGTCAGCATATGCGAAGCCGTTATTTACCCAAACAACGCGATCGTTATTCAGTACAGCATTCGCCCCGTTGTCTGCCGCTGCTCGCACAGCTTCATCATATGTATTATAGCCGTCAATATAATCCGTTTGCTTTCCACCGTTTGCCTTGTAGATCTTTGCCGATTTGTAAGCTCCATTCGGCACAGCAACTGGAGGCGGAGGAGTAACCGCAAGTGTTGTTGGTTCTACTGTTGCACTCACGAAGCTGGAGCCAACACCTTCATAATACTCCACTTCGATCCAATGCACATCTTGTAAAGATGCATTTGTCTCAGTTGTAGAGTTCACGACTTCCACAACCGCAGCACCTTCATCTCCTACAGTAGCTGTCCAACGATTGATGACAAGCTTTCCGTCTACATATACACGAACACCATCATCAGATTTTGTTAAAATTTTGTATCGGCCTGCCGGCATATGCTTTGCAGTAACATAACGAGCAGAGAAGTTGTCATCCGGAATAATGCCCGGGAATGGACTGCTCAATCCACTATTATCTGACAAGTTAGCCATCACCTTTGCAGCGGTTGGTATACCGGTAGGGTTCTTACTCGGATAATAGTACGCCAGCCAACTGTCGAATGGCACAAGATGCGAGAATATGCCTGCATCTCCGCCGCCTTCCATATAGCTCGTTTTCACTGTATGCTGACCTGCCGCCATGTTCGGCACAATGGCGCGGTCCGCTTGAGCTGTGTACCCGCTCCAGCGGTCAATTACAGGCTTTCCGTCTACCTCCACCCTTACATTATCGTCCGCAAAGGTTTGTATAAAGTAATCGCCTGCTGTCACATTTCGATTTTCATAAAAAACTGCTGAGAAATTATCGCTTCCTATGGATGGCATCGGTGCATTGCTTCCCCAGTTAAAAGCAATCCCGTTTAAACTATTTAAAGAATTTGCACCGCCAACGACAACACCATCTCCGGATCCGTTCGGATTATTGAAAAATGTCCCGACTGCAGAAGAATATTTTAAAACGTCGGAATAAGGCGTGACAGTAAGCTCTACTTTACTGGCTCCTGTCAATTCCAAATACTCAACTTCTATCCAATGGACATTCTTTTTGTCATCGTCTGTCGGATTGTCGGATACGGAAATTTTCACCGCATCCTCACGGTACCCACTTGCGCTCCAACGGTCCAAAACGAGTTTGCCGTCAACACGAACACGAATGCCATCATCCGCGCGTCCGCGAAGTACGTATTCTCCTGCCGGTAAACGCTTCGCTGTCACATATCTTGCCGAGAAATGATCAGATCCGATTTGTCCCGGCATAGGCGAGCCGAGGCCGTTATCTTCTAATAAGCCGTTCTCCGCAGATGGCTTGATCGTTTTCGCTGCAACTGGCGGTCCGGATGGATTTTCCCCTGAATAATAGTACGCTAACCAGTTGTCAAACGGTACAACATCCGAGAATACTGCTGCTGATCCGACACCTTCCATATAGCTCGTTTTCACTGTATGCTGACCTGCCGCCA
>NZ_AUMR01000116.1 GCF_000430785.1 Ectobacillus panaciterrae DSM 19096
GCAGGCATATGACGAAGGCAATCCCTTCTCTGATGGAGTGACGTGAGAGTCGTCATGGAAGCGGAGGTTTCACCTGGTTCCTCTGTGATTTGGTATGATTTGGTACGATTTTATTAACCAGGATAAAATTCATGCTAGAACACCCTTTTTTGTTAGTAGCAATTGGTGGTTTCTTTGGAGCAATAACACGTTTCGGCATCAGCAATTGGTTTAAAAAAAGATATCCTTCACCTTTTCCTATTGCTACGCTTCTTATCAATCTGACAGGTGCATTCTTATTGGGGTATGTCATTGGACTAGATAAAAATTGGCAACTATTATTAGGTACAGGTTTTATGGGTGCCTTCACAACCTTTTCTACATTCAAATTAGAGACCATTCAGCTTCATACGGATAAAAAATGGAGGATACTTGCTATGTATTTAGGAATAAGTTATACATTCGGTATTCTGTTAGCTTTCTTAGGTATGAAATTGGGAGGTGTTTTATAAGGCTTTTTTGTAAGCTTCTAGATATAGTGACTTCCGATAATAAGGTGTTATGTAAACCTCACATGAATATAATATAAAACTATTGTGATATATCTCACAGAAATGTTTCGCAATTTCGGATATGATTGTACATGAGAGTATAGAAGTTTGCACATAGGGTATATTATCATTTCTTTACAAGGGACTGTCCGTGCGTTAGCGGGCAGCCTTTTTTTTGTGCCTTCAGATGAATCGAGTAAGAACGTAATTTCCTTACATAATTAATTTTCTACGGAAACCCTCTTCATTAATCGCTTTAGCTTATTTTCTGTATCTGTTTCCTCTACTGGTGTATAGATACTGCACCGTAAATCCATATCGCCTTGAACCTGAAGAGAAGTTAAATTAAACAACATTTTGCCTGCTTTAGCATGTCTGAATTCAATTATCATTTCTGGAGCCTTACTTACTTGACTTTCTTGCCATAAATCCTGGAATTCTGAATGTGAATGACTCATTTCTTTAATAAATTGGTTGTACCATTCATCGCCTAAATAGTGTCCATAATAGGTACGGAAAATAGCAAGAAAACCTTTCGCAAAATGTTCCCAATTGACGGCCAATGCTTTTAATTCTTTTCTAGTGAACACTAAACGAATCAAATTTCTTTGATCATTCGGTATTTGTTCAAAATCTAAAAAAACATGAGCAGCTGCAGGATTCCAGCCCACAATATGGCAATGTCGATCCGTAATGATAGTCGGACAATATGTTAATTCAGCAAGTATTCGTTTTAAAGAAGGACTCAGCTCTGATTGATCCTTTTTTTGATTTGTAATTTCCGGTTTTGCCTCTAATGCCAGGTCATATAAGTAGTCTCTTTCATCATTATTTAATTGCAAAGCTGTAGAAATACAATCAAGTACGATTGAAGAAACTTTTATATCCCTTCCTTGCTCTAGCCATGTATACCAAGTGGTACTTACACCTGCTAATTGTGCAACCTCTTCTCTTCGTAACCCAGATGTCCTTCTCCGGGTTCCGGCAGGCAAACCAATAGACTCTGGCTTAATTTGGGCACGCTTAGCTTTTAAGAATGTCGACAAAGCTTCAAGCCTAGTTTTATCATTCATTTTTAAAACTCCTCATCATATCAATTTAACCTAGTAGTAATTATACCAGGATAAACTATCCCTTGTAATAGGATAAAAAAGATATAAAATACTAGTAAATTATTGATTTGGAGGGATGAAAAGTGGAAAGAGTTGTGATTACCGGTATGGGGATAGTTTCCCCTATAGGAAACAACATCCAAACATTTTGGAACAATTTGATTAACGGGGAATCTGGTATATCCACTATTGATACATTTGATGTTACTAATCATAAGACAAAAATTGCAGGTATTGCCCAAGATTTTGATGCAGATGAAGTTTTAGGAAAGAAAGAAGCAAGACGTTTAGATCGTTTTTCTCAATTTGCTTTGGCCGCAGCTGAACAAGCTTGGGAAGATTCTGAGTTAGACCTCGATCGTATAGATGTAGAAAGGTTAGGCGTATACGTAGGTTCAGGTATAGGGGGAATTGAAACCTTGATTGAAAATATTGATGTGCTTAGGCAGAAGGGACCAAGAAGAGTCAGCCCAACTCTAGTACCTGCCATGATCTCTAATGCTGCTGCAGCACAAATTAGTATCAAGTGGAACGCGATGGGACCTTCTATGTCGCCTGTTTCTGCTTGTGCAATTGGAAATACAGCTATTGGAGAAGCCTTTAGACTAATTCGTTCTGGAGAGGTTGACGTTGTGTTTGCAGGTGGAACAGAGGCAGCGATAACAGACTTATCAATAGCAAGCTTTGGTAATGCTACAGCATTATCAACTAGAAACGATGATCCCACTAAAGCTAGTCGTCCATTTGATGAAAATCGAGATGGATTTGTCATGTCAGAAGGAGCTGGAATTCTAATCTTAGAATCTTTATCTCATGCTTTACGTAGAGAGGCAAAGATTTATGCAGAAGTCATTGGATATGGTGCAAGTTCAGACGCACACCATATCGTAGCTACACATCCGGAAGGTAAAGGGGCCTATCTTGCAATGAGATCAGCTTTAAAAAATGCCAATATATCGCCTGAAGAAATTGATGTTATTAGTGCCCATGCAACAAGTACAAAAGTGGGAGACATCTCCGAAACGATGGCTATTAAGCAGCTGTTTGGCAAACAAGCTTATCAGATTCCAGTAACAGCTAATAAATCTATGCTCGGTCATATGTTAGGGGCAGCCGGTGGAGTTGAAGCAATTGCTTTAGCAATGAGCTTAAAGGAAGGGATAATTCCTCCAACAATTAACTTAGAAAATCCTGATCCATTATGTGATCTCGATTATGTACCATCTATTGCTCGCCAAGTGAAAATAAATACGGGTCTATCTAACTCATTTGGTTTCGGAGGTCATAATGCAGCTATTGTTTTAAAGAAATACGAGTGAATAAACTTCTCTCGTCAATCTAACCGTTTCTAGAGGAAACGGTTAGATTTATTCCGTTAAATGGCTCGTTTGCTGAACAAGAAAAAATTCTGCATATCAATACAGGATTTTTGATCAAACTTTTTCACAAATTATCAATCTTTATTATAAACAATCAGACTTTTTTATAAATTACCGAATTTTATTTTAAAGCCACAATTGAACACAATTTTCACCGCGACTTAGGCTATAACATTCACGTTGGCAAGAACTTCTATGCTGGATATAACTGTACGATTTTAGACATGGCAGAAGTAAGAGTTGGTGACGACTGTATGATAGGTCCTAATGTTGGAATCTATACCGCTGGGCATTCAATAGAACCTAAAGATAGAAATAAGAGCGGATATGCAATACCAATCAAGATTGGCAACAACGTATGGATTGGGGGAAGTTGTGTCATTTTGCCTGGAACTACGATTGGTGATAATTCCATTATTGCAGGAGGCTCAGTCGTTACAAAAGATGTACCTCCCAACACCATAGTAGCAGGAAATCCAGCAAAACCATTAAAAACCATCGAGTGAGGAGTAAGGAAAATTTACTTCTGATAACACTGATTATATAAAGTAGAAAGTTGATTGATTTACAAAAAGAAAAAATGCTTCGAAATTAATTCAGAAGCGTTTTTTTCTTTTGGCTCTGCTAAAATTCATTGTTGATTTTTTATACAAAAAAAGAGTTCTATTGTCTGAACCCTTTTCTACAAAATTTTTATTTTAAAATTAAACCACTTAAAACCATAAGAGTGTTTAAAGCAATATGCCAAATAATTGAGGGAATAATACTTCTAGATTTGATAGTAATCCCTCCATAAAACATTCCTCCAATAGAAAAAGCAATACAAATAACCCAAGGAATTCCGAGTGAATAATGTTGTAATCCAAAACCTAAACTTGTTATCACAACCGCCCATTTTTCACCTAATTGTTCTGAGAGTCGACTCAAAAGATTGCCTCTCCAAATTATTTCTTCGAGTACAGCGTTTGTAATTGAAAATACGATAGTGAGTAGCCATATTTCTTCGATAAAAGACCAACCATTTTGAATAACAAATGGCGCAAAGCTGACAATATTAACTGTTAATGCTATGAAAAGAAAGAATTTAACACTTGTTCGGTGAAATCCCGACCAAATAAACGGGAAATAAATTAATTCATTCCACTGTGGCTTTTTCCAATATGTTATAAATGGGGACTTAGAAAAGAAAGATAAAATGAACAATGGAACCAAAATAAAAACTAATGATACTCTGTTGAAAAATATACGTAATTCCTTTGGTTGGAATTGTACCGTCCAATGAGAATTTATATATAAATAAGCGAAAAATCCAATACCAAATAGAACATTTGTGACAACAAACGATTTCATAGATTTATCAAAAGTTACAAAAAGAAAAATAGAAGTAACTGCCCATATACCAATAAGTAAATAATTGTTTAGTTGTATCGAAATAATAAGTGACGCAAATAAAAATAACGAAACTATGTTTTTAATCATGATAGTATTTATAATTTTCAACTCCCTTAAAAAGAATACTTTTACTATGAAATCGGACAGGCATCAAATATCAACATTAACTATTAAACGAACAGAGCCTTTCTTTTTGATTTTTTTATAAGAATTTAAAGTGATGACAATCAAAATTGCCATAGGTATAAGAAGTACATACAAAGGTATGCCCAAAACGAAATATCCTCTTAAGGCTTGAATGATAATATATATAAATTCCTAGATTATATGTAGTTTCATCGAACCATCCTATTAAATTCATTTATGAATATATTAAACTAAATAAAATAAAGCGAGCAAGCAAAAATAAGCCTTAGACAAGAGATAAAAGAAAAAACACTTTTAGAGATGCGATTTTTTATCGGTTTACATATATAGTTGATTTGTGGGAGAAAGCTGGGATTAAATTATCAAAATCAGATGCAATGGAAAAACGGCAGCATAAGCTTATTGCAATTTGTTGACAATAACTTCCTCTGTCTATTATATTTAACCATATGGTTAAGTATAATGATGAAAATCTAAATGATGTGTTTTCAGTGCTGTCTGACCCCACGAGAAGAAGCATCCTTGAAATTTTATCACAAGGGGAAAGGAGCGTTACGGAATTGGCGGCGCCTTTTGATATGTCACTGCCCGCCATTTCTAAGCATTTGAAAGTATTGGAGAAGGCAGGCGTTGTTTCACAACGGAGGGTTGGGAGAAATCGTTATTATCGTCTTCGTGAGGAATCGATGGATTGTGCATGTGAATGGTTAAACCATTTTAAAAAATTTTGGCCAATTAAACTTAAAGGTTTTTTCACAAAAGACAATTAAGAATTTGGAGTGTGAGAGATGAGTTCTCGTGAGGCAATCATTAAAGTGCAAAATCTGGTGAAAAACTATGGGGAATTTAAGGCGGTTAAAGGAATAGAATTTGAGGTGAATAAGGGTGAGGTATTTGGTCTGCTCGGTCCTAATGGTGCTGGTAAAACGACAACATTAGAAATGTTAGTGGGGCTGCGAAAGCCGGATCAAGGAACCGCAAAGATTGCCCAGTATGATATTATCAATGATTTAAATAAGGTGAAGGAAGTAATTGGTGTTCAATTACAATCCACTACATTATTTGAACTGCTTACCGTAGAGGAAATCCTGCACCTTTATGCAAGCTTTTATCCAAAGCATGTTTCCATTCCTTCCTTGATTGATGATATGTTGCTGACGGATAAAAGGAAAGATCGAATAAAGGGCTTATCCGGCGGACAAAAGCAGAGGCTTGCGATTGCCTTGGCCCTTGTGCACGATCCATTCGTTATATTCTTAGATGAACCGACAACAGGACTTGACCCGCAAGCAAGGAGAACGCTATGGGATATTATCCTTCGTTTAAAGGAAAAAGGGAAGACGATTATGCTGACCACTCATTATATGGATGAAGCGCATGTATTATGTGATCGGATTGCCATTATGGATCAAGGACAGCTTATCGCTTTAGACACTCCCTCGGAGCTTGTTAAAAACCTTCAGTCTGATAGTGCCGTACAGTTCCGTTTCCAGGCTGAAGCAAGTGATGTGAATTTACTTGATATAGCAGGCGTGAAGCAGGTAGGAAATCAGAAAGATGTAAATGTTCTTTATACAGATGATCTGCAAACCACATTAACGAGTTTGATTACCTTAGCTTCCGAAAAACAGCTTCAATTGATGGATTTGCAAACGCGAACAGCGACACTTGAAGATGTGTTCATACATATGACCGGAAGGAGCTTAAGAGAAGGATGAAAGCATATTGGCAATTAACTTTAACACAGTTGCGTATTTTTCTTCGCAATCGCCAGGTTTTATTTTGGACGTTGGCGTTTCCGATCTTTCTCATGGTTATGCTCGGTTCCTTTTTAGGAAATGGAAATGGAATGTCTGTATCCATCGGCGTAGTGGATCAAGACCAATCCGTACAATCAAAAGAGTTTTTATCCGTTGTAAAAAAGAACAAAGCGATTGATCTACAAAAAGAAGACAGTAAGGATAAAGCGTTGGAACAGTTGAAAAAAGGGGATGTCCAGCTTGTCGTTGTCATACCTAAAGGATATGGTGACAGTCTTTCAAACTTATCAGCAAGCTCAAAACCATTTTCCATCCCAGTCTATTATAATGAAACGAATTTCGCTGTTTCCCAAGTTGGTCTTCAGCTGGTGAATAATGTCGTGGACGGTATTAGTAAAGAGAAGGTCGATTACAATCCTGTTGTTGTGACGGCTGCAAAGGGAATCGAAACGTTAAATTTAAAATATATTGACTTTTTAGTCCCGGGTATAGTTGCCATGATGATTATGAGCAACAATATGAACGGTGTTGCTGGGCAAATAGCCGCATGGCGAGAACGCGGAATCCTAAGAAGAATGCAAGGAACGACATTAAAAGCATCGACCTTTATTGCAGCACAAATTACAGCAAGGCTCATGCTGAATGGTTTGCAGGCTCTCATTGTACTTGGCGTGGCGCGCTTAATTTTTGGAGTTGAAGTAAGAGGATCATGGTTTACCCTGATTAGCTTTGTTATTTTAGGGACATTGGCATTTATGGCGATTGGATTTATTATTGCAGGCATTGCGAAAACGCCGGA
Organism: Ectobacillus panaciterrae DSM 19096; assembly: GCF_000430785.1. GTDB lineage: Bacteria > Bacillota > Bacilli > Bacillales > Bacillaceae_G > Ectobacillus > Ectobacillus panaciterrae. The sequence goes on from NZ_AUMR01000116.1 coordinate 7,120, forward strand.
AAGCGCTTCGCCAATTGCAGGATTTTTATCCTTTCCGATGCTATTCTTGGGAGGTGTGTTTTTCCCAATCAAAAATATGCCCGAATTCCTGCAGCCTATCGTACACATTTTGCCGATTGCTCACCTAAGCAATGCATTACGTGAAACGATGAATGTCGGCGCATCGTTTATGAGTTTAGGATCTGAAGCGCTGATTTTAGGCGGGTGGCTCATTGGCGCGTTTATCGTCGCAAGTTATACATTTAAATGGGAGTAAATAAGATAGATAGAGAATAGGAGGAGAGATAAATGAAATCTCAAGATTATAAGAATCATGCTCGTATGCACCCCCTGTATCATTATGTACTGTCACTTTTAGTTTTAGGAACGTTGATAGTTGCAGTCACAAATATGGTTCGTGCTATTAGTAAAGGAACGAATATTCTCCAAGCTGTAATTCTTGTGTTCATTATGATTATTATCATTATAATAACAGCGCTTGTAAGACTGTATGCTTTAAAGGCGCAGGACCGTGCAATTAGAGCGGAGGAAAGCCTTCGTCATTATGTGCTGACAGGAAAATTACCTGACCCCGCGCTTACTATGGGTCAAATTGTCGCGTTGCGGTTTGCTGAAGACAGTGAGTTTGCAGATTTGTGTAAAAAAGCCGCTGCCGAAGGGTTAAAGCCGGATGATATTAAAAAGGCTATTAAGAATTGGAAAGCCGACCATAATCGAATCTAGACAGAGAAAAAACACGTTAGAAGGAGCTAACGTGTTTTTTATATACAGCTGAATAAAGAAAGCGTCTTTTTGTAGTGAGGAAAGAGCATCCGGCGGAGCATAGAAGCGGTCAAACCCTTTTCCTGGCCCATACAAGGATGAGAGAGAGGAAGCGAGTGCAGGCTTTGGTTCTGTATAGCAGCGGTTCATATGTCGAAATTACAATTCATTTATATATAGTGCTAGAGTTATATATAATGTACGATGTATTCTCAATATTAAAAAATTTGTTTGCACTCGTTATTAAAATATGATATTTTAGAATTCATAAAACTTTTTCGCTGAATCCTAAGATAGGAGCGGGGGAACCAAACAAGTGATTATAAATCACTAGGGGCGAATCTTTTTAAGGTAGGGATACTCTCTAATCCCGAGCCCGACAGCTAACCTCGTAAGCGTATGAAGAGAGGAAGTGGCATTATGCCTTATAAACATTATAAACATTCTCCTTAAGGGTACAGATGACTTTTAGGTTACTTGTAAGCATCTATTACCATATACAAAAGGAGAGGATCTATTATGTGGATTCGTTTTATGATCATTGGTTTTTTCTCATTTACCGCGGTATCTCTAATAGGATATCAAATTTTAGAGATTATTCATGCATACACCAACATGTTTTTTAATAAACAATAACAATACTAAATAAAAAGTGGCCACAATGAGGGTCACTTTTTGTTTATATAAATGCAACTAAAAAAATTGGCATAAAAACGTTTCTTTTAGGGGGAGAGAGCATCCGACTAAGCGTAGAAGCGGTCAAACCCCTTTCGTTGCACATAGCACATGGAAATGTCGAAGTTATAATTCACTCAGGTATAAATATCAAAAAGACTTCGATAGTTCTCGAGGTCTTTTTGGTATGCTGAAATCATTTGTAAACGTACACGTTTATGAACAAAAAAAACTAAATCTCTTCTTATAGGCTTCTATTATGTATATAAGCTATGTTCATAGGGTATAATATTAATAGAAACTGAAAGTTCATAGACAACTTTAATTCTCTTCATTGACATAATAAGACATCATGGATAATATAAATTGATTACCCGGTGAGTTAAAAGAATCGTCACCAAGAGAACGTGAAAACCACAGTTTTTATTCTGTGTGATCTTAATTCCAGAAGAGTTTACCTTTGGAAAAGAAAAGGAGGAATTTTTATGGATATTATCAAGACACAACAATGGATAAATGACTATTTGGATTTGTATCTTTATGCGGGCAGTATAGGTGATAAATCTTGGCAACAAGAAATCATTGGGAAATTGCGAAATTTTTCTCATAAAACACAAGAACAAGCCCTTAAACCTTCTGTTGGTTTAAATAAGGTTTAATCAAAACAGACTTTAAACTGAAGTGAACCCTGAAAATGGGACACAAACAAAACACCTAGGCTACCTGTCCTCCATAGAATATGGAGGACAGGTAGCCTAGGTGTTTTTTCTATATACAAGTGAATAAAAAACCCGTTGTCTGAAGTCAGTAGACGATGCTAATCATTTGCATGAACATAATGAATCCTGTATTCTTGAATACAACAAAATAAAAAAAGGTGATTCTTTGCACTAGAATCTCTAAGTATTTATTTAAATATTCTTAAAAAAATTGTGATTTTTTTGTGAATTTTCGTTAGATAATGTAATTTTCTTGTAAAATAAAGATATGTAGTTTTTGGTTTAGCATGTCTGAGTATTTTTCACCCATACTATGTGTTCGAGAAATAAGACAATCACTCTGCTTACTATTTCTGCACCAGAATGGGAAATGCTATTCCAACTATAATAATTGAAAATTTAACGATGGGAGCTATTATTATGTCAACTTTACGCGAAGAAGCATTAAAGATGCACAAGGAAAATCAAGGAAAGCTCGGTGTTCATTCTAAGGTTCCCGTACGTGATGCGAAAGATTTAAGCCTTGCTTATTCACCAGGTGTTGCAGAGCCTTGCTTGGACATTCACAAGGACGAAAGCAAAGTATATGATTACACAATGAAGGGGAATCTCGTTGCCGTTGTTTCAGACGGAACAGCTGTACTCGGCCTTGGAAATATCGGTCCAAAAGCTGCTATGCCGGTAATGGAAGGAAAAGCGTTGCTTTTCAAATCATTTGCTGATGTGGATGCATTCCCTATTTGCTTAGATACAACTGACCCGGATAAAATTGTGGAAGTTGTTAAAT
>NZ_AUMR01000117.1 GCF_000430785.1 Ectobacillus panaciterrae DSM 19096
AACAAGACGCTTTGTTCCTTCTTCAGAAACTGGTTTAATGCCAATTCCGGAAGTTTCTGGGAAACGAATTTTCTTTACGCCCATTTCGTTCTGTAAAAATTCAAGCACTTTTTTCGCTTCTTCGCTGCCTTGTGCATATTCAATACCTGCATAAATATCTTCTGTGTTTTCACGGAAGATGACCATATCAGTGTCTTGCGGACGCTTAATAGGTGAAGGAACACCTTCAAAATAGCGAACCGGACGCAAGCACACATATAGGTCAAGCTCTTGGCGAAGCGCCACGTTTAAGGAACGGATACCGCCGCCAACCGGAGTTGTAAGAGGTCCTTTAATTGCAAGTAAGTACTCATCAATTACATTAAGAGTTTCTTGTGGAAGCCATTCTCCTGTTTGGTTGAACGCTTTTTCCCCTGCAAGCACTTCTTTCCAAACGATTTTCTTTTCGCCGTTATATGCTTTTTCTACAGCTGCATCTAACACGCGGGATGCTGCAGCCCAAATGTCCGGACCTATACCATCTCCTTCGATAAAAGGAATGATCGGGTTGTTTGGTACATTCATAACGCTATCTGTTACTGTAATCTTTTGTCCTGTAGTCAATGCAATTACCCCCATATGGAAAATGTATATGAAACAAAAGAAGTCCCCAAATCCCCTAAGGGGACTTCTTTTGATCAAGTCATTACATAATTCAAAATATTCTCATCATTATTTTTTTACGAAAAGCCAGATTTTTTCAAATAGATTATACTCTGTATTCAATCGCAATGTATTTTTGATTTGTCGGACCTGTATAATCTGCACGAGGACGGATTAAGCGATTGTTCTCATATTGCTCCAAAATATGAGCCAACCAGCTGGACATACGGCTTATAGGGGTCCCACCGTCAAAACGCGGATGAAGTACACTAAGACAAATATTGTAAAAAACCATGACCAAAAACGCGAATGAGTCGATGTTTTGGTCATTTGTTTTTAGTTCGGCTTTTGGATATAAGAAATCAGGTCGAGAAACGGCGTATAAGGCGTGTGTTTGGACTCACCAAAAACGTTCGTTTCTGGTCAAAAAAGCCCTTAGCGTAGGAAAATCAAGGTTTTACCTTCCAGAAAATGTCTTAGCGTATAATTTCCGCGAATTGTCGGCGGGACCCCATGCCGTTAGCTTGATAAGCATGCGGCAGGACCCCAGAAAGAATTAATTTTCTAATGCTAGGAATTTTCAGATGAAATCAGCTCAAGCTAACAGGTAGGAAAGCTCGTAACTTTTTTTGTATACACATATCCCTCCAAAATGGTCCTTGCTGTACGTATGACCTTGATTGCACTTATATGCCCTGCAAGTAAATCAATCTTGGTTTGCATAATACCAGCCGGATGCGCTAATCGAACCATTTCTTGATTAACCGTTACAATATCTGATAAAATCGTATCCTTTAAGAAAACGCCTGCAGTTGCACAAATGGCACCTGTAATAGCAAGAGCTTGATGTGGTCTTTGCATAGACATCATTCTTATTACAAGGTCCATATCTGAAGCTTTTCTTTCTATTCCTGTAAGGTCAATGTAATCCATAGGAGGAGCAATAATAGTCATTTTCGGCACAGCAGGAGATTTTTTAGTTGCGTCTTCTTTATTTGCAAATTGACACATTTCAGCTGCTACAGACCTTATTTCTTCTAGTTCTTTTAATTTTTCCTGAGAATAATCATGAGGCAATTCACTTCCGATAAGGCCGATATCTTGGGCTTTAACAAAGACCAATGGATTTGCAACATCAATAATAGATATAGGTATTGAACCGCTAGGTGTTTGGATAATGTCGATAGGGTTTCCAGTCGGGAAAAGTTTTCCAGTTACTGCGCCTTCTGCACGAGTGAAAGAAAGGTAAATAGGTGATCCTGTTCCCGGAACTCCAGGAATTGAACAATCCCCTTCTGTTTTGACTCTTCCGTTTTCCACCTCAACTTCTGCTACAATCACTTTTTTAGTATTGGTATTGAAAATTCTTACTTTAGTTATTGGCTCTTGTGCTGCCACCAATCCTTTTTCAATAGCATACGGACCCACCGCAGAGGAAATATTTCCGCAATTTCCTTTAAAATCAACAAAACATTCATTAATGCTCACCTGAGCAAATGTATAATCAATATCAATGTCTTTAATATCTGATTTTTTTATAATGGCAATTTTACTCGTTAATGAATTTGCTCCTCCCAGTCCGTCAATTTGCATATGATTCGGGCTCCCCATTATATCTAACAAAAACTCTTCCCATTCAGCTACGTTTACTGGCATATCTTCATAATTAAAGAATACCCCTTTGCTTGTTCCACCTCTCATAATGGTCACAGGAACTCTTGTCATCATAATCATCCTTTTCAACATAAGATATGAAGGCGTTTTATTTATTAATTAAGAACCGGTTCTTTTGAAATTCATCGTATAATAGAAGGAGTCATAAGTAAAATATAGAAAATCTATTAGATGAACAAAAAAATTTTTATAACTTAGGTGGAGAAAATGGTTCTTACTAATTAAAAGGGGTATTGAAATGGATAAAAAAGAATGGCTTATCATTAAAACCTTGTATGAGGAAAAAAACATAACTCGTGCTGCAGAGCGATTATATGTATCTCAACCAGCCTTAAGCTATCGACTTAAAAATATAGAAGATGAGTTTGGTGTCAGCTTATTTTTTAAGACAAAAAAAGGAATTGAATTTACATCAGAGGGAGAATACTTAGTAAAGTATGCCGAAGAGATGTTAAGACAACTTCAACAAACAAAAGATTATATGTTCAATATGAAAGAAGAGGTAATTGGAACACTTCGACTAGGTGTTTCCAGTAATTTCGCCCAATATAAATTACCTAAAATATTAAAAAAATTTTCCACAGAGTTTCCGAATATCCAATTTAATGTTAATACTGGATGGAGCACTGAAATCATGAATCTCTTAGATTCCTCTAAGGTCCATTTAGGGATATTAAGAGGTAATTACCAATGGAATGGAGAAAAGTCCTTGTTAACAAAAGAGAGACTATACCTTATATCGAAAAAGAAAATCAATGTTGATGAACTACCGAACTTACCTTTCATCAACTATAATACAGATACCTCTTTAAAGAATTTAATTAATAATTGGTGGCACGATAAATTTTCCGAACCACCCCGTGTAACAATGGAAATAGATAGACAAGAGACCTGTAAAGAAATGGTCAAAAACGATTTGGGATTTGCTATACTGCCTGAAATATGCCTTCAACCTACTGATAATTTGTACACCGTCGGATTATCTTACAAGAACGGAGATCCGGTGCTGAGAAATACCTGGCTAATGTATGATCCGTCCTCTTTGAACTTGTCAATAGTTAAAGCTTTTATATCCTTTCTAAATAGTAATGAGAAATAATAGTATCATTCACATTATCATTTATAGGATTTGGGGATAATCTAAAAACGGATTATCCCCAAATCCTTTTTTTGAAGAACTAACATAAAATATTTTTATGGAATTTCTAAAAAAATCTATATTTCCTTTATTTCGTTGAATGTACTAATATTAAAAACATGATAAGGACCAGCTGGGATTTATGAATACCTTTAATATTCTAAATATTCAAACTGAATTTGTGTAAAAGAGTATTGTGAAGAAGCTCATATTTTTTGACGCGGAAAGAAAACGCTCTCAAACGATATTGTGGAAAAAACTATTATGCTGCCTAGGCTTTTCGACGATTGTCGTATTTGCGTTTCTTATTATGTCAAAACATATGTCTCTAGTATTTGCTTTACTGGTAATTCCACTTTTATTGGTTTTGATGCAAAAAAGCTAGAGAGCAAAACCAAAATGAATATGAACTAGTCAACAGGTAAATTTGTATAGAGGATATTTCACTTTAATATATTTTTGAAATGAGTATCTCATTGATACTCATTCGTTAGTACAGAATTAGGAGGGATGAAATGAGCACTAAAGTTGTAAGCATTGCCAATTCTTCAAATCGGTTGGATCGTCTGCCTATTTCACGGGTGCATCGAATGGTCTTACTTGCACTTGGATTCGTATATTTTTTTGATTACAGTGATTTGAATACGTTTTCTTACGCTGCACCGGCACTGATCAAATCTTGGAACATTTCCGTTCGAACTATTGCTTTAATTACATCCATGTCCTTTCTTGGTATGTTTATAGGATCTTCCTTAGGTGGTCGACTTGCAGACAAGATCGGGCGAAAAAAGGCTATGACATATATGGTAGTATGGTTTTCTTTATTTTCTCTACTAAATGCTTTTGCATGGGATCCTATATCCCTTGGGGTATTCCGTTTTTTAACAGGTATGGGGGTAGCAGCGGTAACCGTCATTGCAGGTACCTATATTACTGAATTCTTCCCAGCGGCCACACGTGGAAAATATCAAGCCCTGTGTGTAATGGTTGGATTAATTGGTATTCCTATAACCTCTTGGGTCTCACGGTTACTTGTTCCTGCAGGACCAGAGGGGTGGAGGCTTGTATTTGTGTGGGGGGGCCTGGGGATTCTTTCCCTCTTTCTTATCCGTAAAATAGAAGAATCCCCCCGTTGGTATGAAACACGTGGTGAGTTTGATAAAGCCGAAGCTATCCTGCAAAAAATTGAAGCGTCTGTTACTCGAGAGAAGGGGGTTTTGCCTTCACCTGCTGTTTCACAGGAAAAGAAAATTGTACAAGCTGCTTCTTTTATGGATTTGTTTAAAGGACAATATTCCAAAAGAACCATGTTACTCATTGGTGTATGGATTTTACAGACCTTTGGATTTTATGGATTTGGATCATGGGCTCCGACTCTTTTAGTGAAAAACGGAATGGATATAGAAAAAACACTTACAGTTGCCACTTTATTTACTTTAGGGGCACCACTAGGCGCATTCGTAGGTTCACTTATTTCAGATCGTTTTGAGCGTAAATGGACCATAACTGTTACTTCCGTGTTTGTTGCAATAGCGGGGCTTTTGTACGGACTTACGTTTAATCCTGTTTTTATTGTTATCTTTGGATTTTTGCTAAATCTAATTGAAAGGGTTTTCTCGTCAAACCTTTATGCTTACACTTCTGAATTGTATCCTACAGAACTGCGAGCATCAGGTACTGGCCTGACGTATGGGATTGGACGATTATCCAATACGGTCGGTCCGATGTTAATTAGTTTTATTTTTACGGGTTATGGATATTTCAGTGTTTTTATCTTTATTGCAGTCTGTTGGTTATCAGTAGCTATTACTGTTAGCATTTTCGGACCTTATACAAAAAAACGGGGCTTAGAGGATTTAAATATCGAAGATGCAACAATAATCTCTTCAATCGAAGTTGATTTAAAGGCGAGATGATAGGATTACAAGGAAGATAGGGGATGAATGGTTCTGATGCAAGCACTTACGCTAAACATAGAACCATTCATTTCTTTCGAATGCAGGTTTAAGAAGCTAGTTTAAACACTTTATGGATGAATTCTTTTTGTCCTTGGTGAACCAGCTTCTTTTTTAATCATAAGCAGGGCTTCTATACCATTTACAATCCAAGCGGCCGTTTGTAAAACAAAGGAGTAAAAAGTTATTTTTTAAGGTTCTGGTGCAAATATGATTTGTTGGCCTAATACCAGCGAAACTGCTATGAACCGCAATAAGCAATTTGATGCACACTAAGTACTTGATTTACAAGGGAAATAGGTGATTGGTTGTAACAAAAATGATCAATTTTGTTACAGTTTATGTCTCATAATGTTTCATGCAAGGAAGCTCAAATAACGCGTAACAAAATATCGTAACAAAAATAATTTGTCACAATATTTGTTTTCTCTATTTTTGTTACGCAGAATTTATCGCAATCTCTACACTTTTAATTGGGTTTCCTTAACTTGCGAATAATTACGTCTTCTTATTGCGGGTGGTAACACCTTCGCTGGTACTCCCCTAAATTGCTATTCAGCTTTGGGAACCCCATATCATATCTTACAGTTAACTCTGCTTCGAATAATTCTCTTTTGTCCACCATCTTTAGTTTATACGCTCCTTTTACCTCTTTTCTTCACGTAACCAATTATAAATAGTGGGAACAGAAATTCCTGTACCTTCTGCAATCTCTTTTAACGTGTACTTTTTACTTTCATACATGGTTAATACTTGCTTGCGGACCTTCTCACTTTTTCGGGGTCTTCCCCCTTTTCTTCCTCTTGCTCTTGCTGCTTCTAAGCCATTTAGTACACGCTCACGAATAATATCTCTCTCGAATTCTGCAAATACCGCAAACATTTTAAACATGGCTTTACCTGCTGGCGTTGTGGTGTCTATCTTATCGCAAACGCTAATGAGTTCAATGTCATCCTGCTCTAAGAAATCCGCAATTTCAATGAGCTTTTTGGTGGAACGTGCTAATCGATCTAGTTTATATACGACAAATTGATCACAAGGACGTAAAGCATCTAAAGCTCTTTGCAATTCTATTCGGTCATCCCGAACTGCTGATACCTTTTCTTCATAAATACGCTCACACCCTTCTTTTTTGAGTGCATCTATTTGCATATCTAACGACTGCTCATTTGTTGATACTCGTGCATATCCTATTTTCATAATTCCTCCTGAAAAATAAAGAATCCCTTATTATCCATTTTATATAAAATATATGTTTATTATAACTTGTTTTTTTATATTTTTATTATAACAATATTCAATAAAAAAACGGGCATTTTCTGCCCGCTTCGAATGTTATAAAAAACTATTGTTTTTTAGAATTCATTTAGATAAGGTTCAATGAGGGATAGTTCCGACAAAATACGAAAATTGCTTAGCGTATATATTCCGCGTTTCGCTATCAGACCCCTAGTATCAGTATGTCCAAGTTTGATAGATTTCTTGCACCAGAACCATAAAACCTATGCCACTGGACACAGGTTTTACAGATAACACTTATTAATCAGAAGCTAATTGAGTATGTTAAAAATAAATATAATGAGTTACTCCGTATTTGTAGTTACTTAACACATTAGTTAATAATTATAACCTTTCGTAAGACTTCATCTCTAAATGAATCATTATCGTTTCCTACAACTGTTAGAAGAGCTCCATCATATCTTATAAAAGCACAACCCGTTTCTTTTTTTAGAATACAACAAGGGACCCAATATTCACCTAATAAAACTTGAGATATTTTATTCCTTTGTAGTTGCTCAAACTCTATAGAAACACCTTCGCCAAAAAACATAATTGCCAAGTAATTTTCTACACTAAGACTATAAAATAGACTTATTAAATATAGAATATGCTCTTCTGTAAATGATTCAACTATGATAAATAAATTTTTTTTACTTGGATAGAACAACCTATACCCTATATTTCTACTTTGCATCTCTCTCTCCACATCTTCTCTCATATATTCACCTACATGCAAAATCATCTTTTTAGCATGCACTTGGAATAACGTGGTTAGGACTTCAATATTTTTTGAGTCATCATCAAATAAATCTGCATCATATGCATAAGTATAATCTTCTATACGATGTATTTTTTGAAATTCGGGCGATTTAATCTTTTTAAACTGTATCTTTTCCATCTGTTCCCCTCTTTACAATATGAGATTAATTATTCCCATGTTGTTTTCTTTCTCGAAGGATAAATAAAATAGTGCTTATTTTTTTTATATCCGAAATGCATGTGTAGAACTTTCCCAGAAGTTCGCTTTTTATTTTCCCTTATTTCATGGTAATCCAGTGCAAATAATCTAGAATCTGTAGATTTAGTCTGCTTCTTTTTCCTATTTACAATAGCAAAAATACGACCATTCCTTTTGTCAGGACCTTGTATTGTATATTTACGCTCTTTCCAAATTCTCTTTGCCCCTGAGGTAACTTTACTTATAACTTTCTTATTGAATTGATTTGCCCTCTGAACATTTGAAAGTATAAATGCAATTGCAATTCCAAAAGCTTGTAATGGTTTCTTATAGTGACCATCTGGATCTACGAACATGACAGGATTATTATTTGCATAACTATACCCATTCTGCGTAATCGGATCATCTTCATCACCTGGATCCGGATCTACAGACAAGAACACACCATGCGTTGGGTTATAATAACGCGCCATGAGATAATACATTCCAATTTCTTTATCATACATGTACCCCGCATAGCCAAACGAGTTATCTGTCGCAATCCCTTGCGTATCACTCTTTAACACGTTCCCCCATGCATCATACTCGTACTTTGCTACGACATTTCCGTTTGCATCTGTCATTGCAACGACGTCACCATGGGGATTGTAGTGATAGTACAGCGTTTGTCCTTGTGACTTCATCGCTATTCGTCCACCATTTGCATTGTAGACGTATTGTCGAAGCACATTTCCACTCGCATCTGTTTCATACAGCATATTAATGCTGTCACCATCATAATGATAACGAGTTGTTTGACCATTTACTATTTTTTCAATACGACGGCCATCATCATCGTACTTATACGTCGCAAATGGTGTACTTTCACCTTTGTTGGTAATGGCAGCCAGCTGATCCGCTTCATTCCACGTATACGTGTATTTGTCATCTGCTGTACGGTTGCCATTTGCATCATAGATAATTGACTCTGTTCCAAATTTCGTCAGTTGATTTCCATCGTTGAATACTGCTGTTGTCGTTGTTGCTGTTCCAGATGGAGGTGTTACTTTCACACTTGTACGGTTGCCAAAACCGTCATAGCTGTACTCTTTAATTGTACCATCTGCGAGTGTTTCTTTCTTAAGTTGATTAATAGAATCATATTCATAGGAAATCGTTTGTTTTCCTGTATCTGTTTGGCGTTCCACACTAGTACGGTTGCTGTTGGCATCGTACTGATAGGTTTCATACAACAAAATGGTTCCTTGACTATTTCCAACAGTCAATTGGTCTACCTTATTTGTACGATCGTAATGGAACGAAGAACCTGCTCCGTTTCCTGCTGTATACGTTCGTACGTTGCCAAACTCGTCATAATCAAAGTGATACGTTTGACCGCCGTCTACTACTTCTGTATTTTGATCAAGTGGGTTATAAACATAGCTTGTTGTATTGCTATAGACGTCATGTGTAATTTTTGTTTCTTTCAGTTTATGTGTTTTGTCATGGTATGTCCATGATACACTGCCGCCTCGGTCCGTCATGCTTGTAATGCGGTTACCGACATCATATGCTTTGTCCCGTGCAATACCGTTGACAGCGTCCGTTACCTTTGTTTCATTGCCGTTCGCATCATATTGATACGAAAAGGCCACTTGTCCGTTGCGCTTCGCTTCCGTTGTACGATTCACCGCGTCATACGTCCATTCTAGTAAACTGCCGTTTGGCATTTTTGTACTGATACGGTTGGCTCTGGTGCAAAAAATCTAAGAAGCTTGGACATACTGATATTATCAATCTATAAAGGATGTGTATCCGTATGAAAAAGCCAACAGAATTTAAGTGGAAACATTACGAACCCGAAATTATCTTACATGTAGTACGCTGGTACCTCCGGTACAGTCTGAGTCTTCGTGATCTCGTAGAGATGATGGAAGAGCGTGGAATATGCGTAGCACATACTACGATTATGCGCTGGGTTCATCAATATGGACCAGAACTTGATAAACGCATTCGTCCGTATTTAAGGAGAACCAATGACTCCTGGAGGGTAGACGAAACTTACATAAAAGTAAAAGGACAGTGGATGTATCTATATCGTGCAGTAGATTCT
>NZ_AUMR01000118.1 GCF_000430785.1 Ectobacillus panaciterrae DSM 19096
TCTCCATGTTATCTCTAGTTGTGTTTCTTAATTATACAAAAAAGTACCCTATTGGTAGACTTTTTTTGGTGTCTACTTAATAGGGTACATTGTATATAAAAGACGGGTCTTTTTTTAAGATTCTTCACATAAGTCCATGTTCGTTTAAAATGTATTTCCCTTGCCTCTATCCTAAGGATATATCTGAAAATTGGCTTGATGGGCATGCGTTAGGACTCCTAATTGATATTATTCCCCTCAATTTGTTATAATGAAGTGTTTTTAACATTATTGAGGGGGAACATTTTTTATGTCAATCGAAGTAGGCAGTAAGGTACAAGGTAAAGTAACAGGCATCACTAATTTTGGAGCATTCGTAGAATTACCGGGAGGCTCAACAGGTCTTGTGCATATCAGCGAGGTAGCGGATAGCTATGTAAAAGACATTAATGACCATCTCAAAGTAGGCGACCAGATTGAAGTAAAAGTGATTAGTGAGAAAGACGGCAAAACTGCCTTGTCCATCAAAAAAGCTATAGATAGACCCGAAGGACAAACCTCTTCTTATTCCCAACGTCCACCACGCCAGGGAAGAATCGACAGCCGTTCCAAAGACTTCCGTTCAAAAAGCAATTTCCAACCAAAGGAAAGTTTCGAAGATAAAATGGCTCGTTTTTTAAAGACTAGTGAAGAGAATTTATCCACCCTCAAACGTAGCACCGAAACAAAACGGGGCGGTAGAGGCGGAAGACGCGGATAACCTGCTTCATTTTTTAATGCTTCATCATTATAGATAAAGGCAAGCCTGTAAACTGGCTTGCCTTCTTTAAGGTAACTCGAACCGCTTTAGTTCATTAAGACATAAAAAAACAATTGTTTTTTATAATCAATATTTTAGAGAATACGTCTCAAAAACGACCGTTTTTAGGCATAAAAGTTCATTTGTCTTAGTATATAAAATCCGCATTTTGCCGTCAGGACTCTTTCAACAAACGGGCAGGTCTGGTAAACCAGCGCTCTTGCAAAATGAACTGCCCCGTAATTGTTAGACACAACTAACGATTACGGGGTGTTTTTTATGACCAAGCCTTTTTTAAGAGCTTCACACCAAGCTGGATTTCATCACAAGAAAGATTACTAAAACCAAGTTTAATAATTGGTTTATCAGTATTATTTTTAATGAAGTAGAGTGAGGTAGGATACACTTTAACACCATAAAAGGAAGCTTGCCCGATTAGCCATTCTTCTGAACGCTTCAGGTGTACTTTAACTAATAAGTACACACCAGACTGCTCGCCAATAATGGATATATTTTGATCGAATTGCTTTTTTAATACTGATACTAAGTGCTGCATTTTTCGTTTATAAACAAGACGCATACGTTTAATATGGCGATTCCATTCCCCATCTTCCATAAATTTAGCCATCGTGAGTTGGCTAAGAAGTGAAGTGGTACTCTCGAAATGAAGAAATTGATTTTTATAACGGTTTAAAAGTGACTGTGGCAACACCATATAGCTTAAACGAATTCCTGGAAGAAAGGACTTTGAGAAATTTCCTAGATAAATGACTCTTGCTGAATCAATGGAAGCGAGAGCTGGAAATGGTTGTTGCGTATAGCGAAATTCACTATCATAATCATCTTCGATAATATATCCTTGCATCTTGTTAGCCCAATGAATAAGCGTTTGCCGTTGTTGAATGGACATACTTACCCCATATGGACTGTGATGGGAAGGTGTTACATAGATTAATCGTGATTTCATTTGTTCTAATTGTGAAAAATCAGCACCTGCTTCATAAACTGGTAAAGTTTCAATCGTAAAACGATGGAATTGAAAAGCTTCCCTAGCGCCATCATATCCAGGGTCCTCTACTGTAATGCTTGGAAAATCATTCTTCAGTATATGCCCAAGATTGATAAGCATTTGTTGGGTACTACTGCCGATAATAATGGCATTTGCATCTGTTTTCACCCCACGAGATTGGAGTAAGTATGTGGCAATTTGTTCACGTAGGCACACTTCACCAAAGGGTTCCCCGTATCGAAAGCTCTCCTGTAACGTTAATACTTGATTGGCAATTCTCCTCCAGATTTTTAAAGGGAAGTGCGTTTGATCTACGGCGCCGGCTCGGAAATCAATGAGGGTAGGTGTCACCGACTCTGTTTGCTTTTTATTATAAGGGATTAACGCTTCTTGGGATAAAAGCGGCTCTAATTCATTTACAAAATAACCTTTTCGTCCTTCTCCGCGAATATAGCCTTCAGCTACAAGTTGATCATAAGCCATTAATGTCGTATTGCGACTTACTTGAAGGGAGTCTGCAAGATGACGAATGGAGGGCAATTGTTCATCAGCAAGTATGTCACCCCGTTCAATAAATAACTTAAACTGCTCGTATATTTGTTTGTATTTAGGGGAGCTATCCTTAAATGCAAAAATGGTATTTTTCATTTATAACCTCCTTTGACATGTTTGTTTGTTCGAAATTGTACCTTTTTAAATGTCAGATTGTATAATAATATATCTTATATTAGTTGACAAACATTTTCAAATACATTAATAACTTAGGAGGAATTATATGTATATTCCAGAGCACTTTAAAATTATTGATGAAGAAATGATTTATGACATTATTAAAGAAAATGGTTTTGCTACGCTATTTGCTCAACATCAAGGCCATCCAAACGCAACCCACATACCCTTAACCTTGGATAAAGAAAAAGGATACTTGTATGGCCATTTTGCACGACCCAATGAGCAGTGGAAAGATATAGAAAAACAAGAGATACTTGCAGTTTTTCATGGTCCACATTGCTATATTTCTCCTTCTTGGTATGAAACAGACAGAGCTGTTCCCACATGGAATTATGTAGCTGTTCATGTATACGGACAGGTTGAGATTATAGACGGTGAAGAATTGGTGGATTCTTTACGTGATATGGTATTGAAATATGAAAACCCAAACAGTTCATATAAATTCGACCAAGTCGATTCTCGTTTTATGGAAGGGATGACTAAAGGGATTGTAGGATTCAGAATTAAAATCAATAAAATTGAAGGTAAGGCAAAGTTGAGTCAAAACCACTCAGTTGATCGACTAGAACTTGTTATTCAACAATTAGAACAATCTGGAAGTGAAGATGATCACAAAATTGCATGCCTTATGAAAGAAAACCTTAGGAAAAAATCTTAATAGTGTAAATGTTCTCTTTTATTAACACAGTGGAAGTTAATGAGGGATCTCCATTAATTTTCAGACCGTCAATTTATTCATTAGGTCAGAGATACAGTGTTGATGGTATTTTGAAATATTGTAATATCAGTAATTTTGCTTTAAGACACTATATATTATTGATTTCTAATTAACATAAAGCGAATTCTAGGTACAAAAAAGACTACATCTCTTAAGATATAGTCTTTTTCTTCATTATAAAAAATAAATTGAAGCAGTAATTGCTAAAGAAACAACTCCAATCAATCTAAAAGATGTAGCTATTTAAATAGCTTTATTATCTTTATACACTTACCAGCCGATGCTAAAAGAGCAGAAAGTTATTTGGAGTAATATAATTTTTTCTGCTGTCAATAAAGGCAATACAGCGCGCCAGCTGGTCTACTCCTGGTTTAATCTGACTCTCGTTAACTTGAGAAATGCTTAATCGAAGCAGATTTTCTTTCTTGTATTCTGGCAGGAACATTCTGGATGCATCATCAACATAAATATTCTTCTCTCTTAGCAAATTAACTACTTGTTTTGCTGTCACGGTCTCTGGAAGAAATACGGATAGATAGAATCCTGAAGTTGGTTTAGAAAAATGAGTATTGGCCGGCAGCAATAATTCACATGCTTCCTGAAGAAGTTTCATTTTTTTATGATATACCCCTTTTATTCTCTTGATATGGCCGTTAAGCATCCCGCTTTTTAAATAGATCTCTAGTGCCCCTTGAGAAAGTACAGAGCTGTTAAAATCTGCACTAAATTTATATCGTAAAAAATTGTTGATCATTAATTTCGGAAGAACTACAACAGCAATCCTTAAACCGGGGAGAAAAATTTTAGAAAAGCTTTTAATATAAATAACCCTTCCGGAAGGATCGTAGGAGAATAATGGGTCTGATTTTAAATTTGGGTCAAGGTCCCCTAAAAAGTCATCTTCAACTAGATACACATCGTATTTTTCAGCTAATTCAACGATCCTCTTTTTTTCATTATTCGTGTAGCTATGTCCAAGTGGGTTTTGAAATCTCGGAACAATATAGAAAAATTTAATATCGTTATTTCGAAACATATACTCTAGACGATCGAGATCAATCCCTTCCGTGGATAAATCAATCCCAAAAGTAGTAGCCTGATGAAGGTTGGCTGACTCAATAAAACCAAAATAAGTAGGTTGTTCGATTAGAATATTGTTTTTTCCATTTGGAAATGGCATGGAAACTAACAAATTAAGGGCTTGCTGAGATCCAGACACAACAAATAACCTTTCAGGATCGGTAAACACTTGTAAATTTTGCAAATATTTCACCAATTGAACTCGTAATGAGTAAAGTCCTTGCTGGTCAGAATAAGTAAATAATTCTTCTTTATATGTATCAATCGCTTGATTGATACAATGCTGAAATTCAATGTAAGGCATTACGTCTTTATCTGGACCAGCAGACAAGAAATCAATAGCATTATTTTTATTTTCAGGGTTTTGAAATTCATTCACAACATAATAGCCGCTTTTAGGAACAGAATAAATTAAATGCTCTTTTTCCAGTTCATTATATGCTTTAATTACCGTGTTTTTGTTGCAAGAGAACTTTTCAGACAATTGACGCACTGAAGGAAGTTTACTGCCTGCTACCAGTGATCCATTTGCTAGCTGATCTTTAATTTCTTCAATAATCCCAATATATTTTGCATTCATGTTAATTCCCCTTCTTCTGTACCAGGACAGATGAACAAAAATTTTATTTATTTTCACAGTAGCTCCTATTAATATTCTAATTGTACCAGCACAGATTTTCAATAAAGAAGACACTCAAAAAAGCCTTGTTTACAGAGGATAACACTAATTTATCGAAACAGGTACAGAGTTGACACAAAAAAATAAAAAGTTAGGAGCTGAATATGATGCAAGTAGAAAGAAAAGAAAAATTGGGATTACTGTTGGGGTTGATAGGAGTCATATGTTTTAGCTTCACTCTCCCTGCAACACGTATAGCAGTGGCGTATTTAGGAGCTACGGTCGTCGGTTTAGGAAGAACAATCATTGCCTCTATTTTAGTTACTATTGTATTGATTGTCAGAAAAGAAAAGCGGCCCTCTGTCCGCCAATTCAAGAGTCTGATTATTGTCTCTCTCGGTGCTGTTTTAGGATTTCCTTTACTCACTTCGTGGGCAATGGAAAGTCTGCCTGTTTCCCATGGAGCTGTAGAATTAGCGCTTTTACCATTAGCTACAGCAGGATTTGCCATTATTAGAGCAGGTGAAGTCCCTTCTCTTAAATTTTGGGTTTCAAGTATAATCGGTTCTTTGGCAGTTATTATCTATGCTGTCCACCTTGGGCTTGGCCAATTGCAATATACAGATCTAGCCTTGCTGGCAGCCGTGTTTATGCTCGGGCTTAGTTATGCAGAAGGCGGCAAGTTAGCTCAAGAATTAGGCAGCTGGCAAGTGATTGCTTGGGCATTAATTATCACTGCTCCATTTTTCATTGTTCCAGTCTTTTTAAACGTTACTGGCGAGATGCTTCATGCGCCTTTAAAAGCCTGGATTAGTTTTATTTATCTGGCTGTAGTTAGTCAATTTCTAGCGTATGTAGCCTGGTATAGTGGAATGGCTATGGGAGGGATCTCAAGAGTTAGTCAGATTCAATATCTACAACCATTTTTAATGATTATATTTGCAGCTTTATTTCTGAATGAATCCATAACATTATTCACTGTCCTAATAGCTGTAATTGTTGTGTTTTCCGTTATATTTGGCAAGAATGCTACGGTGACAAAAAAAAGATCTGCATCAGTAAAACAATAACCGCTTTGTCAATCGGGATAGCTATATTAGATTATTTAGATGCCATTTTATCAGTTCCCGCTTGGCAATAGCTTGAACTGCTTCAAAATTACAGCTGCAATCGAAGTCATTATTCATCTTGCTTTCTATGAAGGCTGGCCAAAGGTGTCATCTGTGTTTACAGTAGCTAAAGAAATTTTATCGCATTGAAGAAGCAAAAATAGAAAGAGAACTTTATATTCTTGTAATTTAGCAATGTTATATATGTTTAACTAATAAAATTATTAGTATTTCAAGATGACGAGTTCCAAATGATTGATAAGAAATGATTTTTACTTTGCACTCCTCAAATATCCATCTTCTTATAATATCTTAATAATCAGGAGGCAAAAAAGATGTTTTTAAAGGAAAAAGACCTAGAAATACTTAAAAAAAACGGAAGACTATCAATTGAGACTCTTGCTAAAATGGTAAATATGTCTGAAATTGCTTATTTTGTATCAAACCAACTAGCTACCTTAGATTCAGTGATTTCAACAACAACACACTTTATTATGAAAAAGTATAAGCATGATGGAACTATCTATGAACAAGATAAAAGTGATAAAAGAATCGTGGTGTCTCCATGATGAATAATTTTATAGCAACAACTGCTCAACACTTGAATCCATCAGGGATTCGTCGTTTTTTTAATTTGGCAGATGGAGTAGAAGACGTAATTTCATTAGGAGTTGGTGAACCAGATTTTGTCACTTCATGGGCAGTACGTGAAGCATCTATTGTATCATTAGAAAAAGGATATACATCATACACACCAAATGCAGGACTTTTAGAATTAAGAAAAGAAATTGCTCATTATATGGAACAGAAATTTAAGGTTTGCTATAAACCAGAAAATGAAATCATCGTAACTGTCGGAGCAAGTCAAGCATTAGATATCGCTTTGAGAACTATTCTAAATCCTGGTGATGAAGTTATTATTGTAGAACCTACATTTGTAACGTATGCACCTTTGGTAGAAATGGCAGGGGGTGTTCCAATTGCTGTTCAAACAAAGAGTGAGAATGAATTTAAGATCCAATCGGAACAGATTGAAGAAGCTATGAAACGAATTAGTCGATTTGTATCTACATTTAAATAATTAGTAAAAAACAGTTTAAATTTGTCTATTTTTAAAAAGAAAAATACATTGATAAGAACTTGGGGTCATGTAGAATGGGCTTCACAGGAACCAGATGTTCTTCTACGTTGGATACTAGTCTACAGCAATTCCATCAATATATTATGACAGATGATAACTTTTTTATTTCTACTCTTTACAATAGATAAACTTATCTTTCGCATATTTTTACATTAATAGATAACTTGTCTACACAATCAGACAAGCTGTGCATATACTAATATTGGGAATCGCCTCCTAGTAATATTTGTTGAATGAAGAGCAGGGTCTCACCCCGCCTTGCTTTTCATTACATACGCAATACCTATACTAAAAAGCTGTCCTGATGGGTGGCTTTTCTGTTTACATAATGCAGGTTATCAGGGTAGTAACAGTGAAGCTGATACCACAAGAAATTCCCTTTGGACAAACTGAAGTATTTATTTACAATAAGATGTTTAAGTTTAAAGTTTAAGTTTTTAAACTAGCAAACTTGATATTTCACAGTTTCATAGATGTATTCTTTCTCCCCTTAAAGGTATCCCTTTATTGCAGCTACACTCGTATTGGATCAAATAAGTAGAAAAAAACCCCTGTGGTTTAGGGGCTTTTTAAGGTAAGAATTATGAGTTATTTTATATTATGTCTAATCTTATAAAAAGATTGGACATTAGCTATTTTTTTATAAATCTATTAAAAATATTAATAAAAAAAGCGGCTGTATTTTTACAGCCACCTTTTTTTTATTAATGATGTTATCCAACAGAAACAGCATTAATACTTTTTACTGAAATATGCACAAGACCAGGAAAACCATTAAAATCAGTCAGAATTACTGTACCATTTTGAAACCCTTGAAAAACACCACTTGCAGGTCTCTGATCATCAAATTGTAAAACAACTCGAGTTCCTGGACTTAATCTTCTAAGGAATCGTACAACGTTATTAGTTCTACGACTTCTGAAAGTTCTAACACTTCTACGACTTCTATGAGTTCTACGGCTTCTACGACTTCTATGGCAAAAGTCATCAAAACATCCAAATCCAAATCCCATTACCTCACCCCCTTAACTAACTAGTACATTCTATGCTTGTTTTATAGATAAGGTATAGGTAAAAACAACAAATAAAAAATTATTTTTGATGTATCAAATTGGACATTAACTATTTTTTATAAATCTATTAAAAATATTAAGAAAAAAGCAGTTGTATTTTTTATACAACCGCTTTTTTTATGTGTAAATCTAACGACATTTA
Source organism: Ectobacillus panaciterrae DSM 19096 (assembly GCF_000430785.1). GTDB lineage: Bacteria > Bacillota > Bacilli > Bacillales > Bacillaceae_G > Ectobacillus > Ectobacillus panaciterrae. The sequence continues at coordinate 8,402 of NZ_AUMR01000118.1, forward strand.
GAAGATCCAGCAACAGAAACAGCATTGATACTCTTTACTTTGATACGGACAAGACCAGGGAAACCATCAAAATTAGTCAGAATTACTGTACCATTTTCAAACCCTTGAAATGTACCCGTTGCAGGTCGGCGATCATCGAATTGTAAAACAACACAAGTTCCTGGACTTAATCTTTTAAGGAATCCTACAATACCATTACTTCTAAGATTTCTAAAGCTTCTATGACTTATATGACTTCTGAAAGTTCTAGCACTTCTACGACTTCTATGGGAAAAGCCGCTAAAACATCCACATCCCATTACCTCACCCCCTTAACTAGCTAGTACATCTTATGCTTGTTTAATAGATAAGGTATAGGTGAAAACAATGAATAAGAGAATTATATTTGGATATGAGATAGATTCATAGACACTGGATATGCATCAGTAACGCACCCGTTATTTTAAGTACATTTATTCACAATCTCATCTGGTATTGTACATTTTGCGGGTCATTGGTTAGGAGGTCACGAATTTTTTTAGCCACACAGAGTTCAGCGTAAACTCCTTGTGGAATGGTAGGTTCAGCATATCTACACTAGCATAGTTACATTTTGTAAATCATTAACTTTCTCCATTTAGCCTCCTAGGGTGAAGTAAAGCAAATTGCTGGGCTAGAAACGATGGAGTATACGGCATGTCGTTTTGGAGCCAAGAAATAATCGTACCTATTAAAGCTGAAGCTTCATACCATATCAAAATGTCTTTTTTTACAATTTCAGTAATAATACGGGATGATCTTTCGCTTTCATCTATCCTAGTAACTATCATGTCCCTTATAAACATTGATAGACGGTCTCTAAAGATTGGGACTTTCTTAGAAGCCAGAATGCTCTTATAAAAATTTGCATGTTCAGCTATATGTTCAAGTAAATTTTCAATTATTTTCCAACCGCTCTCTTCAAGGGATGTCTGGTCCGTTGGTGCATTATTAAAAATCGTTGAAATGTCCTCAATCATATCGTCTGCCATCTTTTCCAACATATCTGGAATATCACGATAATGTAGATAAAAGGTAACTCGATTGATGGTTGCTCGCTCTGCCAATCGATTAACAGTTATTTTTTGGAGATCCATTTCCTCAAGTAATTCAACAAAGGCATCTTTAATTAATTGTCGTGTACGGAGTATGCGAGGGTCTGTGTGCGGCTTTTTCTTTTCCATCATATCCTCTTTCCTTTCTTATTAAATAGTAAGCTACACTTCAAAGAGTTACGTCGTATTTCTTCCAGATA
>NZ_AUMR01000119.1 GCF_000430785.1 Ectobacillus panaciterrae DSM 19096
TTGAAGTCTCTTTGTCATGCCTTTTTTTATTGTAACATTACTTATGAATCAATATTAAGCCAAAAGTATTGACTTATATTAGCTGGTATAATGGAGTAACTTATATTAGCTTTATAGTTGAGTTAAGGCAAGTGTCTTTTTTTCAAAAGCGGTTGCACTTTTTTTCAAATATTTTAATTCCAATATATGTTATACCAAAGGCCAACTATTAGAGTGATGAATATTCATACTTACTCTCGTAATGTCTTTTATAACAATTGGTTCAAGTACCCAAAAAACAACTGATAAACTTATGGGTAAAGTCAAACCAACCCAGATATCAATAAATAATGTAGCCATCTCTTTTCACCATCCTGTACTATCTTGGGTTGCATTAAAGGAGTTTAAATGACAGTTTTTACTCCAAACCCTATTAACATTACTCCAGTAGATTTTTGAAATACTTTTTGAAATTTAGGTTTTTTCAACCACTTTTTCACATGATCTAAAAGATAAACCAAGATCAAAAACCATCCCACTGCTATTATAGTAAGGATCAATCCTAATCCAATCAGTTGTTGATTTGTGTTTCCATTAAGATCAATGAATTGAGGCATAAAAGTTATGTAGACTAAAACAGTCTTAGGGTTAAGAATATTACTGATTGCCCCTTGTAAATAGGATTCTTTATAATGATGGCGCGATGACTTGTCAATTGAACGCTGACGTTCAGCTTGAACAGCTTCTAATGAAAGTGTGTTTTTAGTAAAAAATGCCCTTACACCTAAATAAAACAAGTATGCAGCTCCAAAATACTTAATTGCATTGAAAAGAAATACTGACTGGGCAATGACAACTGACAAACCGAGAACGGCAATAACAGTCCAGAAAGTAAGACCTGTCGCCATCCCGAGTATCGTATAGCGTCCGGCTTTTGCTCCATGGTTAAGCGTATTTTTCATAATAAGTACCGTATCTGTACCGGGCAACATAGACATCATAAGGGCCATTAAGATATATGCAAGCAAGTTATCCATCTTACTCCTCCTCGTTTTTTATCCATTGTTCAAATCAGCTATCAAGTTATAAGTTATAATATCCGTTCTTATGCAAAAACGCGAAAACTATCTGGTTAAACTATAATCTGGACCCTGTCTACCTTAGCAGAGAAAAACCTCCCGTTAAACGGTTTACTTTTTTCTTTTCTCCATAGATTCCCAGTCCAAAGTAACGATAGCCGGATTTCGATATTTTCTGCAGTTTCGCTGTGTACTCTTCGTACGTTTTACAGCTTTGCGCAGTATCTGAAAAATCTACGACAAGCAGATCCGCAAACGGTTCTGTCATGGTCTTATCTCTTAGTTCGTGGAGAAGGTCAGTACTCCCTTTTAAGATTGGAACCGGTGTTTTCACAATTCCCAAATGTTCGATACCTGAACGGTCTGCTACGCTACTGCCTACCATCTCGGGAGCATATTTTCCAAGTGTTACACCCAGGATTGCTGCTGTGTTGGCAATCAAGCCTAAAGGTAAATTTTCATCAATGACAAGCACGCATTTTGTTTCAAGATTACTCATTATGTTTCTCCTTCACTTTCAAAAATTCTCATATATTGTTTTGGTGTTAACCCAACTAGTCTTTTAAAGAATTTAGTTAAGTGACTTTGATCACTAAATCCTGTTAAAAAAGTCACTTCGATGGGCTTTACACCTTGTTCCAAAAGCTTTTTTGCATGATTTACTCGAATCGTTTCCAGGTAGCTGTAAGGAGAGATTCCCTTTTGTTTTGTGAAGGATCTTAGTAAGTGATACTTGCTCCATCCCGTTAAGTTACTTAAATCATTAAGCGTAATCGTTTTTGTATAATTTTCCTCCAAATAGTTACACACTGTTTTGATTTCGTGAGAGGTTTCAGAAGCTGGTGAAAGGATTGTAAGGTCAGAATGCGTCTGAATGAGCTCTTCCAACAAGTATAAAAATAACTCCTCCTTCTTAAACTCACTCTCACCCTGCGAAATTTTTAAATGTAGCTCTCTTAAATTGGATACAATCTCGCTATGATATAAAACGCTTTGTTTGAAGCATGGAAGGTTTTCATTACCATTAATCTCTAACACTGCCTTTTTCATGACTTCTGGTTTCACATTGATGCAGCGATAATCCAGCGTTTTGCCGTCTATCTGCTCGCAACTGTGAGTATCATAAGGGTTGAACAATAATAAATCTCCCGGATTAATAATGTATTCTTCACCTTTGCAAACCAAATAACGCTGCCCTTCTTCAATAAAGCCGATCACATAATATTCATGAAAGTGAGCAGGAAACTTTTGCATGATTCCCTTAAATCGATAGGCTTCGATGTTTAAATCAGGATCAAGATAAACTGTTCGGATTTCATTTGACATCCAGCTATCCTCCTATACTGTAATGATAATTCTAAAAATAGCATTTACTATGAAACTTTTCTTGTATGATATTGCGCTTGAGACAGTAATTCAGTTGTCCCAAAAATATAAAAGTCACTTTTGTTAATAAACATCAGAATTGAATATGATAATTCAAATTTATAAAAACTTATCTTACTGAAGAATAAATAGCATCCTGAAGGCTGCTGTCGATAAAATAAAATTAAACAACTTTATTGTAACTGTTATCAGACCTAAATTAAAAAAGTCCTTAAAAATAAAGGAAAACACACATTATACATGAATAATATGTGTTTTCCTTTTTTCTTTTATAAACCAAATCATACTTCAGTTAAATAATAGAAGATTTACTTTATTAAATAAAAGCGCCCGATTGTGGAAGATCTTATTGAAGATAAGCACCCCTTTACTTTAAGTGTAGTTGTTCACAAAGTTTTAATCTTTAATTTGGAAAAGGCGAGCTTTCGGAACCCCGCGCAAACATTTTTTTACCCTTCTATACAACTTTTATCCTACTTAGAGCTCAAAAATATTGTTGCTGCTGAACAACAGATAATTCATTAATTCCTTCAAAAATTTATAAAAACAGCCAAATTAATGAACCTGGCTGACTATTAAATCATATTCATAATTATTTAACTAAATCGAAAACAAATAAAGTATTATGTTCAGAGTTTCCTTGCATAAGCAAACCGTTTTCTTTTTAGATTACCGCTCTTGACTTGTAGGACGAATAATCATCTCATTAATCGCTACATCAGATGGTTGTTCAATCGCAAAAGCAATGGCACGAGCAATGCTATCCGCTTCAATCGCATCTTCATACATTTTATCGATCATAGGTTTAAAATTCGGATCGATCGATTCTGTCAATTCCGATTTAACCATTCCTGGTGAGATAATGGTGGAGCGAATGTTGTTTGCAGCCTCTTCTTTACGCAGACCCTCAGAAATCGCCCGTACAGCAAACTTCGTTCCTGCATAGACCGCACTTGCGGCTCCAACAAAGTGTCCAGCTACCGAAGAAAGATTGATGATATGACCTGATTTTTGTTCTCTCATAAAAGGAAGCACTGCAGCAATTCCATAAAGAACTCCTTTAATGTTGACGTCAATCATTCGGTTCCAGTCATCAATTTTTTTCATATAAAGAAATGAATTTGGCATGAGTCCAGCATTATTGACCAATACATCGATTTTTCCAAACTCTTTAACAGCAACCTCAGCTAGCTCTTCCATTTGTTCATGCGAAGTGACATCCGTCACTTTATAAATAGCTTCTCCGCCATTATTTTGAATCTCTTCTTGTAAGTTCTTTAAACGTTCTTCACGACGAGCCGCTAACACTAATTTCGCACCTTTAGATGCAAGTTCTTTTGCAGTCGCTTCTCCAATTCCACTAGAAGCACCTGTAATAATGACAACTTTACCTTGAATATTAGACATACTGAATAACATCCTTTCGTTATTTTTATTTTTCTTTTAAAAATACTTCTTTTGCAACCGTCATGGCTGACATTGCCTTCGCCCAACCTGCATAGAAAGCAAGATGGGTAATGACTTCGATTAGTTCTTCTTCCGAAAGACCGTTTTGTTTTGCTAAATTTAAATGGGATTTCAGTTGCTCGGTATTTCCACCAGTAATTAAGCTTGATACGGTAATTAAACTGCGGTCACGCGGAGAAAGCTCCTCACGCTTCCATACATCTCCAAACAAAACATCATCAGTTAATTGCACAAGCTTTGGCGCAAAATTTCCTAACTTTTTCTGTGCAACAGTAAGCTCTTTTGAATCTGACATTTAATTTCCCCTCTTTCATTTGAAGTTACTCTTCTATTAGCCGAAGGTTGTTAAACTTGTTGTCAGTAGAAGAAATACATGTTACATCTCCTATTTGTCGACTCTATTTGCGTATTCTTCCGGATAGCGCTCTCCCGAAATCTCGATCTTCGTGAGTGCGTCGTTCAAATCACATAGTTCCTCAGGAGTCAGCTCGACATCCACTGCGCCAAGATTTTCTTCCAGGCGCTCCAATTTGCGCGTGCCGGGAATCGGAACAATCCATGGCTTCTCGGCGAGCACCCATGCGAGTGCGATTTGAGCCGGCGTAGCGTTTTTCCCTGCAGCAATCTTCTTTATCAGTTCGACCAAATCCTGATTTGCTTCGAGATTCTCCGGTTGGAAGCGAGGAACAATGCTGCGGAAGTCGGAGTTAACGAATGTAGTATTCTTATCAATTTTCCCGGTAAGGAAGCCCTTGCCCAGCGGGGCGAACGGAACGAAGCCGATTCCGAGTTCCTCGAGCGTAGGCAGCAGTTTTTCTTCAGGACTTCTCCACATCATTGAGTATTCGCTCTGGACTGCGGTGATTGGCTGAACGGCATGTGCACGACGGATCGTCTTCTCACCTGCCTCAGAAAGCCCCCAATACTTAACCTTACCTTCCTGGATCAGATCTTTGACTGCTCCCGCAACCTCCTCGATTGGAACGTCCGGATCAACCCGATGCTGATAGTATAGGTCAATCGCTTCGACTTTAAGCCGTTTAAGTGAGCCTTCGACAGCTTCTTTGATATGCTCAGGTCGGCTATCAAGCATAGTCTGTCTTTTACCTTGAAGGTCAAAGCCGAACTTGGTGGCAATCACCACTTGATTCCGAAAGGGCTGGAGAGCTTCTCCTACGAGCTCTTCGTTCGTATATGGTCCGTACAATTCAGCGGTGTCAAAGAAAGTAACGCCGCGGTCAATTGCCGCATGGATCAGCGATATCATTTCTTTCGTGTCTGATGCCGGACCAAAACCGGAGCTCATTCCCATGCAACCTAGTCCGATAGCAGAAACTTCTAGTCCACTTTTTCCCAATTTACGCTTTTGCATGATTTATCTTCCTTTCTTTTTTATGATTGTCACTTTAATTTCAGGTGTTGTTCATTCTGCTCTATCTAATTATGCAACAAATGAAAAAGTGACCGATATCCCATTTGTCGCAAATGATTGCCTAATCCTCTCACAACAACTTTTCAACAGACGAAAATGCATTATAATGGAACTATCAAGGATGAAGGAACAAGGATGAAGGAACAAGGATGAAGGAACAAGGAGGATCTTATGTCTGAACCAATATATAAACGGCAGGATGAGCTTGCCAAACTCATAGAGCGTTATTCAGGACAGGATGGTGTTCACGCGACTGCGATTCCGTCTTTATATTTTATTCGCCGCTCTAATGTTACCGGTCCAAATTACAGTGTTTACAAGCCTTCCTTATGCATTATCGTTCAAGGTGCGAAGGAGGTAATGCTGGCAGAGGAACGCTTTAGGTACAGTCCTAATGATTACCTTGTTGCATCGGTTGATCTGCCGGTTACCAACCAAGTTACGGAAGCCTCATCCGACGTTCCGTATTTGGCACTGACTCTTGCCTTTACACCGAGTCAAATCTTAGATGTTTTACGTGATTTTAAAATTCAAGGTGGAAAGAAAGAGAATGCTAAGCGAGGTATGTTTGTCAGCCCAATCGAGTCATCTATGTTGGATGCGGTTATCAGGTTAGCTCGTTTGCTAGACAATCCGAACGATATTCCAGTACTTGCTCCTCTATTTACGAAGGAAATTCTCTATAGGGTTCTGCAAGGTCCGCATGGGGGTACGCTGGAACAAATTGCAATAGAAGGAAGCTCTACCTATCTTATTAGAGACGTTATCGAACAGATCATGAAGAACTATGATCGATCTTTTCGGATTGAGGAGCTTGCGGAAATAGCGAATATGAGTGTTGCTTCACTTCATAGGCACTTTAAAGAGGTAACCGCTATGAGCCCTATTCAGTTCCAAAAACAATTGAGACTGCAGGAAGCCCGGCGCCTGTTATTATCCGAGTCAACAGATGCCGCTGATGTCGCATTCCGGGTAGGCTATGAAAGTCCATCGCAGTTCAGCCGTGAATATTCCCGCATGTTTGGTTTTCCACCTAAAGAAGATATAAAGCGCCTGAGGGAGAAATATGACTAAACGATAAATGCATGAACCCCCTACCTAATGGTGGGGGTCACTTTGTGTGGAGGAAAAGGATAATTACTTGGAAGATCATTAACCCGGAATATCGTCATATCTAACAATAAAAATACAGATTGTGAATCATTACACTTAAACTAACCTGCCAGTTACTTTAAGTGCATTCCTTCACAATCTCTTTTTTTCATAAATATCCAAATTCCCCACCAAGTGTTATTCAATAATCTGGTCCTTTTGCTTAATAAGAAAAAATCCTACATTATCAAAAATCCACATATAAACGGTTGAACTTTTTTCAAAACATCGCAACTTTATTCAAAACTTCGCGTCTTTTTTACAAACATCGTGACTTTATTTCAAATCCACATTTAAATCATTTTAAATAATTACAACTTTAATGAAGCATATCCTTGCATAACAAAAAAGGAAGCATAAACCTGCATTTTATGCAAAGTTATGCTTCCTGTTATAACAAAATAAAAACCACCAACAGTATGTATTGGTGGAGACGGTGGGAGTCGAACCCACGTCCAGAAATATCGGCACTTAAGCTTCTACGAGTGTAGTCGATACATTGGCGTTTCGCGGACTTTTATGCCTATCGACAGGCGTCCAAGCCGCTAGTCTGGTTGTTCTCTTCCTTTGTCCTCAGACGGCGAACTCCGGCGTAGCCCACTTAAAGTGAGTCCGCTACCCTACCACATGGGCGATGGAGGGGCGAACCGCTAAGCTGTATTAAGCAGCTAAAGCGAAGTTGTTTTGTTGTTTGCCAGTTATTGGCTGTGACGTTTTAACGAGGCCGATCCCCTCGACTCGCAACTTAAGCTCGAACTACCCCTGTCGAATCCGTAACGCCCCCATATAGGAAAATTACGAGAGTGTAGCTATTATGAGCTGTTTCTCAAAGATCAACTGGCGATTACATTACTTATTATATCATATGCTTCGTATTTTGCAATTGTAAAATACTGTATTACGTTTTTTGACGATCGCGGAAGGCGCGTTCGATGTCGCGTTTCGCTTCTTTTTTCTTCAAATCTTCACGCTTGTCGTAGTTCTTTTTACCCTTCGCTACACCGAGCTGCATTTTCGCAAAGCCGTTTTGCAGGTAAATCTTAAGGGGCACAATCGTATAGCCTGTTTCCTTTGTATAGCCGATCAGCTTTAAAATTTCCTTGCGATGCAATAAGAGCTTGCGCGTGCGCAGCGGGTCATGATTATAGCGGTTACCTTGCTCGTACGGGCTGACGTGCATGCCGAAAATCCAAATTTCGCCGTTTTGTATGCGGGCATAAGCATCCTTTAAGTTCACGCGTCCGGCACGAATTGATTTAATTTCCGTTCCTTGAAGGACAATACCGGCTTCGTATGTTTCTTCTATAAAATAATCATGATACGCTTTTTTGTTTTGCGCGACAGTTTTTCCATGTCCCTTTGGCATATAGGTTGTCCCTCCTCTGTATCATATTATTTTACCAAAAACTGCGCGGCTTCACAATGTAACAGCATATTTTCAAAAATTTTATGCGTAAATCAGAATATCATTCACAAAAACTAATACAATTAGTTATAATATAAAGTAAATTAGTTTATATTAGGAGGAGAAATGAATATGCGGCTTCAGCAGCATGAACAGTTGTTTCAGTTGTCTTTTTTGCCCAATGCATTTCCGGTGAATTGTTACATTGTCGAAGAAGAAAGTGAGCTGACGTTAATTGATGCGGCGCTGCCATACAGTCATAAAGCAATTCTGCAAACCGCAAAGCAGCTGCAAAAACCAATTACCCGCATTGTATTAACGCACGCCCATGAGGACCATATCGGTTCGCTAGATTCCTTAAAAGCTGCGTTGCCAAACGCGAAGGTTTTCATTTCGGAGCGTGACGCAATGCTGATGAATCATGATATGTCTCTGTTGCCGGGTGAGCCGCAAACACCGATTAAAGGCGGCGTGCCGAAAACGTTGAAAACCCGTCCTGATGTTCTTCTTCATGACGGCGACCGGATCGGCTCTCTCACCGCTGTCTCCGCACCAGGGCATACGCCTGGTTCTATGGCATTTTTAGATACACGAAACAGCTGTCTGATTGCCGGCGATGCCTTTCAAACGCGCGCCGGTTTGGCGGTGGCAGGCAAGATAAACTTATTATTCCCATTTCCGGCGTTTGGCACATGGGATAAACAAACAGCTTTAGAAAGTGCCCGAAAATTGCGAAGCTTATCCCCTTCTCTGCTCGCAACAGGGCACGGCGCTATGCTGCCTAACCCTTCAAAGCAAATGGATAAAGCAATAGCAGAGGCAAAAGCAAAATTGGAGAGATGATGAATGGCTAGAAAATCCATTGATAAAACAATTGTTTTAAAAACGGCTGCGCAGCTTGCTGACACCGAAGGGCTCGAGCAAGTAACCCTTGCGGCAATTGCCCAGCGTTTAGGAATCAAGACTCCTTCTCTATATAATCATATTGATGGAATGAACGGTTTACGCAAAGATTTGGCGCTGTACGGCATCCGTAAGCTAACAGAGGAGATAACACAAGCTTCTGTAGGAAAAGCGGGTGATAAAGCTTGGCTTTCGATTGGAACAGCATACGTATCCTTTGCTCGCCAGCATCCTGGTCTGTATGAGGCAACCTTACCGGCTTCTATTGATCATGATATTCAAGCAGCAGGAGATACTCTGATTACTCTTTTTCTGCGCGTACTAGAGGAATATAACTTAAAAGAAGAAGAGGCACTTCATGTTGTGAGGGGCTTACGCAGTCTCGTACACGGCTTTGCCTCCCTAGAACATAAAGGGGGATTTGGGCTTTCATTAGATCATGACGAAAGCTTACGCCGGCTATTGGAAACATATTTGAAGGGATTGCATCGATGAACCTCCCCCACTTACTCGCATCCGCTCCTTGAAGTGGAGGTTTCTTAGCACCAACAAAGACAAGGTCCCATGAGAAGCGGATTTGCCATCTCCTCTCTGCACCTATGCAGGGGCTCCTTCCTTTATCTGACTAAGCAACTTCTGCACACACAGAAGGGTGGGAACACACCGTCTACTACTTTTTGCTTACGCAATCCGTAGATACTTTCTCTTTGTTTCTTCCGGAATATGACACATCTTTCCGTACAGTTCTTTTGCCAAAATGTTGCGGGCACCGTGAATGTCCCGGTGTTCTTCATAACCGCATGCGCACGT
>NZ_KE387258.1:0-2669 GCF_000430785.1 Ectobacillus panaciterrae DSM 19096
GACAAGTATTATGTCTCTATTCTTATAGAATATGAGCATCAACCCGTTTCGAAAGAAGTGCAACACATTGTGGGGTTAGACTTTTCTATGAATGGTTTATTTGTAGACAGTGAAACAGGTAAGAAAGCCAATTACCCTCGTTTCTATCGACAGGCCTTAGAAAAACTAGCCAAAGAACAACGTATTTTGTCACGCAGAAAAAAGGGAAGCCATCGTTGGAACAAGCAACGTCTGAAAGTAGCCGGGCTACACGAGAAAGTTGCAAACCAACGCAAAGACTTTCTGCACAAAGAATCGCGCAAATTATCTAAACGATATGACTGTGTCGTGATGGAAGATCTTAATATGAAAGGAATGTCACAAGCCCTAAACTTTGGGAAGAGTGTAGCTGACAATGCTTGGGGCATGTTCACCACATTCCTGCGATATAAGTTAGAGGAACAGGGGAAGAAACTGATCAAAATCGACAAGTGCTTCCCTTCATCCAAAACTTGTTCCTGTTGTGGTCAAGTAAAAGCAGAACTGTCTCTTTCTGAACGGACATTCCAATGTGAATGTGGATTCACGGCAGATAGAGACCATAATGCTTCTATCAATATCAAACGAGAGGGCTTACGCTTGTTAGCATAAACATATAGAGCACGGAATAGGCTCGATAGCTCAGTCCATTTCGTACCATGAGGTGCGAGTACCTGAGAAGCCTCCACCTCTAAGCGTTAGCGTAGGTGGCGGGTAGTTCACAATAGCGAATATGGAATGAAAGATATGCAAAATTTTTGTCCCGAACAACCAGAAATGCTTATTGGGCAAGTATTATAGGATTTTTCCTTATAGAAATCACGCACATGTGCATGGTACTGGGGAAGGTAAGGAAAGTAAATGAAAAAAGCACTCTCACCTATGAACTGCACCCCAATTGTTAGACACCATCTAACAATTGGAGGTGCAGTTTTCTTATGGCCAAATATACAACTCAAGAAAAAATACAAGCTGTAAAAAAATATTTGGAAGGAACGAAGGGATATCAAACGATAGCGAGAAGCATTGGTGTAACGCCAAGTGTGTTTCATACATGGATTCGACTGTACGAATATCACGGAGAAAAAGCATTTGGAAAACGCTATACAACGTATTCTGTAGAAGATAAACTAAAGGTACTTGATTACATGAACGAACATGGGACGTCTATCCGAGAAACAGCTGTGATTTTCAATATTCCAACGGATTCTACCTTATTACAGTGGAAAAAACAGTTTGAAGCGAAAGGAGTAGATGCCCTCAAACCAAAGAAAAAGGGGCGTCTACCGATGACAAAGAAAAATCAAAAAGAAACGAAGAAACAAGCACCAGTGGAAGGGTCACTTGAGGCACTACAAGCTGAGATTGAACGTTTACGGATGGAAAATGCTTACCTAAAAAAGTTGAATGCCTTAGTTCAAAACAAGGGAACATCACCAAACAAGACAAAGCACAAGTAGTCTATGAACTGAGGCTGGAGTTTCCGGTGAAAGCACTTTTAGAACTGGCAGAAATTCCGCGTAGTACGTATTACTATTGGGTGAAACAATTCAATCGGCCAGATCAAGATGCCACATTAAAAGCACAGATTCAAGCGATTTACAACGAACATAAGGGTCGTTACGGATACCGTCGCATTCGGGATGAATTGGTAAATCGCAGACATAGAATCAATCATAAAAAAGTACAACGAATCATGAAAGAATTAGGATTAAAATGTCTCATTCGCATGAAAAAATATCGCTCGTATAAAGGGGAAGTTGGGAAGGTCGCCCCTCATATTTTAGATCGTAATTTTAAGGCCGAGAAGCCAAATGAAAAATGGGTAACGGATATAACGGAGTTTAAATTATTTGGAGAGAAGCTATATGTATCTCCTATGCTTGACCTATTTAACGGTGAGATTATCGCCTATACAATTGGCTCGCGACCAACGTATTCGCTCGTATCAGAGATGTTAGAAAAGTCATTTGAACGCCTGACGATGGAAGATGAGTTATTGATTCATTCAGATCAGGGCTGGCACTATCAAATGAAAAAGTACTACAGAGACCATGCTTAAAAATGAATACACGACATGATATCTCGTTGTATTATGGAGAGCTGTCCGAGAGGCCGAAGGAGCACGATTGGAAATCGTGTATACGTCACAAGCGTATCGAGGGTTCGAATCCCTTCTTCTCTGCCATACATATGATGATAGAACTGACATATATTAATGAAGATTTACTATGTCTAAGTTTTAGGAGGTGGACTAGACTTTTTATATCTTCTATTGTTTTTATTATCTGCTACGTCTATTCCATAATCCTGATACAATGGAATCATTGAGGTCATCATATGTAATGTATAGGAAGAAATATTCTACCTGTAATTTCCAAAAGAAATAAGTGTTGCATAATCAAAGTGGACATGTTATATTGTTTTTCCGCCACTGATGAGTTATTCAAAAAGTGGTTGAAAAAATAAAATCAAAAAACATATTTACAAAAACAAGTATATGTTATATGATTGATTTCTTGTCGTAATAAGTTCTTTGAAAACTAAACAAAATGCGAAACGTCAATTTTTATTTTAAGCTAGACAAACACTTTTATGGAGAGTTTGATCCTGGCTCAGGATGAACGCTGGCGGCGTGCCTAATACATGCA
>NZ_KE387258.1:4614-14104 GCF_000430785.1 Ectobacillus panaciterrae DSM 19096
CCCTAAACTTTGGAAAGAGTGTAGCTGACAATGCTTGGGGCATGTTCACCACATTCCTGCGATATAAGTTAGAGGAACAGGGGAAGAGACTGATCAAAATCGACAAGTGGTTCCCTTCTTCCAAAACTTGTTCCTGTTGCGGTCAAGTAAAAGCAGAACTGTCTCTTTCTGAACGGACATTCCAATGTGAATGTGGATTCACGGCGGATAGAGACCATAATGCTTCTATCAATATCAAACGAGAGGGCTTACGCCTGTTAGCATAAACATATAGAGCACGGAATAGGCTCGATAGCTCAGTCCATTTCGTACCATGAGGTGCGAGTACCTGAGAAGCCCCCACCTCTAAGCGTTAGCGTAGGTGGCGGGTAGTTCACAAGTCCTGTCTTTAATCTTATCGATATATATAGGAAATTAAGGTACGTTTATAATGAATATTCCTGATTCATCTACTAGCAACAACCTTTGCGAAAAGAGACATACGAAAAGACACTCCCCAAAAGAAGTGTCTCTCAATCTTCTTTGTCCCCATCCCCGCCGCTGTCCCCTCCGGAATCGCTGCCGGAGTCATTTTCGGAGTCCGAGTCGGTATCGGAGTCCCACAGCTGCTGGTTGTCTAACGAAGTGTGCTTCGTACTTTTCGTTCCTATCAAAAGCATCAAAATCGATAAAACAAAGAATGCAATAATAGCGATAAACACTAAAGCTATAAATGACATATTCCATCCCCCTCGCTTTAATATATGCGAGGGAATTCGTGTTCTTTCCATAGAAAAGCGCAACCGGCTCGTTCAGGCGCTGGAGCTGGACATAATCCATAAAAAAATCAGCTCCCCAAGCATGAATGCAGTTGGAGAACTGATTGTCCCGAAAGTTAGTTGTTGCCGTTGTCAAGGCCGCCTGACTGTTCGTTGTTTCCTGTGTCGTCAGATGTTTTGCCAGAGTTGCCAGAGTCGTCAGATCCTTCTTGCTGTTTTTCATCCTTCGCAGGCTGCTTGGAGTCAGTGTTTTGCTTTTCATCCTTCGCAGGCTGTTTTTCTTCTTGTTTCACAGGGGCAGTTACTTGCTCTGCTTTGATGTCCGCAATTGTTTTGTCAAAGAATTTTTCTGGATTTACGGCTGTACCGTCTTTGCGGATTTCAAAGTGAACGTGGTAGCCTGCTTCCTTGTTGATTTCGCTTAAACCAGCTTTTCCAAGGACATCGCCTTGTGCTACTGCGTCACCCACTTCTACTTGTGCGCTTTCTAGGCTTTGGTAGGATGTTGTGACACCGTTGCCGCTGTCGACTGTTACAACATATCCAAGCAAGGAATCCTTATCAGCTTTTGTAACTGTACCGCTGATCGCTGCTGTCACGTCAAATGATTTGCCGTCCTTTGCCGCGATGTCGATACCCGTGTTTGGAGAATATGTGTTGTTATAGGATACAAGTGCCGCTTCTTGTTCTTGTGCAGTTGCCTTGTCATCATAGAACTTTTTCTTCACTGCCACTTGATCAGCATTTGCTGTCGGCATTTTTACGACTTCAGACGACTTCGTTACAGGAACTGCCGCATCGTTCTGCTGGCTGTATGGCGCTGACGGCTTTTTC
The DNA here is from genome assembly GCF_000430785.1 of Ectobacillus panaciterrae DSM 19096. GTDB lineage: Bacteria > Bacillota > Bacilli > Bacillales > Bacillaceae_G > Ectobacillus > Ectobacillus panaciterrae. The sequence goes on from NZ_KE387258.1 coordinate 6,207, forward strand.
GGATCCTTCTTCTTGTCGTTTGTCGCTTGGAACCAAAGAGCTGCCGTTAAGATTACAGCTGCACATACAATGTAAACTGTCGGGAATACCCAACGTTTTTGAAATAAATGAACTACTTTACGAGATTGCTTTTTTTCTCCATCTCTCATTTGATTATCACCTCAGCAATCATTGTGAACAATATTCAAATAATCTATACACGGGGCAAATGATTATTTTTCGACATACGTATATTTTTTATGCATGTTTTTTTGTTGTTTTTCGTAGAAACAGGACGAATGACAAATAAAGACCGATATAAGTCGGTCTTTATGTATGTCTTATTGAAAGTTCAGCCACAGCAAAAAGAGCATCGATATTTTTCGATACTCTTTTTCTAAAACCTTTCTTTATTAATACTCTTCGATATGAGTAACTTTAACTTTGTTCCAAATAGAAACCCAGTTCTTTAGTCAGCTGAGCTCGGGATCGGGGTTTCGTCTATTCTCGTCTTAGTCAGGTAGATAACTAAGCCTAGGATCGTTACGAGGAAGATCGCGCTAGTTCCCACTGTACCCAAACCAAGGCCGCCCGCATGGCGAGACTGTGACAGGTAGTCGCCAAAAGAGGCGCCGAAAGGACGGGTCAAGATGTAAGCGAGCCAGAAGGCTAACACTGCATTCAGCTGGATACGGTAGTAGGCGATCGTCACCACCCCTATTAGTGCAGCGAACATGAGCGCTGAGTTCCAGTAACCCAAGTTGAGACCCTCTGCTATGAGGTCACCGGCTGCGGTTCCCAAGGCGAAGGTGAACAGGATGGCCAACCAATAGAACGCTTCCCGCTTGGTCGTGTAGATGGAGTGAATGGACAGCGTTTTCTCACTCGCGTACCAAGCCGCAAAGGTCGCCAGCAACGCGAGAGTGAAGATGATGGTGGTCGTCTCTAGAGCGACACCTAAGTTGTCCGTGAGGTTGTCGGTGACCAGTGTGCCGACAACGCTGATCAGTACGACCGCGAGCCAGTAGACTCTTGGCACGTACTTCCTCGACCTGAACTGGAAGAACAGTGTGATGAGCAAGAGGACGCTCATGACCAAGGTCGTGTTGGTCAAGCCCCAGTGCAAGTTAAAGTTCAGGAAGTCTGCGGCCGTTTCGCCCACAGTGGTTGCCATGATCTTGATGATCCAGAAGAAAATCGTGACTTCCGGAACCTTGTTCAACATCTGCCGGCCTCGTGATGGGGCGGCAGCGACTTCATCAGAAATGGATGGATTTTTCCTATTATTATCCTGAGCCTGCTCATAATATTCCATTTATGAATCCTCCTTATTTTCTCTTTGCGCCTGCACTATAAGTGCTGCAATAAACAGCAGCATCTTTGAAAATTACGCCTCCTTCAGCTCTCCTATTTTCATTGACAACAAATCACCTGCTGTTTCATCTAATGTAGTGGCACAAATCTTCATTATCCAAAAGAGAATCGTGACCTGTGCCATTTTATTCATTCGTGATTTCTCTCACCTTTTTGCACTATATTTCTATGTATGTTGAATTGTCCGCATGGCCATTCATATATTGAATTGTCCACGAAAACAAGAATTTTCTTGAACTATGTACAAGTGAATAAAAAAACCGTCTTTTTATAGTGGGGAGATCATCCGGCGATGTGCAGAAGCGGTCAAACCTTTGTCGTGGTTCATGCAAGGGTAAACCAGAGAGAAGAAGCATACAATACTCCCTTTTGGTTGCACATAGCATATGGAAAGGTCGAAATTATCATTCACTCATATATACAATCCAAACTATACCCTCTTAACATTAGAAAACAATGAGAATACAATGAAATTTACCTGAAATCCCCAGAAAAATTTTTTCCATTTCAAGCATAGGGAGAAATTCAACACTCTCATCAACTCCTCTCCCTTGAACACTTGCCCAAAATACTAGATTTACTATCCAAACAGGATTTCCGAAAAAAATGTGTAAATATAACACTATAACTTACAGAGAGGCAGGGATGGCATGAAGAATTGGGAAGTTATCTTAAGCGTCGCAGGAGAAGGCGGCGGCATTCAATTGTGCGGCCAAAAAAGAGACGATGGTACTTGGAGCTTTGCGCGATATATAAATGAGCTGACATTTGATGATGCCGGACCGATTGATGCGCACTCCCATGTTGTGCACACATGGGAAGAAGCGCTGGAGCTGATTGAAAGCTATCCTTGGACTCAATTATCGCCGCAGGAGGTGCATCCGGAATTTCGTCTGCACATATGGAAGGAAGCAGAAAGCAGCGGCTCGCGGCTTGATCAATGGCGCGATATATGCAAAATCTCGGACATCGAGCTTCTCACGGATTGGATTGCTTCCTCCCGTTATATGGTCGTATTGACCGGCGCCGGCATGAGCACGGAGAGCGGCGTGCCTGATTTCCGTTCACAAAAAGGGCTATGGACGAAATATGATCCATTTGCGGTTTCGCATATCGATATGCTTGAAAAAGACTATCCTGCCTTTCATGAATTTTACAGCTATCGCATGTGCGAATTGAAAAAAGTGCAGCCAAACGACGGCCACAAAATTCTGTCCCGCTGGCAGAAGGAAGGCATCGTAAAGTTTCTCGCAACGCAGAACGTAGAGAATCTCCATCAGCACGCCGGCAGCACGGACGTAGCCCAGCTTCACGGCGGCTTGGAGACAGTGCAATGCCACAGCTGCGGTTCCCCAGCCTCAACAGACAGCTTTATTGAAAGAGAATCGTGCGCCGCTTGCGGCGGAAACCTTCGTCCAAACATCACTCTATTTGGAGAAATGCTTCCGCAGGATATATGGAACCGGACGTTTGAAGAAATTGCAAAATCCGATTTGCTTCTCATTATCGGCACAAGCTTACAAGTCTCCCCCGTGAATCAGCTGCCAAAGGAGGCAGGCGGAAAAGTGGTCGTGCTGAATTTAGATGAAACACCGTTTGACCAAGACTTTGACTTGGTTATTCGGGGCAAGGCCGGAGATGTGCTGCGGCAGGCAGAACGGCAGCTGACGGCTTCTAAAAAGTAAATAGAGAAGACTCGCTTTCTGGCAGAAAGCGAGTCTTCTACTCTTTCCATCTTTCATTCTTAATATCACGAAAAAACATGATTCACCTGTTCATTTCCAGTATGATATTGTTACGACTAGATTTTTTCTTTGTGGGACGTTTTTAGAAAAAACGTCTCTTTTTTTTCTGTCTTTTACGTAAATCTTGTAGAGTTTTAAGTCCTGTTATAACTGCGGCAAACGCTGATGCTGCTAGCCCGAACAGCTGTAACAACTGCTCTATATGCTGGAGCACGTTTCTCACCTGCTTTCATTAATAAAAAAGCCCTTATACAGTCATCAGACGGTATAGGGCTTCTTGCAATGTTAAGGATTACAAATAGAACGATATATACAAGTAAATAAAAAAACGTCTTTTGATAGTGGGGAGAGATTATCCGGCGACGTGCAGAAGCGCTCAAACCTTTGTAGCAGTTCATACAAAGGTAAACCAAAGAGAAGAAGCATACCATACTCCCTTTTGATTGCACATAGCACATAGAACAAAAGGAAAACTGCGCTCGCTCCCTCTCTATGGTTTCCCCCTGCATGGGCCACGAAAAGGGTTTGACCGTTTCTACGCTTAGCCGGATGCTCTCTCCCACCTAAAAGAAAAGTTTTTATATCGATTTTTTTAGCAGCATTTATATAGATAAGTTGGATGTTCCTTGTAGAATCCATAGTTTTTAGTAAAATATTGTATTTGGTTTTACTTTTTGAGCCGCTTCTGTTTGAAGCTGCAAAAATCCGTTTCCTTGTTCTTCCCTGCTGTATCCCAGGGAAACTGTATGCTCAATTAATGCTTTGTATATTTCCGGCTCAGTAATAGCTCCCTTTGTCAAAGCTTCGTACTGTTGAATCAAGAGGGCTATCGCTCCGGATACATGGGGCGTTGCCATGGAAGTGCCGGTCAGTACCGCAAACCGATTCGATGGATAAGTAGAAAGAATTTTTTCTCCAGGTGCTACTAAGTCAATTTCATCATTTGTATTACTAAAATCAGATAGACGTTTTTGCAGACTCACAGATCCTACTTCTACAACTTCCTGATAAGCTCCCGGATAGCTGTACTCACCTGTTGTCCCATCACCATCTCCTTCGTTGCCCGCTGCACATACTACTATGATATTTTGTTTAACGGCCTCTTGAATCGCTTTATGGAGATCTGGATCATCTTCCGGTCCCCCTAATGACATGGATATGATCCGTACCGTTTCCCCTTTGGCTCCTCTCCATTTTGCAGCATATCGAATCGCATTTGTAATAGACTCTATTGTACCTTCTCCCGTGCCGGTCAAGACCTTTAAAACAAGCATTTTCGCCTTTGGAGCTACCCCCACTACGCCTTGCTCATTTTTTGCAGCGGCAATGGTACCGCAAACATGTGTCCCGTGACCATTATTATCAAGAAATACGTTAGGATCTCCTCCGTAGTCGTCCGTAAAGTTATAACCGCCAATAATACGTTCCCGTAAATCGGGATGATCTGTCTGACAGCCCGTATCAATAACAGCCACTACTACATTGTCTCCATCGTATCCTTTTTCCCACATAGCTGGCGCCTGTATTAATGCGACTCCTGGAGGCACCTCTTTTGTACGATCTCGGACTTCTTCTAGTTTGTAAGGAATCAATCTGAATTTTGACACATTCATCCTCTCCTTTTCGGAATATTTGTATTCCTATAAGAGTCAAATCTAGGAAGTCATATGATGTATATTCTGCATTTATCCCTCATTCACCTCTTTTTATACGAACTAATGTTCTTGTTTTGCGAAAAATACATGAAATAAATATCCGTATATATAAATTATTTATAATTCTGGCGTTTTCATTTGCTATTTCGAACAAAACGGCATTGGCACTTACTTCCTCTCTCTGGTTTACCCTTGCATGAACCAAGGGTTTGACCGCTTCTATGCGTCGCCGGATGCTCTCGCCCCACTATAAAAAGACGATTTTTTTATTCAGTTTTACATAGAAATCTTCTTCCAAATTTGGAAATCCACTTGCATCTACCCTTCACATCCTTACCCATATGCTGTATGATTCATATTGGACTACAACAAACATCTAGCTACGAGGTGCAAACATGAAAAAAATTTGTGTATATGCCGGCTCTAATTTAGGAGTAAGACCAGAATTTCAAACTTATGCCAGACAACTTGGGGAAGAAATTGTAAAACGCGGATTTGAGCTAGTATATGGCGGCTCTCGTATTGGTTTGATGGGAGAAGTAGCAAATACAGTCCTCGAATTAGGCGGTGCTGTAACAGGAGTTATGCCAAAAGGGCTTTTTAGGGGCGAAATCGTTCATACAGGATTATCTGAATTAATTGAAGTAGATAGCATGCACCAAAGAAAAGCAACAATGATTGAACTGGCTGATGGCTTTGTTGCCTTGCCTGGGGGATATGGCACATTTGAAGAACTATTCGAAGTAATGTGTTGGGCCCAAATAGGTATCCATCAGAAACCGATCGGGATCTTTAATATCGCAGGCTATTATACACCTTTATTAAATATGATCCATCATGCTGCTACAGAGGAATTTATGAATCCCAATCATTTAGACCTAATTGTATCGGCAACGAATGCCAATGAATTATTTGAGAAAATGCAAACATATACCCCTCCTGTTCTGAAGAATAAGTGGAGACAATTAGCTGAGGAATAAGAAAAGCGGAGCCGGCTCGTTCAGGTGCAGAACCAGAGGTTCTTACCCCTCAAAGGCGCTTTTTGCCTTTGTGAGGGTAAGGTTCTCTGGTGGCAGCACCTTGCCGGCGGAGCTAGACATGCCCCCAATTTTCTGAATCCTTTAAAAAGGACAGCATTTGCTGTCCTTTTCTAATTATTGCCCATACCGATCGTTCTGACGTAACGATACGACATATACCTCTCCTGCTCATTACTGAAGCGGCTTATTTTTTCAGATACTCTTACAAAATTTCTTGCTTCATAAAAAGGAATGCCTTTTTCATTTCCTTTTGCTACAGAAACCCATTGCTTTACCATGCCCTGTTTATATTGTATGTCAGTAAGGAAATCTAAAAGCAAAGTGCCGATTCCTTGACCTCTGCGTTCATAATCAACATAAAATCCGAATATCTCCCCGGTTTGTGAATCGATCGGCCCGCCTGCGATAGTTCCGACTACAATGTCGTCCTCAAGAGCCACATACCATGTATAATGTCCTTCTTCCGATGCCATAATCTCATCATAGATTCGATTATAGTTATAATAATTTTTTATAACCCTCTCTATATAATCAGAACTTCTTATCTCCGTATAAGTAGAGCGCCACCCCTTTATACATACCGATAAAATGCCGTCTATGTGTTCAGGAGCAGCTTTAGTCAGTATAAATTCAGATGCACGATCCTGTTTACTCCCTATACCTGCTTTGCTCTTTATAGCCACTTCCGATCCCTCCAGCTTGATTTATATAAGATCGAGACATAAATAATGAATTATTATATCATTTGATTGAATAAAAATACACAATTATATATGAATGATTTATGATTTCGACATTTCAATGTGCTGTGCGCAGCAAAACGGCATTGGCGCTTTCTTCCTATCTATGGTTTACCCTTGCATGGATCACTACAAGGGTTTGACCGCTTCCGCACGTCGCCGGATGCTCTCACCCACTGTAAAAAGACGGTTTTTTATTCCGTTGTATATAAATATAAAAATTCAAACGGCTGATAGGTCTTAATGTCTTATCAACCGTTCTTTATATAACAAAAGCTATCGGCAGTTATCCTTCAGGGAGAATGATTGTAATGCCACAATTTCTCAAATATATGGTGAAAACTTTACAGAATGTAATGTAGCTCTTTCCCAACGATGATTAGTATAACTGCCATTCTTTACCTACATAATAAACGCCCAATTGCACATTTTAAAGAATGTATAACTTATTAAGGAGGAATACAGTTGAAAAAAATAACAATATTTTTTATCGTTTGTCTGGTAATCATTTCAATGTTTGGTTGTACAGCTGCCAGAAATCAAAAAACCGCCCTCGAAGGTCCTAGAGACAATAGGATGCGGAATGTGCGATACACTGGTGACAATGCTCGATACACTGACAATGCTCGATACACTGACAATGTTAATGTTCCACCAGTTAGAAATGTTCGCACTCCAGCCGATACGCGGTTAGCAGTGGCGGATGCGGCTGCTGATCGAATTGTCAGATTACCCGAAGTAAACGGTGCAAATGTTATCGTTACAAACCGAAACGCTTATGTTGCAGTTGGCTTACGTGATGGAGTAAAAGGACAATTAACAGATGCGCTAGAGCGAAAAATTGCAGATGAAGTAAGAGCTACAGATCCAAATATTCAGAACGTATATGTGTCAACAAATCCTGATTTTGTAGACCGAATGAGGGATTATACAAGAAAAATTCGTGAAGGCCGTCCGGTAACAGGGTTATTTGAAGAGTTTACTGAAGCAACTCGAAGAGTATTTCCTAATGCTCGTTAAATTCCCGTAAATCCATTATCGAATACCTAGCTACATCCTTTTTAGGGGTAGCGGCACACATCCATCAACTTAAGCATTTAGGCTATTCTTAAAGTTAAAAGCACGTTACTATTCTCTTATGTTAATGAGAAAGGGTGACGTGCTTTTTATGAATATGCGTCAAAAACAAGAGTTGTCTTTATTTGCCGAAGAGTTGTATCGGTATATGTCTCCCGCTGCATTGAATCAATTAGCTATAGAAGCAGGCGGAATGAAACGAAAACGGAAGTGTTATGGACACCATTTTTTATCTTTGTGTGTATGGTTAAATCAACAAATCGCTACTACCTCGCTTACTCAACTTTG
>NZ_AUMR01000122.1 GCF_000430785.1 Ectobacillus panaciterrae DSM 19096
ATCGCTTATTAAGTCCTTCGGGACTCATGAGTACTCCCGTATAAGCTTCTAAGCGACTACACAACTGTGTTAAAGATGTACTTGCGACTTTTTGACTCAGCCACACGCAAAGTGCTACTAATTCCTGAGATTGATACTTACTCTTACGTTTTGTAAATCCGGTTTCTCTTGCAAGCTCTTGAAGAGCTTGGGGTGCTAGGTTCCGTTTTAGCTCTTGAGAAAAAAGTTGTAACTCATCTGAAATATCCATCAAAAAACGCCATCCTTTTCTATGATTCTACAGAAAGAATAGCGCATTTTTTTCGTTTTGGGTGGTATTTAATTTCGTTAGGTTGATGGCGATGGGGTAGTACCAACATTTCGCGGATTTATAACGCTAAGCATATATGTCAAAAAGTACGCTTTATGACAGGCTCAATATAGACCCAAAACAGTATGTCGTAAATCCTAAAAACAGAGTCTTGCAATATGTCATTTAAAACAGCCACTTTTTGACATGCAAAGCAAGAACAGAACAAAAATGAGCTTCTTAGTGTGCTTAAACCTGAACGGTTTTACGTTCTATACCTCTTAACGTTGTAAATGTGCGTTTTGTTGGCGGTACCCCTACATAAGCATCTGTTATTTCATAGGTTTGTCCTGAGTGAAGGGAATTCATCAAATTCTCTATATCTAACTGAATGTATTGCGTACTCTTCTTTATTCGTCCATCTTGGAAGTAATCTGGGTTAGGATTTTTCTGATAAATACGTGTATTGGATTTAATACGAGAGATATAGTAAGATTTGTTATCGTGTATATGTTGAAGATCTTTGAGGTGAAAATAGCCTAAATCTTGGATACACAAATCATTCCCTTTCACAGTCGGGACGCATAAAGAACCGTAGGTTCGATCATGTTGTTTACCTGGTCCTGTATGAATGTGGAGGAACCGTCCACTTAAAAGGTCATATTCAAGTTGAATTTTTACACCAGCCTTATGGCTACAACCTCCTGCACCTGGATAAACCGATGAAAATACATCTGGAAGTTGGAATGCAGTTGAATCTAAGATGCGAATACTCTTAAAAATAGAAGTATAGGGAGAAGAAAACAACCTAGATGAAGATAATTTTCGGTTCAGAAGTTTAGCTAATACTTGTTGTAGAAACTGCACGGCTGCGGCGTTAAATCGTTGATTTAGTCCTTCAGGACTGATGAGCACTTCTGTTGATGCTTCTAAACAACTACATAACTGGGTTAAGGACGTTTTTGCTACACTTTGGCTTATCCATACGCATAAAGCTATTAAATCTTGTGCTCGATACTTACTTGTTCGCTGTACAAACCCAACATCTCTAGCTAGATTCTGTAAGGTATTTGGGGATAAAAGACTCTGAATCTCCTGTGCAAATAGTTGTAGTTCGTCAGATACAGAAATAGACATACAAAAAACGCCATCCTTTCCTATGATTCTACAGAAAGAATAACGTATTTTTTTCATTTTGAGGAATAATAAATTTCTTAAATTGATGAATACGAGGAAACTCGATTTCTTAACTTTAGCTTGATAATGATATGTGTGCTACCACGTATAGAACGGTACCTTTTATATATTATCTGTCGTAATATTAACTCCATGTTCTCTATAAAAATCTAAAATTGTAGATGTATTCACACCCAAATCTAATAGATTTTCTGGAAAATAAATTTCAGAATCCGAAACCACAATATCAGATGTTTGTAAAATATGCTCTGCTTGAACAGCTGCTCCTAACGCAGTAAGATGTGTCTGCCCTAACGGATCCGATATGTTCACACATCGTCTATGCAATACACCCGTAGCATCATAGCCTTTAAGGTGAATAACTATGTTATGTGCACTTCCCTTTCCGGGTTTATAGAGAATATTTTTCCGTAAACCGGTAAATTTTTCTCCGCTAATCATTTTCCAAATTCCTGTATTCACCAGAGAAACCAGTCCATATGTAGATATTTTACTATCAAAAGCAATACGAAAGTTAGCCGAAACAGCATGAATTGAGCCTGGAAGAGTTACGTGATCAGGAGTATCCAAACGATAACATTTTGTTTTATAGCCGTTGGGAAAGCGGACTTTGATTGGATCAGTCATTGGATAAGCCTGTCGCATTCCGTCATGAGCTTTGACTTCAAAGGGAATAGTTAACCGATCCATATATGCTGTTGAGTTAGGTCCTGCTTTGTCTTGAAGAGAATATAGTGCGTTGATATCAACTGTAACCTCTTGAAGTTCTTTTGAATAAATTTTAGAAAAAAGTGCAGCTGTACCTCCCATCCATCCCGAAGCTAATATAACAGGGGACTGAATTTCAACATCTTTCAATCGAGTAATAGAACTCTGAAAGTGTTCAGTCCAACGAGTAATGTCAACCAATGGAATTCTTTTTTGGACTGCGGATAGAAGTAGTCTATCTTGAGGATCATTAACCGCATTAACAACCAATGTGAGATTACCATCCAAACTTCTTAAAGGGTCATCTGTTGTGTTGTCCACTTTGACTACTCTAACTCTCTCTGATTCAAAAGGTAGTGCTTTCCCTAAAGTCCTTCCTCCTAATCTAATTTCTAAATCAGGATGCCGATCATGTAAAATTTGAGCAATTTGACTACCAACAACCCCATACCCACCAACAATTAATATTGTTTTTTTATTCATCTGAAACCTCCATTTTAATCAGTATGTAATTATAAGTTCAAATGATTAAAAACTTAAACGTTTTAACATATAATCATTAAAAAAAGGACAAATCGTGTCCTTAAATTATAAATGGATACCTAATTCTTACATTCATCTTCTACTAAAGAAACAAGTTCTTTTAAAAGATTTATTGTTTCATTAAATTCAAGACAATAATACATTTCAGTGCCTTTCTTCTGAACTTGAAGCAACCCTGATTGTTTCAATATTTTCAGATGATGAGATACAGTAGGTCTTGACATAGGAATATGCTCCGCAATTTGCGTCACATTCAAGCTATCTTTATCAATTAAAAGTGATACAATTTGCTGACGGGTTGGATCTCCCAACCCTTGAAAACATGGTCTCAAATTTTCTAAAATATGCATTACTCTATCATTACAGTTCATTTCACTTACATTACCTTTCGTTGAAGAGTTTAATCATTTAAACGTATTATAAATTACATTACTATCTAATGCAATAAAGAAGTATGAGCAAAAAATTTTTGTTATGGGGTTACCTCAAAATCTTAGCTTGATAGCGATGGGGTACAGCCAACATTTCGGAAATTTTGTACGCTAAGCAAATTCCAGCCCAAAAAAGTCGATTTCCTATACGTTAAAAAATCGACTTTCCTTAGTTATTCTTGTTCCACTAAAGCACCCGATAGTTTAAGCGTAATACTTCACAAATTCCTCCAAAATAAATAAAAATGTCACAGGAAGGTGTATTATTCATTAACGTTACCATTAGTATTAATCAAGAATGTCTCCCCATTTTCATCAAATGCATGCTTAAAATCAAATGCAAAAGGAGTCGGACCATACTGAATATAATGGTTGTATCTCCTGAATGCCTCCTCCCATGAGACATCCCTCACCATTTCTGTCCACCAAACTACATAAGATAGGTGTTTATCTGGATAAGATTCTATCCATCTGCTTCTATCTCGTAATGCTTGCATATGCTTTCCTGAATAAGTAAAGCGATATAAGGATTGAAGGCTTCTCCATACAGTTAGTGTAAGAATAGGAGAACCCTTTCCTTTTACGGTTTCTTCAGGGAAAGGGACTCCTTCAGGTGAAAACGCCTCTATAAGTCCTGATTTAGTTGCTTGACGATATACTTCATTTCCCACTTGAAAAAATTCACGAGAGGCTGGGTGGTCATAGGGGTGGTTTAGCCTACCAACAGTATAGATTGAAACTAATGCCATAAATAGCCCTCCATCTATAGCCTTTTCCTAAGATATATTCAAGTGAAAATGTGGAAATTCCTTCTTCAGCAAACCTGCTTCTTTATTTCAACAAGAAAGAGCTGCCACTATGACAGCTCAGACCTTAAACTCAAGCACTTGTTAATTGAAGAATATGATTTGTTCCCCTTGTCATCTCTATTTACTAACTTTACTGTTAAATGTTCAGGTTGGTATAGGTAACTGAATTTGAGGAAAAAGTTCATTCATAAGTTCTTCAAGCTTTCCTAATAAATTAGTAAATTAAGTATTAAATAATGTTCCATTTAGTGCTTCAATATACCTTTTTGCTGACCTTTGAACCACCAAATCTGCATCTTCTCTAATAATCAGATTAAATGCGTCATATAATCGATTAAATGTAAAATCATTTACCCTATCTGCAATTCTTTCAACTGTTACACTGGGCAGAGGAATGAAGTTAGGATAACTATACATAAAACTCACCCACTTACGATCAGCCGCCACGCGTACTATATCTCCACTCAATAAAATTCCATTTTGACTGCTTCCATTTTTCCACTCTAAAACAGTACCGCCTTTATAATGTCCTCCAATTCTTTGAAGGATAAGACCTTCCTTCAATTCTAGAGATTCTCCAGACCAAAAAATAATTTTCTCGCTGGTTCTAGTCACCCATTCTTTATCATCTTCATGTATGTAAATTGGAGCATCGAATGTTTCAGCCCATTCTACTTGACTAGAGTAATAATGGGGATGTGATAAAGCAATAGCATCAATTCCGCCTAATTTATTAATATGTGAAATGGTTGATTGATCAATAAATGTAATACAATCCCACAATAAGTTGTAATTTTTATCTTGTACAAGATAAGCTGTCTGTCCGATTCCAAAACTTGGATTAGTCTTTATGCTATGTAATCCTTCTTCCTGGAGCTTAATGATATTACTATATGTACCCACCTCTATCAGCTTTTCTAATGTGGTCCACACCTGACCTTTGAAACTAACAAATTGTCTTTCTTCCTCGCAAATCAAACATTGTTTTGGTGCTTCGATTGAACTCTCATACTGAACTCCACAAGTTTCACAAATAAAGTTTTTCAAAAAATATCTCTCCTTTACTTATTCACTTCCTATTTACTCTCTTTTAAAATTCACCTAACAATCCAATAATCCTTCTTCAAGTAAACTGCTTCGTTAGCTTAAGTACAATTCTTCACAATCTTCTCTAAAGTTTTAACATAAATATCCAATTTTCTTATAAAGAGTTATTCCGCAAAATGGCCCGTTTGCGGAACAACTGTATTGTTATTCAACACTCAATTCTTTGGGATCTTTTTCGTTTATAAAGGTATACCTTTACAAACCACTTATAGAACCGATAAAAATTTATATGGAAAATTATAGAAATGTATTATACACTATAATAGTGTAAATATTTAAATAGGAGGAACTATTCATGTTTTTAACTATTGATGGGTTTGTCAAGGCTTGGGAGTTCGAAAGTACTTCAACGCAAAAAATGCTTGATGTTTTAACCGATGAATCTTTGAAGCAATCCGTTAAACCTAATGATCGTACCCTAGGTGGTCTTGCTTGGCACATTGTCACTGCCCTTCAGAGTATTATGGGACAAACAGGTTTAACCTTTGATGCACCATCTCATCATGCTACCGTTCCTACTACAGCAAACGAAATCGCAGATATTTACCGCCAAGCTAGCCAATCCTTAATCAAAGCTATTAAAACACAATGGACAGATGAAACCCTGACGGAATCTTGTAACATGTTTGGACAATTCGAATGGGCAAAAGGATTTAGCCTTTCTATGCTTATAAATCATCAAATCCATCATCGCGGACAAATGACCATCCTTATGCGCCAAGCAAACTTAATCGTTCCTGGGGTATATGGTCCTGCTAAAGAAGAATGGAGCCAAATGGGTATGGAAGCTCCTGCAATTTTATAAGGGTAGTACTAACTTTTTTTACGAAAAAAGAAGAAGCCGGTTTTTCCAACGATAAGAAGGAATAACCGTTTTTTTTATATTTAAAGAATCTGACGTTAAGTTATATGATGAGTATCTATGGTTACAAAACATATAAAATGATAGGATTAAATAACATTATACGTTGAGTATAAAGCTTTCCCAAATTTTCGTGCAAATGTTGACTTACCTACACCTGCTGAAATCCCAATAACCATAATTCGTTTCACCCATGCCACCTTTTTTCTACAATCCTACAAGCTAGAAAAAAGTTTTAAAATAAACAGAAACCTCTCTGATTATTGAAATACCTCCAACGTGAACCTTATATTTAAATTGCACATAAGTATTCTTATTCCTTGATTCACTAACTTGCCATTTAGTTTAAGTATAAAAATTCACAATCTCATATCAACATAAATGTCCATTTGTTTTGAGGCTATTTATGACGAGTTTCTTCTATTTATATATAGAAATTAGTACATACGGTTTTAATGATACTGAAAATAACCTTTAGTTAGTTAATGTTCATTTTATAAAAAGGAGCACTTTTAATGGAAAAAGAAAAACTACAATCATTTTGTATGACATTACCTGGTACAACACATGATTACCAAGTAGATTGGCAAGCAGATCGTTATCATGTTGGTGGGAAGATGTTTGCAATGTTAGGCGGAGATTCTGAAGGGAAGTCTATTATTACTTTAAAATGCGAACCCAATCGTGCCGAAGAGTTAAGAGAAACCTATAAAAATATTATCCCTGGCTATTATATGAATAAAACACATTGGAACTCTGTTTATATTGATTCAAATCTTCCCCTTGATTTATTAGAAAATCTAATTCTGCATTCTTATAATTTAGTTTTTGAAAAATTAACTAAAAAAGCCCAAAAACAGATTATTGCAAAGTAGTTATTAGGCCAAATTGAAATACTATGTGCTGATTCAGTAGTCCACTTTCATATCCTTTATTTAGTTAAAGGGCGCTTTCCTTAAAGATCTGGCTGCAACAAATGCAGCCTTTTTCTTATTCAACTATAGGACAGGTTAGATCAAGAAGGATTTTTTTCAATAGTATAGAATAAATATAGCCAAAAGAGGTGTAAAGTTATGCTGGAACTAATAAGTAACGTGCTAGAAGACATGGATAAGCAACTCCACCGCATCATTAAGAGTTTGAATCATCTCGATGATGAAATGATTTGGAAAAGATTGAAGGTATCCACAAACAGTGTCGGGAATCTTTGCTTACATTTAGCAGGAAACGAATATCAAAATTTCGCAAGTGCAATCGGTAATAAACCGTTTATTAGAAAACGCTCTCAAGGGGAATTTAATACCGGAGGCGGTATGACCAGAGATGAATTGATAAATCTACTTTTGAGGACACGGGCTGAATCAACTTTTATATTATCAAACTTGTCAGAAGTTGATTTAAAAAGGGAAGTAATAATACGATATGATCTTAATGATTGGAATAGGATGCATCGAGTTAACGCCTCAGAAGATGAAACCTATGATGTAAGAGTAATTAGCCGTCTGCTTATTCAGGTCGGAGCACACTACGGTTATCACGCAGGACAAATTGTACTACTCTCAAAATTAATGATAGATATTGATGAAAACATAACTGGCCAGTACCATTGATCGACATAGTCATTTTTACTTAACTTTATTCAATTTACAAAACTAATATTGTGGATTTTGAATTTCTTCTTCAACGGTTAGATTATCTTCACTAAGATCTTCCATAATCGGGCGCTATTCTTGAGCAAAAAGTAAACGGGCAATACATATTATATATGACTAATATGTATTGCCCTTTATTTTTTATGACTTTCTACAATTTAGGTCTTGATAAAAGGAAAAGCAACATTTGCTGACTAAAAATCTCTCTTTTTTATGGGTCGTCCAAAAAAGAACGAATTCTTTCCATATCCCATTATGGATATTGTAAGATATGGAAATAAAAGTAAGCCTACGACCCGTTTTTACACGTATCTCGGCTGAACCCCTAAATGATTAAAGAGATAGGTAAGGGGTAGCATTAGGGTTTTGTGGTACTAAATTCTAATTTCTTTATTTATGATGTTTTGAATGTATACTTTTAAAGTCGTTTTTGAGGAAAATGGGTACGTTGCTATAAACCCAATAAAATTAATGATTTGAAAGTAAACTTATATCTATTATTTTACATTCGTTCGAAAATTTAATTTCAAATAAAAATAAAGGGAGCATCTTCTGCTCCTTAAAAAAGTTATTTATGTTCTTTTTTTTTGCCACATCTAACACAGGTACTATCGTAATAACTGTATTTATGATATCCACGAAAAAAACAAATAATTGCGAATAATTTCATTAGAACTACTCCTTTTAGTATTTTTATATAACTAAGATAATAACAGGAAATGGTTATTTTTATATATATTAAATCCGCAATGCGGGTCGTGAAATATTTATTAAAAAGTAACATTTTTAGAAGATGTAAACTTTTATGTATTAGTTTACATTGGGGGATACCCCATGCCCATCAACCTAATATTTTAAAGTACCCCCTAAACGAAAATTTTATCTCTCTACAGTTATTTATGAGAATTCAGCTCATTTTTTTGTTTTGGGAAACAACTAATTTCTTAACTTGATGGCGATGGGGTTCCGACCCATGCCTATCAAGCTAAGCATTTTGAGTTGCCCCCAAACGATAAAATTAAGCAATTTGCACAAAGTCTTCGTTTTGTGTTGATTCCAAATTCTTAAGTTAATGGGCATGCGTCAGGAGCTCTTATAGAACTGAGCATATGATTAAGCTTTTATTTTGCCGAAACCTATTTATTTTTCTTTTTAAAGAATACCCAAGCTATTATCAATGAAATAACTGGGAAAATGATATTCCAAGATGAGAAGATAACTTTTGATTCAGGATAGTAATGTCTGAAGTACCAAAATTCATATGAAGCATTAAGAATCAATGTTACTATTGGTGCAATGATTAGCTTTCTTATAAATAACGCTGTTACAACCCCAATCCCAATAACTATGAGTGGTATAATGACCAACTGTAATAGAAAAGGGTCGATTGAATCAATAAATCCCATTATATCCCCTCCTTGTACCCTTTAACATTTTACCATAATATACCTAACTTTCTACCCGAACTAAAATTTACAGCCCTTTTCCCTCTCCATAATCCCACAAACACGCATAGTAGAGGTACTGACGCATGCCCATCAAGTTAAATCAAATGGATGTCGCCTATGTAAGAAAAAAAGGTTCTGGTGCAAAAACTTCAAAATATCTGCAAGTAATCTCCCAAACTTGGACATACTGATACTATTACTCTAAAAAAGGACGTGATGATCAGTATGGAAAAGCAAAATCTATTCAAGTGGAAACATTTTCAACCTGATATTATTTTATTAACCGTTAGATGGTACCTACGGTATAACCTCAGTTTTCGTGATTTAGTCGAAATGATGGAAGAACGTGGACTATCTATGGCTCATACAACTATTATGCGTTGGGTTCATCAATATGGACCTGAATTAGATGAACGAGTACGACGTTATCTTAAGCCAACCAATGATTCCTG
>NZ_AUMR01000123.1 GCF_000430785.1 Ectobacillus panaciterrae DSM 19096
TAAAGGCGCTTTTTGCCTTTATGCGGCGGAGGTTCTTGGACGGCAGCACCTAGCCGGCGGAGCTAGACATCACGAAAAGCGGAGCCGGCTCGTTCCCAGCAAATCTCTCTCCATCTTCCATCTCTTACATTTTCTTCCCTTAAAAAAAGTGCAGAGTCAATACTCTACACTTTTCTACATGATTCCTTATTATACGTTAATTTTCTCCGTTATAAAAGAAATCTTTCGCAAATGGAAAGTTCTCGTAAAAAAAGGCATATCCAAGTTCAGGAAGAATACCGAGCACGATTGTGAACACGGCGCAAAGGATAGCTGCGGTTTGCAGGTTGATCGGCATCGACAGCTTTTCCCCTTCTGAACTTCGGAAGAACATAAGCTGCAGGATGCGGAAATAATAAACGAACGATATGACTGTCGTTGCCATCATGATAGCTGGCAGCACGTAGTTCGAAGCATTTCCGGCAAACACGCCAAGGAAGATGTTCACCTTTCCAATAAAACCGGCCGTTCCCGGAATGCCTGCAAGCGATAGGATGAAGATTGTCATCATGACCGCCGTGACCGGAGACCGTTTATATAAGCCTGCGAAAATGCCGAGATTTTCACGTCCGCTTTCACGGCTTAGGCCATGAATGATAGCGAATGCTCCGATATTCATCAGCAAGTATGCCAGCATGTAGAACCACATGCTGTCGAGCGTGAACGAGGAAAGCGTCGCGAATGGCACAAGCAAGTAGCCGGCATGCGCGATACCGGAGTATGCAAACATACGCTTCACGTTCTGCTGCTTGAGCGCCACCGTATTTCCGACAATCATTGTAATAGCTGCCAAAACAGCAATGTAAATTTGCATATTTGTCAGCAAGGATTCCGTGCCTTCCTTCACTGGAATACCAGCAAAAATCATAAGGAAGATGCGCAGAATAATGACGAATCCGGCAAGCTTTGATACAGTTCCTAAAAATGCCGTAACCGGCGTTGCCGCTCCTTGGTATACATCCGGCGCCCACATGTGGAACGGTGCCGTTGCAAGCTTGAAGGACAATCCGACGAACGTAAGGAGAAATGCCAAAGAAAGCAGCAGCTCAATATCGCCGCTCACGCCTTGTGCAAAAATAGCTCTCATCTCCAAGACATTCGTTGTGCCTGTCAGCCCGTATAAATAGCTCATGCCAAACAGCGTAATTGCCGTGGCAATACCACTGTTAATGATGTACTTCATTGCTGCTTCGTTCGAGCCTGTATGCTTTTTGCGAATGCCGACAAGGATAAAGGAGGATAGAGACAAAAGCTCTAATCCTACAAACAGCGTAATCATATCATCGCTCGATGTCATAAACATCGCACCGAGAAGCGCTGTTAAAAACAAGTAGTAATATTCACCCGTATCTGTAATTGATTTTTCCCTCGTATCGCTCATCGCAAGCAGAAATACGAGTGCTGCACCGGCTAATAAAATAGTTTTGAACGCTTTTGCAAAGCCGTCCAATACGAACGTGCCGTTTAAAATCCCGCCGGCAGGCTCTCCGTACAGCATCACCAAGGAAACGAGGGAAAGCACAACCGCACCGAGTGCTACGTACGCTAAGTGTTTACGCCCCCATGTATCTTTCAAAAATAAATCCAGGAGCGATAGAAGGATGGCGGCACCGACAATAATAAATTCCGGCATCATTAAGCCCCAGTGTAAGCTTAGAAGTGTTTGCATATCCATTCTATCCTACCTCCCTACCAGTTGAAGTGCAGAGCCCAAAGGTCCGCCGAGTATTTCAGGTGCGACCCCGATTGCGATAATGAAAAAGAGAAGAATGAGAATCGGCAAGAATTCCATTCCCTTCACATCCGCTTTTCGGTCAAGCTCGAATTTGCCGAATGTAATGGACAGAACCGCGCGAAGTACGTAAGCAGCTGTCAAGATAATACCGAGCGTTCCGACCGCTGCCGCAATCGGCATGGTATCGAATAAACCTAGGAAGGCAAGGAATTCGCCGATAAAACCAGACATTCCCGGAAGTCCAAGGGAAGCCATAGCCCCCGCCAAAAGGAATCCGCTAAAGAGCGGCATATTCTTTGCCAGCCCGCCAAGGCATTTCATATCAGATGTGCCGAAGCGATCTTCAATCATTCCGAGCAGGAAGAACAATAGCGCTGCAATCAAGCCGTGGGAGATAACCTGGAAGATTGCACCCTTTACACCCGCCTCGTTCGCCGCAGCTAAACCGAGCAGCACGATACCCATGTGCGAAATACTGGAGTATGCGAGAACCCTTCGGAAATCTGTTTGAATGAGTGCCAAGAACGCCCCGTATAATACGTTCACGACCCCGAGAATCGCGATGAGCGTTGTAAACTTGTCAAACTCCTCCGGGAACATGCCCATTCCGAAGCGGATAAGGCCGTACGCGCCGATTTTCAGCAAGACGCCGGCATGCAGCATGACCACTGCAGGCGGAGCTTGTACGTGCACATTCACCATCCAGCGATGAAGCGGGAAAATCGGAAGCTTAATGCCGAAAGCAATAAACAAAGCGATGAACAGCCCTGTTTTCAGCGACTCGGAAATCGGACCGAGCGGATTTCCGCCGTTCAATGCGTCCGTGACTCCATCAAAGTTCGTTGTGCCTGTCTTCCCGAAAATGATAGCAAATACGAGCAAAAGAATAGCAGAGCCGATTCCGTTGTAAATGAGATAGCTGTAAGATGCTTTCTCGCTCTCGAATTTGCCCCACTTCCCGATTAAGAAGAACATCGCCGGAAGCGTTACTTCAAAAAAGAAGAAGAATAACAGCAAGTTCTCGGCAGCAAAGACGCCAAGCATCCCGATTTCAAGCAATAAGAGTAAAATGTAAAAGTTTTTCACTTGCTTTGTGATCTTCTGAGCCGTTACCGCAGCCAGCGCTGCCAGCACCGCGGTCAGCAGCATCATGATAAAAGAAAAGCCATTTACGCCAAGCTCATAATCAATTCGGAATAAATCCGGCGCCTGCTCAAATCTTCCGAACTGAATCCACTTCGCGTGCTCTGAGAAAGAGTCAAAGCCTTTGCCGGATAAGTACGTGCCGTATAGAACAAACGAGCAAACGAGCGGGAACAATGTCGTGACCGTTCCGATAAACCTCGCCGTTTTTTCATTTGATGCAAACATGAGAACAAGAATGCCTAAAAGCGGGGAGAAGATGAAGATAGATAATAGATAACTCAATGTAGATACCCCCCTGTTACAACAAGAATGACAAGCAAGACCGCAAGACCGATGAAGGTAACTGCTCCGTACGTTTGCACTTGGCCGCTTTGCAGCTTAGACCCAAGCGCACCCGTTCCTTTGGCAATCCCTCCGATGACTTGTGCCAATCCTTCTACTATATACTTCTCCACAGCGTTCAGGATCAAGGCGATTCCCTTTACAAGCAGGATAATGCTCCTGCCATAAAATTCATCGATATAGTATTTATTCTTCAGTATATCGTACACAACAGAATTTCTGCCGCCCAGCCAGTTCCGGGACAGCGCGCCTTTTCCGTAAATGAAATATGCCAAAGCGATGCCCGCTAACGATACAAGCGCAGCGACAATCATAATCCAAGACGGTCCGTGCCCTTCATGCTGAAACGGAACGTCCTTTGTAAGCCAATCCCCAAGGAACGTACCGAACCAAGGTGTATTGATATAGCCGGCAACAACTGCCAGTACGCCGAGCACCATCATCGGAATCGTCATTATCTTTGGCGATTCGTGAACGCCCTTTTGATCGCCTCTTGGTTTTCCTGTGAACACTAAGAAGTAAAGGCGGAACATATAGAATGCGGTGAAGAATGCCGCAACGACCGCCAGCCAGAACAAGCCGTAATTGCCGCGCTGCCACGCTGCCAGCAAAATTTCATCCTTACTGAAGAAGCCTGATAGGAACGGCACGCCGCTGATTGCCAATGTCCCGATTAAAAAGAGGGTTCCAGTTACTTTCATTTTGGAAAATAAACCGCCCATTTTTTCGATATCCTGCGTATGTGCCGCGTGAATAACGCTTCCTGCCGCCAAGAACAGCAGCGCTTTAAAAAATGCATGTGTCGTTAAGTGAAAGACGCCTGCCACATAGCCTGCAGAACCAAGCGCCAGCATCATATAGCCAAGCTGACTCACTGTGGAATATGCCAGTACGCGTTTAATGTCCGTTTGCACCAAGCCGATGCTTGCCGCGAAAATCGCTGTAATGCCGCCGATGACCGCCACAGTCGTCATCGCTGTTTCGCTCGCTTGGAACAACGGGAACATTGTTGCGACTAAGTACACCCCGGCCGCAACCATCGTCGCTGCGTGGATGAGCGCCGATACAGGCGTCGGACCTTCCATCGCATCCGGAAGCCATGTATGAAGCGGGAACTGACCGGACTTGCCGACCGCTCCGACAAAGATCAAAATTGCCGTAACCGTAATCATCGCTGCGGAAATCTTTCCTGCGCTGACCGCTTCAAAAATCGCATCATATTCAAAGCTGCCGACCTGCCAGAACAACAGGATCATCCCGATGAACAAGCCGACATCCCCGATACGCGTCATAATGAAAGCCTTCTTCGCCGCTGCCTTCGCTTCCGGTTTGAAGAAATAGAACCCGATGAGCAAGAAGGAACCGAGTCCCACAAGCTCCCAGAAGATATACAGCTGCAGCAGGTTCGTTGCCAGAACGAGACCGAGCATCGCAAATGTAAAGAGGCCGAGGTACGCATAGAAAATATGGAGCCGTTCGTCTCCGCGCATATACCCTCTTGCATACATATGTACTAAAAAGCTGACGAGCGTTACGATGAACAGCATTAAGGCATTCAACGCATTCACTTCAAAGCCGAATGTGATTGTTTTATCGCCGATATTTAGCCACGTCCACTCCTGCTTCACAGTATTCGCGGACAAACGCTCGATTAAAACCAGTACCGCACCCGCAAAGGACATGAATGTCAGCCCCATACCAATAAAGCTTCCTGCTTCCTTAAGCTTCTTGCCGATAACAAGTAACAAAATAAAGGAAAGCAGCGGGAAAAGCGGTATAAGCCATGCATAATTCATCATTGTCTTTTCTCCCCTTTCCCCTTAACGCTTCAAGGAATCCATCTCATCGATATTCACCGTTTCGCGGTTTCTGTATAAGGCAATCAAAATCGCCAAGCCGACTGCCGCTTCTGCAGCCGCCACTGTAATTGTGAATAAAGAAAAAATCTGCCCCTTTAAGCTTGGAAACAATCCAAGCTTACTAAATGCCACTAAATTCAAATTGGCCGCGTTCATCATCAGCTCGATACAGATGAGGACGATGACCGTATTGCGCTTTGTCAGCGCCCCGTACAAGCCGATGCAAAATAAAATGATGGCAAGCGCCAAGTAGCCTGATACCGGAACATTACTCATGATAATCACCTTCTTCCCCATCGTCCTTTTTCGCCAAAATGATGGCTCCGACAAGAGCGACTAATAACAGAACGGATGTTACTTCAAACGGAATGATATATTTCGTGTAAAGAAGCTCACCGATTTGCTTCGTATTTTGCTCGTGAAGCGCAGCATCCTTCGTTACCGGCGTAAAATCTACGTTGTTCACCGCAAAATACATCACCGCGCCGAATGCCAAAACAGCAAGGAATACCAAAAGCGAGCGGACGCTGCCATTTGTTTCACTTTCGGCGTTATGCTTAGTAAGCATGATGCCGAAAATCATGATGATGGTAACAGCACCGGAGTAAATGAGAACCTGTACGACGCCGACAAACTCCGCCGACAGCATAATGTAAAGACCCGCGATGCCAAGGAACGTAAAGACGAGAGCCAGCATCATATGCATCACTTTCGTTAAGTTCAGCATAAGCACTCCGCCCATGATAGCGATTATCGAAAGTGTCAGAAATGCTATAAACTCGCCGCTCATACTTTATTCTCCTTTCTCACGTTCGTATCGTTTTCATCGAGCCACTCCAGATTTTTAAACAAATCATCACGCGTATACTCCGCCAGCTCGAAGTTGTTCGTCATGACGATTGCTTCCGTCGGACATACTTCTGTACAAAGATCGCACAAAATGCAAATTTCGAAGTTAATATCGTACGTATCGATAACCTTCCCCTTCTTCGTCGGATCCGGATGCTTCTTCCCTGTCAGCTGAATACAATCTGTCGGACAAATTTGCGCGCATTGATTGCAGACGATGCATTTTTCAGGATAGAACTTTTGAATGCCGCGAAAGCGATCTGGAAGCGGAAGCGGTTGGTTCGGATAATCGTATGTGACTTTCTCCTTCGTTAAGTTCTTTAGGGTATATTTCATCCCCTTCAATAACCCTAACATGTCGTCTCCCCCTCTTTTCCTGCCCTTGACTAGAGGCCAAGAGCCCGATTCATGCGCCCTCAGAACTGCACATCTAGAAGAACAATCCTTTTATAAGCGCCGTAAGAAAAATGTTCGCAAGCGCCACCGGAAGCAGCACCTTCCATCCGAACTCCATCAGCTGGTCCGCACGAAGACGCGGGAACGTAACGCGGAACCAGATTAATAGGAACACAACCGCGCTGAATTTCAACGCGAACCAAACCGCACCCGGAATAAATCCGAGGAACGCGACAGGCTGCCATCCGCCAAGGAACAATACCGTGATTAAAGATGACATCGCGAAGAAATATACATACTCAGAAAGCATAAAGAACGCCCAGCGGAAGCCGGAGTATTCTGTATGATAACCGGATACAAGCTCGGATTCGGCTTCCGGCAAGTCGAACGGCGTACGGTTCAGCTCAGAAACAGCCGCGATCAAAAAGATGAGGAAACCGATCGGCTGAACGAAAATGTACCATACCTTGTGCTGTGCATGCACAATGTCATTTAAATTTAAGCTTCCTGATAACATCACGACACCGATCACGCTCATGACAAGCGGTATTTCATAGGAAATCATCTGTGCCGCTGCACGCATCCCCCCAAGAAGGGAATATTTGTTGTTCGAAGCCCATGCGCCTGTCACGATACCGATTGTCGTAATACCGGATACGGCGATGTAGTAAAGAAGCCCTACCCCAATGTCCGCAAATTGCAGCTTATCTGTAAAGGGAATCGTCGCAAGTACCATAAAAGCCGGTGCAAATGCGATGACCGGTCCTAAAATGAAGAGCGGCTTATCCGCAGCTTTCGGGATTGTGTCCTCTTTCAGCAAAAGCTTTAATACATCCGCTACTGTCTGCAGGAGACCGAAGCGCCCCCCAACCTGGTTCGGTCCAATACGACCCTGCATAAAGCCCATAACCTTACGCTCGGCAAGAATGCCGTACGTTACGAAGCCAAGCACTACAAATAAAAGGAGTGTTGCCAATCCGAAAAAGATAAAAAACGTTGTCCAGCTCGGCGCAGATTCTAAGAGGCTTCGTACCATCAGCCATCAACCTCCCCAAGTACGATATCGACTCCGCCCAAAATCGTAATCAAGTTCGCAATATTCTCGCCCTTCAATAACTTCGGCAGGATTTGCAAGTTATAGAAGGACGGCCGGCGAAACTTAAGTCGATACGGCTCTTTCTTTCCGTCGCTTGCGATATAGCAGCCGATTTCTCCGCGCGGGGATTCGATGCGTACGAATGCTTCGCCCTTCGGCGCTTTAATAATTTTCGGCACCTTCGCCATGACCGGCCCTTCCTTGAACTGCGCTACTGCTTGCTCGATAATTTTCAAGGATTCCTCAATCTCTAACATACGGCACATATAACGATCCCACGCATCGCCGTTTTTGCCGACCGGCACATCGAAATCAAAACGGTCATAAATGGAATACGGCTCATCCTTGCGAAGATCCCATTTTACGCCTGTACAGCGAAGGTTCGCTCCGCTCAAGGAATACTCAATTGCTTCTTCAGCCGTATAAGGCCCGATGCCTTTGACACGGTTGATAAAGATTTCGTTTCCTGTTACAAGCTCATGGTAGCCTTTTAGCTGCTCTCTCATATAAGGAACAAACTCCGCCACCTTTTCAATCCATCCGTCCGGCGCATCCCACTTTACGCCGCCGACACGCATGTAGTTGAACGTCAAGCGTGCGCCGCAAAGTTCATTCAAGAAGTTGATAATCATTTCGCGTTCACGGAATGCATATAAGAACGGACTTACTGCCCCGATGTCCAGCAGATTTGTGCCCCACCATACAAGATGGCTTGCCACGCGTCCAAGCTCCATCGCAAGTACGCGAAGGTATTCTGCGCGCTCCGGTATTTCCAGTCCCATCATCGTTTCCACCGCATGACAGATAACGTAGTTGTTCGTCATCGCAGATAAATAATCCATGCGGTCTGTATACGGGATAATTTGTGTATACTGTAGGTTTTCCGCCAGCTTTTCCGTTCCACGGTGAAGATACCCGATGACCGGCGTAGCTTCCTTAATGATTTCTCCGTCAATTTTAATGACGAGACGAAATACCCCGTGTGTACTTGGATGCTGCGGGCCAACGTTAAGAAGCATTTCTTCTGTGCGAATCATGCTTGCTACACCTCCACATCAAACGGCTCGTAGTCTTTTCGTAACGGATATCCGACCCAATCGTCCGGCAGCAAAATGCGCGTCAAGTTTGGATGTCCTTCAAACACAATGCCAAGCAAATCATACGTTTCACGCTCAGGCCAATTTGCGCCTGCCCAGATCGGCGTAACGGACGCAAGCTTCGGCTCGTCACGGCTCGTCTTCGCTTTAACCGCAACGGACTGCTTGTTGCGATACGAGTACAAATGCACATACACTTCCATATGCGTCACGAAATCAGTTCCGTGCAGCTCTGATACATAATCGAATGCAAGCTGCTCGTTCCGCTTCAAAAATTCCATTGTTTTATAATACTGCTCCGTCTTAATGACAAGCGTTGGCACATCCTTTGAAATTCTATTAATATAGGAATCTTCAAGAACGTCTTCTCCCAAATGCTCCTTCATGACCGCAACATACTTATCCAAGTAAGGCTGATTCAGTGACGGCTCCGCCGCCGCAGGCTCCTCTGCCGCTGTTTTTGCTCCGGCTGCCGCACGCGCTTTCGCTGCTGCCGCCGCTTTTGCTTTCGCTGCTGCGATTGCCTTTGCTTTTTCGTCGTCTCCGGCTTCACCTTTCGCTTGCTGCTTCGCAAGCGCTGCTGCTTTCGCTTTCGCCACTGCCGCCGCTTTTGCTTTCGCTGCCTCGATTGCCTTTGCCTTCTCGTCGTCTCCAGCTTCGCCTTTCGCCTGCACAGCTTCCTCAGTTGCTGCTTTCTCTGCTGCACGCTGCTTCGCTAGTTCCAACGCTTTCGCTTTGGCTTCTGCTGCCGCTCGTTTCTTTGCTTCTGCCGGGTCTTCC
>NZ_AUMR01000124.1 GCF_000430785.1 Ectobacillus panaciterrae DSM 19096
ATCAGTTGGAACCGCCGTACTCGGTTCCTCCATACCAATATCTTTGAAGAAATCTTTGATGAAATTGTACGCCAGGCGAAGGAACACCGCATGGTAGGCGGGCGCGCTCTCATGACAGATTCCACTCACATCAAAGCGAACGCCAATAAAAATAAATTTGTAAGACAAATAAAGAAAGAACGACCAAAAGCCTACTTAGAAGAGCTAGAACAGGCCGTAATGGAAGACAGATTGCTCCAAAAGAAGCATCAAAGAAGTGAGCAACTGATACCTCCATTTTCCTTTTAATATCATAGCCGCTCATTGGTTCTTCGGACAAAAATCAAAATAACATTTTGTATGTTCATTGTTTGTACCTCTTTTTTTGATATTTTACCGTTTTTAAAAGTTTATAAAAACCATTTTTATACATTTGTTAAGTTTGAACTTTTTTCTTTTTTATTTTCCCATTGTAGAGCCACTAGTATTAATGTAATGACGATAATTCCCATTAAAATCCTACAAAGCATAATTATCTCATAAGAAATGGATGGACCTCCAGTAACCAGTTTCATGATTCCGTCAACTGCATAAGTTGCTGGTAGAAAGTTACTTACAGTTTGATAAAAATTTGACAATAACTCCCTTGGTATAGTTGAACCAGATGATAACAGTTGAATAGATAACATAGCAATATTTACCCATCCACCTGCATCACCCACAATAAAAAATGGAACCTGGGCAAGGAATAGAAATGTTAGTACATATATCATTTGAAAAAACCACATTGTTATAAACCCTTGATGAGAATGTACGCCCATTACATAAACCATAATAGATCCAATGGTAGAAATCAGGATGGTAGCCGTAATAATTAAAAGAACTCTTGCCCCAAACCTTTGCCAACGATTGTATAAAATCTTGAAAGCTTTAGCAGCTTTGTTCATTTCCATTATAAATAGCATTGAACCTGTAAAGGATGCCATTACTAACATCATAGGAACCATCAATCTTGAAAAATTTGAAACTTTATTAATATTGTTAACAACAGGATGTACACGTTCTGATAGTCCTTGAGACAATCCAATAGCTTGATTAGAAGGTACATGCATTTGCTCAAAAGTAAATTGTAAGCCCGACTTCACCGATTCCTTATTAATCGTACTAGTTACTTTTTCCTCAACTGTTTGCATTACACTTTTTAACATACTTGGATTTGATTCATTTAAAGAGTAAATGATTTTCGCCATTTTTTCATTATTTTGAAGCGTAGAAGTAAAATCTTCTGGTATATAGATTACCATTTGAACTTTACGATCATCTAGCTTATCCATTGCACTTTTTAAGACTGAAGACTGAGTAATTTTAAATTTTAAGTTTTCTTCTAAATTCTTTGCTACTTGTGCTCCTATTTTAGAGTCTTCATTTACAATAATAATTTTAAATTGATCAATGCGGTCAGTAACATGATCATATCCTGTAAGCCAGATAATGCTAAATAATACCTGAAATATAATTGCAGTTATTAAACCAATAATGACGCTCGGTGTTTTTAATAAGGATAAATATAAATTTTTCATTTCAGTAATTCTCCTTAAATTTACTTATGTTTTTTAAAATCTATGATATTCATTATTTTAAGGTTGTTATTACCCTTATTTGCCGTTTTTTATGATACTAATAACATTTGGCAAAGAGCAAAGGCTGGCAAACGCCAGCCCGAGAGATTCAAATTTCAATTTTAATATCATATTCTTTTATCCAATAATTAATTTGCACTAAATAATCAAGCATTCCACGGGCACTATCACCGTTTATTTTTTCATCTTTGCCCTCTGCAATTGTGCGTACCCGTTCCACATCTATTAATTGGCGGATCGGCGCTTCCGTGTCATCAAGAATATCAAGCATCCACTTACTGATCAGTTGCAAGTAAGCCTCATCTTTTGTGCTTGGATAAGCGCTTTTTTTGCGGTATCTGACATCTTCAGGAAGATACGCCTTCAAAGCACGGCGCAAAATTCCTTTTTCAATATCATCAATGCTTTTTAAGTTAAATGGTACATTCCATAAATATTCAACAAGACGATAATCACAGAATGGTACACGTACTTCAAACCCTGTCATCATGCTGGCCCGGTCTTTTCGATCCAACATAAATGGAAGAAAGCGGGTAATGAATAAGTACGACATTTGTCGCTGCTTTTTCTCAATCTCTTTTTCACCTTCAAGAAATGGAATTTCTGTAACGGCATCTTTAAATCGCTGCTTACGGTATTCTTCAGGCTTAATTTTTTCTTTGATCTTTTCAGTTAACACATCAGAAGTAAACCCAAGATTGACGAGCCATGGGAAAATATCAGCATTTAAAAACTCTTCCTGATAAAACCACGGATAACCTGAAAATACTTCATCAGCAGATTCTCCGGACAACGCAACTGTTGCATTTTTCTTTATTTCTGTGAACAGCAAGTAAAGGGAAGTCTCGAATTCACCTACACCCGGCAGGTCACGAGCTCTCATGGGTTCTAATAAATGTTCTACAAGCTTTTTCGCATCAAATACTACAGAATGATGTTCGGTTCCTACATGCTCAGACACCCGCCTAACCCAAGGTTCATCCTTATCTCGGCGAAGAAAATCACCTTTAAAATCGCGATCATTATTTTCAAAATCAATGGAATAAGTGTGAAGTGTTTTGCCTTTTTCCCGAAAGTTCTTACCCGCTATAGCTGTTAATCCGCTGGAATCCAATCCGCCTGAAAGCATACACACAAGTGGTTTGTCAGCGATTAATTGCCGTTTTACAGTGTCTTCAAGAATAGAACGGATGGTTGATACCGTCGTTTCCACATCATCAGTATGCTTTCTGCTTACCAATTTCCAATATTGAATATTACGGAAGCCGTCAGCTGTAAACGTTACATAGTGACCAGGTTTTACTTCCTCGATATCCTTGAAAACCCCTTTTCCTGGTGTTCTCATTGGTCCAAGCGCAAAAACTTCAGCAAGGCCTTCACGGTCAATCTTCGCTTCGACAAGAGGATGGCTAAGCAAAACTTTAAGCTCTGAGCCAAAGATAATGGAGCTGCCCCTTTTGGCAAAGAATAACGGCTTTACACCTAAGTGATCACGCCCAAGCATTAATTGCTTTCGCTTCTCATCCCAAATTCCGAAAGCATAAATTCCATTAAACTGCTTGACACACTCTTCCTTCCATTCTATGTATGAGTGAAGAATCACTTCAGTGTCAGAATTTGTTTTAAAAACATGACCTTTGCTTTTTAGCTCTTCTTTTAGTTCAAGATAGTTATAAAGTTCACCATTATAAGTTAAAGCAATTGTGTTTTCCCTATCCTCATAAACCATTGGCTGCAGTCCGCCCGCTGGATCAATGACAATGAGACGCCGGTGGCCAAATGCAGCACGTTCTGAATACCAGAATCCATCTTTATCAGGGCCGCGATGAGTAACAGAATTTGTCATCTCTGTTAAAATCGGTTGCTGATTCGAGAGGTCTTTTGACCAATCGACCCATCCTGTAATACCACACATATTTTCTCCCTTCTTTTCAAATAGTATTAGGCTGTTTTTATGACAGCTACTAGGTTATTACAACCTTTAAATTCGACCTATTTCGTCTTATATGCCCGTAATTGATAACGCAATAATATGCTTTTCAGGATTTCGGTGTATTAGGCGGCTCATCCCTATCCCTGGATGTAGCACATATCATTGCGTATCTTCATTCCTCGCATGAGGATACTATTTGTACCCAACCCGTATTGCAAACGTCGGCGGCTCATTTGATGTCAAAGCTTAAGCTCGCCACTTCATCCATCATTTGCCGCATGAATGCTGCATATTCTGCACCTAACTGGCGCTCGAATTAGCCTGAGCGCGATCCCATCCCGCTCTTCCCAATTCGATACGCTTGAGCCCCTCGTCGGTAATCGATACAATTCTGGCACGCCGATCGGTTTCACTAACCTGAATCGTTATCAGGCCGTCCCGCTCCAACGGCCGAAGTTTATGCCCGATCGTTGCTTGGTCCATGGTCATGAGTTCAGCGAGTTCCAGCATCGTCTTCGGACCACGATGTTTAAGATATCCTCAGATGGAGAATTGTGTAGAGCGCAATCCCGCCTCCGACAAGCAGGTGTCATAGAAACGCGTAATATGGCGTGCCGCGCGCCTTAATTTTGTACAATTACAGAGACCAGGGATATCATTATTGGTAGCCATAAAATCTACTCCTCCATTACGCTACCAGAAGGTGACCAGTTCTTCTGATTCACGGCGGCCCAATCGCTGGGACGGCCATCGATGCGATGCATGCGCAAGCCCTCGTGAGCCTTGAGAATTTCAGGATCCAATGTTTTCGATGGGAGTGTACTCAGCGGCAAGACGACCTACCGGCGTGAGAGCTGCTGTGTCCACATAGCCCTTCTCAAGGTCATAGAGATCGTCACGGATATGAAAGCGAACGACACGGCCCCAAACGACATGATCGTCAAATTCGCCAACCGTAAAGTCACGTTCGAGTTTGCACTCCATGGCAACAGGCGCGAGCGCGACACGCGGCGGTCGCACGACGACACTGGGGGCTTTTTCAACCCGACGGCTTCAAACTCGTCGACCTCCGTCGCGTGCTCAATTGCCGATCTGTGCATGTTGTCAGCAAGGGGCAGCGTGAAGCCGAATGTCTGCGCCTTTTTGTTGAAATCTTCTCTTCTTTTATGACGGGAAGCACCTGCTGAAAGCCTTAAGCAGCTTTAAAGGGCCTTTTGTGCGAATTCTACCTGTCATGAAAGCTGATAACATCCCGGTTTCTTTGGCCAGCAGCCGAATCCATGTTCGACTGTCCGCAATAAGCTGAAAATCCGCATCCCCGATATGTCCCGCTTTCACAGAAATGGTTTTGTTCTGAATGACAACCGTTGCTTGAGCCTCCTCTTCTCCTGTAAATGTAAAATGATAGGTTGCCGCTAAATCTTTGGCTTGATTTCTTTGAAACATATGGGGAAGCCCAGCCAAAAATGCCTGGATTGATTTCGCTCGTAAGCCGTTGCTCACCAGCCGCACTTGTTTATGAGGAAAACGCTTTTTTGCATAATCCTCGGCGTCGGAATTCGGTACGACATATATCTTTTCCTTTTTATCCTGTAGCGGTTTGGCAACTTCTTGGAAAAATTTCTTACGGTCGGCAAGAAACGGACCAATCACATCTTCTCCTGCAGGACAAACGGACAGACAGTAGGCTGCTTTATAGTTGGCCCCAAAAGAAAGGCTCTGCCACATGGATGCTGTTTCTGAGTCCTTCACTTTGGCCTTGTACGCTTTAGAATTTTTGCTGTCGGTAATCTTCTCCACCCAATCGGTGAAGCCGCCGGAAAATTCCCTATAATTGTGCGTATAGCAGGCGGAGAAATTAAAGTCGCCGTCAGCGCCAATGGCTCCGACCGGGCAGGCGGCCACGCACAATTTGCACTCCAAACACGGATTGTAATCAATGGGCCGACTTTCTGAAGTCAAATCCGCATTCGTAAGGATCGTACCTAACAAAATAAAGTTGCCGAACTTGGGATGAATGACATTTCTATGGATGCCGATTTGTCCGAGTCCAGCTGCAACCGCGATCGGTTTATGTGAGATGACCCATGCTTTTCCGGTGCTTTCCATCTCCATCGGGAACCCCGCCGGCGGATTCAACGCTTTAATGCCTTGCGCTTCAAGTTCTTTTACGATCTGATGACCAATATGCGTCACTTCATCGACAACATGATGAAATTCCGTGTTGGCAACGGACCTGACGGTCGAACGCAATGGTTCACGGTTCATTTTGCAGACGAAACTAATCAGTGTTCTCGCTTCGGGAAACAGACTTATAATCTCTTTGCGCTGGTCATCAAGTTCAGTTCGGCTGATAGAGACGAATCCAACATCGTCTGCTCCTGCTTGCAGACATATATCCCGCAACCACTGCGTATCTAGAGGAGCACCGCCGATTCCTTGAACAGCTTCCTGTTTCATGTAGTACATCTTAACAGTAGGATGGTCGTTCAGTGTCGATTTTGGCACAGTATTCATCTCCTTTATGAATAAGATTCTATCGAGACAAGCTCTTGATATCTCATTCGATACACACCTTTTTAATACGGATGAATACCAAATGTATCTAAACCTGTTGTCTCGTCCAAGCCGAACATAACATTCATGTTTTCAATCCCAACCAATGCTCCACCTTTTCCTACGCTATCCAAGACACTAAGAACAACGATTCTACCTCTGGATTCATCAACGTCCAAACCAATATGACAAAAATTTGTTGAAGATACTGCGGATACCCAAGGATATGGGGCATAGTTCCACGAACCATTCGTATTGGAGGGCAAATCGATGACTTTAACGAAGAACTCGTTACGATAAAACTCTTGATAAAGTTCTATCAAGTCTTTTCTTTTTACACTTTTTGTGGGAAAACAGTGATTTACGGTCAATATTCCCCTTGATATCGGCACATAATGGGGTGTGAAGTGCACGTGGACGGATTGTCCTGCAATTGCGGATAATTCCTGTTTCATTTCATAGGTATGCCGATGATTCACCACGTTATAGGATAAAATATTATTATGTATTTCAGGATGATGAAGAGCACGATCTAGCTCATTCCCAGCTCCAATCGTTCCTGACATACCGTCTACAACAATTTTATCTAAATCAATGAGCCCTTCCCTCACCAGTGGTGCAAGTGCAAGGATTGTTGATGAAGAGAAACACCCAGGATTTGCGACAAGTCTCGTACTCTTAATGTCTTTTCGATGTAGTTCGGTTATTCCATAGACCGCTTCAGATACCAATTTCCATTGACTATGCGTTTTGTTGTATACTCGTTCCCAATCCCCTTTGTTTTTCAAGCGAAAGTCAGCACCAAAATCAATCACTTTGGCTCCTTGAGATAAAAATTTTGCTGCAATGTCCATTGCCAGCCCACTAGGGACTGAAACAAAAACTACATCACAAGGCGTGATATCATCTGGATGAGTATATTGAATCCCTCTTCCAAAAAAGTTTTTATTGAAAACTTCAATGCTAGTATCCCCTCTACTTGTTGCCCACTCCACACTAACATTTGGATGCCTTAATAACACACGGAGTGCTTCTGCACCCATGTAACCAGATGCTCCATAGATTCCAGCTCGAATCATTCCATCTCACTCCATAATAAAAAAATATCTTCCGTCCTTCTCATGATAGCCACTCGACTTCATCTCCCCCGCGCCTTCTTACCTTGGAGCGCCATACCCGTGCTGCTCGCACGTGCCACAAGTTTGTTCCGCTCATCAAATATGTCACATTCCAATAACCCTATCATTTGCCCTCTTTTTACAACCTTTCCCACGGCACATAGGGTTGAATTCCACACTGGTTTCAAATAGTTAATCTTTAGTTCAATCGTAGTGAACGTCTCATCCTCATCAAGTGTTGTCGCATAAGCAAGTCCCATCGCGGTATCTGCAATAGCGGAAAGCACACCCCCATGAAGTGTACCCATCGGGTTCGCATGGATATTTACGTCCGCCGTAAACGCAATCTCCACATGCATATCGGACACATCCGATATGCTGTACCCAAGGAATTTTGAGCTTGGCGGCGGCGGTACGATTCCATTAATCATGTTTAACACATATTCCAACCCAGCTTTCATTTAATCCTCCTTTCAGAGACCGTTCGGTCTGTTTTTAGGAATAAGAAAATGTCGTATTAACTACGACAAATTTGGTGCGACAAGAAGTCTTTAAGATGTTTCCTCGCATATGCCATCGGTTTCGTTTGCCCATACAATTTACTCAACATAAGCGCGCCTTCTAGCGTGGATATCCAAACCGTTGCAACGTAATCAACATCAAGCGTTTCATTGAACTCGCCAGACGTTACACCTCCTCGAACGATAGAACGGATGAGGTTGAGCAAACCGTCCATCGCCATTTGCGCTTTTTCTCGCAAGATTGGATCCGTATCGTCTACCTCAATTGCCGCATTCATGATCGGACAACCACCTGGCATCAATTCCTGTTCTGCCACGCGTTGAACAACATCCACAATTGCCACCAATTTGTTTGCATATGACGAATGCCGAGCGATTGCGTTAATATATTCGTTGCCCATTTCTTGAATGGCAAAGTCGAATGCGCCTCGCATCAAATCCTCTTTCGTCTCAAAGTGGTTGTAGATACCTCCTTTTTTTAATCCCGTTTCTGCCATAACATCAGAGATAGACGAAGCCGCGTACCCACGCGTGTTAAACAGACGCGACGCCTTTTGCACAATGAACGCTCTCGTCTTTTCACCTTTTGTATTTCGCATGTCTTCCCTCCGGTGTCATCAAGTTTATGTGATTTTAAGACCGTTCGGTCCTTTTTTTTAAAAATTATACCCAGATGTTCATTGTATGTCAATGGTTAATGTTATCTTCGAAGGGGTAGACACTTCATTTCGCACACCCATTTGCCATACCATTCAATTAACCGACCTGTCTCGCACGGAATCCGCGAATTTGCTGCACAATTTCCTCAACGTGGGACTCAAAGGCACGATAATATCCACACTACGACCTATTTCTACACCTATATCAGCTGATGAACCCCAAGGATTAATAAAAATTAGGTTCATGAACTTTTTGCGGGATAGCTCCTATACTTCAACATAGATCGACATAATGAAAACCGTTTACAATCGTTTATTAATTTACATGCTCCTTTACAAATCTTTGGTCGTTTCAAAAGGTACACCTTTTGGTACGAAAACATACACCCTATAAAATCAACATTTTTATGGTTTCAAAAGCTTAGGAAATTTATTTTGAAACGCACCATAATTATCATTTACCTTTTGATACTGTTAATTTTCATTTAATTTGTTGCTTTTTTGTCATCGGAAATGACGCATAGAAGGGGAGTACAAACATTATGCTGTAATTTTGTATACTAAGAAATTTTCAAACTAAAAAGCCTGATTCCCTCAATTTTTAAGGAATCGGCTGATTTAAATTTTATTCTACAATCGCGACCTTTCGTATTATAAGGTCATCCAGAATATATATCTGGTTGGCCTATTTTTAATAGGTTATTCTTTAGGTAGCCGGGGTAGGACGTTCGCGCCCTTGGGACAAGGATCCCGTCCGTTATACTGTCCACCCCCTACTTGTAGAAACATGTTTGAGGCTGGTTGGGGCTTTGACCCCGAATAACAAGCGAAGCTATGAAACTACAAGATAGTCAGGGGCTGCCGGCAAATACAGTAAAAGGAGATGTGATAAAGTATGGATCCAGTCATTGGTCTGGATATCGCAAAAGGAGAAAGCCAAGTCCAAGCTTTCTTGGCAAGAAAGCAACCTTTTGGAAAAACCTTTAAGTTT
>NZ_AUMR01000125.1 GCF_000430785.1 Ectobacillus panaciterrae DSM 19096
AATATGACCACGACAGACGGTAAAATCCTAAAGCGTTATGGATTGAAACCTGTAACGTTAATCTGGAGGTTTCAAAACATATATTGGTTCTAAAAAATAAAATGAGAGGGGAGGACTGGTTGGTTTGAGATGGTTTTATATGTTTTTATACATGTCAAATTAACCAGGCCAAAAAGGGAAGGGATCTCAATGCTGAAAAAGTGAAACAGGAAGGAATCCGTGCCTTGATTGACGGTCTTGTTCCGAAGCTTTTCGCAGAGGATCACTGGGAATCATATGCTGAAGAAGTGCAATTCACAAAGCAAATCGGCTATCAAACGCCGCCTGCAGGAACAATATCGATTATATAATGATACGATTGCACTCCTGAACGCACGGAGCAAAAAAACAATACATATGTCATACAGCCGAGTATAAACATACCTGTAAGCCGGATTGAGCGGAACCAGCAAAGGCCCATAAATCTATATGAACTTGGCTATAAGGATGCGCAAATGCATGAGCAAAGTCTGTAGAGCTGGATTTGTTAATTTCTGCTCAACAAATTGCATCAGCAATCCGCCGTTTTCGATGATGAAAATGCTCGCAATTGGGCAGGAAAGAGAAATACAGCGCAATATTCACGAGAAATTGACGATGAAAAGTTAGCATAGGTTTGTAGGAAAACAAAAGAGATTTGTGGAAATTTCATCTTATAGATAATAAAGTTTCCGGAAAGGGAGGGGATAGTATGAGCAGTGCGGAAGTACAGAAAAGCAAAAATCATACTTGCATCTTTGTCAGCTTTCCCGGTACTAAAATGAAATTTCCAAATGTCACGGAGCTTCGAAGCAAGAAAACGAAGCAATTAACCTTATGCGTACAGTTGAACGAGCAAGGACAGCTACAAGATTTCCATTTTATGAGTGAAGGCTCCGTACTAAAGCTTAAATTTGCCGCTAGGAACAACGGACAAACCGTGCTCAATCAAATTGTGAAGCTCACAGCAAATAAAGCAGAACATGTGATTACAAATGAGCTTTCCATCATCAAAAGAGAAACAGAGCATGCCTGTGAATATGTACTGATCAGCAAAGAAAAACAAGCAGCGAGACGAAAATCCAAGCGGAAACGAACGGAAAACATCAAAATTACTGAGTACGTCCTGTTCATCGTGCCGAAAGTGACAGAGAAAGAAGCACCACAGGATAGAACGAAGATGGCGGCTGGAAACATGAAAATTGGCTTGCACAAGGACAAGAAGAAGCATGCAGGCTTACATGTAGTGAATGAACACAAGGTTAAAGATCCAATGAGGGTACATATAATGAGGTCATTCGAAGCAGCTGCTTGTCTTCCTCTGGTTTTGTTACGCTTTCTCGGTCCAGGTGATCAAGTTCTTCCGCTTCCAAGAGCGGAGCCGCGTGCTTCGTAGTTTGAAAATAAAATCCTGCTAAAGGAGGTTTGTCCTTACTGCTTTTCTTGCATAGATAAGGTTAGTGTTTGACCTTTTATATATAAGAGAAAGATGGAAAGGAGAGCGAGACAATAAAGTTGGCTGCGGCATGTGCCGCAGCTTTTTATTTTTTGTAGGCGAGAAGACCCATCCTCAAGGAATGGGAAGGGCGCAGCTCAATGAGTAGGGTGGGGATGAATTGTCCTATCACCTAAAGAACAAGAGTTAGTTGAAACAAGAGTAGAAAAGCACAAATAAGAGCATATTATCCTTGAAAATACTAAGAGGAGTTGATTGCCATGAAAAAGGAATCATACGAAAACAAAAGAAAAACCACTGACAAAATGAATGATGAAATGAAAACGATTTACAATAATCTTTCGAATGAAAAAAACGAACAGCCGGAACCGCAGCCTAAAGATTATGATGAAATAGAATATTAGTAGCCTAAAATATGAAAGGGGAGAGGCCAAACACCTCTTCCTTTTATATTTGCATAAAGAATGCACCGCAGGTTACGCTAAAAAAGAAAGAGGTGAAAATATGGAGGGTAATCTTATAGAAGCAACGTTTGATACAAACACTGAAGAATTAACGATACACTCTATTAAGCATGTAGAAACACATACTGTACTGACTTCTGCAGAAGCTCGTGCGCTATATAACCGTCTTGATCAGCAAAGCAGCGGAGAAGATACCGTTATTACAGTCAATGATCAATTTCCGATTTTGTTAACGGTTGCGCAAAGGGAGCAGATAAAGAGGGATCTTAGCCGTTATATTGGACTGCAATAACAAATACATAAAGCTGGATGCTGAACTTATACGATTTGTTCGGGAGAGTTGAAAATGAAACTAAGGAATAAAAAATCACATTAGATTATTCGGATTCTTGGTTTCGCTAAGTAAATGAAACTACAAGTAAAGCATTTGGTTGCTCTTTTTTCATCACTTAAAAAATAAGTTTCATAAAACAGAGGGTAGTGAAAACAACAAAGAAAAACCCAACAGAACAACAAATTGCTCTGTTGGATCAGATTTACCTATAGGTTGTAAGCACTTTTCTTTCTATGGGCGTGTTACGTAACAAAACACAACTATCGCGCTTAATTATTGACTTGCAGCCTCATTATATAAATCCAATGCTTCTTTTACAGTTAACCTATGTTTCACAATGCCGTGAATTGCTTGAATCATCGCAACCGGGTGTTCAGATTGCCAAATGTTGCGCCCCATGTCTACTCCGGCTGCTCCTTGTTCAATTGCATTGTAAGTGATTTCCAGCGCTTGTTGAATGGTATCGAATTTCGGCCCGCCTGCAATAACAATTGGCACGGGACAAGTGCTTGTTACTTTTTCAAAGTTTTCACAGTAGTATGTTTTAACAATGTCAGCACCAATCTCAGCACATATTCTAGAGGCAAGAGCAAGAAATTTTGCTTCTCTTTTCTGAAGCTCTTTAGCTACTGCAGTAATACCCAAGACGGGTAACCCATAATCATGCGCTTCCGAAACGATATGAGCCAAATTTGCGATGGTCTGTGTTTCATATTGAGATCCTACGAATACGGATACACCGACTCCGACAACGTTATGACGAATGGCTTCTTTTATTGAAGTTACAATAGTTTCATTAGCTAAATCTTCTCCGACCACGCTAGGACCGCCAGATACACGGAGAACCATAGGGGTACTGCAATCCTTTGGAATACATGATGATAATACGCCGCGAGTTACAAAGAGAGAATCCGTAAAAGGCAATAAATCCTTAACAGTTTCTCCCGGTTTCTCCAACCCATGAATCGGACCTAAAAAATAGCCATGATCTACGGCGAGCATAACAGCTCTTCCATTCGGTATAATCGTATGCAAACGATTTTGAAATCCCCAAGTCATCTTGTATCACTCCTTATCAACTGTTGGATTCTCTATATTTACTGTATCTTTTACTTGTAAATGCGGAGATTTAATAAATACCGCCCTGAAATTTTTGTTTGAACGGTTGATGAGGTAGTGGGATTCTTTGGGGCGGACTTGCAATAGCTCTCCTTCTTTAACATGTACTTTTATATTATTAATATAAAAATCTATTTCTCCTTCTAACGCATAGAATACTTCTTCGCATGTAGTATGATAATGATTCTGAAAATCTTGTCCGGGCTTTATCACTACAATTCCAACATCAATATTGGGACCTTTCACTAAATATTTCGGTCCGTTATCTCCAAAACGGTACTCAAATTCTTCCTCATTTACTTTTAACATAGCATTCACTCCTTTGATGTCCATCTTAAATGGCACCTGGCGCAATCCACATATGGGAAGTTAAACCTTGGTCTGCTAAAGAAAGCTGGGTTTTATAAATTTCTCTCCATTTTTTATAAAGAGATTGATAATGCTCATGATCTACCGGATTTGGATAATAGGTTGCTTCCCACTTAACAAATTTTCTTGCCGTTTCTTCCATTGATGGATATAAGCCGACTGCAGTTCCTGCCACAATAGAAGTTCCTAAAGCTGCCGCTTCTTTTACAACAGGGACTTTAACAGGTATACCCAAAACATCTGAAAGTATTTGACACCATAGCTTGCCTTTAGATGCGCCGCCTGCAAATACAACTTCATTCGGAAACGAACCTGTCAACTCTTCAATTAATTTCAGATTTCCATATGTTATAAAGCAAGCGCTTTCTTCAATCGCACGAAAGATTTCTTTTTTGCCGCACTTTTCAGGATCTAAGCTTAGGTTTAGAAAAGACGGGGAGGCATGACGCCAAGATATAAAATTCATAAGATCA
Source organism: Ectobacillus panaciterrae DSM 19096 (assembly GCF_000430785.1). Lineage (GTDB taxonomy): Bacteria > Bacillota > Bacilli > Bacillales > Bacillaceae_G > Ectobacillus > Ectobacillus panaciterrae. Next base: position 4,234 of record NZ_AUMR01000125.1, read on the forward strand.
GAAAAAATAGGGACTATGCCGTTTGATCCCGCGGGTACGTTCACAGCCTGCTGTTCCAATAATTCATAAGCATCTATTCCAAGTTCGTCAGCCAATGATTTTTCCTCCTGGCAGAATGCATCCCGAAACCATCTCATAACCAATCCCGGAAAAAAAGCAATCGTTTCATACTGCCAAAGGGTCGGAATAACATGACAATTTACACGAATTCTAGCTTTAGAGTCTGCTTGGAGCACAGATATATTTACCTCCTGCTGCCAAAAACTTCCGCCGCAAACAAAAGTCTGTCCCGCTTCTACGATTCCCGTGCCAAGAGAGGCCATTTGCGCATCACCGCCTCCTGAAACGACAGGTATGCCCTCCAAAAGTCCCGTCTCCTCGGCGCATTCCTTTGTTACAGCTCCAATTATTGTTCCTGCCTCATTTACTTTTGGAGCAAAGGGGATGGTAATATTACACTGTTCTGCAAGACTTGAATCCCAATCCCTGTTATATAAATTAAAAATTCCTGATGTGCAGCCATTAGAAGGATCTATTTGCAGGACGCCGGATAACTTATACAAAATCCAATCGTTCAACATCGTAAAACTACGAATTTCTTTGTATATTTCCGGCTGATGCTTCTGAATCCAGCGTAAGCGCGGAATTACCCCCAATGCAAATGTCTGGCCAGAAGTTAGATATAGTTTCTTTTCAAGATCAGACTCTATTTCTTTTAATTCCACAACTTCTTGAAATGCCCGGGCGTCTACATTGGCACATCCCCATATTTCTTTGCCTTGTTCGTTATACAAGATAAATCCTTCTCTCATGCTTGTTGCACTAATTGCTTTTATATCTGCAGGAACTATCCCGCTTTTATGTAGAACCTCGCGTGTGCATTCCTTTATCAGTTCCCAGTTTTGTGTTACATCAAAGTTCATAGAACCAGGATATTTAGGGTCGGAAGAATGCGTCCATTCCCGCTGGGAAACAGCAATCTGCTGTCCCCATGAATCAAATAAAACCGCACGGATACTTCCTGTGCCCGCATCAAATGCTAACAGTACAGACATTTATTTGCCCTCCTTTTGTAGTAGGGAGATAGCAGTCTCTTCATCTGTTATAAGTGTACGAATATATTTGCCTTTCATTGCGCCGTATATAGCGTCTACCTTTTGTTGTCCTGCTGCGACACCGATAACATGTTTCATTTTTCTTAACACATCGAGTGAAACGCCAATTAATCTTTTATGATGCGGAAGATTCAATATTTTTCCAGAGCAGTCATAGAACTGTCCCAGTATATCTCCAACACCATTGTTATTTCGAATAAAAGCCATCTCTCCGAGGGTCATTTTTTCTTCTTTTATAATAGTGGCCTCTGAAGATAATCCGCCAATCCCGACAATGGTTGCGTTAGCTAGAGCGGCTAAGTGCAAAATATCCTTAACAGCAGGTTCGGACAAAATACTTTGTGACATTTCGTCAGTTGAACCTAGAAAAGGAGAAGGGATAATATGAATCTGCCCTTTAAACTTTGCTATACTTTGACTCATCTGTCCGCCTTGCCTTTGAAAATAATAGTTAACTCCGCCGGTTAAGGTTACAATAGACAAATTTGCGGGACAATCTAAGTTAAGATCATGCAGTGTTTTAGAAACGGTTTCTCCCCAACCAATTCCTAATAGAGCGTTAGAAGGAAGATGGTTTTCTAAATATTGAGCTGCTGCTTTTCCTAATGAATCTGATACATTCCCTTTAGGAGTAGGAATAATGAACGCATCTGTTAATTGAAAAGTTCGAATGAAGTCTCTTTCAATTCCAAGGCAATGCAAACCGGAGCCTTTAATGTTGAATTGCACAATCCCCTCTACTCTTGCTTTTTCTAGTAAACGCACAACTTTGTTGCGAGATATATTCAATATTCCTGCTATTTCATTTTGCGTTAAGCCATCTTTGTAATAGTACCAAGCTACCTTTGTCAGTAGATTATCCTTGAAATGTAGTTGTGTCATTTTGTTCATCCCTTTCAACAAATGGCCGTTGCTTCAACATATGTTCAGTTTGAACGGTTTATGCAGGAAGTAAGTTCGTTAACTTAGCTCATATCCTGCATTCTATCTTCTGTTGCTGCTAGCTTTTTAGACTTTTTATAGAGCCATTCATACATAATCAGGATTATAATAAAAATGTTACATGTGGAAGTAATTACAGCTGACGGGATTAATTTGTCTAAGTATCCTTAAATGGAATTATATGTAATTTCATACACCGCAATTTCATTAAAAACTGCTATAGCAATAAGCAGTACAAGAAACATTCAAAGAAGTATTTAGCAAATAATAAATTGATAGTGGATAAGTCTGGGAGTTTCATAATAAACTGAACTATATAAATGCAACTAAAAAAATAGACATAACAACTTTTCTTTTAGGGGGAGAGATCATCCGACTAAGCATAGAAGCGGTCAAACCCTTTTTGTAGCCCATGCAGGGAGAGAGAGGGAGCGAGCGCAGTTTCTCTTTTGTTCTGCATGGCAAATGATAGATATGTCGGAAAACTAAGATGGATTTATATAGTAAGTTAATGAAATGAGTTTTAAGACCAAAAGCAAGGGGGCTTTATTGATGAAAACATACTCTTCAAGGAAAGAAGTACCAGCAAGTGAAAGATGGGATTTGACAGACATTTATCCAAATACAGAATCCTGGGAAACAGATTATACAATCGTACTGGAAATGACAGAAAAACTTAGAACTTTCGATGGAACGATTGATAATGCACAAGCTTTGTATGAGTACTTAACATTAAAGGAAGAAACAACTTATCTTTACAGCAAATTGTACGCATTTTCCCAACTGCAAATCGATATCGATACACGGGTTTCTTCTTCTCAAGCCTTGTTGGATAAAGTGCGGCACTTAGGACAAAAATTCAGCAGCGCAACTTCATTTTTCATGCCCTTTTTATTAAGTCTTGATGAAGGAGCATTAAAAGAATACATAAAAGAAGCGGAAGGCCTTACATACTTTGAGGATGATTTATTCGAAGCCTACCGATATAAAAAACATGTATTAAGCAAAGAAAAAGAGGAAGTTCTTTCTCAAATGGGAGAAGCGCTTTCTTCTCCCAGAAATACATTCGGGATGATCAATAACGCAGATATCCGATTTGGAGAAGTAACGGATGATAATGGGGCAAAGGTTCGACTTACAAGAGGCATGTATTCAAAATTGATTGAACACGAAGAAAGAGACAAACGAAAAGAAGCATATCAAGCGTATTATCAGCCTTATACTCAATTGCAGAATACGATTGCTTCCACGCTGGCTTCCGCAATTAAGAATAATGTGTTGCTGTCAAACATGCGAAATTATCCATCTGCGTTGGAGAAGTCTTTGTTCTCGGACATGGTTCCTAAGGAAGTTTATGAAAACTTGATTCAATCCACGAAAGAAAATATGAAACCGATGTATAAGTATATGACAATCAGAAAAGAACGGATTGGTCTGAATGAATTGCGCGCTTACGATTTAAGCGTTCCTTTAGCAGCAGGGATTGAACAAGTGATTCCGTATGAAAAAGCCTACGAAACGATGTTAAAAAGCTTAGCTCCGCTTGGAGAGGAGTATGTTCAGACGTTGGCGGGCTTTAAAGAAAAAAGATACATTGACGTAAGAGAAACCCCAGGAAAGCGTTCTGGAGCTTATAACCTTGGTCTTTACGGAGTCCATCCGTTTGTTTTATTGAATCATCAGGACGATCTGGACAGTTTATTCACTCTCACGCATGAGATGGGGCATGCGATGCACAGCTACTATTCAAGCAGACATCAGCCGCAGATTAAGGCCGGTTATTCCATCTTTGTAGCGGAAGTGGCTTCCACAGTAAACGAAGTATTATTGATTCGCTACTTATTGAACAACACAGATGACGGCCAAATGAAAAAGCATTTGTTGAACCATTTCATCGACCAATTCAAAGGAACATTTTTCACGCAAGTCATGTTCTCCGAATTTGAAAAAATCACTCACGAAAAAGCAGAGCGCGGGGAAGCGTTACATGCCGAGGTGTTCAGCAGCATTTATGAGTCTCTTTTTAAAGAATACAATGGGGAAGAACTCGTGCTGGATGAAGAAGTGAAATACGGATGGACCAGAATTCCTCATTTCTATCGGCCTTTTTATGTTTATAAATACGCAACAGGGTTTGCTTCGGCCATTCACATCGCAGATCGATTGCTTGAAGGAAATCGAGATGTACTGCACTCTTACTTAAACTTCCTGAAAAGCGGCTGCAGTGATTATCCTCTTGGATTGCTGAAACAAACCGGTGTAGACTTATCTAAGCCGGAGCCTATTCAAAATGCTTTATCTGTTTTCAGCGGGCTGGTAGATGATTTTTCTAAACAACAATAACTAAAGATATATAGATACTTTGACCTGCTGCATACAAGAAGGCAGGTCTTTTTTTTGTTAAAAAAAGAATTCATAAAGAATATTAAAAAATATTTGAATAATCAGAAAGTTGTTGGTATAATGAAAAAAAGGACAAGGAGTTGATTTCTTATGAAAAAACCTTTGCTCAATGCCCCTCAAAAGCCTGAAGTAATGGATGCTCTTTTTGCCGAAATGCTATTAGATAAAGCTCTTCTTAGTTTCCGAAAAGAGCAGCTCCGAAAAGAAATCGACCAGTCATTACAGGATGGAAACAAGGAGAAATTCATGCAGTTAACAGAAGAGTTAAAGAAACTTCTGTAAAGATGCAGCATAAAAACTAGAGTCATTTCAAAACATGTGAAGCCAACATATAATAAAAAAGGAAGAGGTATTTAACCTCTTCCTTTTTCCAGGCTGTAGAGAAAGTCTTCTCTACAGCCTTTTTTGTGTCTGAACGCCTTTTCATCTGTTCATACTGATAGAAAAGAGGAAAAGGAGCGATGTCCCATGATGGGAGCACTGAAAAATCATCGAGATGAGCGTGTAATGGTTTCTGTTGAAGAGTTAGTTCCACAAGACCACTTTTTACGTGCCGTGGAAGCAACGATTGACTTTGATTTTATAGAGGAAAAGTTACGTCCTTACTATTGTAAAGACAATGGTAGACCTTCGATTCATCCCATTACTCTTTTTAAAATGATGTTTATCGGCTATTTTTACGGCATTCGTTCAGAACGGCAAT
>NZ_AUMR01000126.1 GCF_000430785.1 Ectobacillus panaciterrae DSM 19096
ATAAAAACATCAATGATGAAAATTTCCGTTATTATATTCTGAAACAAAAAGCAGATGTGTTCAATGCGATGAAGAGTTTCTTCAAGCAGGAGGCTGCGGAGAAGAGCAGATAGGAAAGAGCCTTGCGTACAATGGGAGTGTGTATGCAGGGCTTTTTTACTTAGGCTCTTTTCGCAAAGATGGGTGCTATTAGATAAGTAAGGAATATACATGATTTCATGTAACGCTGTAATCCGAATAGGTGGGGAAGGCAGCGGAAGAATCCTGTCTTATCAAGCCTGTATAGGATTCTGTATATCATATACAAAGACAGCAAGATACAGAATCCTTGCCGCATCGGGTCTTCTGATATAAAGGAGCTTCCGATAATGACATGTTATGTAAACCTCACATGAATAACATATACATCATTAATAAAATCAGGCTGCCTGGAAAAGGTAGCCCATTCGTTAAATCATTCTATAATTGAATTTTCTTTTAATCGTGATTTTCTCCCTCATACCATGGATTAAGATGGATAAGAACCTCCTGTACCTCTGGATCTTGGATCATAATCATCGTTTTTATTTCTCTACAGATATCATGCCCTTGTTGAATACTTAGGTATGCAGGAACACTTACCCTAGCATCGATTAACACATAGTGACCGTGCTCTCGAGCGCGAAGTCTATCAATCCGTTTTATATAGGGGTGTGTTTGAATGAGTTCTTCATACCGTGTACATTTTTCTGTAGGAAGGCTACCTTCCATTAAAATATCTACAGATTCTTTTCCCATATGAAGGGCAAGCTTTAAGACAAAAATAGAAACGACAATTCCAGCTAATGAATCCCCATAAGCAGCGTATGGAATAGGATATACACGATTGAGTAAAGCAATACCAATTCCGACTACAGCTGCAATGGAAGCATATACATCGGCCAGATGATCATAAGCCGTTGCTAGTAACCCTTTACTATTCGCTTGTCGACCAATACGCACTGTATATACATATAAAACTTGTTTCCATATTAAAGAAACAAGAGCCGCTATAAAAGCAATCATATGCGGTTCAGTTGCTGGATGAAATAAGGATTTAATCGATTCATATGCCATAAATAAAGCTGCAAAAGCTAAAATAATAGCTACTACTCCGGAAGAAATGACTTCTGCTTTCCCGTGACCATAAGGGTGATCGTTATCAGCTGGTTGATTTGAAATTTTCATAGAGCCTAAGGAGGCTATGGAAGCCACTACATCTGCAGCATTGTGAACGCCGTCTGCCACTAATACTTGACTACGGAAGAGTATGCCAATGACAATCTTTATAACAGTCAAAAATATATTACTGATCACACTAATCCAAGCAGCTAATATGGATGCTGCATGCGCACGATTCATATATACACCTCCTTTTCATTATCAATTCATTTTTGTCAAAAAAAGTTAATGGACTTGTTCAATCTTCATATCAGTATTGTTATTATGTATCACACTGTAACCAATCAAAACAAATAGCATGATAAAAAATATAAAGAGTAGCCTCCGAACCAAAATGCATATTCACTCCTTTTATACTCATATATAAAGGCATATAAAATGCACATAAATATGGGAGACGTAAGTGCATTTTTGCTCCTTTCATACCTTACCAAACAAAAAGCGAGTGGGTCTACACAAACATTTTTGTATCAAAGTATATATGTAGGTTAATGTTCATTTTGTTTCGTTATCCTTTATTTGTTGGACGAAGTAAAACTTTAAACTAAAAATAGTACGTGTTATGTAATGTTCTTACTTTTATTATAATAAAATACTTTTACCGATAATCAGGAGCAGCGGAACAAGAAAGCTCGTCGGAGCAAGGTGACGAGCTTTTTTATAGAATGTTCGATACATAGGCTCTCGATAACACTGATTATGTAACCTGCGTCATTTTATGCGAAAAAGACCACTTGCATTAGCGAGTGGTCTTAGCTTTTAATGTATATGTACTGAAGATTAAGCAACATCTTTAACTTTTTTTGTTTTATTGACAAATAGTTTCTCTTTAAGTGTTGGCATAATTATACCGTCTACTCCATATCGCCCTGCATTCATAGCAGAAACGAGAATAAATATAGATAATAAAACAAGTTGTGGATTTGTGCTTGTCGAACCGCTGAACATATAAGAGAAATTCATCATCATGCCGAAAAAGACTGTCGTTTTCGTGAAACAACCAATCAATAATCCGATTCCGACGAGTAATTCTCCCCAAGTTACTAAAACATTGAATAATTCTACGTTAGGAATAACTGCGCTTTTCAGAAATGCAACCCACCATCCTTGAACAGCAGGATGTTCTCCAGTTGCTTGTGCCAGAGCACCCTTTAGGAAACCAGAGGCATCAAACTTTCCACTTGTTATTTTGCCCCAACCAGCCATAATCCACGTATATCCGAGATATACACGCAACACAGCCAAAAGTATAGAGACATTTTTGTTTTGTCTTAGAACATTGATAAACATACCTTTCCCCCTAGGAATTAATGATTTCTATCTCTAAGGGATATAATAGTATAATTGGTAATGATTTTCAATATCGATTATATTAATATCTTGTAAAAAACTTCTTATAGGTATGCAAAAGAAAGATGAACAGTTTATACATTCCTAGTTGATATAACATCACTGGTTCTGATGCAAAAACCTTAAACTGATTGTAATTAATCTATCAAACTTGGATAAGTTATCGTGGTGAATAAGGTTATATGTATTACATATGGCCGTGGGTGTCATTCAAGCTGTGCAAGAACGAGGGTTACGGGTCCCGCAAGACGTATCAGTAGTTGGATTTGACAATGTTCAAATCTCCAGGGTGGTTCAACCTAATTTAACAACGATTGATCAACCGATTTTTCAAATTGGAATAAAGTCAATGGAGCTTCTGATGTCATGTTTAGAGGGGAATGTATTGGAAGATAAGAGAACTGTGTTAGAAGCAAATCTGTGTATTCGAGAATCAACATGAGTAAATCAGATTTTTTTTAAGGGTTGCGGGATCGATCCCGCAACCTGCAACTCCATGAAGCAAACAACTAATCGGAGGAAAGGACAATTATAAGAATAATAGGGGGATGGTTACATGAGCCTTAAGGGGAAAAGAGCGATCGTTACGGGGGCAGGAAAGGGAATAGGTAGAGCAATCGCTACTGCTTTAGCGAAAGAAGAGGGGCATGTAGGATTAGTGGCTAGAACTATGGAAGATTTGGGCAACCAATCCACAATAATGGAGCAATATTGTTAAATACATATGGGAGGGAGCAGAACATATGAAATACCGTCGACTTGGAAAGACAGAACTTAAAGTTTCAGTAATTGGGGTGGGAACCTGGCAATTTGGTGGAGAATGGGGGAAAGATTTTTCTCAGCAAGAGGTAAACCAAATTTTAGGCAGAGCAAAAGAATTAGGGATTAATCTGATTGATACGGCAGAATGTTACGGTGATCATCTATCTGAAGCTTTGATTGGAACGTATCTTCAACAGAATAATCGAGAAGATTGGATTGTAGCAACAAAATTTGGTCACCGCTTCCATGGTCATCTAAACCGTACCGATCATTGGTCAGCTGAAGAAGTTTTAAAGCAGCTAGATGATTCGTTGAAAGCACTTCGTACTGACTATATTGATATTTATCAATTTCATTCTGGAAGCGATGAAGTTTTTGATAACGATGATTTGTGGACAGCCCTGAACAAGCAAATACAGGCTGGAAATATTTGTCATCTTGGTATTTCTATCGGCAGCAATGATAATATATACCAAACGGATGCTGCTACAAAGGTACATGCGGAGGCGGTCCAGGTTGTGTACAATCGAGTGGATCGAAAGCCCGAAGGCAAAGTGTTGCCTTCATGTCAGAGGCAGGACTTGGGCGTATTGGCCCGGGAACCTTTAGCTAACGGATTTTTGAGTGGCAAATATAACCCAGGTACCGTATTTGGACAAAACGATTGGCATAGTGTCAAAAATCAGGAACAGTTGAAGCTGGTTGAGGAAATTCAACGTAAGGAATTGCCTGAGGGAGTGAATATGGCGCAGTGGGCGCTAGCCTGGTGCCTTCAAAATCCTGCTGTTACGTGTGTAATTCCTGGTTATAGAAACGTAGAACAATTAGAGTCGAGTGCTAAAGCGGCAGATCTAGAACTTGTGAATCATTCTCATCCTCAAGCATGGAAATCTAAAGTTTATGAATGAAATTCCCTCTATTACTATCCGTATGCTGGACTGCCATGGTGGAGTTTAAAAAACGAAAGGGAGAATTTACATGAATTATAGAACACTTGGGAAAACGGGATTTAAAGTTTCTGAAATTGGTTATGGAGCCTGGGGTATCGGTCAAAGCAGCTGGATTGGTGCAAGTGACGATGAATCATTACAGGCGTTGCATAAGGCGGTTGACCTTGGTTTGAATTTTATTGATACTGCTTTAGGTTACGGAAATGGTCATAGCGAGAAACTGATAGGTCAGGTGGTAAGGGAGCGGTCTGAAAACATCTATGTCGCCACTAAAATTCCTCCAAAAAATAAGCAATGGCCAGCTCAAGTGGGTGTACCAGTAGAGGAAACGTTCCCTGCGGAGCATGTGATTGCATGCACGGAAGAAAGTCTGCGTAATCTTGGTTTGGAAACCATCGATGTTCAGCAGTTTCATGTTTGGTCAGATGAATGGGTAGACCAGGGAGATTGGCTGGAAGCAATCGACAAGCTCAAACGGGAAGGGAAAATTCGTTCCTTTGGTGTTTCCATTAATGATTATCAACCAGAAAACGCGATTAAGCTGATCGAAACCGGGGTTGTGGATACTGTTCAGGTCATTTATAACATTTTTGAGCAGAGTCCAGAAGACGCCCTCTTTCCTGCATGTCAAAAACACAACGTGGGTGTCATCGTCCGGGTGCCGTTAGATGAAGGTGGATTGACAGGAAGGATTACACCTGACACTATATTTCCGGAGGGGGATTTTCGGAATAATTATTTCAGAGGAGATCGGAAACAGGAAGTTTTTGAACGTGTACAAAAGATTATTGCTGACCTGAATATCTCTTCAGAGCAGATGTCGGAAACAGCACTTCGCTTTATTCTAAGTCATCCAGCAGTTTCCGCTGTTATTCCTGGTATGCGTTCGGTTCGTCATGCCGAATTGAATTGCCAAGTAGGGGATGGAAAGGGACTACTGAAAGAACAATTGGAGCAGCTTAGAGCCCATCGCTGGATTCGGAATTTCTATAAGGCTTGAGGTTCTCAAAAGGAACAAAATGAAAAGCTACTTTTCAATTGGCTTCAGCTTGTAGAAAAAGGTCCATTTTTAGGCCTCTGTCTACAAGCTGAAGCAGTAACATTAAGTTAGTACTTTTACGATTTTTTAATTTTTAACTTGCAGGAAAACGATTTTTGACAAGATGTTTTAGTTCTTCTAACATACTTTGGCGTTCTTCATTCGAAATTACGGGTACACCTGTGAAAAAGCGATGCTCAATAGTATCGATTCCGCAAAAAGCAAGAGTGCCTATGTCCATTGCTATCTCCATTGGAGAAATGAGGTTGCTAGCAGAAAGAATATGTTCAGGTGTACCCGTTGTTTGGATAACGATCGCTTTTTTCCCTTTTAGTAATCCTTCTGCTCCTTGTTCAGTATAACGAAAAGCAAAACCATTTGAAAAAACCCTGTCAATGTACCCTTTTAACATAGCTGGCATATTGATCCACCAGGTAGGATAAACAAAAAATAGAGTATCAGCCCATTCAATATGATTTTGTTCATTTTTAATATCTTCCGGAATCTGATTTTGAAAAAATTGTGTAAAATCATCCGCATGTAAAATCGGATTAAAATCCATCTCATATAAGTCTCTGACTCGAACTTCATGGCCGAGTATGGTTAATTCATTAACGAGTGTTTCTTTAATAGCCGCGTTAAAACTCTTTGTATTGGGATGCGCATAAATAATAAGGGATTTCATATTTCCTCCTATGCTTAAAAGTATAAATATCAACTATATAATCCCCAATTACTAACTCAAAAATTCTATTTTGCTTATAAAAACATCAACGATGAAAATTTCCGTTATTATATTTTGAAGCAGAAAGCAGACGTATTCAATGCGATGAAGAGTTTCTCAAGCCAGAGGCTGCGGAGAAGAGCAGATAGGAAAGAGCCTTGCGTACAAAGGTTCCATTTTCATGTTCAGATAATGCGTTTTCTGCATAATATTAGATGTTTATTATGGTTTTGCGACCTAATCTATTATATTTTCATAAAAGATAGTAATATTATTCAATTGACAGAATAACAGTCATAAATGATAATAACAATCAGTTACGATAATAATGATAATTGTTATCAACAAATTTAATCAAAAGGATTATGGAGCTGATGATATGTTTAGGCGAATTAGCTATTCCACTTTTTTCATCCTTCTATTATTACTAGCCTGGATGAAACCGCTTACCAGTTGGGCTGCCAGTCAGGGAACAGAAAATATGAGTAAAGTGGAGCAATACGTCGATCAAGCATTAACGATTGCGAAGCAAGGAAATCTAGCCGAAGCACAGAAAACCTACCAGAAATTTAATGATACTTGGCTTGAAATTGAGAGCTCTGTGAAGTCGGACTCTGGTCAGGCATATAGTGATGTTGAGTCCAATATGGGTCAAGTACAATATGCTTTCATTCAGAACAAACAACAAGATGTTATCAAGGCATTGCAGGGGCTTCAAAGTGTCAATGATAAATTCATTCGCGGTCAGTATACGAAGGGTGATGGGTTTAAGAAGCAAAATATAACGCTTTCTGATTTCATTGTGATGTTGCAAAAGACAAAAGAAAAAGTTCAAAACACTGATCAGCAGTCGTCTCTTTCGGATATTACTAAGGTTCGAGAGTCTTGGCTCAGCATCGAAGGAACTGTGGTGGCACAATCCGCCACATTATATAACAATTCAGAGCGAGATATGGTCACGGTGAATGCGATGATTTCTGATGGTAATTATAAGGGGGCTGCCGAGTTACTTGACAAGATGATCGGGTACTTGACGCCGCTTGCCAGCAAAAGCAGTTATACCATTTGGGATGCCGCAATGATACCGATCCGTGAAGGACTGGAAGCACTGTTGGTTGTAGGCGCATTATTAGCCTTTGTTAAAAAGTCTAATGAAGGAAAGGGAAAAGTTTGGATTTGGAGCGGGGTTTCAGCCGGCTTAGTTCTGAGTGCTATTTTAGCGGTCATTGTAAAATTCGTTTTCACATCTGGGGCTTTCGGTCAGAATAATTTCCTGATCTCTGGTTGGACAGGTATTGTGGCTGCCGCGATGCTTCTTTACATGAGCTATTGGTTACATAGTAAGTCGAATATCGCAGAATGGAATCAATATATTCATAACAAAAGTCAATCAGCGTTGGATACGGGGCGGATCATCTCTCTTGGTGTGCTTTCGTTCTTAGCCGTCTTTCGAGAGGGAACAGAGACTGTACTTTTCGTTATTGGTATGGTGAATCAGATTAGCTTTCAACAGTTGATAATTGGTATTTTAATTGGTCTGGGCATCTTGGCGGTTATTGCGTATCTTATGCTGGTTATCGGTGTTAAATTGCCTATGCGACCGTTTTTCTTGGTATCAAGCTTGATTGTTTTCTATCTATGCTTCAAATTTACAGGGCTGGGTATTCATAGCTTTCAGCTCGCAGGTTCTTTACCGTCTACAACATCTCAGAACTTGCCAAGTATCGATTTCTTAGGGTTCTATCCATCCTGGCAGAGTGCCATACCGCAAATCGCGTTGCTCTTGCTTGCTTTGGGAACTTTGATGTGGAACCGAATCACAAAACAAAGACAACAGATTCAGAAAACAATACAAAACTAAAACATTATAGTTCAAATATTAGGAGGAATGTATTCTATGAAACTTGTAAACACCATTGCTGCATTAGCTATGACTGGTACATTAGCCTTAGCTGGATGTAGTTCGGCCAACCATTCTGCATCTAGTGCTTCAACTACTTCTAAGACTGAAGATCAATCAAACAGTCAGTCTTCATCAAAAGAGAAACCTACTACAACGAATGTGAAAGACGGGGTTTCAGCATTGCTCCATGATGCCAAACAGCTAAAGAAAGGCATTGATGCCAACGATGAATCAAAAATTAAAGAGAATGGTCCAAAGCTCGAAGAGAGTTGGAAAACGTTTGAAGATGGTGTGAAATCACAATACCCTGACCAATACGCACAAGTTGAAAAATACCTTGACCCGATCGTGGCAGGATCGAAGGCAAGCACTATTGATAAAGAGACGCTCTCGAAACTGAATAATCAGTTGATCGACGTTTTATATCAATTATCGCAGAAGCTCATTCCTGTTGATCAAGTCAAAGCTGGCGTTTCAAAGCTACTTACAACGACGGGCGAGCTAAAACAGGCGATCAATGCAGGTGATGAAGCGAAGATAAAAGAGATAGGACCAAAATTGGAGGAAATTTGGAAGACTTTTGAGGATGGAGTAAAGCCGGGATACCCAGATCTCTATGAGCAGCTTGAAAAATCTCTGAATCCAGAAGTAGCAGGTTCTCAAGTAAGTCCTCTTGATAAACAAACACTTGGAAAATTAAATGATGAGTTAATACAAACATTACATGCTCTAGAACAAAAGGCAAACTAAAACCAGAATAGAAAAAAGTAATGAAAAATGAGACAGTTAATAAAATAGAGGCAGGTTAAGAGACCTGCCTCTATTCTCAGGAACAGAAGCTTGAAGCTTTCATTTGAAAGTTTCAAGTTTTTTAGCCTCAAAATGAACTTGAAAACTTTAAGGTTTGATTTTTTATACTTAGAGTAACGAGTTGTAAGGGGGATTTTTTAGTGATGGATTGTATAAACTAAAAGCTAAATACCCATACTAATAATTTTGGGTATATCCTGGCTAACTGTACCAATATAACCGCCATTCAACCCTAATGTCTGCTTATAAAAACATCAATGATGAAAATTTCCGTTATTATATTCTGAAACAAAAAGCAGATGTG
>NZ_AUMR01000127.1 GCF_000430785.1 Ectobacillus panaciterrae DSM 19096
ATAATCTCAAGTTGTGTGATGTAAATTTGAAATTTCGCACACTAAAATTTGAAATTTCAGTATACAAACTTCAATTATCCCCTTTGTACAGGTGATGTTTATCTGAGTTATCATGAAGTAGCATATCAATCCAAGGGGGAATTATCGTGAAAACAGAGGACTTTTTAGTGACGTTTCATTTACCAAAAGGACAATTGGAGCAGACGATATGTGAAGAAAACTTGTCTGTTTTACAGAATAAATTAACGAGGGACATCACCGATAGAAATATTGACTACATAGAAATTGACGGAACTATTATCTTTACACGGCATATCAAATCATTCGATATACGAGAAAAATAGAGAGAGCTGCCTTGCTAGGCAGCTCTTATTTACATAATCAGTGTTATCGGTAGTGATCTAGAGTATGTATTACTTATTTTTGATTTCTTCAAGTAACTCTATAATTCTTTCATTTTGTTTTGTATTTTTTCTTATTCCACCCTCGATAACTAAGAGTGTTATAAACCAAAGAACAAGCCCAATATAAAAGATATCCATCGAGCACAGCTCCATTCTTTTTTATTCCATTTTATCGCGCGAAAGGAAAGAAAAGTACATTGTGTATCCTATTCATGTGAGGTCTACATAACGTGCGTTATCGAAAGTAGATTTTATTTCTGTTTTGTTTCCTCTAAACGTTTTATAAGCTGTTCATTTTGTTCAAATCCATTTTTATAATCTTCTGGAATACCTACCTTTATTTCCTCATCTTTAATGGGTTTATTCACAATGAATGTTTTAGTTTTTAAATATGCTACAATATCTCCTTTTTCATTCTTAATTTCTTTCTTTAGAAGGACACCAGTTTCCTGGTCAATCCATAATTTAAATGTTGTTCCTTTTGTAATTCTAGCTACACGTCCAGCGAGTGATCCTTCAATAGTTATTACATGACGTGTTAAGTAAAGATCATCTTGGTTAGTTATATTCCATAAATTATAATTGTATAGGTAATTTATTAATTCTGCCTGGTTAAAAATAGAACTTTCTGCTGGTCCTAATGGTGGATAGTCAGCTCTGAGAAGGAAGTTACTTACATCCTTTTCACCTACTGCATATCTATGTTCAATAGATTTATCTATCTCGCTCGAATCTTTTGGTACTGAAACAGGAGATTTTCCGTATTCTTTTCGTTCAGGATATATTGTTAGAAGGATTTCGTCCTTAAAAAGATGTATTTGCTCAACATTATTTGAGTCTTTCATTGCTATTGTTGAATAAGCAAGGGGATTGTTACCAACTCTCACTTGATATTCAACTTTGGAGTGGATATTACTTATAGCACCGTTATATTCTTCAAATGCTCCTTTTACAGTCTGAAAATAATCAATAGAGTTTAGAATTTTATAATGGATCTCTTCTTTAGAGTACGATTTTACTACTTGTTGATTTTCTTTCTTTGTTTCAACTGTATTTGTATTCTTTTTTGCAAAGGCAATTTGGTGATTTTCTATGTAAAATGTTCCTCCTAGGATGAGTCCTCCTAAGGATAGGCTTATTATAAGTTTTCTATTTATCATTACTGTATAACACTTCCTTTTTATTCCATCATACCACGAATAGACAAGAAAAAATCCTTGTATATTCTATTCATGTGAAGTTTACATAACATGAGTTATCGGAACTCAATGTATCTAGAAGCCTATAAAAAAGCCTCTTCAGCAAGCGAGCTAAAGGGGCTTCACAATTCATATAATTAATGTTATCGGAAGTAATTACTAAGCAGCACAGATGAGTTGATACTTTTGAAAGGGACCAGTCGGTACATCATTCAACAAGATTTTCCTGAGCACTGCCAAATGATTCAGATTCAATTGCGTAAAAGACTAACAAGCTCACAATAAAGAAGATTACAGCACATGATATAGACGTTATAAGGTCCATTTCTGGAATGAGGTGCATAACTGCAAAAATACCCAAAAATAATGCAAGAAACATAAAACCTTGTCTTATCATGGTTATTCCTCCCTTTTATTTAATCCTGTGAATTTCTTGTTTCTGTATGTATTCATCATTATGAACAAAAAAACCTTCAACGCAGGATTGAAGGTTACATAATCAGTATTATCGGAAGTAATTCTCATGTAGTATAATTAGATAGAAGTATAGCCTTAATTCTTAAGGTAAAAGGAGTGTTACTAATTGGGTGCCTGGGGAACTGGAATATTTGATAATGATACAACTTGTGATGTCAGAGATGACTTCTATGAATTATTAGAAGAAGGTTTGTCCGTCGAAGAAGCAACAAAAGAAGTACTGAATACACATTTGGAAGATCAAGATGATGAAGATGATTTAGAAGTAGTATCTTGGATATATACTGGGCTTGCAGCTGCTCAATTAGAAAAAAATCTACTCCAAGAAGAAGTACTAGTAAAAGCTATCGAATTAATTGATAGAGGTGCAGACTTAGAGCTTTGGGCAGAAAATGGAGAAGACGAGGATTTTGAAGAAAGAAAAAAAATCCTGAATGAACTCAAATCAAAACTAATAGGAGTCAATAAATAATTACAACAAAAAAGGAGAAGATCATTCTCCTTTTTTGTTTACATAACATGTGTTATCGGTAGTTAAGTAAACAACCTATAATATGCTCTCCTTCTCTATAAATAAGGAATTCTACTAAGCCTTTGGGATTGGAGCTTTATATATCCCTCTTACCTTCCCGTCTAAAAACGTAATTTGTACAATCGATTGGAGATCCTTAAGTTTCCAAATATAGATGACAGAATACCTAGGAGTACCTTTTTCTCCGGATTCACTCACCATATGGCCTTCCATCCCCAGAATATTTTTTACCTCTTCGTAGGTCATCTCTTGTTTTACCTTGGATAGCTGCTCTAATGTTATATTTGCAGAATTATCTTGCTCTGCCTTTTTTGTCATCTTTGCATCTGGTTGCCCCGTCCTTGTAACAGAATTCAAGCTTGATTGTTGTTTGGGCTGTGGTCTGGATGTTTGAATATCGGTAGAGCATCCTGTGACACATAAGAAAGTAGAGACTATCCCAATAGATACAAGAGCTTTTGTTAGTTTATTCATACGGCCTCCTATTTTCCTATTATTCCCTATTCTATCATGACATGCTATAATTTTTTAACAATTTACTAATTTTACCTTTTTAAGGTAACGGGAGGGATTTATGATCATTCGGATAATCAAAACAACTCTGTATTTTCTATTCACTATTTGTAGTACCCTCTGTATTCTTTGCTTACCGTCTCTTTTTACATACAATCGAAAAGTTTCGTTCCAACCCTTTTTATATGTGTTTCAAATCGAAGACACTATAAAACTTTTATTGCATGTAGATGAAATTACATTTACTACGTCTGGGACGGGCACTCTTAAGGAATATCCTCTATTTCCAACCATTTGGGAACCATACATTTATTCTCTTTCTCTTCTCATCGGTACGTTTGTGATAGCCCTTATCATGGCAACAGGACTAAGTTATTTATATATGCTCTCCTCCCTTCGGGGACAGAAGTGGATGAAGAACATCCTCTTTGTGTTCGAAGCGATTCCCGACATGATGATTATTGTCTGTTTGCAAGCGTTACTGATTTGGTATTTTAAACAGACGGGCTCTATGCCGGTTCGTGTGTTGTCATTTGGAGAGAAAAAAGCATTTGTGCTACCAATCTTATGTTTATGCATTCTTCCAACAATTCAGATGTTTCGTATGCTGATTGTATATTTGAAGGATGAGCAGAAAAAACCATATATGGAAGTTGTAAGAGGAAAAGGATTTACGCTACGTTATATCACTGCCGTGCATCTATTTCGAAATGTGTTTATTCACTTGTTCTATCATTCTAAAACCATTTTTCTGTTCATGCTTTCAAACCTGTTTATATTAGAATATATCTTCAACATGAACGGCATTATGAAGTTCTTAGTGGACTACGGATCAAGAAATACTGCCATTAGTGTTGTTGTTGTGTCATTGCTGTTCCTTCCATTTTTCATGTTCTTTTTATTAGGTTCCCTTGCTGTGAAAAGAGTAGGGAGTCAAGAGGAGGTAAACGTATGACTCGTCGTATTACGGCTTCCAAATGTGTAAGGATTGGAGTTGTGTTTCTCGGACTTCTAATTTTGTGTAGCCTATTGTTCCCCTATCTGAAAGAGTTTTTGCCGAAACCAGAAAGACTTTTATATGACGAAAAAGGAGTGCTCTCGGCAGCTGCGCCGTTTTCACCACTTCAGGCTCCACCGTTTGGATCAGACCGGCTAGGAGTACCGCTTTTGTATCCCATCTTGGAAGGAGCAAAGTATACCATTGGTTTTGCCTTTTTCGTAGGTTTCTTTCGCATTCTGATGGGGGTGTGCATCGGAGTCTGGTTAAGTTTGTATTCTAAACGTTTCAAGACATTTGTAAAAGGAATCAGTCAGTCTTTCTATAACATCCCAACTATATTCATGGCCTATATTCTCATGACCCCTGTGTACATTAGTATCGGTGCGGAAGATCCGATTCCTTCCACGCAGTGGATTACTATATTGTATCAATTAGCGGTAGGTGTCGGGGTTGCGGTTCCTGCGATTGCTGTATATATTACAAATGAAGTCGATGAACAGATGAAACAAGAATATGTCATCAGTGCCAAAGTGATGGGTGCAACAAAATGGCATCTGATTCGTACACACATTCATCTATTTTTAAGGGAAAAGATGCTGATTCTCTTTATGCAACATGTGGTACAAACACTTATCTTGTTTGTACATCTTGGATTGCTCCATCAATTTATTGGCGGTGAGCGTCATATCGAGATTGACCCCGGCAGATATAAATATGTATCCCTTACAAGTGAATGGTCAGGACTTATTGGAATTGATCGGTATGAATTTAACTTAGCGCCTTGGATTGTGCTGAGTCCACTTTGTGCTTTTGCAATTACAATCTTCTTTCTCAATTTAATTACAAAAGGGATAAAGGATGCTCTTAACCAACGGGTGATCATACAATCTTTACAGGAAAAGAGAATAGTAACAAACGAGGGTCAAGTTTCTGAGCAAAAAGAACAATTTACATTTGTAACTCCTCAGAAACAGCAGAAAATGTTTATAGATACATAAAGAAGTAAATATGCTCGACTACAAAGGGGGCTGTTTTTTTGAAACAGCCCCCTTTAATTAATCAATATAAGTCGGTTTATCGATAGTAAAATACAGTAATTATTTTTTTAAAACCTTGGTGGATCATTTCTTGAATTATCAAGTTTTGTAATTTCTTCATGTAATTCTTGATTAGATGATTTATCAGGAGCACCACTTTTATATTTCTTCTGCATCCAAAAACTTCCCACAATAGCTATGATACAGATCCCCCAGAAAATGTACCCAAAAATAGTCATATAATTCCCCCTCGGTCTCGTTATATGTGTCCTATTTAGTTGACATAACATCCTATTATCGGAAGTCAATATATCTAGAAGCCTACAAACCCCCTTTCAGATCGCTTGCTGAAGGGGGTTCGTGTTTACATAATCAGTGTTATCGGTAGTTATATTTTTTAGGTGGTTCAGTTAACAGAGAATCATATTAAAGCTAGAAAATACGTTATTCAAGTAATTCAGCTCCGTAAGAATTATCAACTATACAACGCCAAACTCCATCAGACTCTTTTTTAAAAACATAAGTTGCGATTCTCTCCATAGAGAATTCTGAATCGGTTTTTTGATTGGCACTCAAAAGTGCTTTTGCAATAACTAATGCTGTATCACCGGTTTCAATTATTTCCATCTTTTCCTGATTAACAATTAAACTATGGTTAAAATAATCAGCGATAGCCTCAAATGCCCGACGGATTTCTTCTTTTCCTTTAGCTAACATTCCAGGTTTTACAACTAAAATTGCATCTTCTGAATAGAAATCCATTAAATCATCAAAATTCTCTTGATTGATTGCACTATCTGCATTTTTGACTATTTGCTTTAGCTCATTATTTTGCATAATTGCCTCCCATTTTTTATAAGTATGATTATTAAACATTAAATCACGAAAAACCTTTGTACATCGTATTCATGTGAGGTTTACATAACATGTCATTATCGGCAGTCAATGTATCTCAGACACTATAAAAATACCCTTCAGACCTTGTATTCTGAAGGAATTTTTTGTTCACATAATCAGTGTTATCGGAAGTTGTTTATTATTTATTAAAAAACAAATTTTTACCTATTGTGATGGTGAATCTGGTGGTGATTCTGATTGCCCATATCGAGCAATATTTGTATGAGTAAGTGCTTTTTCATAATAGCTCCCGATTGCTTAAACAGAAAAAGTCGAGGATGTACAAATGCTCACGACTTTTTCTGTAATAATAAAGATGAATTTAACTGTGTGACATAGCCTTCTTAATGTAGCCAGAAAGTTGTTCATCTACCCCAAATTTTTCTTGTACTTCAGGATTTTCTTTATAATAACGTTCAGCTGCTTTGGATATCTCAGGATCCCTAAAAGTCAACTTATCGAGGAATTCGTTCCATTGTTTTGCAAATTGTATAACGTTTAGGTTTTCAGGTGGTATCCCCTTCTCATATTCTCCACGTATCTTTGCAGTTATTTCAAGCCATTCACTTACATACTGCTTTCTTTTCTCTAATCCGAGCTGTTTGAACATCTTTTCCTGTTGCTCTTGGGTAAAATATTTATCTTTACTCATATTAATCACCTCAATTAAATTTATAAATTGTTCTGCCTTCACTTCTTGTTGACTGTTAAGCAACTCATATATCCTTTCCAAACGACTGCACAATTGTTCTTGTATCTGAATAGACTCTTTTACACTTTTTAGCTGTACTTTTATAACTTCGACCGGATTCAAATTTGAATTTTCCATCATCCTTTTAATCTCATCTAAAGCAAAACCTAACTGCTTAAGGGACATAATTTGTTGCAGCTTGGCAATATCTGTTTCAGTGTAGATCCTATATCCCTTATCAGAAGACTGTGAAGGAGAAAACAATCCAATTTTGTCATAATGATGGAGCATCCGTACCGTAAGTCCGGTTTGTTTAGCTAATTCTCCAACTTTCCAAGTTTTTTTATTCAGAATCAACCCCTCATTTCGTACGAATTATTTTAGCCGGCAACATTACTATAAAGCCTAACATAGTGTTAGACTCAAGTACCCTTTTAAAACTTTTTTGGTTGTTTATATTGATAACAATTTTTATTAAAAAAGACACTTTCTTATTTAAAAACAGCACCCAATTATGGAATCTAATATTGATAGGTAAAAGTTTTTAAATTTATTTTTAAAGGCTTTTTAATTATGAATATTGTATGCAGAACTAGTTAACATAACATGTCATTATCGGTAGTGAATATATTTTAGACATTATAAAAAATACCCTTCAGATATTATTCTGAAGGGATTCTTTATTTGTATAGATTCGGTTTTTATATATTCGCCGAAATTTGAGAAATGAAACAATTCTCCAAGGTAAAATATATCCGAGCGCTACGGTTACAAACAGTGCTGCCTCAGTCTCCGTGCCGAGCCACTTTAAATAATCGCGAAGTAGAAATCGGATAATAAAGATAATAACAAAGACGATGATGAAACTTCTGTTTTTTGTAGCGTAGATATGTTGATCGGATCGGAGTTCATAGTTAGTCGTCCAAATAAGTGGGATAGATAAAAGAAATCCAAAGATAAGTGCACAAATCCATTCCCAGCTAGCAGCATGAGCCTTTGGATTCAAAATAATAGGAATACTAGGTAACAGCACATATAATATTGGTAGGAGAAGGCGAACTCCATTTCCTTTAATTGGGCGATACATAGCTCTCGTTCTGCGCCATAAAACCAATGCAGCAATTGCAATAACAATCAGGTAAAAAGAAGAAGCGTTTATAAATTCACCCCCATAATTGGTATACCTTAACTATATAGAAGTCATGTACTTTTAAGTAGTGACCTTAGTCATGAATTTAGAAAAAACATTAAACTTTTTTATGTATATTCCATACAGGGTTAGTTAACATAAGACATTATTATCGGAAGTCAATGTGTCTCAAACACTATAAAAATACCCTTCAGACCTTGTGTTCTGAAGGGATTTTTTGCTCACATAATCAGTGTTATCGGTAGTCAATGTATCTATAAGTTTACACAAATTCCTTTAATTGTATTAGTGTGGACTTTGTGTAAATATTATTAAAATACCATATAATTCCTTGAAAGTAATGAATTGTAATTGTATAATCAATTTAGATAAAAAAGAAACGCTGACTTGACGACAAAAAGCGCTAAAAAGTTCTTATGTATCATAATAATTTGAATTACAAGACTTGTATTCCGATGTTTCTGTAATTACTCAATTATTTAATACCTCTGAGTAACTTTTTATGGGCTTTTTTATTTCTTTTTTATCGCTTATCTATCTCAAAAACTTACACATTAGGAGGAAATCGAAATGGAAAAAATGTGCATGGATATGTCTATGATGACATGTATGGAAAGAATGATGTGCGAGATGAAGTGCATGAAAATGATGATGGATCAAATGTGTGAAAACAAAATGATGATGGACATGGATCAAATGATGTCTAAAATGCAAGAGTGTGACGAAATGATGACATCTATAATGAACATGATGATGAAAATGAAAGAAACATGCTAGTACATATTGAAAAAGCACCTTATCTAAATTGATAAGGTGCTTTTATATCCACATTTACCGTTTTATAAAGGATTTAATTCA
>NZ_AUMR01000128.1 GCF_000430785.1 Ectobacillus panaciterrae DSM 19096
CCCTATTCCCCCCCCTCTCCGATTGTTGCCACGGCGTTTCTAAGGAAATATTTACTATTAATCAACTAAAAGTGATTTTTAATATCTCCAATTTTACTTCCGATAACACTGATTATGTAAACAAGAGCTGCCTAGCAAGGCAGCTCTCTATTTTTCTCGTATATCGAATGATTTGATATGCTGTGTAGGGGTTCGACCGAGATACATGTAATTTGGGGTCATAGGCTGTATTTTATTACCAATAACTATGTTTTGTTGTAACAAAAAGGTCTGGAATCAATAATGTTACGAATTATTTTTGAGACAGTATTTTGTTACACCGTTATTCAAAGTTTATTAAGACTAGTATTTTGAAATGGAAAACGTAACATAAATGTTCGTTTTTGTTACAGTTGTCAACGAATAATAAGTCGTTTAAAAGCAATAAAGTTTCTTAATAATGTCAGTCACGTTATTCAATAATCGGGCCAGATTGTTAAATAACATTTTAAATGAATTGTGAAGTTTGTGGAGAAATGTACTTAAGCTAACGGTCAGGTTAGTTCGATAAGAAATGGTTGAAAACCAGATGTTATAGCTCTCTTTTGAAATAAAAAAGCACTCTTTGAAAGAATGCTTAATGACTCTCAAATCAGAAAGTCTGAATAGTGCTTATTCTAGAGGTGTAAGTTCTGAAAATCCTATATATCTGATAAAGAATTTGAAAGTTTCGCCTGAATTTCTTTTAAAAACATATCAGCAGCAGCGGAAAAAACCTGATGCTTTTTCCAAACAATATTTAAGCCAGATTCAAGCCTTGGCTTTAGCGGTCTAAAACAAAGGTTACTATCACTAGATGTATTCACTATTTTATCAAGGGTTATTGCATAACCAATGCCCTCATCAACCATAATGGCAGCATTATATGCAAGATTGTATGTAGTCACGACGTTTAATTTATCAAAATCTTCACCAAACCAATCCGCAAATTCATTTTTAGAAAATGTCTGCTTCATAGCCTGTCGTGAACAGATTAGCGGAACATTTAATAAATCCACCGCTTGAATGGTATCTTTGAAAGCAAGAGGACTGTCTTTCCTCATAACAACTCCCCAAACATCTTTGACTGGGATATTGATATAATTGTATTTTGATAAATCAGCTGGTTGAATTAAAATACCAAAGTCAAGCAATCCCTTGTCAAGCCGTTCAGTCACATCGTCTTCGTTTCCGCTGTAGAGGTGATACCGTATATTTGGATAACTTAACTGCAAATCTTTTACTACCCGTGCAATCTGTCTCATGGCGTCTGTTTCCCCACCACCTATATAAACATCACCACTTATTGTTTCTTCCATGGAATTAAATTCTGCCTCTAATTTATCGACCATATCAACGATTTCTTCTGCTCTCTTTCGCAGGAGCATTCCTTCATCTGTAAGAATGATACTGTGACTACTGCGAATAAATAGTTTTTTCCCTAACTCTTGTTCAAGTTCTTTTAATTGTCTTGACAAGGTCGGCTGTGTAACATGCAAAAAATTAGCAGCACCTGTTATGCTTCCTTCTCTTGCAACAGTAAGAAAATATCGCAAAACTCTAAATTCCATATATCACTCCTCCTTTATAATGTTTTAGTATATACGTTTCAGAAATGCCTATAAAGCATATCTAGATATAAGATATGAGTATTTGTTATATATAAAAAGCACGCTAGAATAAATAACAAAGGAGGTAATATGGTGGCTTATATCACAAAAGAAAATGCTCTGATTATCCGAATTTGAAAGGGTGTTATTTTAAAGTGAAAAAAAAATCTATTATCACGCGTGTACTCACAGTGATAGCACTGAGCTTGCTTTTATCCGCGACCAGCGTTGCATCCAAGACCAGCGTTGTCGCTGCATACACGCCGGACATGTCCAATGGAGCAGACAACTTTTACAAGAGCAACAAGGTAACCATGAAGAAGGTTGAGTTTAAAAATCAATACAACATGAATGTTGTAGGGAATCTTTTTATTCCCAAAGGTTTGAAGAAGAACACCAAAAATCCCGCGATCATTGTCGGGCATCCTATGGGCGCAGTAAAAGAACAAAGTGCGAATCTGTATGCCCAGAAAATGGCTGAACAGGGATTCGTTACTTTGTCCTTTGATTTGTCTTTCTGGGGAGAGAGTGAGGGTCAGTCTCGCAACGCTGTTTCGCCGGATATCTATGCCGAGGATTTCAGTGCTGCGGTGGATTTCCTAGGCACCCGGCCGTTTGTTGACAGGGATCGGATTGGTGTTATCGGGATTTGTGGCAGCGGGAGCTTTGCCATCAGCGCAGCCAAGATCGACCCGCGCTTGAAAGCCATTGCGACAGTCAGTATGTACGACATGGGTGCCGCCAACCGTAACGGGCTTAAACACTCGCAGACTCTCGAGCAGAGAAAGAAGACTCTCGAAGAGGCAGCGGAGCAACGCTATGTGGAGTTCACAGGCGGTAAAACCAAATACACCAGTGGGACAGTACATGAACTGAATGAAAACACTGACCCCATCCAGCGTGAGTTTTATGACTTCTACCGCACTCCAAGAGGTGAATTCACTCCCAAGAGCTCGTCACCTGAACTCACGACACACCCGACGCTTACCAGTAACGTCAAATTCATGAATTTTTACCCGTTCGCAGACATAGAGACGATTTCTCCTCGTCCCATGCTTTTCATTACGGGTGAAAACGCTCATTCCAGAGAGTTCAGCGAAGACGCCTACAAGCTGGCGGCCGAACCGAAGGAACTCTACATTGTTCCGGGCGCAGGTCATGTGGATCTGTATGACCGGGTGAATTTAATCCCTTTTGACAAGCTCGAGTCCTTCTTCAAAGAAAATCTGAAGAAAAAATAAGGCTTGTGTTGGAAGATCGTAGAGAGCTTTGCGTGCCAATGGTACTTTGGGTGAAACCCACTGTGTGAATCCCGCTTATCTTGTCGGGATTCACACTTTCTTGTCTGAATAGAATTCCAAACTTTAAAAGTGAAGGATATCAAATGAATTTTTGGATTGGATTTTCAGACATCAGTTCAATAAGAGCTTTTTAGTGGCTTCTTGGCTTTTGGGTATTCTTCTATCTATTTTCGACATTTTTAGGTTACCCAACTTCTCTAAAGATAATCAACAATTTTAATTGGTTTGTTCAATAATGAACGAATTTCATTAATTTAACCATTGTATGCATCATGTTTCTATTTAATGATAATAGACAAATGTTGATTAATCAATCAATGATGATTTTCTTTTGAGTGAAGTCAATGTTGGCCATAATACAAAAGAATTGTTTTCAATACAAATAAGAAAGGGAGTAATTAATTATGTCTAATATTCAAGATAAAGTTGTTATTATTATGGGTGCATCAAGTGGGATTGGTGAAGCAACTACCAAGAAGCTTGCACAAGAAGGAGCAAAATTAGTCATTGCGGCTCGTCGTGAAGATCGCTTGAAAGCTCTTGTTGAATCATTGCCAAATGCTGAAATTTCATATGCAGTTGCAGATGTAACGGATAAAGAGGAAGTACAAGCAGTTGTAGATTTGGCAGTCGAAAAGTATGGTCGTGTAGATGTGCTCTACAACAATGCTGGGGTCATGCCAACTGCTCCACTTTCAGAAAAACGTTTTGATGAATGGCGTCAAATGTTAGACATCAATATCATGGGTGTATTAAACGGAATTGCTGCTGTATTACCTATTATGAAGCAACAACAGTCCGGTCACATTATTTCAACTGATTCCGTAGCTGGACATGTTGTTTATCCAGGGTCTGCTGTATACTGTGGGACTAAGTTTGCAGTTAGAGCGATTATGGAGGGATTGCGCCAGGAAGAAAGAGAAAATAATATTCGTTCAACTATAATTTCACCAGGTGCTGTAAGTACTGAACTTTATACAACAATTAATACTCCTGAAGATCGAGAATGGGTAAAGAATCTTATGGATACAGGAGAAGGTCTTTCTTTGAAATCAAGCGATATCGCAGATGCAGTAGTTTATGCGATTAGCACACCTGAGACTGTTTCGGTAAGCGAAATCCTGATTCGGCCGACAAAACAAGTTATCTAATCGATGTTGCGATTTATAGAAATAACTATTCTTATAATGCTCTGTTAAAAAATTGCCCCATAGCTTGTTGGGGGCAATTTTTACTAATGACAGTTTAAGGATAGTCCCTGCTCATTTATGTTATTTTCCAAGCAATTATGAGTAAAAATCAGGAGGCATATTGATGGGAAAAGGGTTTAAATTGACACTTTTATCTATACTGGCTACTTCAACGTTTCTAACAGCTTGTGGCAGTAGTAATAATGAAAAAACACCAAGGGCAATGATACTGTAAATACTAATTCAAGTGCTAATAATGTAGTTAAAACTGATAAAACGAACAATCAGAATAGTGAAGATTCGCCAATTGATAATAGAGGTCTAAATAATATGCAAGACGTTAGAGTAAAATTGACATTTAATAACGAAAAAGTAATTGTGGAATTGTACGATAATCCAACAAGTAGAGATTTTTTAGACCAACTGCCATTAACAGTAATATTTAAAGATTATGCAAATACCGAAAAAATTAGTGTCCTAGACAAAAGATTAACTACTAAAGACGCACCATCTGGCAGTGATCCTTCAGTTGGAGATTTTGCTTATTTTTCTCCTTGGGGAAATATTACTTTATTTTATGGGGATCATGGTTTTTCAAATGGATTGATCAAATTAGGTAAGATCGTATCTGGAGTAGAAAAACTTAAAAGTATAAATGGCGATTTTAAAGTTACAATTGAAAAAAATGATTGAAAAAGAGAATCATATTGAATTATCGGAAGGTAGGATATGGTGAAATTCAGGTCTCAGTAGTTTGCTTTGACACAATGTCTGAACCTGCATAAGAATGTGGAGAAACGTTCCTGCCTAATTGTAAATAGTTGAAGATAGGAGTTGCTTTTTTGTCTAAACGAAATAATTTACTTATATTTATATTGACCATAGGGGCTTTCGGCATCATAAATACTGAAATGGGGGTTATAGGGATATTACCCTACATTGCTGATTACTTTCATATCAGTGTATCTAAGGCCGGGTGGCTAGTGAGTCTCTTCGCACTTACTGTTTCAATATCTGGTCCAACGATGCCGTTATTATTTTCGGGGATAAATCGTAAGACGGCAATGTTACTTGTACTTGGTATTTTCGTTCTAGGTAACATTGTCTCTATATTTACATCTAACTATGCCATTGCAATAATTGCGCGTGTGATTCCAGCCATTTTTCATCCAATCTATTTTTCAGCAGCTTTTACAATGGCTGCTAACTCAGTTCGCAAGGAAGAAGCTCCAAAAGCTGTTTCAAAAGTTTTTATTGGAGTATCTGCGGGTATGGTACTTGGTGTACCAATCGCAAGTTTTCTTGCTAGTACAGTTTCGTTTCAAATATCAATGTCATTTTTTGCCATTGTGAACGCGATAGTATTTATTGCTACATTAGTATTTTTCCCTTCTATGCCTGTTAAAGAAAGACTTTCTTACGGAGCTCAATTATCGGTATTAAAAAAACCAATTACTTGGCTTTCCATTGTTGCTGTCATTTTACTAAATTCAGCAGTATTTGGGGTGTATAGTTATCTTGCTGAGTATCTTAAAACCGTTACGCATACCTCTGGGAAATCAATTAGTTTAATGTTAGTCATATTCGGGGGGGCAAATATTATTGGAAACATTGTGGCAGGGAAGTTACTTACTAAAGATGCCATCAAGTCTGTAATATCGTTTCCTTTTGCATTGGGAGCCGTTTACATCATATTATTCTTATTAGGACAATTTACTTTACCTATGGCTATCATTACTTTAGTTTGGGGAATATTGGCTGGTATAGGAGGTAATATTAATCAATATTGGATTACGTCTGCAGCTCCAGAAGCTCCTGATTTCGCTAATGGATTATTTTTATCATCCGTTAACTTAGGAACAACAATTGGTACAGCTGTAGGTGGATTATTTATTTCAGAATTAGGTACACAATACGTTGTATTAGTAGGATTATTATCGTTGGTATTAAGTTTGGCATTTATTATGTTAAGAAACTACATGTATACTCCTACAAAACAACTTTCTAGATAAGGTATTCATTCAACAATCTATAACAGTTTTCTAATCATTATTGATTTATCATCCCTGTCCAATTTTCTTTGACAAAATTTCCAGGTGTTACCTTAATTAAAAAGCCGAAAAATCTAAAAGTTACCCTAGCCTATAGCCAAAGTTATTATTAGGCGAGAAATGGAGGATTTAAATGTCAAAGGATAAACAAGTTGCCCTTGTTACCGGCGGGAATCGAGGAATTGGGTATGAGTTGGTCAAACAATTGGCTTTGAATGGTTTTAGAGTCATTTTGGCAAGTCGGGATCCAGAGATGGGTCATGAAGCAGCGCAAAAGCTAAGGGAGTCAAATCTGGACGTTTCGTTTGTGGTGATAGATGTAGATAATCAAGAAAGCATCCGTCAATCTGCGATTACAGTAAATGAGCGGTATGGAAGATTAGACGTATTGATTAATAATGCAGGCGTGTATTTGGATGAGAATAAAAAGTTATTGACTATGGATCCGTCCATTCTAGAGAAAACGATGGCAACTAATTTCTTTGGGGCTTACCATGTGATCCGTTCCTTTATTCCACTCATGGAAAAGCAAGGTTATGGGAGAATTATTAATGTTTCTTCAGAATATGGGGCGATGAGCGAAATGTCATATCCAGGAGTAGGAGCTTATAAGTTGTCTAAACTTGCCCTAAATGGATTGACACGATTGGTAGCTGCAGAAATCAAGGGTGATATTAAAATAAACGCGGTCGATCCGGGATGGGTAAGCTCAGATATGGGTGGACCATCGGCTCCAAGAACTCCTAAACAAGCTGCTGAGTCTATCCTTTGGTTAGCGACGATAGGACCTGAAGGACCTTCTGGAGGGTTCTTTAGAGATGGAAAACAAATTCCTTTCAGGAAGAACTCGAAAAGAGCGGAAGAAAAGTGATTAAAAACAATTTAAAATCATTGCAGTTACGGGATTTGTTCATCCAGCATGCTTGATAGTAAGTGATGCTTCTAAGTTCAAATCTACAATATCCCTTCAGTACAAGGGTGTTTCTGTTAACTTAAAAAATTCACTCAGATCTTATGTTAATAAGGATAAAGCCTGGAACTTATGTCGAGATTACCGCAAATGGGTGTGACGAGCACCATGCTTTACAAACGATAGAAAATTCTTTGAATCAAAACCTATATATTGATACGGAAATGCGAGGAAATGGTTGGATGGTCTCTAAAGAATTATGCCCATCTTGTGATGAAATTGTACTTGAGACGAAAATTCATGGTAATAACGACTTTTTGTGTTGTCTCCATATATAATCCAACTTACGAAGTTTAATGGGGAAAACCTCAAAATATGAATGTTCCACTTTAAGACCGTAAAAGTGCTTATCTTCAATTAACATCTTCTATAATCGGGCGCGTTTATGTAGTAACAAAAAAGCGTAATTTCTCAGCATTAAATTGAGAAATTACGCTTTTTAATATTGAAAATTCCTTAACATTGTGTAGGATAGGCTGCTGACGAGTTACCACCTTGAGGAAGAGATCTAATGCCAAGTGACATGGCGCACAAATCCGCATTTTCGGGACGCTACCCCAATATGTTCTTACTATTATGCTTGTCCTGGAAATAACGTATCCAAAATACGATTTACAAATTCAACCCGCTCTTCTTGCGACTCCTCTTTACCTGAAAAATTCAATTGGAACGTACGTTGAAAACAACTTCCCAGCAATAAATCCGCTACAGCTCTTGGATTCAGTTTCTTGCTGATTCTACCAATATTTTTTTCTTTCAATAAATAAGCTTCCACCGCCTCATTTGCACTATACGGACTTTCATTTCGTAGAGTAAAATCTTCTCGATGGCGAAGCAATATTTCCGGTTCCGAGAAAATAGAACAGATTAAGGGCATCGAACTATGATAATCTTCCAACGCCGCAAGAGCCACCTGGTTCAGATTTCTCCGCACCGTTTCTTTACCAGCAAGGCTTTGCAGCAATGTTAAAGTTCCCATCAGATTTTTCAATTTTCCCTGTAAAACATGGAGAAATATATCTTCCTTGTTTCTAAAATGATTATACAACGATCCTTCGGAGCAACCGGCTGCCCGAGCGATTTCCTTAGTCGTGGTCTTGGCAAGTCCGTTCGTTAATAATACTCGCTCGGTAGCTTCAACTATTTTATTTTTTAAATCCAAGTTTATCCCCCGCTCTATTGACATGGCGTTGAAAGCCGTTTATGATCTTATTATGAGTGTGCGCTCACTCGAAGTCAAGTACTGTAATATTATTCATTAATGAGTGAGAACTGGTTATTTTTGAGTGTGCGCTCACTCAAAGTCAAATACTGTAATATTATTCATTAATGAGTAAGCACTGGTTATTTTTGAGTGTGCACTCACTCAAAGCCAAATGCTGTAATATTATTCATTAATGAGTGAGAACTAGGTATTTTTGAGTGTGCACTCACTCATAATCTAATGTGAAAGGAGGTTGCTCAATGAAGTCGCAAAATTACCGCAATCACGTTGGCCATCGCAAGTGCAATAACCATGCGCCTTGACGACACTCTGAGCATGCTGATGCTCAATAACGATCTTTGGCGCCTGAATAA
>NZ_AUMR01000129.1 GCF_000430785.1 Ectobacillus panaciterrae DSM 19096
GGTATGACTACGTTGTACGAACAATATGGTATTTCAGCTGATCGAGTTGCCAATGTTGTTGCATTCGCGATGGATCAGCCAGAAGATACGAACATTAATGAGTTTACAATTGGACCAACAAGTCAACCTTGGTAATGATTACAAGATAAAACAATGAGCAATACAGCGTCAGGTACACCGTTACTACTTAGAATACACTTCACTTATTTGAAAACGATTCTAAATAGGGGATGTTAAAATGAAGAACCGAGTAAATCCAGAGTTATTACCTGGATTAGAAATGTTTCCAGACTTCGATTTACGCCCAGAGAACTTGCAAGCAAGCAGAGAAAGAGTATCGCAATTGAGACCACCTACCGTTGTTGATGAATCCCTTTCATTAACAGATGAAGTCATTGTAGGACCTGATGCTAATCCATTACCATTAAGAATTTATCGTTCAAAATCAATTAATGAATCCTTACCTGTCCTGTTATGGATACATGGTGGCGGTTATATCTTAGGGTCTATAGATGATGATGATGATACTTGTATGAGATTTGTAAAAGAAGCCAACTGTGTGGTCGTTTCTGTAGACTACCGTTTAGCTCCTGAACATCCTTATCCAGCACCAATTGAGGATTGTTATGCAGCATTAAAATGGATTGCTGATAATGCAGAGCCATTAAACATTGATTCGAATCGAATTGGTGTTGCAGGAGCGAGCGCTGGCGGTGGATTAACAGCAGCATTGACATTATTAGCCCGCGATCGACAATACCCTTCTATTTGTTTCCAAATGCCACTCTATCCAATGATTGATGACCGAAATAATACACCTTCTACGAATGAAATTAAAGAAGGATTGGTTTGGAATCAGAAGACGAATGAAGCTGGTTGGAAAATGTATTTAGGTGAACTGTATGAAACGGATAATATTCCTGCCTATGCAGCCCCTGCTCGAGCTGAGGATTATCGTAATTTGCCATACACATACACTTGTGTCGGTCAATTAGATCCATTCCGCAGTGAAACATTAACCTATGTATCCAAACTTGCGGAAGCTGGTGTTGATGTCGAATTTCATTTATATCCTGGGGCCTATCACTGGTTCGAAGAATTAAATCCAAATGAGAACGTATCTATTCACGCTGTGAATGAAATTATACAAGCAGTAAAGACTGGTTTCGAAAGAGTAGTTAAGGTAGAGGCTTAATCTCTTTACAAAAGAAACACTCACAAATAGTACACATTTGTGGGTTCTGGTGCAAGAAATCTAGTAAACTTGGACATACTGATACTACTACTCTAAAAAAGGAGCATGATCAGTATGGAAAACCAAAATTTATTCAAATGGAAACATTATCAGCCTGACAGGTTCTGGTGCAAAAAATCTATCAAACTTGGACATACTGATACTATGACTCTAAAAAAGGGGTGTCATCGGTATGAAAACGAAAAATTTGTTCAAGTGGAAACATTATCAGTCTGAAATTATCCTTCTTACAGTGAGATGGTACCTACGGTACAATCTGAGTTTTCGTGATTTAGTGGAAATAATGGAAGAGCGTGGTTTATCCATCGCCCACACTACCATTATGCGTTGGGTACATCAGTATGGTCCTGAGTTAAACAAGCGAATTCGTCGTCACCTCAAGCAAACAAATGACTCCTGGAGAGTTGATGAAACGTATATAAAAGTTAAAGGTCAATGGATGTATCTGTACCGAGCTGTCGATTCGAAAGGAGATACTATCGATTTTTATCTAAGCAAAACAAGAGACCAAAAGGCTGCAAAGCGCTTTTTCAAGAAAGCTTTGCGGTCTTTTCATGTTTCTAAGCCGCGTGTCATAACAGTGGATAAAAATCCGGCTTATCCTATAGCAGTTGAAGAATTGAGGAAGGAAAAAAACATGCCATCAGGCATGCAACTGAGACAAAAGAAATATTTAAACAATATCGTGGAACAAGATCATCGTTTTATCAAGAAACGTGTTCGTTCTATGTTAGGATTGAAATCATTTCGTATTGCCACTTACATACTGAGTGGCATAGAGGCGATGCATATGATGAAAAAAGAACAAACTCTCCAAGGGGAGAAGTCTGTCCGAAATCAAGTGAACCTCATTCATCAACTATTCGGCCTTCCAGCATAAAGTAGATTCCACTAGGAAACTTTTCACCTCTCTATATCTCTTCTGAAGTATTTGCACCAGAACCCATTTTTGTCTATATTGTTCAAAGTCATATTCTCGATCTAGATCATCAAAACCATACTGAAAACCACAACAAGAACATATTTCGTACGAAGGATCTCCATCGTTATCATAAGGTGGCTCTTCTAAATCATCGTACCCACAGATTGGACATATATAAGTCATTCATTTTCCTCTTTCTAGTTAACATAACAAATGGAAAAAGCATCCCCTCTACCATTTGGGGATGCTTTCCTCTTTAAAACAGATAACTAATTAATAATCCTGCTGATAACAGGAAGGAAAAAATTGTATTTGTTATCGCTGTTGATTTCATTGCTATACGCATATATTCAGGTTCTTTTGCCCCTTTTTGAAAAGCTTGAATTGCAGAGATTGGCTTTTTTAAGCCTAGGAACATAACTAATGACCAAGGACTTACATAACCCATTGATACAATCGCTATAATCCATAAATAGGAAAGTAAAAAGGCAATAGCTAGAGCTGCCACTGCTTTCTCTCTCCCAAGGAGGATAGCCAACGTTTTTCTTCCACCTTTAATGTCTTCATCAATATCTCGGATGTTATTCGACATGTTGATTGCCCCTACTAAAACCCCAATCGGAATGGAAATCAATATACTTTCAACCGTTAACATATTGGTTTGAATAAAGAAAGCAATTAATACAAAGCCTGTCCCCATTGATAATCCAGAAAATAGCTCTCCAAACGGTGTATACGCAATTGGTAATGGACCACCTGTGTATAAATAGCCAACCACCATCCCGAATAAACCGATGACCACTAACCACCAGCTACTATTCATGCAAATATACACACCAATAAATGCTGCCACGATATACAATAAAATAGCAACCGTAAAAACATTTTTTGGCTTCAATCCATGACGGACAATTCCACCTCCAATTCCAACAGAATCAGCAGTATCTAATCCACGTTTAAAATCATAATATTCATTAAATAAATTCGTTGCGATTTGCAATGCTAAACATGCAAGCATCATCGCAATAAATAGAAGCCAATGAATCTTGGTTTCATAAAGTGCTGCAACTGTCCCTAATATGACAGGAGCAAACGTCGCTGTTAATGTATGAGGTCGCGTCATTCTCCACATTAATTTAGCGGGACTAATTTCTTTTTCATTCCTCATAAATTGTTCTATCTCCCTGCATTTTCAGTATTACATCACTAGAAGTATTCTTTCTATCTACTTCCTTTTTACATGATACATTATATCAAGTAAATGCTTACCCTGATATGGGTTAAGATTAGGAAAGTAAAAAAACATGCCCCAAAATTGAAAAATCCTGTACTTTTTAGTTAAACAAGGGGCAATGCATATCACATACAGGTTCTGGTGCAAAAAACCTCTTAAACTTGGACATACTGACACTATCAATCTAGAAAAGGGATGGTGTTCAGTATGTCCAAGATTTAGAGATTACTTGCAATTGCCCTGAAGTTTTTGCACCAGAACCCTTCTCATTAATCAAACAAAGGGATTGCTATTGCAATCCCTTTGTTATTTATCAAGAATATTAAAATACTTCCTTATATAAAAGCGTTTTAGGACATTAGTTAAAACACAAGAATTAAGTGTTAATAAAAAACACAATCATTGCTGCTATCATTACAACAAGAGCTGGTACACTTTCTGAAAAAGGTTCTTTCACCCTAAAATGTAAGAGGATTCCCACTAACATGGTTACAGCAATCCAAGCACCACCTAATACTGCGAACAATGGATTCCAAATTCCTATACATATTCCAATAGCCCCTAGTAATTGTACAACCCCAGTTAACATACGGAACCATGTTGGTAATTTTAAATGATGAAAATTTTCTAATGCCTTCTTTGAACCAACCAATGATGAAATACCAAGAAAGGTAAACATGAAACCAAGGATAATTTGTAAAACTAATGAAACGATCTGCATATTTTTCTCTCCCTGTACAAAAACCATAGATTAGAAAATCTTAGATTAAAAGGTTTAGGAAATTCGTTCTGGAGCTACACTCTTAGAAGTTATCGTAGAAACCAATTTGATAAAAAAGGATAATAAAAATCCTACTAAGAGAATGGACCCTAAGATTCCAAAAGATAATAGATATTGCTCTGTTTTTAATAAGCTAATAGCTAATATAGGGCCCGTGCTGGCGCCAAGGAAGAGAATAAACGCATTGAATGAAATAGCACTTCCCCTTGCATTTCCAGCTAGTTGACTAATAATCGAGATGATCACGGGAGTTACTACTGCAATGCCCGCTACAAATCCTATACTCATTAAGACAATGAGTGGCAAGGAAGGGCTAAGACCTAAAGCAAATAATCCAATTGTAGCTAACGCTAATCCGCCTCGCAGAACAGTTGCTGTCCCTATTTTTTTTGAAATTCCTCCGGCAAACGGTGATAGAAGCATCCCAATGATTCCAACTGCCCGAATATACAGTATCTCCTGATTCGTAAGCCCAAACCTAGCTGAACCCAAATAACTGCCCAGTATGATATACATTCCAACTAAAGATAACAAAAGCATAAATGTAATAGAAAAGGCTAAAAGTAACTGTGTTTGTTTGAGAAGAGCTGTCATTTGTTTAAACTTAATAAGCACACTTTCCTTCGGTCTTAGCATTTCATCTTTTGGAAGAAATCCTATAACGAGTAGAGTAGTGATAAAATATAGAATTCCTAAAATAAAGAAAATAGCGTGCCAACCTAAATATTCATTCACGATTCCGCTAAAAACTTGACCTGCTATCCCTGCCATTAGAAGCCCCGAACTGATAAATCCAACAGCTGTTAGCCTTTTAGGAGGCGGAAACATTTCTCCTGCATATACCAATGAGATAGGAGCAAACGCGGCAGCTACTAGCCCTTGAATCCCTCTTAGGATAATAAGTCCGTAAAAACTATCTACAAATCCAATGGCAATCGTAACCACTGTTAACACACTGATGCTCGTTACTAAAAAAACTTTACGTCCATATCTGTCGGAGAATGGTCCATAAAGGAGACAACCCAGTGCATAACATAGAGAAAATGAACTTCCAATCCAAGCTGCTTGTGTCGAGCTAACATGAAAGGATTGGATAAATACAGTTGTTAACGGAATAGTAATATACATACTAGTTAAAATAACTAAACCACACCAAAATAAAATCGTGGTCATTAAAGAATAGTTCTTACTGTATGATGTTGTATTTGCCGGTTGAGTCACCAATAAAAACCCTCCTGTTTTAAGATTGATTCGGGATACTAATTCCCTTCATAACTTGGATTAATAATTCGTTGATATAATCTTCATCTGGAACTTTTTTATATATGAGTATCTGGAAGTAAATAGGACCATATAACATATCTAAAACTACATCCGTGTTAATTATGGATTGAACTTCGCCCTTCTCCATCGCAGCTTGAAGTAATTGTTTTGCTTCACTTCTTCTAAGGCTAAGATATGAGGTGTAAAATTTCTTAGCAATTTCTTCATTCTCTGTAACTATGCTTAATGTTGATTTACCAATCTTGCTGTTAAGAATACGGGCTAAAACTTCCAGATGTTGTTTAAAGGTGTCCTGTACGGGATTATTGCTGTTAAATTCAAATTTTGAATCTACCGCCATTAAAAAAGCATCTAACACAAGGTACGCTTTATTTTCCCACCATCGATAGATAGTTGTTTTTCCAACTCCAGCTTGTGAAGCAATTGCCTCAATTGTTAAAGATGAATAACTAGTGAATTCTAACATCTCAATGGCTGCATTAAGAATCTCATTTCTACTCCGAGGTTCTTTTTTCTTTCCTGTCATATTGATTTCACCTCCTTGATATAAAACAGTCTCTTGTAAAAAAACAAAACGATACGTATCGTTTTGTGATGATTACAATATACTTTCTGAAACGCATTTTTGCAAGTAAAAAGTTATTTAAAAAATAATAAAACCACACCATGTAGGGATATCATGAATCAGGATTTCTCTTTGTAGTGGTTTATATTATTTTAAAAGATAATTTGATGAATTTTAAATCACCAAGAATAAACTTAACGTTTTCTTCCACTGAATGGTCCAGCCAACGTCATCGGGGCATCCATTTTTACAAGAAAGAGAACAAGAGTTGAATCTTTAAGAACAGAAATAGAGGATAAATCAGAAGTAAGATCCGTTACGGCATCTCCTTTATTTACTACCACATCATTTACTGATATGCTTCCCTCCATCACATAAAGCCATGGAGCTAGCCCCTCTATTTTAGGCGCATGCAGTTGTGTATTCGCTTTGGCGTGTGCATCATAAACTATTACCTGTTGTCGAATTTCTAGTGGCGCCCCTGTTTCTTTTGGACCTGCAAGTAACGTCCATTCTCCGTTCAAAGGAATTACAGAACGGTCAAAAAACTGAACTTTTGGAGGAAGATCTGGTGCTTCAGGTCTTATAAAGATTTGAAGCATTTCAATAGGATTATCCGGTGTTGATTCCTCATGATAAAAACTAGTTCCAGCATTCATCATCATTAAATTATTAGGAGAGACCGTAACCATCTGTCCAATTGAATCTTTGTGAAGCATCTCTCCACGCAACACATAGCTAAAAATCTCGTCATTGCTATGCTCATGCATTCCAACGAATCCTCCTACGCCCAACGTAGCATGGTCTATCCTGCTTAATGGACCGAAAGCATAATCTTCTAATGTTGAATCCCCAAAAATTAGCCCAGGTCGCATTAAATGAATTTGGAATATTCCTTGATCGATGTGATATGCCTGATTAGATTTAAATATTTGCATTTGCTTCCCCCCAAGGTAATTATACTAAATAACAAATCTGTCCATCTGTTGGCTTAAACGCAAGAGGACCTCAACGTCTCTATCGGATATAATGTTCTCTGCGAATTATTTATTAAAGATCATTATTGCATCTTTGAGAAAACATCAGTCATCAGAATTTCGATCAACTTGCTACCTTCAGGAGTAGTCCAATTCTGAGCTAATTCTGCAATCAACTGATTCGTGCTTGTTAAAGTAACTCCGGCTTTTTCCATACGTCGTAAAGCCATCTCGTCAGATAATTTCGTAGGAGAACCACAAGCATCTACAACTACTTGGACATCATATCCTTCACTTAATGCTGTAAGAGCTGGATATACGATACAAACATCTGTCGTTACTCCGGCCATAATTAGTTTTTTTCTTCCGGTATCTTTCACGGCATTAGAAAAATTCTCATCATCCATTGCATTAACGACTCCCAAACGTTTTATACGTGCTTCGAATTCCTCCGGTAAAATTTCTTCCAATTCGTTAAGAAGTGGACCTTGAGCATACTCCTCCATACTGCTTGTCAGAACAACAGGCATATTTAACACTTTGGCAGCCTTCGCAAGAACGAGCGTATTGGTTTTCATTTCATCGAACGAAATAGAACGAACCCATCCCATTGTTCCTACCTGATGATCGATTAGTAGCATAGCAGCGTTATTTCCAGAAAAGTTTTCTTTCATAATAAATTTCTCCCTTCAATGATCAGAAAATAGTTAATGTCACTTTATATATAATGATTTTAAAAGCATTATTTATTCAAACCAAATTGTTGGAAAATGGAAGCCAATTATCCTACTACATTTATTACGTGGAGGAACAAAACGTTTTAGTGAATTACAAAAATTAATGCCAGAAGTAACAAAAAGAATGCTCTCATTACAATTACGGGACTTAGAGGAAGAAGGTATTATCGAACGGGTTGTTTCCCCCCAAGTTCCCCCAAAAGTTGAATATTCCATAACTGATTACGGAAAAACCTTGGATCCTATCTTGGAAAGAATGCATGATTGGGGGAATGCCCATTTGGAATATATCAGCAATAAGAAACCTAACCAAGACCTACAAAAAGATTAATCTTAGTAAAGTCAAATAAAAATTTCATGGATGAGCCAACTATTCACTGAATCTGAATGGTTGGTTCACTTTTATTTATTGGCAGTGTATCTAATTGAACTAACCTGCTTCTTCGTTTAAGTACATTTCTTCACAATCTCACATAAATATCCAGTCTTGTTTGAAAGTCTTATTCCATTAA
Source organism: Ectobacillus panaciterrae DSM 19096 (assembly GCF_000430785.1). GTDB lineage: Bacteria > Bacillota > Bacilli > Bacillales > Bacillaceae_G > Ectobacillus > Ectobacillus panaciterrae. Next base: position 8,268 of record NZ_AUMR01000129.1, read on the forward strand.
ATGGCCCTTTAGTGGAGTAACTTTATTGCCACTCAACAGTTCCTTAATTCACCTTTCAGTTCAGATCTTCTTTTCACTTTTCACTATAAAAACACCCCTTTAGATAAACAGATCCAAAGGGGCAAAACATCGCAACTTTTTTATAAACACCGTGACTTTATTTAAAAACGACATCACATCAAAAGACATGAGCATGCTGTATTATTCTCATGGCATACAACTTCCCTTTCTTTTTTTGTTTCCATAGCGAATTTTTTCATAATCTCAAGTTGTGTGATGTAAATTTGAAATTTCGCACACTAA
>NZ_AUMR01000130.1 GCF_000430785.1 Ectobacillus panaciterrae DSM 19096
CATCCAGCAAACCCGTTATGGTGGAACGAGTAACTCCTGCATAATCAGCTAACTCTGAAGGATTAAGAGGACGCTCATGATTCAACAAAGATAATAAGATTTTATACTTTCGATCGGATAGTCCGAAGTACGATAGCTTGGAAGTCAGTTCATGTTCTACTTCATGTGTGACTCGGATTAACTGAATCAATACGTCAAATGGTTTATCTGGAAAAGACTGAACCCTTTGTTTAATATCGGATTCAATGTTCGGCTGTATGTTTTCCTTCACATGTTTCACCTCCACAAAAGTAAGCAACCTTATTGTACGGTACCGTATTAATTCCCGTCAAGATTCCCGCTAAAATTTTTTTCAAAGAGACTTTATGGGGAGATATGGATAAAATCCTGCATATTTAATAATTTCAGATATTCTAAGAAATGTTGATATCATGGGGATGGTGGGGATAAGGAACTACCGATAATGATATGTTATGTAAACTTCACATGAATAGGGTATACATATTTTTAACTCAATCTATATAAGGAAATTATGTAATTATTTGTAATTTAATGGTACAATAACAATGAAGCGAACAAAGGTTCTGGAGGGGTTTAAATGAATTTACCAAAGTTTATTGCAAGGGATTCCTTTTATGTGGTTGGGTTGGCTATTGAAACAAAAAACGAAATTGAGATGACTGAGAATAGAAAAATACCCGAAGTATGGGAAACGTACTATAAGGAGCAAATGTCTGAAAAAATTTTAAACAAACAAGTTCCTGAAGTAACAATTGCGTTATATTCCAACTATGAATCTAATGAAAATGGTACATATACTTATGCAGTTGGCGTTCCTGTCGATAAAATAGCTCATGTCCCTGAGAACATGACTACATTCAATATTCCAGCTTCGGAATATGCCGTATTCACAACACGTAAGGGGAAATTGTCAGAAGTGATACCAGAAGCTTGGGAATATATTTGGAAATGGTCAAAAGAGAATAAAAGAAAGTTTACAACTGATTTCGAATTGTATGATGAACGAAGCATAGACCCAAATAATAGCCAGGTAGACATCTACATTGCGATTGGCTAACTTCCGATAACACTGATTATGTAAACCTTATATAAATATGATATACAGCATGCTCATGTCTTTTGATGTGAGCTTTTTTCATTCGGAGTGTCAAAACTTAATAGTTATGGTACAGGACTTATCAACACATTTAGGGCAAATTACAAAACTAGTACATGTACCTTGTATCAGATAATAAGTTGTTTGGAGAAAAAGAAGGCTCGAGCCGTATGACGGGAAAGCTGTCACGTACGGTTCCAAGGGGAGCTGGGGGCAGTGATACCCCCAGCTTACCCGACTTAACTGAACTAACGATAAAAATAGAGAGCCATAAATCATGACTCTCTAAAAAATGAACCTTATTCATCAACTATTTGGTCTTCCAGCATAAAATAGATTCCACTAGGAAATTTTTTACCTCTTTATATCTCTTCTGAAGTGTTTGCACCAGAACCACTGCCGATAGCCGAACCGATCCTTAGTATTCATTGAAATACTCTTGAATTTTATTTGGATCTTTGGTTTTAGTGAGTGCCAACATCAACAGGATACGAGCCTTTTGGGGATTAATGTTGTTAGAATTGACGAAATGATCATCTATATCTATTTGTTCATGAGTAACCATACCTTCCGGTACACGAGTGTCACGAACAACAACAACATCCTTCTTCACAGCATCTTGCAGACCCGGAAGTGTTTTTTCGTGGACGGAACCATTACCCGTACCAGCGTGGATAATCCCTTTTGCCCCCGCTGCAACCACAGCATCAACCAGGACTCGGTCATCGTTGGCATGCGAATAAACAATGTCAACACGCGGCAGATTATCTTCGGTAATATTGCGAATGTCAAACTCGGATCCTTTGGTGTGCTTTTTAACCGGTAGGTTGTAGAAGTATGGTTTACCATCTTGCATATACCCCAGGATACCGAGTTCCGGATTATTAAAAGCATCAACATCGGTTGTGCTGGTTTTAAAGATGTCGCGAGCATTTCCAATCTTGCCATTCATAGAGATCAAGACGCCCTTGTCATAAGCTTCTTTAGAACTAGCAAGTGCCACAGCGTTGTACAGGTTCAACGGGCCGTCAGCAGAGAGTGCTGTAGAAGGACGCATTGAACCAACCATGACAATTGGTTTTTCAGAATGAACAGTAAGGTTGAGGAAGTAAGCTGTCTCCTCCATGGTGTCCGTACCGTGAGTAATGACAACACCGTCACATTTTGGATCATCCAATGTTTTTTGGACTTCCTTTGCTAGTTTGACCATCATGGCGTTGGTATTAGACGTACCAGAATCGATGCTTGCTACCTGCTCAGTAGAGATGTTAGCAATATCTTTTAGTGACGGAACCGCTTCCAATAGTTTATCTGGAGTTAAGACCCCAGCTCGATAGCCGGTGGTTTGAGTCGAAGTAGAGCCAGTGCCGGCGATGGTGCCACCTGTTGCTAAAATTTTAATTTCAGGGGACTTTTTCTTACCAGAATCGTTTGCATCAGATGTTGCAGCCGACTTAGTTTCAACAAGATTTGATGCATAAGTACTATTTGCTGAGATAGCTATAATTCCAGAAGACATTAATGCTAGTGTGGTAAGGGCAGCTTTTTTCTTTGTTGTTAGTTTCTTCATTAGAATTCCTCCTGTTTACTGACAATAAATTCGTTTAATTAAGCGTTTTCATTTTTTAATAAAATCACTTCTTTAAACTTATAATAAAAACCACATAAAAAAACAAAAAGCTACAAAAATCTGTCGTTTGCCACGCAGAACAAAAGGGAAACTGTGCTCGCTCTCTATGGTTTACTCCTGCATGGACCACGAAAAGGGTTTGAACGCTTCTACGCTTAGTCAGATGCTCTCTCCCACCTAAAAGAAAAGTTTTTCTGTCGATTTTTTTAGTTGCATTTATATAGTCTTCTTTTTCAAATCCAGCAGTCAAATCCCCTGCTAAAGGAGTTTCTACAATTTCCTTCCTTTCCCTCAACTGATGCAATTGTTCCAGCTGTTGCAATTAATAATAGTTTCTTCATCGCTGACCGCCCCAATCGAGTTTATTTTTATTAATAGTACTCATAACGCGTACTAATATGATCTATTATAAGGCTAAATCCTAATAAAAATCAACATTTGTATTCGTTACGCGTACTATTTTCTTTTATATGCAGGTTTCGCATGATTAAGAGGCCCCCTTCCTTGTCTATACTGCTACTAAAAGAACGGATGAAGATGAGAAAAGGATTGACCGTTACGGCTGACCATGGCTGGACGGTGGAACGACTTCAAACTCATGAGAAAACAGTGAAAAAGGCATCCATGGTGAAGCGGGTAGCAGTCATTCGGTTCATTATGCAAGGCTGCTATGCGATTCAAGTGGCAGAGCTATTAAACGTACATCGCGAAACTTTGAAGAAACTATATATGAGTGAATTATAAATTCGACATTTTCATGTGCTATGTGCAACGAAAAGGGAACATTGTATGCTTCTTCTCTCTGGTTTACTCTTGCATGAACCACCACAAAGGTTTGACCGCTCCTGCACGTCGCCGGATGAGCTCTCCCCGCTATCAAAAGACGTTTTTTTATTCACTTGTATATAGTTTAGACGCAAAGACTATTCCCATCCGAAACTGCAAATTTGGCAACGAATTTGTGGGTTGCATGAGGAAATGCGGAAACAGAGAGTGAGTGTGCCACTCGGAATACTGCTAGGGAAAGATGAGTATGGTGAACAAAAGTGAAGGTTTGTAAGCTTCGTAAATGTTAGCTCCGGATAAGTACACGGTAATTGATACCAATTAATCCCCGTGAAAGAAACAGTTAAAAAGTTTGGTATAAATTCGCTTCCTTATTCAAAAAATCAGCCTTCATTGAAGGATCTTTTAGAAGGAATAAAACATCCCCAAAAAATTTATAGGTATTTTCCTAAAGATATTATATATGTCAGATAATCTAACGGATTTCAGGACAATATAAGATCTCTTTTGTTATATTTACTTTCAAGAGTGCAACTATTCGTTTATTTTTAAGTATTTAAATGTAAGAAATAACCTTTATTTCTATTTGTGGAGAAAAAATGTATAGTATATTTAGAGGATTCAAAGGGGGGAATAAAAGATGAAACTTGTCTCTATCGTTAAGTTTGAAGATACAGAATATAAAATTATATGGTTATACAGTAATGGAAATTGTGAGATTCAGAAGAATGATAGAACAGGTACAATCAAGTTAGTATCATTTTCCGAACTGCAGGCTTTATAAATCCCCTAGAATTGAGCATAGAGTCATCTATCTATAAGATAAGGTAATTTTTAAAATACATGGAAATATACTTCTTTTACCCTTCTGATTATATCCCTCCTCGATATACATCCATTTTCTATTTTCCCTTTATTGTGTACTTTTGTTTGAATCGGCACAAATCAAATATAGAAAGTGGGTGTGAGGAGATGACATTGCTAAGAAGGATTGTTTTTTTGAAACATCTAAAAGATGAACTACTTGAAAGAACAAAAGACTCTTCTATTTCCTATTCTCAAATGGAAGAAATCTACAAACATCTCCGCAAAATTGATTTAGAATTAAAAGAATATAGCATAGATAAAAATAATCGTATGAACAGTAATGGATTTTAGTAGAGGTTCTGATGCGAAAATAATACGCTAGAAACATAGAATGTATTGCAACTTACGATAATAATGATTATGGTAAGAACCCTGTTGAGTTGAACAGGGTTCTTTTGTTTGTTTAGGATGTAGTCTAGACGAACAGCGATAAACAAATATTTTTCTGTTCGCTTGTAATTATTTTTGGTATTTACGAACACAATTCCAAAATAGTCATGACTCTAAATGAACAAATATTTAACATAACATGAGTTATCGGAAGTTAAACTACTCTTATTTGTCTTGCGAATGAATAAGAACAAAAAAATTCTTTACTGGAACAGGCGATTGTTCTTCAACAAACAGGCCATATCCTTGAATAACTAATTGTGGAAATAATGGAAATTTGAGATGATTGTTATTAAGTTAAAGAGCAGGTTAGTTTAATAACATCAGTAGCTTTATTCAGAAATAAATGCTGTAAATAATGAAAATATAAAAAAACTTGGCGGGAGAAACAATATCTAAATGATTAAAGGGAGGAAGAATTATGTCCAATAACGTAAGACCAAGAAGAATAATTTTAGATTTAGCAGTTACTTTAGATGGTTTTATTGAAGGGAAAAATGGGGAAGTTGATTGGTGCATCATGGACTCTGAGATGGGGTTTATTAATTTCTTAAATCAAATTGATACTATTTTATATGGAAGAAAAAGCTACGATTTATGGGGACAATTTACTTCGGAAATTGAAGATACTGATACTGAAAAAGAAATTTGGGAATTAGTTCATAGTAAAGAAAAATATGTGTTTTCCAGAACGAAAAAAGGGACTGATAATAAAGCAATATTCATAAATGATAATATTTTTGAAGAAGTAAATAAATTAAAGAATAAGTCTGGTAAAGACATCTGGCTATATGGTGGAGCAAGTCTTATTACAACTTTTATCAATTTAGGGCTTGTTGATGAATTTAGATTATCTGTTCACCCCGTTATTTTGGGAGAAGGAAAACCGTTGTTTATTGATATAAAACAGAGGTTGAATTTAAAAATGGTTAATACAAGAACGTTCTCCTCTGGCGTTGTGCAACTAATCTATCATTTGAATGGGAATTAATAATATTTCACATTTCAAAGATAAAATACAATAAATATCATTAGGAAATACTCGATAGTAATTGTCACTTCTTCAACAATCGGGCGCAATTCTGTAGCAAGAATTGTGCTCGTTCTTTATGTATTGGGCCATATTCTTGAATAAGAGAAGGAATTATTCGTAAGTAAAATCGATCTATAAGTTATTCAATTAACGGGGAGTCTAGTATAAGAAGATAGTCAATGAGAAGAGACTTTAATGGACATCAATCCAAAAATTGGTTATTATAACAGCAGCTCTGTTATCAAACAGAGTAAATATAAATCCGGTGATTGTCCGAAAAATCTGTTTACAAAAAAACCGAAAAGGAAGGTTGATTCCACATGATAGGAACGGAGAGTAAAAAACAAGAAATTTTAAAAGCTTACCAGTTCAGACATGCTTGCAAGGTATTTGATACCAACAAAAAGATTTCGGATGAAGATTTTCACTTTATTTTGGAGACAGGAAGATTGTCTCCAAGTTCATTTGGCTTCGAGCCGTGGAAGTTTGTCGTGATCCAGGATGCAGCGCTTCGCGAAAAATTAAAACCTGTATCCGGCGGTGCCCAGGGACAACTGCCCACTGCCAGCCATTTTGTAGTTATATTGGCCAGAAGAGAAGAAGGCTTAAGGCATGATTCTGTTCACGTGATCAAAATGATGAAAGACATTCATCATATGCCTGAAGAAGTTGTGCAAGGTCTTTCCGATTTCTATAAATCCTTCGTCGAAACAGAACTCGAAGATAATGACCGTCTCATATTTGAATGGGCAAGCAAACAAACATATATAGCATTGGGAAACATGATGACAGCCGCGGCTCAAATTGGTATTGATTCCTGTCCGATCGAAGGTTTTGATAAAAAGCAGGTGACCACTATTTTACAAAATGAGGGTATCATTAACGCCAACGATTTCGGTGTAGCCTGTATGGTCGCTTTCGGATATCGGCAAGAGGATCCCAAACGTCCAAAAACAAGACAAAATCTCGATGAGATTGTTGAGTGGCGATAAACTTAAGATGATATTTCTCAGCATCAGAGGACATGTTTCGCTAATGGGTGGCTTGAGTTTAAGAATGGGGGTTGCTAACGGCAACTCCTTTTTTATGGGGCTAACGACGGGCAGGTTCAATAAGAAACAATTTAAAAATGAGCTTCTTTGTTACAAGTATGTTTTCGAAGGTACTCGAATCAATCGAGTACCTTCACAATGATAAAGCTGCCGTCTTTCCTATTTTTTTTGACAACCAAAATATGCATGCAGTCCCACATCAATCAATTTTTCTTATTCCTAGCTATTCGATTCCAAAGTGTTGTTTCGCTAACTCCTTAAATCTTCTGTGATCAATCGTCTCTTTCATCACTTTTCCAGCGGTCCATTGTGTAAAGGAAGTATCGGTTAACGTTACATGTCCTTCATCTGTAAGCCGGGTAATTAATGGATTTTTATTAAAGGGAGACTCTTGTTCCTCGATGAGGATTTTTTGTATCTCATTAAATTCAGTTACATCCTTTACAGGACGCTTAGAATCGAAGGCATAACCTATTTTCCAATCTGGATCCTTATGTTTCAGTTTCACTTCCAGAATATGATCACCATGATCACTATCCACTTTTTTGATCCGGAATTCTCCGTTAGAAGAGGTGATGGCTTCACCATTTAAAGGAACGGGTCTTAAGGGCAAATTCGCTCCAAAACCAGTATCAACCAAATATGTTTGCCCATCATGTATTAAAAGATTGGTTACATGGGTTCTCCCCAGTGTAGGCCAGCTTTGCGCTACACTATCGTATACCACCCCGCGAACTAAGGCTGCGCTAAAGCCATTTTCGACTAAAAAAAAATGAAAGATCGAATTTAATTCATAACAAAGCCCCCCTTCATTTCTTACTAGAATTTTGTCAACTACATTCTCTTTGGTAACATCATTTGTTTTATTTGCAATGATGCATAAGTTTTCAAAAGGGATGGTTTTTGCTGTTTTTTCAAGAACATGATCCAACGTTTCAAATGTGATTTTTTCATTTTCTGGGATACCGATTCTTTTACGAAATAATGCATTTAGCTCAGTCATTATGAAAAATTCCTCCAATCGCTATTTTCTTGCTTTAGGGACAGTTCATCTCCTTAGCTTGATAGGCATGATAAAACCTCTAATTCTAGTAATCAGAGGTTTTGTAGTTTGCAGTTCACATAATCAGCGTTATCAGCAGCAGTTTTAGGTATTAGGTCTGTCGGAATTATATCTAATGGTTTTGTCGAAGGACCGACAATCCACATAAGGGGTTCTCCTTGTCGATCATAATCTTTTAATAAATTATTTACCGCGATTTCTTAATACTTTTTTTCTTTAAGGTCTAATCAAATGGTGTTCAATCATTTTACTTGTAAGTGCAGTGTCTATCCCCATTCCTTGTAATATAATTCGCTCCATTACCTCCTGGTTAATTTGAAATATATAAAAACATATAAAACCATCTCAAATCAACCAGTCCTCCTCTCTCATTTTATTTTTTAGAACCAATATATATTTTGAAATCTCCAGATTAA
>NZ_AUMR01000131.1 GCF_000430785.1 Ectobacillus panaciterrae DSM 19096
AAGCCTTTTTAACTTTGTCGAGGTATCGAAAAAAGTTGTTGATTCAACTTGGAAATGATGTGAAACAACTCATGCACGATATAGCCAATAGATACTATTTTAGAATAGTCGAAATAGAAGTAGATAAGGATCATATCCATTTGCTTATTCATTATGAACCTAAGATGAGTATTCTTGAAATCGTAAGACTACGCAAGCAAATGACTACGTTTCACATTTGGAAACAACATGAAACGTATCTTTCCAAACATTTTTGGAAGGAACGAACCTTTTGGAGTGACGGATGTTTCGCTTGTTCCATTGGAAATGTCAGCAAAGAAACGATTCAAAAATACATGCAAGAACAAGAATGAAAACCGTGGGCTTACATCCACGAACCTAAAGGTATCGTGGTTTTACGCCCACAAATATAAAGAATTTTTTTGTTCTCCTTATCCTGCGAGAACGGCTGTTGCTGTTGAGAAGCTACCCAAAAATGCATTAGTTGAGATTGAGGTTATTGCGGCTCTTGATAAATAAAATGGAAAATATCTGATAAGGGACTGATAAGATGAAAAAGGTTGGAATTGTTGGAGGTACGGGACCAGAATCAACAGTAGATTATTACCAATCAATAATTTCTAAATTTCAAGAAAAGATTGGAAGCAAAGAAGATTTACCAGAACTCTTTATTAACAGCATTAATATGTACAAGATGTTTAATTTGCTTATGAATGGACAGACACAAGAGTTAATTAATTACTTAACTGATGCTGTTCAAAAATTAGAAAGTGTTGGGGCTGATTTTGTGGTGTTCACTGGAAACACACCACATATTGTTTTTGAACGAGTTCAAGAAAAAGTCCAAGTACCTATGATAAGCATTGTAGAAGAAACATATTTAAAAGCACAAGAATTGAGCTTAGAAAAGATTGGTCTTATAGGAACTAAGTTTACGATGGAAAATGATTTTTTCAAAAAACCATTTATTTCTCATAACATAGAGATGGTAGTACCGAATCAATCGGAACAGGAATACATTCATAGAAAAATTGTTGAAGAATTAGAAAATGGCATCGTGAACAACGAAACAAAAAAAGGTTTTTTAAATATCATTGAACAAATGACAGATAGAGACGGTATACAAGCGATCATATTAGGTTGCACAGAACTCCCTATGTTAATCAAAAATGAAGATTTAAATATTCATTCATTAAATACAGCAGAAGTTCACATTAATAAGATTGTCGATACCATTTTTATGGACAAAACTCATTGACCTTATAATACGAAGGGCGCTTTTCTTGAATAAGGAAGCGCCCATTCTCTATTTAACGGGGATTTGTTTTTCGGAAAATCCCTTAATCCACCTTTTCGAGGGGATGGGCAAAAACACCCTATTTCTAATTTATTAGACAACGACATTTAATTTTAAAGAAATTACGTTAAATAAAAAAGAAAGTCACAGAAATGTCCGTTTTTTTGTTGAATATCATTATAATAAAAGCATAAAAAAACAAATTATAATAAACATATGTTTTGTATAAAATAAATGGTAGCAAAAAAATCTTGTAATGAGGAGAATCCACACTTTTTGTGAACTTTTAGGGGGATATGAGTAGGAAGTAGTGACCGGATTCTGATCAGAATCCGGTTAATTTTATTGGATTTATTTTTTTCTTCCTTTTTCTCCAAATTCACGAATTTGTACTTTTACCTTAATTTCGACTGGTATCTTGCTAAATTTTTTATCCCAGTCTTTTTTGTACTTACTCCATACATCGGGATAATAGATATTTAACTTTTTTCCAAATCCTATTACATCTAGTTTGAAATCTTTCTGTGTTTTAGTCATGGTTTTCTTAGCTAGGTATAGGATTTCTTTTTCTGTCACATACTCGGCTTTTTTGATGAAGCTTTCATCAAACGAGTTTCCGGTAATTACCCAATCTTCCCGCAAATTTCCTTCTGTCTCAATTTCTACAGTAAACGAGACCTTCTCGTCTTTGACATAGGGTATAATTTTGCTTTTCATGTTAAGAACCTCATATACAATAGGAGCATTCGTCACCTCATCTTTAGCTTTAACAATTCCACCTTTTCCTTTACCAGTCAACCAGTTCCAGCCTTCCATTTCGTCCTCTGCTAACCACCCCACCATCTTATTGCTTGTTCCACTAATAACCGCAGATCCAGACGTTTTCACGTCCTTTTTAGATTTAGCTAATCTTGGAACAATAAAGCTGTTATGCGAGGTTAATTCCTCAGATATATCGCCTAACGTCAGTTTGGGAGCCATTTGAAGGGTTTGTCCTAAATTGTCTGTTTGTTCCATGAGATTAATAGCTGGATCTTCTAATAGATATGGTTCGGTTTCAAATACGTCTGTTGCTTTCCCTTTGGCAATAAACACTTTGATTGTTCTTCTTGATTCTGGATTCCGTAAAAAATAATTTAAGATGAGGCTCATGTCAAAAGATTTGGCCGCATTTTCACCAATTACAAGAACTTTCAAGTTCATATAACTTGGAACTTTTCCTGCTTTGGTAGGAAGTTTCCGAACAGTTTCAAAAATACTTCCCCCTTCACCGATTACATTTATATACGCTTTTTTATTACCACTATTGTCTTTGGGGGATTTAGGAATAATAAAATGATGAGTCACCGATAAGCTTTCTACTCGTATACCAGTTATCAACCAGCACATATACCTGCTCATCACTTGTTGGATGGTAAGCTTCGATATCAAAATCCCCTTATGCACTAGTTATCAATACATAGTTTCTATTGTTGTATAGATCCTTTCTATAACTCATCGCTTAAAAAGGAATTTATAATTAAGTCAATCAGTTCAAAAATGCATTTACAGAAATACTAGGAATTTTATTAAGATTGGGCTTTCAAAATATTTTTAAAAGTGGTGAACAAAATGCAAAAAGTTGTTGGAATTATTGGTGGCATGGGGCCTTTGGCAACTGTTGATTTAATGAATAAAATTATTTCTTATACACCTGCAATGAAGGATCAAGATCATATCCATATCATTGCAGACAACTATTCTCAAATACCTGATCGGACAACGGCTATTCTGGGCAAGGGAATAGATCCGACTCCATACATTGTACAATCAGCGCAGCGATTGCAAGACGCTGGTGCGGAGTTTCTTGTTATTGCGTGTAATACCGCTCATTTTTTCTATGAAGCAGCTAAAAGGTCTGTTAGTATTCCGATCCTGCATATGCCTTTAGAAACAGCTCGTTTTGTGCAAGAAAACAATTTTAGAAAAGTGGGTTTGTTAGCTACGGATGGGACGATTCAGACGGAACTATACCAAAACAGTTGTCAAAATTACGGGATTGATGTCATTGAGCCTGATAAAGAAATGCAAGAAAAAGTGATGGAAGGAATATATGCTATTAAAGGTGGAAATTTAGAAACAGGATGTTTATATCTTTCAACGGTTGCTGATAAATTGAAAGAGAGCGGAGCTGAGGCTATCATAGCAGGTTGCACAGAGGTTCCCCTTGTATTGAAATCATCCGAAAACATTTGCGTTATTGATCCAACAGAAATTGTAGCTAAAATGGTTATTAAAATAGCTAATGGAACAGAGAAAGAAATAATAAAGGTGTAATTTAGAAGTTGGGAATGCGGCAGAATTGTCGCATTCTTATTTTATGAATGTTTGATGCATACGATCTACGGGTACATGTTATAGTAAATGATAATAGAGAGCTAAAGTAAGGAGCGTTTAGACATGAATATTGAAAATATTGAAGCTTTTATATATGTTTGTCAACTGGGTAGTTTCAATAAAGCCGCCGAAGCTCTTTATTTAGCCCAACCTTCTGTAACAGCACGTATTCAATCACTTGAACGTGAAATTAATATAAAGCTTTTTCATCGAAATGGCAATAAGATTTCCTTAACTGAAAAAGGAGAGTATTTTTTTCCACATGCACAAAAAATTTTGCAGTCTTATCAGGAAGCAAAGTATGGGTTGCAACAAGTAGCAATCCCATATGACTTGGTAATTGGGAGTGCCTTATCAATATCTAATAATATTCTTCCTGAAATTTTACCTGGTTTCAAATCTGAATTTAAGGATGTTAGAGTAAAAATTGTAACGGGTCATTCGCAAGACATCTTACAGAAGGTTATTAATAAAGAAGTTGACTTTGGCATCGTACGAACAGAAACACATCCTCAAGTAGAATCAATTCGTCTTTATAATGACCCTATTGGCCTTTTTGTGCCTCGAAATCATATATTTTTAAAAGAAGAAAAAGTAACAATAGAAGATGTGAGTAAACAACCCCTTATCTTTTTTGATTATGGATCCATGGATTGGCTCATGATTCATCGGCTGTTTTCAAGTAATGATGTAAACCCGACCATATCTTTAGAAGTAGATAATATGGAATCAGCAAAAAATTTAGTGATACAAGGGATGGGCATTAGTTTCTTGCCTGAACATTGTGTCAAACAAGAATTAGAAAATGGAGAATTGATCCGAGTGGAAATGGCACCTCCAGTGAAAATTAATATTAGTATTGATTTTATCTATTTAAAAGGCAGACCAAAATCTGTTTTCATTGATTTCCTAAAAGATAAGATGTGTAAACAAAAACAAACCGATTGATATATCAATCGGTTTGTTTTTGTTCTGGAGTTGATAGGTATGTGAATTCTATAGATATCTTCTATTTAGATATAGCTTTCTTCTATAACTCAACTGGTTACAAAGAATTTATAATTAACACTAATAAGGGATGAATTCTGAAAATTTTATAATTTTGGTCACTAACAATCATATTGAGGTGATTAGCTTTAGGGCAATTATAAAAAAGTTTTAATAAGGTAAGTTATTTGGAAGTTCATCCATTATTTTGAGGAATTATCACTTCTAAAAGGAGGAGGTATAAACAAAGTTTTTCTTATCATGATGACAGTCGAATCATTCAATGTATGAAAGGGTAAGGACTCATCATTCTTCAATTATTATCTATAAGAATAGAGGAGTGCATAGTGAATCAAGAACGAAAAAATGAAAGGGGTTTCAATATGAAAAAATTTGGATTGGGAACACAAATTTTTATCGGACTCGCATTAGGTATTCTAGCGGGGGCCGTTTTCTATGGTAATGAAACAGCGATGGCTGTTCTTCAGCCAATTGGTGACATTTTCATTCGGTTAATCAAGATGATTGTTATACCGATTGTTGTAGCAGCTCTTGTAGTATCGATAGCGGGCGTAGGTGATATAAAAAAGCTAGGACAGCTAGGTGGAAAAACAATTCTTTATTTTGAAATTGTTACCACGATTGCAATTGCTGTTGGTCTGCTAGCTGCAAATATATTCCAACCAGGCACTGGCATCGAAATGAGTAGTCTTGAAAAAAGTGATATATCTAAGTATGAAGCAACAACTAAAACAGCTGAAAGTGCGGGTTTTGTAGATAAAATTGTTCATATTGTACCAAGTAACATCGTCCAGTCATTGGCAGAAGGAGACTTGTTAGCAATCATCTTTTTCTCCGTTTTATTCGGTATAGGAGTTGCAACGATTGGAGAAAAAGGAAAGCCAATCTTGAAATTCTTTGATGGTGTGTTGGAAGCGATGTTTTGGATGACAAATCTTGTCATGAAGTTTGCCCCATTTGGTGTATTTGCATTAATAGGCGTCAATGTGGCAAAATTTGGAGTCGCTTCATTGATTCCTCTAGGAAAGTTAGTAATTGCAGTATATGTAACCATGTTCTTCTTCGTATTTGTTGTATTAGGCATTATTGCGAAAATGGCCGGTACCAGTGTACTTGTCCTTATTAAAGTTTTGAAAGATGAATTGTTGTTAGCATTCACAACAGCAAGCTCTGAATCTGTATTGCCGAGATTGATGGATAAGATGGAAAAACTTGGTTGCCCAAAAGCGATTACCTCTTTTGTTATTCCGACCGGTTATACGTTCAACCTTGACGGTTCAAGCATTTATCAGGCAATTGCTTCACTTTTCATTGCACAAATGTATGGGATTCATTTATCCATACCGGAGCAAATTACACTCCTACTTGTGCTCATGCTGACATCCAAGGGAATGGCTGGAGTATCTGGAGCCTCTTTTGTAGTAGTGTTAACGACACTTGGGTCGATGGGACTTCCTCTCGAAGGTATGGCGTTCATCGCTGGCATTGACCGTATTTTAGATATGCTTCGGACAGCTGTTAACGTAGTAGGTAACGCATTGGCTGCAATTGTCATGTCAAAATGGGAAGGCCAATATGATAAAGAACAAGCAGATCGTTATACAGCTTCCCTTAAGCAATCTAAAGTAGCGTAAATCAAACTAACATGTAAAAAGGGAGAAAAATATGATGATAAATATAGAAGTAAGGAAAAAACAAAACGTACGGATTGAAAAGGATTTCTTAGGAGAAAAAGAGGTGCCGGCGGATGCTTATTACGGCATTCAAACATTACGCGCTGTTGAGAACTTTCCTATTACAGGGTATACCATTCATGAAGAGCTCATTAAGGCTTTAGCCATCGTCAAGAAAGCGGCCGCTCTTGCCAATATGGAAACAAAGCGTCTGTACGAAGGGACAGGCAAGGCAATTGTGGAGGCTGCTCAAGAAATCATCGACGGCAAATGGCACGATCATTTCATTGTTGATCCAATTCAAGGCGGCGCAGGAACATCGATGAACATGAATGCGAATGAGGTCATTGCCAACCGCGCGCTTGAATTGATCGGAAAAGAAAGAGGAGACTACTTTCATATCAGTCCAAACAGTCATGTGAACATGTCACAGTCTACAAATGATGCTTTTCCGACTGCGATTCACATTGCAACATTGAATATGTTAGAAAAATTATTAGGCACAATAGAATATATGCATGGCGTATTTGAACAAAAAGCAAAGGAATTTGACCATGTCATCAAAATGGGCCGTACGCATCTGCAGGACGCTGTACCGATCCGTTTAGGCCAAGAGTTCGCAGCGTATGCCCGCGTGCTTGCCCGCGATATAAAGCGCATTAAACAATCACGACAGCATTTATATGAGGTGAATATGGGCGCGACAGCGGTGGGAACCGGCTTGAATGCGGACCCTCGCTACATTGAAAGCGTAGTTGAGCATCTTGCCGATATCAGTGGCTTTTTGCTTGTGGGAGCAGAGCATCTTGTGGATGCGACACAAAACACGGATGCTTATACGGAAGTATCAGCTGCACTAAAAGTATGCATGATGAACATGTCAAAAATCGCCAATGACTTGCGATTGATGGCTTCCGGTCCCCGCGCTGGACTTGGTGAGATTACATTGCCTGCCCGTCAGCCAGGATCATCCATTATGCCTGGGAAAGTCAATCCTGTAATGGCTGAGGTCATTAATCAGGTGGCGTTCCAAGTAATCGGAAAATCATACTATTTGCCTTGCATCGGAAGCAGGACAGCTGGAATTGAATGTTATGGAACCAGTTCTCGTATTTAATTTGCTTCAATCCATCAGTATTATGAATAATGCATTCCGTGCATTTACAGACCATTGCTTAAAGGGAATTGAAGCAAACGAAGAACGTTTAAAAGAATACGTAGAAAAAAGCGTAGGTATTATTACGGCTGTTAACCCGCATATCGGATATGAAGTGGCGGCTCGGATCGCACGGGAAGCTATTTTAAAAGGTAAATCAGTACGTGAGTTATGCTTGCAATATGATGTATTAACAGATGAAGAACTTGATCTTATTTTAAATCCTTATGAAATGACAAACCCCGGAATTTCAGGGGCAGCTCTATTTGACAGAGAATAAATAAGTTTTTAGGCCCTGGTGCAAAAACTTGCAAGTGACTTGAAGTTTTTTGCACCAGGCCACAACGATGAAAATGGTATAATAATTGGGAAATAAAAGATTGAAAGGAAGAACACTATGCATTCACTGGCTAAGCAGTTAAACGAAACCATTCAGCGTGAAAATCCATATGTATTTGCTATGCTTTCAAATTTGGGCAAACAGATTTATTTTCCAAAAGAAGGTATATTGAGTCAATCTGCTGAGGCGAAAATAAAAGCTACAAAATATAACACTACCATAGGAATTGCTTTGGAGAATAACGAGCCGATGCACTTAAAAGTTATTCAAGATACATTATCTTCCTATGCACCAAAAGATATCTACGAATATGCACCACCCGCAGGAAAGCCAGAATTAAGAGTAGCATGGCGCAAAAAAATGATTGAAGAAAACCCATCCCTTCAAGGCAAACAGTTGGGAAATCCTATCGTGACTAATGC
>NZ_AUMR01000132.1 GCF_000430785.1 Ectobacillus panaciterrae DSM 19096
CACCTGCATGGCGGCTCCGAGGGGCCCTCCCTCATCTTCAGCTAAGCATAGCTTTCGGACTGTTATCCAGCCCTACGCCTTCGTGGCGCACAATCATCTGCATATCGAACAATCGCTATCCTGCATTTAGGATGAATTGCGTAACTTCCATTCACCTTATATGTCTTTCGATATATAACGCCAAGTTCCTCTTCCATTCCATGTAATGCAATGTTAGCCAGAAGCGGAGAGACAATTCCTCCTTGCGGAGTTCCTTCACTGGTTTCGGAAAAAGAAAGTTGATCCATGTATCCAGCTTCCAACCATCGCTGAATCAGTGTTCTTCCTGGAAAATCAAAGATTTGTTTTCGTATCCAATGATGACTTAGATGGTCAAAACATCCTTTAAAATCACCTTCAAATATCCACATTTTCTTACTGTTTGTGTTAATCTTATTAAAGATATTGCTAATGGCATCGTGTGTACTCCGCTTCGGGCGGAACCCGTATGAGGCGGGTTCAAATCTTGCTTCCCATTGTGGTTCTAACGCCATTTTCACCATATTTTGATAGATTCTGTCCTTGATAGTCGGAATACCAAGAGGTCTCAGTTTTCCATTCTTCTTCGCAATATAGGTTCGTTTCGCTGGCTTGGGACGATGTTGAAATATACTGAGCTTCTTTAGCTGTCGGTATAATTCGTTTCTTTTGCCAGGATGAAGTGCTGTATAACCATCTACTCCAGAGGTGCGCTTTCCATTATTCTGTTGTGTGACTCTTCTAATAGACAACAGTAAGTTAGCTTCACTCCGTAGGAGTAATCGTTGAAGTTTCCTAACTCTTCTACGTTTCTTTTGTTGTTCGGCACGATAAATTCTTTGTCGTAGCTTTATCACATACTTTTGGATTGTATGCCAATTCACTGCGTTCCAATTTGTATATGAAGCGTGCGCCGCCGCTCGTTCTGAGGTGTCCATAACTGCACGCTCCTTTTCGTCAAAAGTTAACCACAAATATATTTACGTGTTGAAGACCTATGGGAAGTGGGCCCTCTTTCGAGCCTGTCATAGTTTTATCCGTAAGGATGACAGTATCCGTTCAGTTATACATTTTGCTTTCCTGTTACCTTTCGGTATAACGGCATTTGCTTTCTCCCATATCCCATACCCTCTGTTACATCGTTTGATCTTACGATCTCCCTACTGTTTATACAGATAACATAGGGCTTACCAAGTTCCACATTCCACAGATGCGATAGGGTTAGGCAGGTTCTTTACTCCGGACAAGATGCGGGACGCAGCACAGTAGTATTATGACCCTACTTTTCCTCTTGCCAATACCCAAGCAAAACCATGCATTATCTTAAGCTAACGTTTACGAAGCTTACAAACCTTCACTCTCGTTTACCATACCTATCTTCTCCTAGCAGTGTTCCGGACCATGCATTTGTCCTCTGTTTCCTCATTTCCTCATGCAACCTACATGCTCGTTACCAAACATGCAGTTTCGGACGGAGACCGTCTTTACGTCTAGATGGGTAGCGAAGCTACACTGTGAGAATGCGACTTCTTGTCGCACCATAACACGCGTTATCGGAAGTTGCTTTTATAAGGAATCAACGTAATTTTTTGCTTCTCGTAACGATAAACCCAAAACGCTTCTTGCTTTCTTGATGGCTTCAATTTTCTCATTATCCCTAACTAGTTGGCGTAGTTCCTCATTGATCTGATACTCTGGAAGATGTGTCTGTTTCAAAAGTTGTTCAACTTTGTACTCTGTTCGTTTTAGTCTTTTGTTGATTCGGTTTATGTAATCCAACATGAGGGCTATGACTACCATAATAATAGAAATCCATCCCCAAGAATTCATATGCTCATCTCCCTTTCGTAGCAAACCCCTCCCCACGCGGGAGAGGAATTAGTTTTTGAATAATTGTTTGGTAACACTTAATCCCATAAGAATTCCTCCGCCAATCCCGATTATGATAGCAAGATTACTCCATTGAGAAGCATAGATTCCACCAAGAAATAAAAGCAATCCAATCAGCAAAAGTTTGATGTCTAATAAACTTCTAATACTCATGACTTCCTCCTCATACACAATGTGACTTAACCAAATTATACCATCCAGAAGAAGCGATGTATGGTGTCTTTTTTGCTGTATATGATATTCATGTGAGGTTTACATAACATCTCATTATCGGTAGTTCCTTATCCCCACCATCCCCATGATATCAACATTTCCCTTATTATCGAACATTATTAAATATGCAGGATTCTATACATTGCGTCAATGGTGCGAGTTTTGGCTCTCTGGTTATGTGCTAGATATGCCAAAAAACTATATAAAATCTTGCATATTCCAACAGCCAGGAGGGATCTTGTTATTTGTTTCCTTATCAATTAAATGTAATATTTTACCGCTTGAAATTATCTTTTTATCTAATTATTATGAATTCGAATCGACATTTTACACAAAATACCTTTACATGCAAAAAGAGCCACATTAATGGCTCTTTTTGTATTTTTTTAGCATGCAATGGTACCGTTATTTAATTGTAGCATTTAAATTAAGTTTGATAAAAAACACCTCACAAACCCATATTTTTCAATAAATAAAAAGAATCTATTTCGAAAAAAGATGATCAAAATGGATTCTTATCTAGTAGATTTAAGTATCGATTTTATAAAAAGTTTGATCATTTTCTACATGTGTTGCTCAACAATTGCGCCCTTTAGCTGAATAATAAAATATCGTCATTTATTCAACTTTACTTGCTATTAAAATATCTTTTATCTCTTCAATACTATTGACAATATGTGTAGGGTGAGAATCACTTAATTCTTCAAATGAACCATATCCATAAGTTACTCCAATAGAGTCAATACCAGTATTATTTGCACCAATAATATCGTGTTTTCTGTCACCAATCATAATAAAATCACCTAGACTATACTCATTATACTTATCAAGTATGTATTGAATAATTTCAGTTTTTGCTGTTCTTGTTCCATCAAGATTACTTCCAACAACAAGTTCAAAATACTGGTCAATATGAAAATACTTAAGTATTTGTTCTGAAAATACAGTTGGCTTTGAAGTTGCAACAACTAAAGTGTATTGCTGTTCTTTTAACGATTTTAATAGTAATGGAATATTTGAATATAGCTCATTTTCGAACATCCCTTTTTCCTTAAACCTTTCTCTATAAAAATCAATTGCTTTTTGTACTTTCTCCTCATCGAAATCGTAATATTCAGCAAATGAAACTTGTAATGGTGGACCGATAAAACATTCAAGCTTATCAATATTAGGCTCATCAATGCCCATTTTCTGTAACGCATATTGAACAGATTTAGTTATACCCATTTTTGAGTCTGAAAGTGTTCCATCTAAATCAAATAAAATTACCTTATATTTTTCCATATTAAGCTTCCTTTCTACACATCTAATGCCTCCTCATTTTACCATATAAAATTCAGAATAATTTCAAATTCTTATCTTATTAAACTGCCCAGTTTGCTCAATACTGCTTACTCCATTAAACTAGATCTTTACATAAAGAAAGAGCGCATTTCTTATTTTGGAATTGCGCCCGATTGCGGAAGATCTACATTATTATTAAAGGCTGAAGAGCTTACTTGCGCATACTAAATGTTAGTACAATTAGAAAAGGCTGCAATAAGAACAGCCTAGACTTTTATCTATATGTATGTATACATCATCCAGAATCCAATGTCTTCAAAACCAATTCGCTTATAGATTGCTCCAGCTGCGGGATTATCATAGAACAAACATAGTTCTTTCCCTTCAAGTAAAAGATGACTGCAAAGCTTGAGCATACACTTGGTTGCATTTCCCTTTTTCTTATAGTTTTCTAGCGTAGCGACTCCCACAACCATTGCTGACAAGGAATTTTCTGCTGCCGTCGAAGCCGTTGATACCATTTTTCCATCTTCCATTATAAAAAATGAACGTGAAGTTCCATCTTTCAATCCTCGACGTTTCCTTTCTACTGTAATGATTGAATCCCTAAATTCCGGAACTGAATTTAGTAATTCAACAAGTGCTTCTGCATCGTGAGGAGATGCTTGTTGTACATTCGAGAAATCAACATCGTTTTTAATGGTATTTAATCTAGTACATTTTGCATAATAGGTTTGTCTTTTTCTTTTAAGTTGTTTATCCAAGTATGGCTCAATTTTTTCAGTGATCGCCTTTAGTCCAGACATCATCTTAAAATCAGGGTCATTAGACATGATCTCAGCAAATCCTTCAGCATTAAATAATTCTGCTGCAAATGGTATATAATTTTCCTCGTATTTTAACAAAACAGCAATTAGTTCTCCACTTTCGTTAAACTCTCCCCAAAGCTTTTGAAATTCTTGGTCATATCCGTACGCCTCAATGTCACCAATTATAAATAAGTTTTCAGCACGCCTAGTTTTTAACAAATGAAAACAAACTTCATGATCGCTTTCATTTAGTCTTCTTATCATCGTTCTCCCCCCTTATTACAAAACTTGCTCCATAAAATATTCTCATCATTTTATAATAAAAAGATCTTAGTGAGAAGGATTAATTCAGAGAATTTTTTGAAATTACCAGAAACTATTCCTTTAAATATCAATTCCTTGTTGAACCTGCCATTTAACTGATTAAAGACCAAGAAAAATGGACTGCTGAAACAGTCCATCGATGTTCAATTCTTGCGCCCTTTTCTTGAATAAAATTTATTATTAATTCCTTAGACCCTACCTATAAGTTTTAGTCCGATAAAAACAAATATCCAACTATCTAATCTGTCCAAAACACCACCATGACCAGGTAGAAGTTTCCCAGAATCTTTAACTTCAAATTGTAACTTCCCGAATGGTCATAAAATAACGGATTTGTGGAGCATTATTTGATATTAAAAAATAAAATGACAAATGTTTCTCTAAAAGCATGTAGAAAAAACCTCAACTATGCTACTTAACTTTCTTGCAATTAAAGGCACGGAAAAATAAGAAAAGGTGTACCTTTGTACACCTTTTCTTATTTTTATTATTTACTTTTTAATCAACTTTAAATCAGTCGCATTAGTGTTAGTTTAAACAGATTTACCATAGTATGCTAGTCATGACCTGTTTAAGAATCAGATTAGGATTTGGTTCTCCCTCTTTTGTACGCCATGCTACAAAACCATCTGGCCTTATCAATACAGCTCCTTGAGGCGTAACATCGTACAATGTTTCCCAGCTATCCTCACACTCAACAAAATCTCCCTGTGAACCGATACCATAAACATTAATAGAGATACCTAAGTGAGAAGATACATTCTGAGCAGCAGTGCGCCAAAGATTATTGTTTTCCCCCGTAAACAAGACAAATTTTCCATCTATTAAATCTAGCGTAGATATACACTTATCTTGATAATTCACCCACATATGCGGGGCACGTGTTCCTGGTCTTCCATTTAGTTCTAACCGATCCATTCTATGTGTAGTTGGTTCTTGTTCGATAACGGCTTTCGAGGCATATTTATAACCTACAGTAACTGCAAGATGATCCATATTATTGAGGGTGCTTATACCTTTATTTATAGCACTAAATAACAAATCACTGGCATATTTCGTTGTTACCTCTACAACGTGGTGTCTTTCATCATGATAAGTTCGGAGCAATCTCGGATGAGCTTGTTTGTGTATCACTGCCGCCAATTTCCAAGCTAAATTATGAGCATCTTGAATACCTGTATTCGAGCCAAATCCTCCTGTAGGTGGCATGAGATGAGCGGCATCTCCAACTAGAAAGACTCGATTATCTTGAAAACTAGTGGCTGTCCTTTCTATAGCCGCCCAAGGTAAAATACTCAAGATGACAATATCAAGATTTGAAACTCCTATAGCTTTTTTAATAATCTCACAGCATCTCTCTTCAGAAAAATCTTCAGGACGATCTCCCTTCGAAGGATCATAAGCGACATGATAAATCCATTGATCACGATTATTCACTGTGATAAGTGCACCAAATACTTCCGGATTCAGGATTTGATAAAAACCAAACTGACTACCTTGCAGAAAAGTACTTAAGTCCGCCTGAAAGAAGATATTAATATAATGGCCTCCTATGACTCCTCTTCCTGTAGTTGGAATTCTCGTATATTTACAAATCGCACTCTTAGCTCCATCTGCAGCAATTAAATAATCACTTCGAATGATTTCTTCTGTTCCTGTGTCTCGGTCAATTATAGTGGCTGTTATCCCTGAATTATCTTGTTGATACGCCACAAGTTCAGTATTAAAGCGTATATGTCCCGTCCCTTGTTCAGCAGCTTGAAGAAGGATAGGTTCTAAATCCATTTGGTAACAGGATGCTGCCTTTGAAGGGCTAATCTTTTCAATCATTTCAACTATCTTTTTGTCGTTTTTCCTGTGAGCACTCTCTACCTGTTTTAATTCTGTTAGGTTTATGTTTTTGATTGTTTCTACAGCAATCCGTCCACGAATATTATCTAACGGCTCACTAGCAGTACGGATGACTTTCTCTAATCCTAATTGTCGAAATAATTCCATCGTACGAAAAGTAATTCCTCCGGCTTTTGGATGAATAGCTGTATCAGCATGCTTTTCAACGAGTAAATAATCAATGTTATGACGTGCAAGAAAAAGGGCAGAGGTGAGTCCAGTAAGGCCTCCCCCAACAATTAAAACTGGGACATGCTTGTGTTTCATAGACATTTTCCTTTCAATATTATATTTATCCATGGATCTTACTGAATTCAGTAATCAAACTATAATATAAAAATCAATGAAATTATAGACTTTTTTTACGTTATGTTTTATCATATAGATAGAGTACGCCCCAAAAAAGGAGAGATTTTTCCGACTGTAATTTTTGATAAAAGATACTTATATACTCGGCCTTATTGGAACGTATAAACTACCATGTAAGACGTAATTTGCTTACATATTCTGTAGTGCAGCGCTTGTTTCGCGCTGCATGGATGGCTAACGGATATTTTGAGAAAACTATCCAAGATGCGACTGATTGCATCATTCCTAAAAACTAATTGTGTAACAGAAGAAACTACTGTCGAAAGGGCCAGTAGTTTCTTCTGTTTTTACGCTGTATACGACATGCAAAGTTAGTTACCATAATAGCAACTTTAGGAAGATGCCAAACCCATACAGTTAAAGGGCTTGGCGTCTGTTCGTTTTTTATCATTTATACATGATTTTATACATCGTTGATACATCAACGTTTTTGGCTTCTGAAAAAGCCTGGTGGCTGCATAAAAAAGTGGAGTTTTATGTAACCTCTTATTCAATATAATGGCCCGATTGTTGAAGAAAGTAGCTTCCAGTAAGGAACTTTATTGTTCAGTAAACAACTTTTTTGTCATGAAACAATTATCCTTTAGGATGTGAGTTTACATAAAACCCGTTATCAGAAATCCTGGTTAAAAATATGCAAATAAAGAACAACAAGCCCTATAAAAAATATTGAACAAGAAATACTCCACTTAACTTGAGAAGGTAGTTTCATTTTTTCAAATTTCTTTGAGATATAAAACAAGCAACCTGCAACCGTGATACTAGACCATATAGATAACCATTGACTAGGAATTGAGTAACCTACTGACCAAAGCAATCCCCAAAAAAATAAGCCTTCTGGTGGTTCTTTCTGTTTCTTATTCTTTTGCCTTTCACTTCGTTTAGGTAATTCATAATGACTGACTTCCATTTATTTGTCCTTTCAAGTGTATTTTGTAATCTTGTTCTGTTTTTATTAACAAAAACCTTTTTAGCTCTATTATTT
>NZ_AUMR01000133.1 GCF_000430785.1 Ectobacillus panaciterrae DSM 19096
GAAAACTTTAAGGTTTGATTTTTTATACTTAGAGTAACGAGTTGTAAGGGGGATTTTTTAGTGATGGATTGTATAAACTAAAAGCTAAATACCCATACTAATAATTTTGGGTATATCCTGGCTAACTGTACCAATATAACCGCCATTCAACCCTAATGTCTGCTTATAAAAACATCAATGATGAAAATTTCCGTTATTATATTCTGAAACAAAAAGCAGATGTGTTCAATGCGATGAAGAGTTTCTTCAAGCAGGAGGCTACGGAGAAGAGCAGATAGGAAAGAGCCTTGCGTACAATGGGAGTGTGTACGCAGGGCTTTTTTACTTAGGCTCTTTTTGCAAAGGTTGATTCTATTGGACGAATCAGGAATATACATGATTTCATACAACGCTGTAACCTAAATAGATAGGAAAGGCAGCTCGGGAAAGTATTTTATTAAGACAATCTAAGTATACATACCGTCTGTCTAAGCATGCAGAAGTAAAAAATCACATTTTGCTCAGTCGAAAATCGAAATTTCCTCGCTGCGTTTAAGCATGTTTGCTCTTACTTTAAGGATCTGTTAAATTTTATCATTCTAGCCCAGAAGACCCCTTCTTCAACTGCGTGAAGGGCAGAGCCCAGCAGTAAGGAGGGGATGAATGGGCGTTTTTTCTGTTCTTTCTCTGCGTCCCTTCTTTACAGGTGGAGTTTTTTTAATCAATCGAAAAACCCGTTGAAGTATTTCCTTAATTTGTATAAAATAGAATAAAAAGGGAACTTGCGTTCTTTTAAGAGGTGAAGGAGTACCATGAAGAAAACCTATTTCTCGCAACGGGTGTATAAACATACCTTACCCCCTGGGTTTGTGAACGAGGTGTCCTATGTATTAAAAGTATTCAACAGAGCGAAGCATGTTTCCTTTCAAACCTTGGTACGTGAAAAGCGTTGGAGCCGCAAACTGCATGATGAGAGCTTACAAACCGTCCTTAAGAAACGATTCGGACTTACCGATTATTATGCCAACAGTGCCAGGCAAGAAGCAACCGCTCTATTCTCCGCCGTAACAGAACTCCAAACACTCTACCTCCAACAAACCGATGAAAAAATCAAAGATATCAAGAAAAAACTTAAATCCGAACGCTCTACTTTGACAAGAATGAGAAAGATCAAAGAGAGTTTCGTGAAAGGCAATCCAACATTCCCGAAGAACAGTCCTTTCATTCTGCAAGGAAGCGGTATCATCTCTCTTTCCCTTCAAAAGAAAACCATCATTTGGCTCACTACCTATTCCTTTGAACATCGCTGCTTGGACCGGAAAATCAAGCACACAAAGGCAAAGATCGGACGTTTGCAGCATCGATTAGACCGCCTTAGGCAAAAGAAAGACAAGCTGAAAGAACATATTCCTAGCGCTGTGTTCGGTACAAAACAACTGTTCAAATATCAGTTTACAAAAGAAGAATTCGCAGAAAACCATGAAGCGTGGAAGAAACTCTTTTGTGCCGCACGAAATAAAAGAATGATGATTTCAGGACGGAAAGACGCTTGGTGTGGCAACTTCGTGTTTCAATATAACATGAAAAAGCAAGAACTCTCCTTCACTTCCATGAGTGGCAAGGTGCTTACCTTTCCGTTTGTAATGTTTCCTTATGGACAAGATATCGTTAATGATGTAGTAAGCGCACAGATCGCTTGTAAACAGAAAAAGCAGTACGGCAAACCGATTACATGGTCCATCGAAGACCATGGGGTATATTACATCGTCAAATGTATGGCAGATGTAGAAGCAGATTATTCTATCAATTTTAGTACGAGTGACGGTGTCATCGGAGTGGATTGTAACTATGATCATTTGGCTTGGGCGAACGTTTCCAAAGATGGCAACTATCTCGAAAGCGGCATCCTCGCTTATTCCCTAGAAGGAAAATCCTCCGGAGCCATTACAAAGATAATAGAAGCGGAAGCCATTCGTCTTGTCGATCTAGCTGTACAAAAGAACAAGCCCCTTGTTTTGGAGAAGCTGGACACCACGCTCTCGAAAACAGGAAACAAGTACGGCAGTAAGAAAAGAAACCGAAGAAAAAGTATGTTTGCGTACCGAAAGATGATGGAAGCGATTCGAAGCCGGGCTGATAAAATGGGAGTAGAGGTAATAGAGGTCCACCCTGCTTACACATCAATCTCCGGGAAATGGAAGTATATGCGTAAATTCGGCATCTCCATTCATCAAGCAGCTGCCTTTACTATTGGAAGAAGAGGACTAGGCTATAAAGAGAAGGTGCCAACCGTGCTGAAAACTTACATGGCGCAAAGTAATATCCACCATTGGAAGCAATGGAGCACGTGGAACAAGAAGCTCTGTATTCGTACACATGCGTTATACACACTGTTTGATGTCAACCGCCCCCATCAGGGCATGGAACTGTCGAGCACATGGTTAACAGAAGAAGAACGTAACGTATTGCGTAGAGTACTCGCTTAACATATACATGACTTACCTCTTACACATGAAACGGAACATAGGGTACCAGTTTTCTACTCCCATCGCCAGAGCAGATGATGTGGTCTAGGAGCTGGGTGCAATGCGCTGTGTTCTCTCCGCTATGCCGCTTGAAGAGGGCGCACCTTCTCTGTCTGCTTCTACAGGGGTAGAGACAGGTCACTGATTCAAGTACTTCAGATTGACGGTATAGCGTACTCCTCCTGTTGAACGGAGGAGGGTCTGGACTCTCTTGCCAGCGGAGCAAGAGGAACTGGAATCCCCCACTTCAAGCGGCATCAGCCGATAAGTGGGGGTAGTTCAATATGGATTTTAAAGAAAAAAGATCAAAATCGGTCTTTTTTTCGTTATTTTCTTCAACTAAACGCTGCCCGTTAGCCAACCATGCCGCACGCAGCACCACAGATTATAGAAGATTTATCGTTCTTTCATAGGAGTTTTTATACTATTAAAATTCGGTATTAACTTTTTTTATTCCGAATAAAAATTACCAGTAGAGTAGATAATATTCATAGTGATTTTGCTGTCTGAGTCTTTTTGCACCAAGAAAATACAGCCCGTTTCGATAAACAAACAAGCTGTATTTTCATTTTTTATAAAAAAACTTTTTCTCTTACTGCTTTTACAGGACGATATACCGGTTCCCACATCGCATCTCGGACTGCCTGAGCGATGTTATCGTTCTTAACCCGTGCCACGCCATCAGCAAAAGCGGCTTTTGCCACTTCTATCGCAACCGTCTCAGAGATGGTGCGAAGATCTTCCACTTGCGGAAGCAACGGCGCGCCCGGCTGACTCATATCAATCATGCTTGCCACAGCTTCTGCAGCCGCCGTAAACATGCCGTCGGTAATGATTTGCGCGCGCGATACGATGGTTCCAAGTCCGAGCCCCGGAAAAATAAGGGCATTGTTGGATTGTCCGATTACATATACCGTTTTGTTGTATGTAACAGGAGCAAACGGACTGCCTGTTGCCACAAGAGCTCGCCCCTCTGTCCAAGCAATCAAATCAGCAGGCTTCGCTTCCGCCAGCGGAGTTGGATTGGACATCGGCAAAATAACAGGTCTTTTCACATGAGCGGCCATTTCTTGAACGATTTCCTTTGTAAACGCTCCGGCAACCGTCGAAGTTCCGATTAAAATCGTCGGATGCACGTGACGTACGACCTCGGCAAGACCGATGCTTTCGTTTGCTGTGCCGTATTCGCTTATTTCCACAGCCGGGCGTGCGTACGGGCGTTGGAAATCGTACAATTCCTCCATATTGTCCGTCAGCAGTCCCGGTCTGTCGAGGCACCAAAATCTGCGGTTCGCCTCTTCCACAGATAATCCTTCCCGTACCATGGCATCACGTACTTGGTCGGCAATGCCGATTCCTGCCGTACCCGCACCGAACACCACAACGCGATGCTTGCTTAGTGGCATACCGGAAGTATGCACCGCCGCCAATACTGCCGCGAGCGAAACGGCGCCTGTTCCTTGGATATCATCATTGAACGTACAAACCTTGTTACGATACTTGTCCAAAATATTTCGCGCGTTGCTTGAGCTGAAATCCTCCCAATGCAGCAGGGCATTCGGGAACATTTTGGAAGCTGTAGCCACAAAATGCTCGATGAACGCATCGTATTGCTCTCCCCGCACACGCGGATGTCGATTTCCGATATAGAGCGGATTGTTCAACAGCTCATCACGGTCTGTACCTACATCTAAAATAACTGGCATCACGCGGCTGGGATCGATTCCAGCTGCCGCAGTGTATACAGCCAATTTGCCGATGGCGATATTGATGCCGCCGACACCCCAGTCCCCGATTCCTAAAATTCCTTCTCCATCAGTAATTACCATTAAATCGATATCAGCCGCAGCCGCTCCAAAGTTGGCGAAGGCTTCTTCGATGCCCTTTGGATTATCAATAGATAAATAAACGCCGCGAGGCTTGCGGTATTCATTGCTGTAGCGCTGAATCGCCAATCCCACTGTCGGTGTATAAACAATCGGCAGCATTTCTTGCAAATGATCCGTAAGAAGACGGTAAAACAATACTTCATTTCGGTCATACAATGCCGATAATGTCACGTTTTTGCTTAAATCACTCGGCTGCGAAGAGAATTGCTCGTAAGCGCGGCGCGCCTGCTCCTCCAGCGTCAATACCGCCGGCGGCAAAAGTCCCGTCAATCCGAGCTCCTTTCGCTCTTTTTCTGTGAATGCCACTCCTTTATTAAGCGGCGGTGTTGCCAATAGCTCCGCGCCTCGCAAAGCCGTTTCCAGTTCTCCATTTGGAGAAACGGTAAATTTATACATATGATCCCGTCCTTTTTCATCAAACTTCTAGTATCTCGTATCTGCAAGTTCTACTTAAGTTTGTGAACAAAAGGGGTTTGTCATGTACAAACCCCTTTTGCTCCTGAAGCATGTGTATTTACTCTCTGTCAAAAAGCGCCGCTCCGGCAATGCCGGGATGCGTCATTTCATACGGGTCCAGAATCAAATCCAGCTCCTCTTCTGTCAATACATCATATTTCAGGCACAAGTCCCGAACAGATTGTCCGCTTAAGATTGCCTCTCTCGCGATACGCGCAGCCACCTCGTAACCAATATGCGGATTGACTGCTGTGATGATGCCTGCACTTTTTTCAACATATTCTCTCATTCTGTCTTCGTTTGCTTCAATTCCTTTTAAGCAATAGTCTGTGAACGCGCGGAACGCATTATTCATGATGCTAATGGATTGAAGCAGATTGAAGACAAGCACCGGCTCCATCACGTTCAATTCAAGCTGTCCCGCTTCAGAAGCAAGACAAATCGTATGGTCGTTGCCAATCACTTGGAAAGCGACTTGGTTGATGACCTCAGCCATAACCGGGTTTACTTTACCAGGCATGATGGATGAGCCAGGTTGACGGGCCGGTAATGTGATTTCCCCTAATCCTGCACGAGGACCGGATGCCATCAAGCGCAAATCATTGGAAATTTTGGACATATTCATCATGCATACTTTCAGTGCCGCCGAAACTTCCGTATACGCATCTGTATTTTGTGTCGCATCCACAAGATGCTCTGCTCCGACAAGAGGCAGCCCGCTTATATCCGCAAGATGCTTCACAACCGATTCGATATAACGCGGATCGGCATTCAGCCCCGTTCCGACTGCTGTCGCTCCCATGTTCACTTCATACAAATGCTGACGGGATTGCTGGATCCGTTTGATATCGCGTTCGATCACGCGTCTGTACGCTTCAAACTCCTGTCCGAGGCGAATCGGTACAGCATCCTGCAAATGCGTGCGTCCCATTTTGATGACATGGTCGAATTGTTTCGCTTTCGCACCAAACACATCACGCATATATTCCATCGTCTCCAATAATTTCTCCAGCATATTCAGTGTCGCGATATGAATCGCAGTCGGAAATGCATCGTTTGTGGATTGGGACATATTCACATGGCTGTTCGGGCTGATATGAAGATAATCACCTCGTTCTTTTCCGATTATTTCAAGAGCGCGGTTGGCGATGACTTCATTCGCATTCATGTTGATGGATGTGCCCGCTCCGCCTTGGATTGGGTCTACAAGAAAATGCTCATGCCATTTTCCTTCAATGATTTCCTGCGCCGCTTGCGCAATCGCTTCGCCGGTTCCTTCATACATCCGATTTGTTTCCGTGTTGGCAAGGGCAGCCGCTTTCTTTACGATTGCCAAAGCTTTAATTAATTCGTCATGTATTTTATATCCCGTAATAGGAAAGTTTTCAACAGCTCGCATCGTTTGGACACCATAATAAGCATCCGCCGGTACCTCTTTTTCTCCTAAGAAATCCTTTTCAATCCGCATGTTTTGTTTTATTTCATTTACTTCCATCGAATTCTCCTCCTATTTCTTACGCAACATTTGATTCTTTAACGGAATCCACATAACGTTGCGCTTTGTCTTTATCAAATTCGCCCTCCCATTTCGCCATTGAAATGGCCGCCAATGCGTTTCCTAATACGTTCACGGCGGAGCGGATCATATCCAAAATGCGGTCGATGCCGGCAATCAAAGCAATTCCTTCTAACGGCAGTCCCATAGAGCCGAGAGTCGCTAGCACAACAACGAACGATGCACCCGGAACTCCAGCCATACCTTTGGAAGTCAGCATAAGTACAAATAACAATGTGATTTGTGCTGTCAGTGACATATGCACATTGTACATTTGCGCAACAAACAGCGAAGCAAGTGATTGATAAATCGCCGAGCCCGTCAGGTTAAATGTGTAGCCCGTCGGAATAACAAAAGAAACGACCGCCTTCGGACACCCGAATTGCTCCATCTTTTTCATGATGTTCGGCAATACTGCTTCAGAACTCGCTGTTGTAAAAGAAAGAATGAGTTCTTCCTTTAAAATTTTAATAAGCGTGAAAATACTCGTTCCTGTCAATTTCGCATTTATGCCTAAAACCACAACAGCAAAGAATATTACAGTTGCATACACAGCCAACACAAGCTTTCCAAGCGGAAGCAACGTGCTCACTCCGAACTTGGCAACTGTCACCGCAATTAACGCGAACACCCCAAACGGCGCGAGCTTCATCACTTGATTCGTTACCCAAAACATCGCTTCTAGTACACCTTCAAAGAAATGAAGCACCGGCTTGCCTTTGTCTCCGATTGCCGCAACGCCTAGACCGAATAGAACAGTAAAGAAAATGATCGGCAATAAATCGCCCTGCGCCATGGATTCAAATATGTTTTTCGGAACGATATGAACGATCGTTTCCGCAAAGCCTTGCTGTTGCGTGGCATTTGCTGTTTGCTGATACGCTGAGATATCTCCTTTTTGCAGATGGCTCATATCCACGCCAGAGCCGGGATGAAACACGTTTGCGGCCAATAAACCAATCGCGAG
>NZ_AUMR01000134.1 GCF_000430785.1 Ectobacillus panaciterrae DSM 19096
TTACCGTGGATAAACAAGGGAAATTCGAAATATTAAAAACAACTGTAGATTCTTGATAAAATACGTCAATTGTTGTGTTTTAAAAAAGGGGCGACTTCCCACAAGGAAGAGGGGGCACTGAAAAAGTCCTCATGGTTTAAAAAGTGAAACCGACTTATGAGCAGCCCTTTCCTTTTTGAGTATACAAAAAAAACCGCCCATCCATCTTTAAAGAAATAAAAAAACCAGCTATATTATGCAAAATACTCACAATATAGCTGGTTTTTACTATTTTTCTATAAGGGTATAGTGACCTTATTAGAAATACTTCTATTTTAAATTTACTTCTTTAAAGCGAGAGCAATTATGATAATATTCAATAATCTCTTTTCGACCCTTAGTGTCTTCAATTGTTTTGTTATATTTGTCATAAACATAGAGTATTCCTAAGTCAAATCCAAACTTACTTATAATATCTTGTTCAATACGATGATTAATTATAAGATCATCATATTTTTTTAGTTCATTATTAGCAAGTTTTTTGATTACTTTTGCTTGATGTGTAATATCAAGAAAATTGATACTAGGACTAAATCCTGGCGCATTAAATGTCACTGTGTTTGATTCAACCCAAGGTATATTCCCATCAATCATTTCACTTTGTACCCATTGTGCTAAGTACCCACCAAGTGAGTGACCTGTAATGTACAAATGACTCATCTCTTTACCATCAGTCTCTATTAATTCTTTAACAAAATTAGCAGCTTCACCAATTTGTAAACCTCCCATGTTTAACCCTACTTGTAAGAAATCTACTACAAAGTCCTGCCACTGCTGTGAACCTCTAAATGCAACTGTATAAGCATATTTTTCTTTGGAAATTTCTTTTCTATACACATATACATCAAAGGAAGTTATTGATTGATTTGCATGTTTTTTGTGTAATACCCAGCCTCCTGGACTCGTAAAGGCCTCAGCAGGGTCTTTTTCATCAGTTTTTAGTTCATCATTATACGTACTGTTTGCCATTTCAGCAAGTTGAAGTGTAAAGGATAACTTATCAAATTCTGTTTTAGAAACACCAGTATCTCGACCTGATTTCATATTATTATCTATTTCAATAAGACCACTACCTGATCCAACTTTAATCGTTGAAATTTGATCAAAAGCCCAGTTTTTTGGTAGTGGATACCCTAAATTCCCACTAAATCCTGTGGACATTCCACTAACAAAACTTGTCCTCGCATAACCTTTCTCTGAAACTTGAATACATACGTTTCGAGCCCCATAAACACCTACTTTATAAGATCCACCAAGTTGAACCATTTTCTCGTTTAAGGCTTTGAAATGAGGAAGAATATTATCCGTAATATCTGTCCCATATGCATCGAAATCAACTGCAAAATAAATAGTAGTACCATCTTGGAATCCATATTCTTTCGCCGCATCGTATGCTGCTTTTGCATCCAATCGACCTTGTTCTGCACTAAAACTTGAAGCCTGTCTACCATTAGCTTGGTAAATTGGAAATACAGATAATCCAGCAGCAAAAATATTTTCCAATTCACCTGGTTGTAGTTTTTTATTTATACCACCTGAAACATTAGTAAGATAACGTCCTACAGTTTCATAACCAGCAGCCTTTAAAGCTTTGCCTCTCTCTAAAGTGACTTCCGTTATACAATCACAAGCCTTTCCTTTTCGATCAGGATCCCCCGTACTAACTAATGCTGATAACCAAGTTGACTTATTAGCAACACCATCAACAGGAAGTAGTGTGAATCCTTGGAATTCCTTAACTTTATTTGCTATGGTCGCATTATATGTTGTTGAAAATGAACCAGAATCATAACCATTAAAATATAAAGCATATTGGAATAATGTAACAAATCTACCCGAACTACCTTCTTTTAGAATTGGTAATCCATCCTTTGTCGCAGGACCAATTGAGCCAGTTTGACTACCTGCCGGAATCCCTAACTCTGTTTGTAAACCGTACACTAAAGCTTTATTTGTACCTCGTTGGTAATGACCATCTGTTGGTTGAACACCAGATGTTTTGTAATATTTATTATTTAAATCTTGTTGAATTTGTCGTACTTTTGCATCTCCACCCGGAGTAAGACGATAAGCATCCATTGTTAAGAAAGCCTTAAAAATATAGTCATACACTTTACCATCAGCTACTGGAAGACCAGCATCTTGTTGTAAGCTTACAACTGCATTTTTCGTTTGCTCATCAAAAACATCATCAAATTTCCCCGGATTATATCCTTTACAATACATGGCACCTTTTAAAATTTGAACAATCGCTTTTCCTTTTGTATCAGTAGGAACGTTTCCTAAAGACATCTCACCCCACTGCTTATATTTAGAAGCCGTAGTTGGACCGAATGCATCTGCAAGTGTAGTAATACCCAATTCAACTTGAAGGGCTCTTGTTAAAGCAAAAACAGTTGACCAACCTGTTTTACCATTTAAAGGAGCTGGAACAAAACCCGCAACTTTTTCATACTTCGTATTCACCCATGTTTGTACTGCAAATACTGCTGGATCTCCCTGTGACTCTACCATTATAAATTCTCTCCCTTTTTCTTTTTAATGAAGCTTAATTTAATAATGTAGTTAAAAATAAATATACATATTTCAATAAAAATTTTATTAAATTAGGCTCTTACTCTATTAAGTGAAAGGAAAGTAGAATAAATAAAAAAAATAGAAAAAAAAGGTTCTGGTGCAAAAGCTTCAGGATAATTGCAAATAATCTATAAAACTTGGACATACTGATACTATTACTCTAAAAGAGGTGTGTGATCGGTATGGAAAAGCGAAATTTATTCAAGTGGAAGCATTATCATCATGATATTATTTTGCAAACAGTAAGATGGTACCTACGGTACAACTTGAGCTTTCGTGATTTGGTGAAAATGATGGAGGAGCGGAGTCTGTCCATTGCGCACACCACCATCATGTGTTGAGTACAGCAATATAGCCTTGAGTTAGGCAAATAAGTTCGACGCTACTTAAAGAAAATCAATGATTCATGGAGAGTCGATGAGACATATGTAAAAGTCAAGGGGAAATGGATGTACTTATATCGCGCAGTCGATTCAGAAGGTAATACCATTGATTTTTATCTGAGTGAATCAAGAAATAAACAAGCAGCCAAGCGCTTTTTCAAGAAAGCCTTGGCTTTTTCGTACGTTTCTAAACCTTACGTGATAACAGTGGATAAGAACTCTGCCTATCCTGTAGTGATTCAAGAGTTAAAAGAAGAAAAACATATGCCTGAAGGTATACAAATCAGGCAAGTTAGATATCTCAACAATATAGTAGAACAAAATTATCATTTTATTAAAAAACGTGTGCGATCTATGTGGGGATTCAAGTCATATGAAACAACTGTTTCTATATTGAGGGGTGTTAAAGTCATGCATATAGTGAAAAAAGGACAACTTCACCAACGGGTGAAGTCTGCCCAAAATGAAGTTTAATTTATACATAACTTGTTTGGAATTGCATCATAATCCGAGATTGAACAGATTATGTAAGCTCTATGTCTTTATTAAATAATATTTGCACCAGAACCAATCGTTTCCATACCCCAATAAGAGATGTTATGATTATATTTTTTAAGACACATTACTTTACGTTATTAATGTAA
The DNA here is from genome assembly GCF_000430785.1 of Ectobacillus panaciterrae DSM 19096. Taxonomy (GTDB): domain Bacteria; phylum Bacillota; class Bacilli; order Bacillales; family Bacillaceae_G; genus Ectobacillus; species Ectobacillus panaciterrae. The sequence goes on from NZ_AUMR01000134.1 coordinate 3,644, forward strand.
TATTTTATATGGAATTTATTAACTTATTTGTTTATAATCGACTTAATACACATTGGTGGTGCGACAATTGAACAAGTTAAAAAAATACTCTAAAGTCTTTGTGATGTTTTTTATTTTGTATATTGTATTTCTTTTATTTTCTCCGAATAGAATAGTAGGTAGAACTGCCATCCAAAAAGATGACATAAAACTACATGTGTACGGACAAGCTACTACGGGATCGCCCCAAAGAATAAGTGAAAGTGATTTAGCGAGATTGAAAGAAAAAATTAAAGATACATATCCGAATGTAAATTCTACAGACATTGAACTAGAGGGTGACACCCCGTTCCGTCATGTTGCTGATCCAGCGTACATAGGGGATTTTACTGTATACGGGAAAGTTATAGGTACAGCACGAAATGCAACAACTGGTGATAATACCGTGGCAGTTTTAAAAGTTTCTTATTGGGATATACCAATGTTTAAGTATCTTTTTTTTGAAAACTCTATCGCACGTCTATCGATTATACTTTTGTTACCTATCTTTTTTGTTGCACTTAGTATCCTTTATTTAAGACCTAAGAATAGTAACTGATAAAGGTTCGATTTGATTTATATTGGAAACAAAACGCTATCCTCCGCTGTAATTACAATACCGAAAAAGGGAATGCAATACAAATTAGCATCCCCTTTTTTTAATATTTTGTTTTATTTCTCGTAATTTTATATTAATTAAGCTAACAAATGAATATTAAGCGTTAGGTTTAAAATCTACCCAATGAGGATTCGGGTTCCCACGTTCAGGCTCTTTGTTTCCTAGTTCTGGGTATCTTAATGATCCTTCTTCTGAATATCCTTTTAACAATCTATTTTTAGTTGCTAGAGCAAATTCTACAGCATGGTTGATCTGATCAGTATCTCTGCAAATTGTAATGTAATAATAACTAGTTTGTCCATCTGTACAAGCTGTTGTGATGCCTTTAGTTTTATTTGCCCAAAGTTGTGCAAAGCTACTACCATCAATTTGTGTTCCTGTATTACATGAATAAAAATGTGTAAAATTTTGTAACGCAAAAGCACCTGTCCGTATTTTATCAATATCTATTTTGTGTAAGTGATAAGAGTATTCTTCTGCCTCTTTAGGCTCGTACGTAGGTCCAAAATCAACATATCCTTTGTGACCATGACCAAACCATGTAAAGTCTTTAATCTTAAGTAAACGTATTCCGCCTCCATCAATAGATCCTGTATTAATATAATTAATTAATTGTTGTTTGTTAGTAATAAATAAAATTTCTACTCCTAATTTTCGCGCAGTTTCAGAGAAATTTTCCAGGTCTTTTTTTGAATACAGTGATGCCTCAATAATCCAAGTAATTTTTAGATTAGGTATAGGATGTTCGTGTGGTAAATCTTTTATTCTTTTAATTGCTGTTTCAATAAAGTTATATTTAAAGCCCCTGTCATCACCTTCTTTGGCTGATACTACGATACATTCATAGCCATTTAATTCTTCCACCGGGATCTTAAATCCATTGTCTCGTCCGGATTTAATATTATTATCGATTTCAATTAAACCTGCACCACTTCCTTTTGTTACAGTGGAAATTTGATCAAACGCCCAATTTTGAGGTAGTGGATATCCTAAATTTCCACTGAAACCTGTAGACATCCCAGAAACAAAGCTTGTTTTTGCATAACCTTTATCAGACACTTGAATACAAACATTTCTTGGACCATATACTCCAATTTTATAATAACCACCAAGTTCTTTCATTTTATTATTAATGGCCTGAAAATGCGGTAAAATATTATTTTGAATATCTGCACCTAATGCATCAAAATCTACAGCGAAATAAATTGTTGTATTTTTTTGAAAACCATATGCGGTTGCTGCTTTATAAGCACTAACCGCATCGTTCGCACCTTGTGTAGAATTAAAATAATCTTTACTTCTTCCATCTGTTTGGTAGATAGGAAAGATACTAAGTCCTGCTTTCAAAATAGTTTCAATTTCTCCAGGCTTAATATTTTTGTTTAATGTACCTCCTGGTGCATTTGTTAAATAACGTCCCACAGTTTCGTAACCCGCAGCAACCAATGTTTTAGCTCGTTCAGGTGTAATTTCTGTAATACAATCACAAGCTTTTCCTGCACGACTTGGATCACCTGTACTTACTAATAAAGAAGCCCATGTTTGAAAATCTGATGTTCCATTTGCGTTTAATAGTGAAAAAGCTTGAAATTGTTTTAATTGCGTAGTCATAAATGAAGAAAAATTACCATCAAAAGGTACATCGTAACCATTAAAAATAAGAGCTGCTTGTAATAGATAGACAAAAGAACCCATAGAACCTTCTTTTAATACTACCTTTTTAATCAGTTCTTGAGTTGTAGGGCCAAAACGACCATTAGCAGTAGCATCATCTAATCCCTCTTCATATTGAATTGCATACATTAAGGCTTTTTGTACATCACGAGAATAATAGCCATCACAAGGCATATAAAAGAAGCCAGCTCGATTGATATATTTCTTGTTCAACCATTGTTGAATACTTCTAATTTTGGAACTTCCTCCAGAAAGTAATACATATGCATCCATTGTTAATAGTGCTTTGAATAGTTTTGGAGTTACTGTTCCATCTGCAGTACATCCTAAATCTTTTTGCACAGAAGTAATTGCAGTTTGTGTTCCAGGACTATAAACTCCTGTAATCCCACCTGGTCCATATCCTTTACAATATAAAGCGGCTTGAATAATCTTCACAATATTTTCTTTTGTTTTAGAAGATGTACTGATTGGACAATATTTTGCGATTTCTTGTAATGTAGTAGAGCCAAAACTAGTAGATGTATTTATGATTCCAATTTCTAGTTGTAATGCTTGTGTTAAAGCCCCCATTGTAGGCCAGCCTGTTTTCCCATTTTCTTCAATTTTTGTATAGCCCGCTTTATCTTTATACGTGCTATTTAACCACTGTTGCGCTGCTAAGACCATTTGATCCATACTTTCTACCTTCTTTCAATGATTTATTTTGACTTGATTGAGCTCAAAATTCATTGGTATGATTCAAGGAATTGTTGATTTAGTTATTCAATGAAGTTACCAAGTAAATTGTGCTCTTACTTTATTAAGTGAAAATACAATAGAAAAACTAAAAAAAATTAAAGAGCTTTTTAAAGTTTTTTGGAAACAGATACAAACGTTGAAAAAATAGACTCTAATGTTTTCTGATAATATGTAAAAGTGGGCTCTGGTGCGGAAATTTTAAAACATTTGTAAGTAATCTCTCAAACTTAGAGATACTGATACTATCAATCTAGAAAAGGAACGGTGTTCAGTGTGAAGAAGTAAATTTGGTTCTGGTGCAAAAACTGGTTCTGGTGCAAAAAATCTCTTAAACTTGGACATACTGATACTACTACTCTACAAAGGTGTGTGATCGGTATGGAAACAAAACATTTGTTCAAGTGGAAGCATTATGAGCCTGACATTATTTTGTTAACAGTGAGATGGTACCTGCGGTACAACTTGAGCTTTCGTAATGTAGTGGAGATGATGGAAGAACGTGGCCTATCGATGGCTCACACAACGATTATGCGTTGGGTTCATCAATATGGACCGGAATTAGATGAAAGAGTGCGGCGTCATCTTAAGACAACAAATGACTCTTGGAGAGTCGA
>NZ_AUMR01000135.1 GCF_000430785.1 Ectobacillus panaciterrae DSM 19096
GAGGGCAGCTCTTGTAGCATCTCTGGCGAACAAGTACTTTTCAAATACAGCTTGTATGCTTTGAGAATGTAAGTGGTAGTTTCCTTTTGTTAGTGCTTGGAGGGCAGACTTGTTGATCCATTTACCGTTATGTTGCAGATGATACGCCTTTGCGTGACGCAAACAATCATTCCATACTTTGGCGGACTCGCGGTTGCAGTCAAACAATCGCTGCAGATTTATCTTTGAGGTTTGGAAATAGACTCGTTTCGCTCGAATCATAGATTCACCCCCTGTATATTCCTCATTTTACCACAAACAAAACATACGTTCTATACATTTACAAAATTTTTACATGTTGGACAATAGAGATGGAACGTGCCTATCTCTTGTGCGAAGGCGATTCATCCCCACTTACCGTTACACACCATTCACACGCTTGAAGTGGGGGTATTCTCGCCTAATTTATGATAAAAAAATCACCTTTTCATAAAAAACGAGAGCCTCAAAGACTCTCGTTTTTTCCTCTTCTATTATTTCTTCGCAGGAGGTTTAATCGGATCCGCTACTGCCGGAATCGCACCTGACATAAGGGAAACGTTTGTATATTCTGCTGCGCTGAACGGATGGATTCTGTTCGCATGCGCTGCGATTTTTTCGCCCCATTGCTTGTCCGTTGCGTAATAATAGTTTATTCCGCTGTTTGCGTCTCCAAGATACGCACCTTTGTATCTCCAGTTAGACGGATTTAAATACCTTTCTTTTAAGAACTTCGCTTGGTATTTTACGGATTGCTCTACACTTTGGAACGTATATGCATAGTAGAACGGGTCTGCGTCATATGCGCCGACGCTGAACAGGTTATACTTTTTGATTGCCAATTCATTTGTGCCGTACGCACTTTCATGAATGGCCATAGCAGCGAGGATTAACTGGTTAATGCCCGCATCTGTTCCCACGTTAATGAACAGCTGTCCTTGTCCATGGAATACGGAATGCTTGCCAGTAAGAGCCTCGTACTTTTCTATGTAATTATTAATCTCATCAGCAGTTACACGCGAGGGATAGCGTAAATCCATTGTTTTATAGTCCGTTGCGACAGGCCTAGCAGCAGGTGTCGTCGGTGCCGGATTTGTAGAAGCAGCCATTACCTTCGTTACGTATTGACCGGATACCCAGCCCTTTACATTTCCAGACGTTACATACAGCCATCCGTTTGAGCTGTTAGATACGTTCACGACCGTACCGTTCGGTAATTTTCCGACAATCTGTGCAGAAGTTCCGATACCGGCACGCACATTTAACGCAGAAGCTGTTACTTTTCCTTGATAGCTTTCGTTGCCCGTTGACGGCTGAGAAGGAGCTGATGCAGCTTGTACATATTTTTTGGAAACGTAAGCTGTCTTGCCCTTAAAATTAATTTTTACCCATGAGCTGTTGTAGTCTGTATAGTTAACTGCACTGTTGCGATATACTTTACCGATCACTTTGCCGCTTGTAGACGGTGCTGTACGCACGTTTAAAGCCGACGCTGTAACCTTGCCGCTCGCTGCGTCTGCGTTTGCGCTGAAGCCTAAAACTGCCGGAGCCAAAGTTGCTAATCCTGCAGCTGCTTTTATCACATTTTTCATAAGATGTTTTCCTCCTAGTTGTGTAATAAGTTATGGGTTACATAGTTTCGCAGTTTCCCCTATCATCAAACAATTTGAATATTCCGACATCGAAAAGCAGTCCATAACTCATAATGACCGCATTACAGCCCTTCTTATGTATCCCTTTCTGTCCGTATATTCTCATGCTCTATATTCACTTTCATGAGTCTAACATCTGGTTGTCCCTTTAACTGTCCCTATGCATTGCAACAGTTAAACCAAATACACTTCTATTCTACTATAATTCCAACCACCCGTGTGCTTCCAATGTTTGGTTATTAAAAAATGGCAGGCATTTACTTATGGACCTGCCTTATCAATCAAAAAGTTAACGCTTACAAACACGGCACTTTCTCCCGCATTCCTAGAATCATTTACTACATTAATTATAATTTGAGTTTATAAATCTATGTACGACCCCGGTTTCCAGTAATTCACTAAAAAAGAAATGAAGGAATTTAAGACTTCTGGGTGAAAAAATAAATTTGATAAATGCATCAAAAATCCAAAATTTCCGCACCCAAACTAGATAGAATTGTATATATATAGGAGTAAATACAGCACTTTACGCAGCGAGGAGGTTAAGCATGGCAAGATACAGAATTCTTACATTTGACGGGGGCGGCGTGCGCGGTGTGTTGTCCGCTGTCTTGCTGACGCGTCTTTGCAATGAATTTCCTGAGCTGATTAGGACGACTCATTTGGTTGCGGGGACCTCGGTGGGTTCTTTTTTGGCGCTTGGTCTTGGGAGCGGAAAAACGCCAAGTGAAATTTTACAGATGTTTTCAAAGAGGAATCTGATGAGCGTTTTCAGCAACCCCAATCGAATTCCGATTTTACGTCCGAGATACAGCAATGCCAGTTTAAAAAAATTGCTTACATCGTTCTTTACACCGAATTTGCGTTTAAAGGATTTCAGCAAGCGTACCATTGTCACTGCATTTGATGTAGGAGGACCGATGCAAGCAAGTTGGAAGCCGGTTTTTTTTCATAACTTTCCGCTGCCGGAAGCAGGAGGTGCAACAGCAGTTGACGCAGCGATGGCGAGTGCGGCGGCTCCTATTTATTTTCCATCCTACAATCAGCTGATTGATGGAGGTGTGTTTGCAAACAGTCCGAGTGTTGCAGCAATCGCGCTGGCAGTTGATCGGCTTCTTGGCAATCAGAGCCTGGATAATCTTGTACTGTTGTCCATCGGAACAGGATGCGAAGAATTACGAATTACGCAGGATACGAGTGAATGGGGATTCGGGCAGTGGTCTTATAATTCTCCTGAAAAGCAACGATCGAAGGAACCGCAGTTTCCGCTGCTTTCCGTGATGCTGAACGGGAGTGTGGAGGCAGATTCGCTGTACAGCCAATGTCTTCTTGGCAATCGGTATCACAGGTTAAATCCAATGTTAAGCGAGAACGTAGCATTGGATGATGTGAAAGCTTATGATTTGCTGGTGGAGACAGCTTTGTCTGCCAATTTGCAGCCGACGATTCAGTTTTTGAGACACGAATGGTGCTAAAAAACAGCCAGCTTCAGTGAGCCGGCTGCTTGCACATGTCTTGGACACAGTAACGAGTCATATTGTCTGACTTATCTTCTATTCATTCCCTGCTTCTCTACAAATTCCTTCATATACATACGAACCGGCTTAGAAAGCATGCGTGCCATTTGTCCAGTCCATGTATCGCTCCGTTTTCCGTCTGTGCGTTCGATGTAGTAATTGCTGATTACTTCATTATATTGGGACAGCTGTTCCTTCAACTGCTTTTCATCTTTGTTATACGCTTCCTCGTGATATACAGACTCAAACGGCAATCTCGGCTTTATGCTCCCTTCCTGCATCGGATAACCGACTGACATGCCAAATAACGGAATCACAAGCTTCGGTACGTTCAAAAGTTCGCTTACCTCTTCCAGATTATTTCGCAATCCGCCGATATAACAAATGCCAAGCCCCATGGATTCTGCAGCTACAGCCGCGTTTTGTGCCGCGAGAGCCGCGTCGATCACTGCTACCATAAATTTCTCCGTACTCTCAATGGAAGCATAAATATCTTGTCCTTCCATTTCTGCCAGTACCTCATGACGATATAGATCAGCGCAAAACACGAAAAAATGGCCGTTTGTTTCTACATATGCCTGATTCCCTGCGAGTTCTGCAAGCTTCTTTTTCATCTCTCTATCTTTTACGCCAATGATGGAATAAGCTTGTATATAGCTCGACGTTGATGCCGCCTGGGCACTTTCTACAATTACACGAATTTGTTCATCCGTAAGCGGTCGGTCTTCATATTTGCGGATAGAGCGGTGCTGTAAAAGTGTTTCAATGACTTGATTCATAATATAGTTCCTCCCATCATGTTTCTTATTTTTTATACTACAGTAACAAAAATAAAAAAGACACTAATTTGCCATCAGTATCCTTCATCCGTTAATGAAGCTTCAATGTATAAAGCAAATCAATTTTATAAAAAGCGAAAAAAAGAATAAAACAACTTAACAGCTATTCCTTTTTCCGGCTCTAAGTTTCATCTAGGCATATGCCGTGCCGCTCCGCTTTTTCCCTACATACTGTATGAAGAATTCATCCTGAAAAAGGGAGCGATCCGAATGTATCCATACATGCAATATCAGCCTTACATGCCGTATGAAGTTTACAGCCAGCATTATCCATATGTTCAGCAGCCGTATGATCCTTATATGGCGCAAGAGCAGCTTGATACCGACGACCGACAGCAGCCGTACGTCCAACAGTCTTACCATCCATATATGACACAAGAACAGCTTGATACCGATCAACATCAACAGCAGTCGTACGTCCAACAGCCTTATCATCCATACTTGAGACAAGAACCACACGATGCCGACCGCCAACAGCCGCAAATCCGCCAACTGGAAAGACGAGTGAACGAGCTTGAGAAACGAGTGAATCAGTTGCAAAGACAAGTCAATCAGCTCAATCAAATCCAAGAACGCCATACTCGTCAATTAAACAGAGTCAACCAGCGCCTGCGCGCCGTTGAACAAAGATTGAATATCGCATTTACGCCACACGCAGACGGTTTTTGATTTTTTAGTAAAACTACAAAACATAAAAAGGAGATGTACAATTGCACATCTCCTTTTTCTTTTACACTATCTGCACGCTTTTCGCCTCTTCTTCATTCGGCTTATCGTGAATGAAGAACGCTGTTAATAGCGCAAGAACACTCCCTGCAAAACCGAACAAGAATAAATGATGAATGCCATCCATAAACCCTGACGCCTTTGTCAATAAAGCGCCCATAATCGTTACGCCGATTGCAGTCCCGATATTACGGGAGAACATAAGGAAGGAAGTCGAGATCCCTTTTTCATGCATAGCTACGAATTGCTGCGCACCAATTACGCTGACAGTCGAGATCAGACCAAACGCAACACCTTGGATAATCATAACCGCAAAGATATACCAAAAACCGTTTTCTGCCTGCAATAAAGCCAGCGTCGCCCCTGACACAACAAGCAAAGCGTTGCCGATGATCAAAAGCGTACGGTATCCGTACTTCATAATCCATTTGCCGGCCGGCACTGCCGCTGCCATCCATCCGACGGACATGCCAAACAGCGCCACGCCGCTCATAAAGATGGACAAATGCGCCATCTTCTGCAGGAACAAAGGAATATAGCTGGACGTTCCGAACAAAGCCGCACATCCAATAAAACCGTTAATGTTCATCCATTTAATCGTTTTATTGCGGACCATAGGTAGCGGAACAATCGGTGAAGTCTGCTTTTTCTCATAAAAATAAAAGATAACGAGAATGATAGCTCCTAATATGCCGTACAAAACTTGATTGCTCTCCATCACCGTCACAAGAAGAACAAGGCTCACGCCAATCGCAAACAACGCAGCTCCCAAATAATCCACGCTTGCTTTTCTCGGTGTATACACTTCCTTATATGGAAGCAGCATTACAAAAGATAACACGCAGATTGGAAGATTCACGAAGAAAATCCATCTCCATGTCATATACTCTACGAAAAACGCGCCGAGCAGCGGAGCCAATACGGCAGAAAGACCCCACATTGCCGTAAAGAACGCTTGAATCTTTCCACGTTTTTCAATCGGAAACAAATCGCCTGCAATAATTGCAGGAAACGGCATCATCACGCCTGCACCAATTCCTTGAACAGCACGGAAAATAATAAGCTGCACCATACCTTGGGCCAATCCGCACAGAAGCGAGCCAATTAAAAATAAGATAATTCCAGACGCAAACACGTGCTTTCTTCCGAACAAATCGGAAATTCGCCCCGCAACCGGCGAAAGAACGGTACAAAAAATCATATACGATGCAAATGACCATGCATACAAATCAAAGCGCCCTAATTCCTTTGCAATGATAGGCATCGTCGTATTCATAATTGTTGCATCCATTGACGCCACAAGCATCGCAAGTACAATGCTAATCATAACGGACGTTCTGTTTTTCAATCGTCCTTCCCCCTTTCATAGTAACAACGTATTATACCACCAACTGTAAGAAAATTACAATTAAATCAACTTCCATTTTTCTCACACTCATGCTGCATTTTGCATACAGAAAAATCTGCAGGTGCTACAGCTATTGCATTTTCATATACTGGGTTAGTATCCTGTTTTTGATTATGAAAAAATATAAATCGCTAAAAAGAAGCACCCATAAAAGGAGTGCTTCTTTTCTTTGTTCTTACCATACAATCTATTTTTCTATGCATTACTATTTGCACCAGAACCAAAGCGATTAATGAATTTCCTTAATATCAGCTAAACGAATGAAGAAGACCTTTTGCTGTTCATCTTTTAAAAAAAGGGTTTGTTGATGTAAATCCAGGTTACAAACACGACCCTTGCATGTTTGTAACGATCCGTTCTGATAATAAGTAATGGTGATAAGGCGATCTTTGGTTAATTCTTTTAAGAACATCTGTTGGCCTCCTTTCTTATCAGTCGTCTATACGGAAAAATGTACTTAAAAGGTTTGGGTTAATAGACTCTTATTTATATACCAGAATTTAGTTGGGCTAGATTTACACCAAAACAGGTTGTGTTTCTTCTGCTAATGCTAATAGGCGCGTTTTGATTTCTTCTACATTGACATTTTTTTGTGAAACACCCGTTTCCATCGCAGCGTTAGCAACAGCTGCTGCTACATGAGCCGCTACTCTGCAGTCAAATGGATCTGGAATCACATAATCGGTATGAAGCTCTTCATCTGAAATTAATCCGGCAATCGCATACACAGCTGCCAGCTTCATTTCCTCATTGATTTCTTTTGCATGAACGTCTAAAGCACCACGGAAAATACCAGGGAATGCGAGGACGTTATTGACTTGATTTGGGAAATCAGAGCGTCCTGTCCCTACTACTAGCGCTCCAGCCTCTTTCGCCTCTTTTGGCATAATTTCCGGTACAGGGTTTGCCATGGCAAAAATGATTGGATTCTCGTTCATGGAACGAACCATTTCTTTCGTGACGGCACCTGCAGCCGATACCCCAACAAATACATCAGCGCCAACAAGCGCATCTGCTAATGT
>NZ_AUMR01000136.1 GCF_000430785.1 Ectobacillus panaciterrae DSM 19096
AAAGAAGTTATCACTGACTATAGTGTTAAATATGATGATATATATGTACGTCAAAACGGAACTTGGTTAATAAAGGAACGTACTGCTCACTTTTCAATTATTGAGGCAAGAACATTGCAAGGCTAATTTGATTAATATTTGGAATCAGAGCTTAAAGATGGAATGTTTGTATGTTGTAGAATAATGCAAACACACGGAGATCGAGCTGTTTGATTTCACGCCACCTCTCCAAACATGCGAAGAATCACTTGTCGGCGAATTGTGGTTTTGCTAAGCCACGGTTCGCTGCGCTAAACATCTCTTCCTTTAATCAGGGCACCCTTGTTTGGGGTGCCCTAAAAATTTCGCCTCAGAGATGATACGGTGAACCGTATCACAAATAGTGGTAAAGCGGAGCATTGAGCTGAGTATATGCTCAAAGGATTTTATATACGCATACTAGTCCGTGGAAAAACATACGACTTGCGTATAGAAGCGAGTCAAGTCGATTCGCATGCTACCTTTATGCGCAGAGTTATGCAGTCATTGAACAATGCCGGAATTGTTGAATCAAAAGGTGGACGGGATGGTGGATATTTTTTAAGGAAATCTTCCGCAGAGATTACATTAGGCGATATTTACGAAGCAGTAAGTAGTTTTTCCAATGAAGCCGAAATTGATGTGGATTGCGGAGAAGCCGGAGAACAGTTAGATATTGAACTTGAAAAGATTCTCCACGAAGCCGAATTAAAGACAATTGAGTATTTGCGAAGTTATACGATTGCTCAATTAATAGATCGTGTCCAATTCTTTAAAGAAGAATAAAGCTGGATAGCTAAGAAAAAGTTGCAGGATTACATGCAACTTTTTCTTAGAATAAAATGTGCTTATTATAAGCACAAAAAATGAAGGGAGCTTCAATGAACATTTCTATATTTGGTGCCAGTGGAGCTATTGGCAAGATCGTACTCGAACATGCGCTAAGTGATAAAGAAAATTCGGTTACCGCATACGTCAGAAGACCAGATAGTCTTAAAATGTCATTTCCAAATTTGAAAGTTATCGTCGGAGAGTTAACTAATCAAGCTTTAGTTCAACAAGCTATTGAGCAATCGGATGTCGTAATTAGCACGCTTGGTCCAGCGTTAGATACATCACGCAAAATAAAAGGAACTCCAATAGCTGACGGACATAAAACGATTATACATGCCATGCAAAAGTTGAATAAAAAAAGATTCATCACTTTAGCTACTCCCACAGTGAAATCAAACGAAGATAAAAAACAGTTTAGTACAGTTATACCCGGAATAATGGCAAAGCTTCTCTTTCCCAACGGTTATCTTGAGATGAAGAAGGTTGAGAAGCTCATTAAAGAATCCTCATTGGATTGGACTGTATAGTCCGAATTATTAATCCAAATGCAAAGCATAAGAACAATGAATATGAATTTTCGTTCGGTGATAAGCCTGCAAAAATAGCAGTATCACGAGAAAATGTAGGAAAGTTCATTTATCGCGTGGCAACGGAAAATTTATATATTAAAAAAATGCCAATTATTTTTAATCGCTAAGGAGAGATTTAGATGACAGTTTTTTCGATTATTTTGCAAAGCTTATTAGCACTCATGTTTTTAATGGCGGGGTTAGGAAAAATTGCAGGCTCCAAGATGCATGTTGAGGGCTTCAAGCACTGGGGATTGCCGCAATGGTTCCGAATTGTAACAGGCATTATTGAATTTGTCGGTGCAGCTGCATTAGTCGTTGGCTATTGGGAATCAAGCTGGGTAGCCTTAGGAGCGTTAATACTCGGAATTACAGGTATCGGTGGTATTATAACGCACATTCGGGTTAAGGACTCCTTTCAGCAAACATTTATGATTCTTCTTCTTGCCATTATCGGCATTGTTTTGTTTGCAATTAACGCATCCGATCTTGCTGATTTTCCAGGGTTTAAATAAATGAAGGATAATGAATTTGAATTTGGAATCTATTCGTTAGGAGAAAGAATCCCCGGTCTATCGGGATAGGTAATAAGCGCAAAGAGTCGGATTGACGATATTATTGCCGCTGCAAGGCTAGCTGATGAAGCTGGTCTTGACCTCTTTGGAATTGGGGAACATCATCGATTGGATTTTGTCACTTCTTCCTATGCCATGATTCTGTCGGCCATCGCTCAAGCGACAAAGAAAATTCGCCTAACGAGTACCTTGTCCGTCATTAGTACGGCTGACCCGGTACGAGTATGGCCTGTGTGTAGCAATGGAACCAAAAGATGCAACAAGTATTAGCGGACATTCCAAATGCCCCTAAACTGAACGAAAAGAGTAAAATTATCCTCTTTTTATTAAATTTTCTCGCCATGATTTAAGAGATTGGGAACTACTCATGTCCACTAATACTAGTTGCTTAAAAAAGCTCCATTGCTACACAGACCCCATAAGTGCTAATACTTTGAACATGGAAAACATATAAGGACGTAAGGTGAAGCGCTTCAGAGCCCAAGCCGATAGGGATAAACTTGCTTTTGGTCTATCGGCTTGGCGACGAGCAAACCACGAGCTAAAAAATACTACCCGTTCTTTGCGGAATCTTTAGCTCTTATATAAAGTGAGATAGAGCAACTACAAAAAAGTAATACTAAGGATTTGTAAGGGAGTGTCATGTTTTCGTGACACCCTCTTCTTATCAATTTATATCATAATGTTTTGTCATCAAAGTAAATGAGATCAGTTTTAGATTTTACAGGCAACATAAATCAATTTAGGTAGCCTTTCATATTGTTCCTTTATACTGTTCAGAAAGTTATTATTAATCAAACAAGGAACTCAATAAAGGTCGGGGTCTGCCTATTCCATTAACACACCCTATACACCATTTTTTGAAATATGCTTCTGTCATATGATACGACAAGGGAAATTGACTTTTTTCTATCATTTTCTCTGTTACAAATCTTTAAAGAAATATGACATTTATATGTTGATTGTATGTTTTTCCCGGTTACGTGAAATGAGATTGCTATAATTAGGGTGCCACATACAGAAACCGGAGGGAAACGAATGAAGAAAGTACTAGGTATGACAACAGCAGCAATCTTTGGGTTAGGGTTCTTTACAGCTACTGCAGATGCAGCAACAGTTGTAAATACGGATGTATTAAACGTTCGACAAGCTCCGAACACTAACTCACACATTCTTGGAAAAGTTAAAGATGGACAAGCACTACAAGTAAAAAATGATGCAAATAACTGGCTAGAGATTGAATATAACGGACAAAAAGCTTATGTAAGCAAGCCATATACAAAAGATGACGGCGTGTATTATGTAACAGCTGATATATTAAACGTACGCGATGGCGCCGGCACAAATCATAACGTGATTGGTAAGTTGAAAGACGGGCAAAGAGTGCAAGTGGTCGGCGACGGTGGAAACGGCTGGGCAGTTATTGCCTTTAAGGGCGGATCCGCATATGTCAGCAAAGAATTTTTAGGTGCACAAACAATACATACACAAACAATACATACACAGACACCAAAACTACAAGTAGTAAAAGCAGCAAAAGAAATCCAAGTTGTGGCTACCGCATACACACCTTATGAAGAGGATGGTTATAACGGTATGACCGCAACAGGTATAAACCTGCGTAAAAATCCAAACATGAAGCTGATTGCGGTCGATCCAAAAGTCATTCCGCTCGGTTCAAAAGTATGGGTAGAAGGATATGGTGAAGCAATCGCCGGCGATACAGGCGGTGCCATTAAAGGAAACCGTATTGACGTATTAAAACCGACACAAAAAGAAGCACTGCAATGGGGACGCAAAACTGTAACAGTGCGCGTGCTTGATTAATAGTAATCTATAAGAGCTCTGCCTATTTTGGGTGGATTCTTTCTCCATTTCAAAGATCCCTTTTCTAGATTGATAGTATTAGTATGCCCAAGTTTCAGAGATTTTTACACCAGAACCAGTTTCGTATTCCAATACGATTCCCGTCCAAGTTCGCACTCACATGGTGTCTGATTGCGCAGAATAGCAACTAACTCGTTCTGTTCGATTCTGGTGCAAGAAATTTATTAAACATAGTAAACTAAAAATGAATACTCTGTATGTTCTTTGTTTACATAATACTGATTAGAGCCAATCAAAATACTATGATAGAAAATAGAGTACATCAATTTCCATCTTGATAAAGAAAGCATCACACATCTGCAAAAATAGAGCAGGCTTAAGCCTGTCTCTTTTTTTCCTTCAGGATGCTATCAGGATTAAAGTTTTGGTCTGAGATAATCAGAAAACAACAGCAAAATATCCTGCTTCCTAATCTACTAAACCATACAAAAAAGGATGAAAACTTCGAATAATATGAAGAAGTTCTTCCGGTACTCTTTGAATAGTGTGAAATCAAGGCAATTTGGATAAATGAGGAGGAATGATCATATTGGGATTTGATACAAATATAGACCAATTCGCCACGATTAAAGTCATTGGTGTTGGCGGCGGGGGAAACAACGCCGTGAACCGTATGATCGAGGACGGAGTTCAGGGTGTAGAATTTATTGTCGTTAATACAGACGCACAAGCACTTAATCACTCAAAAGCAGAGACCAGGATGCAAATCGGTGCATCATTGACAAGAGGTTTAGGAGCAGGTGCAAATCCGGAAATAGGTAGAAAAGCTGTGGAGGAAAGCAAACAACAGATCCAAGAAGTGTTACAAGGTGCAGACATGGTTTTCGTTACAGCTGGAATGGGCGGTGGTACAGGCACAGGGGCAGCGCCCGCCATTGCTGAAATCGCCCGTAATATCGGTGCCCTGACAGTTGGGGTTGTAACACGTCCGTTTAAATTTGAAGGCCGCAAGCGCGCAGCAAACGCGGCAAGTGGAATTAACGCAATGAGGGAAGCAGTGGACACCTTGATTATTATTCCAAACGATCGCTTATTGGAGATTGTAGATACAAACACCCCCATGACTGAAGCTTTCCGTGAAGCGGATAATGTTCTTTGCCGGGGTGTTCAAGGGATTTCCGATTTAATTGCTGTGCCAGGTTTAGTCAACCTTGATTTTGCTGACGTGAAAACGGTCATGTCCCATAAAGGAACTGCCTTAATGGGAATTGGTATTGCCAAAGGTAAAGGCCGTGCTGCTGAAGCTGCGCAGAGAGCCATAAAAAGTCCGTTACTGGAAACTTCCATCAATGGAGCTCAAGGTGTAATCATGAATATAACTGGCGGCCACAATGTAAGTCTTTATGAAGTACAGGAGGCAGCCGATATAGTTGCTTCTGCTTCGCACGAGGAATTAAATATGATTTTTGGTTCGGTCATTAACGAAAACTTAACAGAAGAAATTATAGTAACTGTCATTGCCACTGGATTCACTGAGCAAGAGGCTCCATTATTCCAAACGTCTTCCCAGCGATCAATGGAAGGAATGGCTAATCCATATCAAAAGGAACAACGTATACAACGTGATTCGATAAACCGTGAAGAACCGGTTCAAGATTATGATCGACACTCGAAACAGCCAGAAGAATCTCTGGATATTCCAGCGTTCATGCTCAATCGAAACATTGCCACTGGATTCACTGAGCAAGAGACTCCATTATTCCAAACGTCTTCCCAGCGATCAATGGAAGGAATGTCTAATCCATATCAAAAGGAACAACGTATACAGCGTGATTCGATAAACCGTGAAGAACCGGTTCAAGATTATGGTCGACACTCGAAACAGTCAGAAGAATCTCTGGATATTCCAGAGTTCATGCGTAATCGAAAAAAACGAGTTTGATAAACTTAAAATCTGTCTTTTTAAGGAAACCCTAGGCTTACGAGAAATTCTCGACGGCTCTTCTATGGTTCTATCCTATAATAGCAATAGCATCTTTCTTAACACCTGCAACTGTGGGCGGCTTACCTGGTACAATTGCGAGTGCCCTCGCTGAAGCTACAAGAGCATTTATTGAATGTATAAGTAAGGGCCCTAATATTTATCCTAATATAAATCGTATACAAGTTAGTATCAAATCAGACAAAGATGCTTAAATAAGATATAATAAAAGCCAATAAAAAATTTCCAGCTTGGGGCTGTTGACAAACTCTCCGAATTGGTCAATTTCTTCGAGCATTTTAAGAGCCTGTGTAGTCTTTCGTACTACACAGGCTCTTTTATTTTGGAGGTTTCGTTTTACTATAATGGGAATACAAGAAGATACACAACATCGTTTCGTATAATTATTGAAAAACATGGTCAGGAGTGCGACGGATATGATTCCATTGAAAATAGAAGATGGATTACTTTTGTGTTCCATCACTATTACAGTTTTTGAAATATTCTAAATCAGTAAAAATAAACCCATTTAAAAAATTGATTTACTTTATATACGACTCCTCCAAGCGTTCGCAAAAGTGTACTTTTACAGACGGTGTTGAATTTTCAATAGCATCCTTTTTTAGTTTTCTTCACTATTTGCACCGGCCCCATTTGTACGGGAGGTAATTGGTATAAATTGTATGAAATTGTAAAGTATAAACATGTTTGCTAGTAAGGAGGAATTACATGTGACAGAAAAGGAAAAGGTGATTCAACTGTATCGAGACATATTAGAGGGGAGAAGATTTCGATTTCCTGACCATTTTTTTGTAGGGGATCAAGGAAAGGGTTCTGGTGCAAATACAATGACAGTTTGAAAAAACGGTTCTGGTGCAAAAACTTCAAGATAATTGCAATTAATCTCCAAATCTTGGACATACCGATACTAGTACTCTAAAAAAGGGATGTGATCGGTATGGGAAACCAAAATTTATTCAAATGGAAGCATTATCAGCCTGATATTATTTTATTAACCGTGAGATGGTACCTACGGTACAACCTAAGTTTTCGTGATTTGGTGGAAATGATGGAGGAGCGAGGTCTGTCCATTGCGCACACTACCATCATGCGTTGGGTACATCAATATAGCCCTGAGTTAGACAAACGAGTTCGGTGTCACTTAAAGAAAACCAATGATTCTTGGAGAGTCGATGAGACATATGTAAAAGTCAAAGGGAAATGGATGTACCTGTATCGTGCCGTGGATTCTGAAGGAAATACCATTGATTTTTATCTGAGTAAGAATAGAAATGCCAAATCAGCCAAGCGCTTCTTGAAAAAGCCTTGGCTT
>NZ_AUMR01000137.1 GCF_000430785.1 Ectobacillus panaciterrae DSM 19096
AAAGCAAAAATGGAAGAAGTAGCTGGATTCCGTCATCGTGATGTTGTACGTTATACGAAACGAAACGGAGAAACATATGACGCATATATCACAGCTCTCTATCCGGAGAAAAGGCAATGCAATATGACCACGACAGACGGTAAAATCCTAAAGCGTTATGGATTGAAACCTGTAACGTTAATCTGGAGGTTTCAAAACATATATTGGTTCTAAAAAATAAAATGAGAGGGGAGGACTGGTTGGTTTGAGATGGTTTTATATATTTTTATACATTTCAAATTGACCAGGAAAATAATATGCATTGGATTTATTTATCCTTAGCTATCCTTTTTGAAGTAGCTGGAACTACCAGTATGAAACTATCAAATGGTTTTTCAAAAATTATTCCTAGTATATTATTACTTGTTTTTTATGTGGGTAGTCTTTGCTTCCTAACATTAACATTAAAAACTATTGAAGTATCAATTGCTTACGCTATTTGGTCAGGTATGGGGATTATAATTATCACGCTTATTGGTGTTCTTTACTTTAATGAAAGTATAAGTATTGTTAAAGTTATTTCTATTGTTCTTATCATTGTTGGTGTTGTTGTATTAAATATTACAGAGAATACAGAGCAGTCATATGATAAACAAACTATAAGAGAACAGGTTAAATAAATTATAAGAGTACCTCTTTAAATTCGATTTGTTACTTCGAGTTCCTAAATTGAATAAAATACTATAGTTCTATGGAGGGAAATTGTGAAATATTTAAAACCATTTTTTTTAGCAACAGATATAGGATTCATTGTATATTGGGTAGTCACTTTTTTTCAGTTAATTCCCAAGAGCGCGGCATTTAAAGATTATGACAACCCTGTAATTATCGCTTGGAATTGGTCGTTTTTTCCATTGGATATTTTGATTTCAATTACTGGTCTGTACAGTTTATATTTGTATAAAAAAAGCAATTCTTCATGGAAAAGCTATGCATTAATTTCACTTGTCTTGACTTTTTGTTCTGGATTGCAAGCTATTGCCTTTTGGAGTTTCAGCAAGGATTTTGATATAACCTGGTGGGCATTTAATCTATATTTAATGATCTATCCATTATTTTTTATTAAAATTTTCACTACTGAAAATAAATACGAAGCTAATATTGATGGAATAAGTAAACAATAAAGTAACCTATATAAAACTGAATAAAAAAATCGTCTTTTTATAGTGGGGAGAGAGCATCCGGCGACGTGCAGAAGCGGTCAAACCCTTGGTCCATGCAAGGGTAACCCAGAGAGAGGAAGTAAGTGCCAATGCCGTTTTGTTCGAAATAGCAAATGAAAACGTTGAAATTATAAATCATTTATATATCAGTAATCGAAAAATCCTAGAGTTCACTGAAATGACATGGATAAGTAGGGTATTTATTATTTGAGGGAAAACGTAATGAACCCCCAAGAGTCCAGACAAAAGTGTTCACTTTGTAGTTCTTGTCCTTTGTACAAATGGTTCTCTTTTAAGCGTATCATCAAGTATAAATCGTTATTAAAGGAGGTTAACAACACAATCCCCTCTTGGCGCCCAATGGGGATTGTATTGTTCGTTTTTATCATTTATAGAACTTTTTATACATCGTTGATACATATCCTTTATTTTTATACTTTTCCTCTCACTAAATCGCTATCTTCGTGACAGAACTATCCTTAAAACGAGAAGCTTGTATTTGGAGCTCCGTTAAAAATTCCCGAGTGACATTGGTGGAGTAATGATTTTTATTTCGAATCCAACAGAAGGAAACTCTTAGATTTTCATCTTCCACAGGTATAGGAATAATGTCTCCTATCTTTACATATGGGTCAGAATGCAAGGATAATGCACTATAAAATCCCACTGCTTCTCCCTCGGCAATCAAATACTTTGCAGCCTCCTGGCTTTCTGAACGAAGCAGTATATTAGGGCATCCGTATTTACGCAGGGTTTGAAAGAAATGGCGATCCATTCCATGATTTGTAAGAAAAGTGACAATAGGCTGCTTTATAACCTCGTTCATGGGAACTTTGTCCCATTTAATGAGGTCAGAATATTTCCCTACACATGCCATGACAGGACTGCTTAAAAAGTGTCTAGCAATGAGCTGATGATCATCCTCCAAGTAATTAAATGGTACCCCAATCAGTCCTAAGTCTACCTTTTCGCTCAAAACATCTTTCTTGATTTCAGACAGCTCATCTTCTCGAAGCTCAATTATAACGTGAGGGAATTTTGCCTTAAAAGATGCAAGTGTTTTAGGGATGAGGCTTCTGCACAAGTCTGGAACAGCACTAATGGATAATCTTCCTCTTATCTCTTGTTGCTGTATGCGTGCTTCCTCTTTCAATTCGTCCCATTTATTCAAAACTTCCCGTATTTTCTGGATAATTAGTTCTCCTTTTTCCGTAGGTTCCAGCCTGTTTTTAGAGCGAATAAATAGTGTGCTGTTAAACTCTTGTTCAATCTTTACAACAGCGTGCCTTAAGCTTGGCTGTGAAATGTTGAGAAGTTGGGCCGCTGCAGGTATGGACCCGGTTTTTTGAATTTCCATGATATATACAAGTTGTTCAATGCGCATATACACACCTTCCTATTTATGATGACTATATATGAGTGAATGATAAATTCGACATGACCATGTGCTATGTGCAACCAAGAGGGAGTATGGTATGCTTCTCTCTCGTTTACCCTTGCATGAACCACTACAAAGGTTTGACCGCTTCTGCACGTCGCCTCCCCACTATCAAAAGACGGTTTTTATTCACTTGTATATAGTTGTATTAAGTTAGCTTCTGAAGCTCGTGACGTTTTTCTATACGTTTTTCAATTTTTTCTAGTGCTTGTTTATCATTAAGTAATGTTTGCTTATTCTCTTGAACTAGCTCTTCAAATGATCTTTTATACTTACGACAATTCCACAACATAATAACGCTCCTTTATTTTCTATTTACAATCTATTTTTCAATCATAGGGTTAACATACGGCCCTTTCAGTCATTTCATTATTTGATTATTAACACTTGCAAAATTCGTGCCAATATTAAGTTTCTTTTAAAAATAAGCTTTATCGTGAATATTTTTTACTAAACCGCAAAATATTTTTGCTATTTTTTAATTCTTATTTGAGAAAGGTGCAAATTTATTTTTCGATTCAGTTTTTTATGGGGGTTCTGGTGCAATGAATCTTTAAATCTTGGACAGGTGGAACAAGATCATCGTTTCATTAAGAAACGTGTACGTTCTATGTCTCTATCAAATAGTTTTTGCACCAGAACCGACAATGCTTTTACCTCTTCTTCATGCACTTCAGACGTATCTTAAAGTTTTTGCACTAGAAATATGAAATTCTGAAAATATTGACTTATACATCTTTGTGTTGTATACATATATTATACATGAAAAGTACAACAGAATAAAAAGTCATTCATAGGAGGGATAAATATGGTATTACAATATTCTCACGAACCATTTACAAATTTTAAAGAAGAGCAACATAAAAAAGCATTTCAAGAATCATTAGCTTACGTTAATACACAGCTTGGTAAACATTATCCACTTGTTATTAACGGAGAAAGAATTGAAACCACGGAAAAAAAGGTATCCATTAATCCTGCTAACAAAGAAGAGGTTATTGGTAGTGTATCAATGGCAAATCAACAACTAGCAGAACAAGCAATGCAATCAGCATTACAGGCTTTTGAATCTTGGAAGAAATGGAAAATGGAGCATAGAGCAAACATTTTATTCCGAGCAGCTGCTATTATGCGTCGAAGAAAGCATGAGTTTTCAAGTTATCTCGTTAAAGAAGCAGGAAAGCCATGGAATGAAGCAGATGCTGACACAGCAGAAGCAATTGATTTTTTAGAATATTACGCGCGTCAAGCACTTGAAATGAAAGATGGAGCTTCTGTAAAAAGTCGTGTCGGTGAATACAATCAATATCATTATGTACCACTTGGTGTAGGTATTATTATTTCACCATTTAATTTTCCGCTTGCCATTATGGCTGGAACGGCTGTTGCAGCGATTGTAACAGGAAATACTATTTTATTAAAACCGGCTGATGCGACGCCTGTAATCGCCGCGAAATTTGTAGAATTAATGGAAGAAGCAGGCTTACCAAATGGGGTATTAAACTTTATTCCTGGTAAGGGTGCAGAAATTGGGGATTTCTTAGTTGAACATCCGAAAACGAGATTTATTTCATTTACTGGCTCTCAAGCAGTAGGATGTCGCATTTATGAACGAGCAGCAAAAGTACATCCAGGACAAATTTGGTTAAAGCGTGTAATTGCAGAAATGGGTGGAAAAGATACAGTTGTTGTGGATCGAGATGCTGATTTAGATTTAGCAGCTGCTTCTATTGTGTATTCTGCATTTGGATTTGCGGGTCAAAAATGTTCAGCTGGTTCTCGAGCAGTCGTTCATCAAGATGTATATGATGAAGTATTAGAAAAGGCAGTGAAACTAACAAAAACATTATCCGTAGGAAATCCGGAAGAATTTGAAACATATATGGGACCAGTAATCCACGAAGCTTCTTATGAAAAGATTATGAGCTATATTGAAATTGGTAAAGAAGAGGGTAAATTAATGGTCGGAGGAGAAGGTGACGATTCACAAGGTTTCTTCATTCAACCTACTATTTTTGCAGATCTAGATGAAAATGCACGATTAATGCAAGAAGAAATATTTGGACCAGTCGTGGCGTTTTGTAAAGCACGCGATTTTGATCATATGATGAAAATTGCCAATAATACAGACTATGGGTTAACAGGAGCTCTAATATCTAACAATCGTGAGCATATTGAACGTGCACGTGAAGAGTTTCATGTTGGAAACTTGTATTTTAACCGAGGTTGTACAGGAGCCATTGTCGGCTATCAACCGTTCGGCGGATTTAATATGTCTGGTACAGATTCCAAAGCCGGTGGACCTGACTATTTAATTCTTCATATGCAAGGAAAAACAACGTCAGAGACGTTTTAAGATTCCTATCTATAAATATTGAGGAGGGTTAAATATGACGACGACAGAAACAAAACAAACGGTGAAAATTATCGAACAAACAGAAAGATTTGGCGCCAAGAATTATTATCCTCTTCCAATCGTGATTGAAAAAGCGCAAGGTGTTTGGGTAGAAGATCCTGAAAATAATAAATACATGGATATGTTAAGTGCATATTCAGCAGTCAATCAAGGTCATCGTCATCCTAAAATTATTGAAGCACTCAAGCGTCAAGCAGATAAAGTAACCTTAACGTCTCGCGCATTTCACAATGATCAGCTCGGTCCATGGTATGAGAAGATTTGTACATTAACGAAGAAAAATATGGCACTGCCGATGAATACGGGAGCAGAGGCGGTTGAAACAGCTGTGAAAGCGGCTCGTCGCTGGGCGTATGAAGTAAAAGGAGTAGCTGAAAATCAAGCGCAGATCATTGCTTGTATCGGGAATTTTCACGGACGTACTATGACAGCGGTTTCTTTATCATCAGAAGCAGAATATAAGCGTGGATTTGGTCCGATGCTACCGGGTATTCAAACGATTCCTTACGGTGATATAGACGCATTAAAAGCGGCTATATCACCAAATACAGCTGCCTTTTTACTTGAACCAATTCAAGGCGAAGCAGGAATCATTTTACCGCCAGAAGGGTTCTTAAAAGCAGCTTCTGAATTGTGTAAACAGCATAATGTCTTATTTATCGCTGATGAAATTCAAGTCGGATTAGCGAGAACAGGTAAAATGTTTGCATGCGATTGGGAAGATGTTGAACCAGATATGTTGATTTTAGGAAAGGCACTTGGGGGAGGAGTATTTCCGATTTCATGTATAGTTGCCAATGATGATATTTTAGGTGTATTTAACCCTGGTTCTCATGGATCCACTTTTGGAGGAAACCCACTTGCTTGTGCTGTATCTTTAGCTGCATTAGAAGTGATTGAAGAAGAAGACTTATCAACTCATTCACTAGAGTTGGGCGCGTACTTTCAACAAAAATTAGCAGATATTAAAAATCCAGTTATTAAAGAAGTTCGAGGCCGAGGATTATTTATTGGTGTAGAACTGCATGAAGAAGCACGACCATATTGTGAGAAATTAAAAGAACAAGGATTATTATGTAAAGAAACTCATAGCACAGTGATTCGTTTTGCCCCGCCTCTTATCATTTCAAAAGAAGAATTAGACTGGGCAATTGAGCGTATTTACAAGGTATTTTCTGAGTAAGTGAAAAGAGTTAATCGGAAATAAACTAAACAAAATAGTGCGATATAAATTACATCGCACTGTTTTGTTATAAAGGACAATCTAAGAAACAACTACTAATTTCTAATTGGGGGAAATATCCATGTATGCTCAAATTAGCCATATGACAATGTCCGAGAAAGTTGAAGCGCTTACAAGGTCTCTTGTCAATATAAAAAGTATTAACGGAACAAGTGGAGAAGTGGAAGTAGCCAATTTTATAAAAGAAACGCTTCTAAGCTTTCCTTATTTTCAACAACATCCCTCCCAGGTATGGGAACAGCCGATTCCCAATGATCCACTCGGTCGGAAAAATATTTTTGCATTTGTGAAAGGAAATAGTGATAGTCAAGAAACGCTTATCTTTCATGCACATTTGGATACAGTAGGAATTGAAGATTTCGGACCTTTAAAAGAACATGCGTTAGATTCAGATAAACTAGTCGAATATTTTTCTACCTATGATGTTAATGCAGATGTTCAACAAGATGCCCGATCTGGTGAATGGATGTTTGGACGAGGATCTGTCGATATGCAAAGTGGAATCGCGGTGCATTTGGCCAATGT
>NZ_AUMR01000138.1 GCF_000430785.1 Ectobacillus panaciterrae DSM 19096
TGTATATGGTATACAAAGAAGACACTAATACGTATCCAGTGTCTTTTTTGTACCTGGGGGTATTCAGGTTATGAATCTATATCATGTTATGCCTCGTATTTATTTTTATAACTATTGAATTGTTCATCATTTTTTTTGATACCCCTCTTGCTCAACTAAAGACCACACTTTATCTTGATTCCAAAAAAACAATCCAAATAATATATGTTTTAAGCCATACCAGTATGTATCCCAATGTAAATATGCTAAGAGTAGGATTCCTTGAACAAAATATAGCACGGAAAAAATACGCCATATTACATTCGTAATTTTGTATAATCGTTGCTGTTTCTCACTCTTCATTTAATTTCAATTTCCCCTTCATATGTACTCAAAACAAAAATAGGAAAACTTCTCAATCTACATTTTTTGTAAAACAACGCTTTTTATACATTTCCCTATTTTTTAGGTTGAGATGATCGAGGAGTATTTGCTATAACTTCTGATAACACATGTTATATAAACCTCACATGTATAGAATATGTATAAATTTTGTTCTTTTTTGGAAATGTAAAATTGTACCGTTTATAAGAAGATGCGTGGAAAAGTGAGAAGTAATGAGCCTTATGAAAGTAGTAATTCTGAATTGTGAATAAGGAAGTGACCTGCGATGATTACCAGCTCCAAAGACCGTATTACAACAATTCAAGTAGCTGTTATTGTTATCAATTATATACTTGGAACGGGAATTCTGACCTTGCCACGAGCAGCTACAGAGAAAGTGAAAACACCAGATATCTGGTTAACTGTAATTTTAGGCGGGCTGATTGCGATGGTGGCAGGGGTTATTATGGTCAAATTAGGCCAACAGTTTCCAGGAAAAACCTTTTATCAATACAGCCAAGAAATTGTAGGGAAATGGGTGGGCAAGTTACTAAGTCTACTCCTTATATGTTATTTTGTAATGATGGGTGGATTTCATACCCGTGCATTAGTAGAAGTAACAAGTTTCTTTTTGTTGGAAGGTACCCCATCTTGGGCCATCGTGATGCCATTTATGTGGACGGGTCTCTATTTAATCATGGGCGGCATAAATCCGATTGCCCGTCTGTTTGAAATTATTCTCCCCATTACGGTCGGCATTTTTTTAGTGGTTGCTTTTATGGGCTTCAAAATATTTGAGGTGGATAATCTGCGCCCGGTACTAGGGTTGGGGATCATACCCGTACTAAAAGGAATCAAAACAACGGCTCTCTCATATATAGGTTTTGAAAGCATGTTTATTATAATGGCGTTTATGAAACAGCCAAACCAAGCAGTAAAAGCTGTTTTAGTTGGAATTTTCATCCCACTGATCTTTTACATGATAACTGTCGTAATGGTCATCGGTGCATTATCCGTCGATGGCGTGGTAACCAGAACATGGCCGACGATTGATCTCATGCGAAGTTTTGAAATGCCTGGTTTGCTATTTGAACGGTTTGAGTCTTTATTGCTTGTAATATGGATTATGCAAATGTTTACTTGCTTTAACGTTAGTCATTATGCTGCTTCTTTGGGGATGGCCCAACTCTTTAAAAAAAACATTCATTCTTTTATGTTTGTTTTGCTTCCGGTTATTTATATCATTTCTATGATTCCGAAAAATACTAATGACCTATTTAAACTCGGGGATACGATGGGCAATGTTGCGTTTTTTTTATTTGGTATACAACCACCGCTACTTCTGCTTGTCTTAAAATTGAAAAAGAAGAAGCATAAAGTAAAGTTATAATAATGTACGGTTTCTTTTGGTTTCACTGTTAGTTCTTTTGCTTCTGTCTCTTATTGAGTGTTAGAGCAGCAACGAAATTGAAAAGACTTCATAGATTTCTAAATACATCGACTACCGATAACACACATTATGTAAACACGAAACCTCTTCAGATAGCTTGCTGAAGGGGGTTTTGTAGGCTTCTAGATACATTGACTTCCGATAATGAGATGTTATGTAAACTTAACGTGAATACCATATACATGTGTCATGAAGTAATTTAGAGGGAATTCATTTTGATAAGTAGACATCTCTGCATTGATACCCCTTAAGGAAATCAAAAACCGATTTCAAATTAGAAATCGGTTTTGAAATATAAATTATTTATTTCGTTGAAAGCTCACTTTCTGTTACCCATTTATGATTGGTTACTTTTTCTCCACCAGTAGTTGGAGTGTAATCAATCATATAAACTGTAGTCTTTTCTGCTAAATCAATTGTTCCCTTTGTACTCATCATACCTTTCATGTGGTCTGCTTCTAAAGTAACTTCAGTGCCAGGTTTCAAGGTTTCATTATCTGCATTTTTAATTTCCTCTTGAATGACCCATTTATGATTGGTTACTTTAGCTCCCCCAGTCGTCGGAGTATAGGAGACTGCATAAGCTGTCGTATCGTAAGCTCCCACAACCGTTGCTTTCGCACCATTCATACCTTCCATGTGGTCTGCTTTTACAATAACCTCACTGCCTACTTTATAAGTTGGATTTTTTTCTTCTTTTAGTCTTTTCGGAATTTCGCCAGAGCTTGAATGATTCATGTTGCTCATATTCCCTTGTTTCATATTATCCATACTGGACTGGTCGTTCTCCTTAGTAGCAGTAGAACATGCCACCAAGGAAAAAGCAGTAACAAGGCTAATAAGTAATAACGTAATACGTTTCGTTATCAAAAACTCTCCTCCTCTACGATTTGTCATAAGTATAGTACAACAAAAATGTGCAGAACTTATGCAGCCCGCTTAGTTTTCGTTTAACTATATTCCTTCATGCTATTTGAATGAATAAGAAAGAGTGGATTGTATGAATGGTAAGTTCCAAAAACTCTTGTTGCACCTATTTGTCATTTCCGAGAACGGGAAATTAGATTTCGATATGTATTACTTTAGCTAGATCGTTTTTTTACTTCTGATAACACTGATTATGTGAACAAGAAATCCCTTCAGAATACAAGATCTGAAGGGATTTTTATAGCATCTGAGATTCATTGACTTCCGATAATGACATGTTATGTAAACCTCACATGAATAACGTATTCATCATAACATGAATGGATCCTAATTCAATTTTACAAAATGTAAGGCCACCTCTCAGCCTGATGGTAGTGTTATGGGGAATTTCATTTGATAAGGTGGAGTTAAGAGGAAAAAATGGTGGGATGATCATGATAAAAAATGAAAATTATGTGAATGAAAAGTTCCTTCAGAGGATCTGAAGGAACTTTTCGAATTTCTAGCGACTCAATACTTTAGAATACTATGCTAGGTCTTTTATAGCACATTTAATCAAATCTCTAATGTTTTTTTCCTTTTTGCTGTTAACTTGAGTCCTAAAGCAATAGCAGCCCCACAGCAACTCAGTAAACAACCGAATAGTAGGTATGCTGTTGGTTGTGTATCACCAATGATAACGGAGGCAATTCCTCCTATAGCTGGGAAGAGAGCAACCATATATCCACTCACTGCTGCTCCCACTGTTTCAACCAGCTTTAGGTAAAACATCCAAGCAAGGAATGATGCTACAATAGTAAGGTATGTAAGTGCTCCTAGGTAGGATGGTGATGTAGGCAGAGTGAAACTTTGTCCTTGCATTATGCATATAGTGAGAAGAAGGAGTGAAGCTACTACAAATCCGATACTATTAGAGTAAATAGGGTTAATACCGCTTCTTGCATTTTTGGCTGAGCTAGCATCTCCTATTGCTGTTAGAATTGTACCTAATAGCGCCATACCAATTCCTTTCAGGTTATCTACCTGAATGCTTTCTGTCAGAAGTGGGTAGACAAGTACACCAACTCCCATAATCCCAATTAGGCCACCAATTAAGATACGAGGATGGAGGCGGTCACCTAAAAAGGTACGTAAAGCAATAGGTGTCAAAACGGTTTTGAGTGAGAATATGAGAGTTACTAATGCAGCTGAACTCCAAATCGTAGCATAGTACAGGAACAGATAACTTAATGCAAAATTACATATGCCAAATGTAAAAAGAGGCATTATATCCTTCTTGCAAGGACGCCCTTTTGGTCGTACAATCCAAGCAAGAATAATAAACATGAAGGCAGCCCCTACAAGACGGTAGCTAAGTGATACTTCCAAATTGACAGGAGTTCCTTGTATCTTAACAGCAATAAAATTCAGACCCCATACGATGAGGCAGAATATGTACATAAAAGTGGTCATACGTAAACGAGTTCTTTTGCATGAGCAAACGGAATGTCAAAATAATGGAACACTTCTACTAGCGCACTTGTCAATTGGATAATTTGTTCCTCGGTATGATTAGGAGTAACGTTAATTCGAAAACGCTCTGTACCTACCGGTACAGTTGGAGAATTAATAGGCTGTAAGTAAACCCCATGTTCTTCAAGCAGTCGTTTCGCTGCAGCTTTACATTTTTTTGCCTCCCCAACTAATACAGGAAGAATATGCGTTTCGCTGCAATTCATGACAGGAATACTGGCTTCAGCAAAAGCTTCTCTTAGCACCTTAGTTTTATGATGTAATGCATTTCTTTCCTTGTCCGAGACTTTTAGGTGTTCAACGCTTGCATGGCAGGCAGCAACGATTGCCGGCGGCAATGATGTAGTGAATATAAAACCAGATGCAAAAGATCGAATAGCATCAATAAGAGGAGTAGATGCGGCGATATATCCACCTATAATACCGATGGACTTTGCCATAGTACCTTGTATGAAATCAATTTGATGAGCCACACCTCGTTCAGCAGCAATTCCGGCTCCTCTTGGTCCGTACATACCAATTGCATGTACTTCATCAAGGAATGTTAATGCGTTATATGTATGGGCAAGATCAGCAATTTTTTCAATCGGTGAAATATCTCCATCCATGGAGTAAACAGATTCAAACACAATGATCTTTGGTCGGTCAATCGGCTGAGCTGCTAATAGTGATTCTAAATGTTCTACGTCGTTATGCTTAAAGATCTGGCGCTCTACTTTTGTACTCCGTATACCATTGATAATAGAGGCATGGTTAAGCTCATCAGAAAAAACAATGCAATCTGGGAACAGTCGAAATAAACATTGTAAGGTAGCATCGTTTGATCCATAGCCAGTTGGGAATACTAATGCAGCCTCTTTTTCATGCCATTCTGCCAAAGATGATTCTAATGCAGCATAATGATAGTGTGTTCCCCCAATATTCCGAGAGCCCCCCGATCCGGCACCAAACATACGAATAGCTTCGTGCATAGCTTCTGTTACTACTGTGTGTTGGGACATTCCAAGGTAGTCATTGCTGCACCATACAACAACAGGTTTGGTATCTTCTTTCCCATTTAGCATTGCTAGTGGGTATTGTCCGTTAATTCGATTAATTGTAACAAATTCACGGTACTGACCGCTTTCCTTTAAGGAATCTAGTTTGTCTTGAATAAGTTCTGTGTACATAAGTTACCTCCAAGGTTTTGTAATAAGTGTAGTACGAATAATGGTGTGAATACTTGCAATGTGTTGGAGACTCAAGGTCCATCTATTACCTCATTATTAGACCATCACATACTAATTTCGTAAATTTTGTATATTAGTAAAATAATGTAATTTCATACAAATTGTAATAAATATCCATATCAAAGTAAAGAATATATTAAAAATAAAAACTTTTTTATTATGTTTATATTGCATAAAAGGTTGTGAGAAACCTATTAATAGTGCTGACTCTTGAAAGGTTCAACTGCCGATAACACTGATTATGTGAACAAGAAATCCCTTCAGATTTTGTATTCTGAAGGGATTTTTATAGTGTTTGAGATATATTGACTTCCGATAATAAGATGTTATGTAAACTTCACATAAATACAATATACAAGACTCCTTTGACTTTTAGATTATGATAAAATGAAAATAAAAGGTAAAAGTTGGGGGGGTATACAATGTTTGGGAAAAGTGAATTAAAATGCTCAGGATGCGGAAAACAGATTACAAACGAAGAAGAATTGATTGCATTTGTTAAACTCCCAAAAGCCTATGTTATGCCGTATGGAGCTTTTGACGTAGCACTTGCGAAATGTGCAACTGGAATTTATTGTAAGTATTGTCATATAAAAGAATGATTTCTGATAATGAGATGTTATGTAAACCTCACATGAATAAGATATACAACCTTTCAACTATGATAAAATACTAAGCTAAAGGGGAAAATTATATGGATTATAAGGTAATTCAAAAACATAAAAGCAATTATCTGAATCCCATTTCATTAAAAAAGGGAGAGCTTATAAAAGTAGGGAACAGATACAAAGGTCCTGAAAACTGGGATAACTGGGTATATTGTCATACAAAAGAAAATGAGGGATGGGTTCCAGAACAAATTATAAATAAAGAGGACGAATATACCTTTGTATTAGAAGATTATATAGCTAAAGAACTCAATGTTGAAAAAAAAGAAATCGTTTCAGGAATCAAAGAATTAAACGGCTGGTTATGGTGTAAGAGAAAGACTAACAACGAAGAAGGTTGGCTACCCAAAAGTAAATTAAGACTTTTAAACTATATAAGTAGAACAAAAGATTTTCCATCAAATTGATTTCATCATAAAGTCTCCTCATATATGGGGGAGTACCAGCGAAGGGGTTCTGGTGCAAATACTTGGGGAGGATATACAGAGGCGAAACGTTTCCTAGTAGAATCTATTTTATGCTGGAATACCGAATAGTTGATGAATGAGGTTCACTTGATTTTGGACAGACTTCTCCCCTTGGGAGGTTTGTCCTTTTTTCATCATGT
>NZ_AUMR01000139.1 GCF_000430785.1 Ectobacillus panaciterrae DSM 19096
ATATCTTTTTTGCTTTATTAGTTCCGTTGATGATTTCCGTTATTTTTTCATCTATTTCTTTACGTAAAAAGGAAGGTTGGAAGGGCGTATTAACTTTCAATTTCTTTTTTTCCATATTTTTTATGTTTTTTACTAGTATTTGGTTTATCTTTCATCTCATTGTATGGTTGGTTTCTTTATTTCATTACTAAAGTTATTAATAAGTTTAAATAAAACAAAAAAACTAAGTTTTAAACTATATAAAACGAATTAAAGATTTTTGTATAAATGTATCGAATTCTATACCTTTATGAACGGATGAACTACCGATAACACTGATTATGTAACCTACATCAACGATGTAGGTTTTTTGGTTCTGTTAATGAATGTTATTCATTTTCTTATTGAATTAAAGGGGCAGGATTGTTGAAGAAGAATTAGTATTTTTAGAGGTTATTGTTGTCTTAATACTGAATCAAAGAAAAAGGATTCGTATTTTTATTTTTGATAGGAGTTAGTTTAATGTACATAAAAACAAAAAGATTATTGATACGTGAATTTGAATTAAATGATTGGCATGCTGTATATGAATATACATCGGATATTAATGTTATGAAATATATACCAGAAGGGGTTTTTACTGAAGAAGATGCAAAAGAGTTTGTAAATAAAAACATTGGTCATAATGCTGAGAAATTTCCTGTTGTAATAATAGATAAGGATATTCTTATTGGGCACATTGTTTTTCATAAGTATTTTGGTAAGCATACTTATGAGATTGGATGGGTATTTAATCCAAACTACCAAAATAAAGGGTATGCTTCTGAAGCAGCACAAGCTATCTTAGAATTTGGTTTTGAAAAAATGTATTTACATAGGATTATAGCTACGTGTCAACCCGAGAATATTCCTTCATATCGAGTTATGGAGAAGATTGGAATGAGAAGGGAAGGATTTTTTAAGAAATGTATTCCAAAAGGCAATGAATGGTGGGATGAGTATTATTACGCGATTTTAGAGGAAGAGTGGAAATGTGCTATTAAGAATTTTTAAGCCTTTTCCTTTTCAACAAACGGGTGCGTTAGTGGAATAGGCAGACCCCGACTTTCACGAGAAATCGGGGTCTTTTTTACCGGCTTGGGATGTTTCAAAAACTGTAAGTTAGCAGAAAATTCATATCCTACGTTTTTTATAAATTATCTTTGCACCAGAACCCTTTTTAGTAATCGGAGTTTCTATACTAGAGGTATCCCAAGTCTACCCCTCATCTAACCTGATCTCTACCTTGGTAATCACCTACAAAACGGTGATTTTTACTTTTATTTTACAAATGTTATGTAATACTTACCCCTTACTCTGTTATACTTTAATCGTAATATTTATACATAAATATAAAAAGGGAGGGTTATTGTGAGAAGTGTATTTTGGACGATTTTATTTTTAATTTTCTTTTTCCCTGTCGGATTGTATCTAATGTGGAAGCATCGACATTTCACAGAAACAGCTCGTGTTATTATTTCACTTATTTTCTTTTTTCCAGTTGGGCTCTATTTCATGTGGAAAAACAAACATTTTACGAATCCTGTTCGTATCGGAGTAACTGTATTTTTTGTAATCATCGCTATGGTATCCTGTGCAACAGATAAACCGACCGAAACAACTCCTGTAGTTAAAGAAGTGAAAGAAGAAGTAAAACCAGAAACAAAGGTAGAAGCACCAAAAAAAGAAGAAGTAAAGCCAGCAGCGTATGAAATAGCAGGTGTCTCTATTGTAAAGCCAAATGTAAAAACCGCAGATGTTTTAGAAGTGATTGATGGCGATACAATTAAAGTAAAGGTAGATGGTAAAGAAGAAACAGTTCGTATGATTCTTGTTGATACGCCAGAAACCAAACACCCATCCAAACCTGTTCAACCATGGGGACCTGAAGCAAGTGATTTTACGAAAAATGAACTAAGCGGCAAGCAAGTCGGACTAGAACTAGATGCGCAAGAGCGAGATCAATACGGCCGGCTCTTAGCCTATGTTTGGTTAGGCAATCAATTATTTAACGGAGCATTGTTGGATAAAGGATATGCTCGTGTTGCAGTATTCCCACCGAATACGAAGTATGTGGATCAATTCCGTACTATTCAAGATCATGCACGTACTGGAAAATCTGGTATTTGGAGCATTGAAAACTATGCAACGGATAATGGTTTTAATGATGAAGCTGCTAAACCAAAACAGCAAGCTTCTCCACAGCCAGAGCAAAAACCAGCACAAACTGTATCTTATAAAAACTGTACTGAAGCACGAAACGCAGGTGTTGCACCAATTAATCAAGGACAACCTGGCTACGCGAAACATCTTGACCGAGATGGCGACGGAGTAGCGTGTGAAGATAACGACTTTGATTCCACTCCTGCTCCACAACCAGCACCGCAGCCACAACCTGCGCCACAGCCGAAACAAAATGTATACTATAAAAACTGTACTGCAGCAAAAGCGGCTGGAGCTGCTCCCCTTCATAGAGGCGACCCGGGATATGATTCACACCTCGATCGGGATGGCGATGGCATAGCTTGTGAAAGATAGATAGAAACCCTGCTTATTCGAGCAGGGTTTTCTTTTACCAAAAACATACAATGAAATAATTTAATATTATACCTTTCATAAAAATTCGTATTAGTTTATTATGATTCATAATCTTCATACTAGAAGGTACCCTTCTTTAGGCCGCTTGACGTTACAGTCAGGCGGTTCTTTTTTTACCAAATCCATACAGACCTTTTACAAAATTCCATATTTTTCTACATTCAACAAATGTAATATATACGTGAGAATATCATTAGTGAGGTGTACATATGGAACTGACAGTTATTGCGATGAACGAAGAAGCTGAGTCGAAGTTTATTGATGGATGTGTTAAGGCGATTTTACGGAATGATGTAAGTCATACTCATGTTTTAGCGAGAAACGATGGAAAACTGCAGCTGATGTACTTCATTACATCTGAAACATGTACATATGATACGGAGATTACAAGCGATGAGTATTATCTTTTGGATTTTGAATGTATTTTGGATACAGAAGGCATCACATATTTTCATGAAGAGGGAAAAGAAAGTACGAATCCTGAGCAAGCAGCGAAGGAGCAGATTATGGGGTTGATTGAGCCATTGAGGAACATAGTGGTTTTAAGTTAAATGACTTTTTAATGCATCATATTGATATTTCATAAAAGAAGGCTATTTTCGTAAAAGCTGTTGCTAATAGCTCATGTTGGTTCTAGTCAAGCATGTTTGAAGAACAGAGAGCCGCCTTATTAGGCGACTCTGCTGTTTACATAATCAATGTTATCGGTAGTTGTAAGGGCAACAATCCATCTGACGTTTCTCTAAATGCGCTATTCTCTAATATTGTAGTATTGAAGTAATATTTCCTTCAAAACTCTCTCTGTATCTGCGCTGTCCATTCCGTTACTTGAAACAGTAAATTCCTTACTGCACTCTTTTTTTCTTATTTCAATTCCCGTGTAATGGATCTCAAGCTTTTTTTTCGAATCTGCGCCTTCATACCTCTCTGTACCTCCTGTTCCCATACCTCTGATACAATTCGAGTTAATTTTTGTTCTTTTACCACTCTTATCTACATAGTAGTACTTATCTGTTACAGTACCGTAGTCCATATTAGGAGTAGAAGTAACAAAATAACCTTTATCATTGATCGTATGAGCTTCATAATCCCCTTCTTTTTTTACTTCAGGAGCACCTTTTACATTATAAAAGGCATAAACGTATCCTTCGTAACCTTCAGGTATTAGATAAATATCATTCGTTTTGCTGTTTCCGCTGCTTACACACCCCACTAAAAAGAAAAGTAGAAAAGTAAACACATATATTATCTGTCTCATAAACATATACTCCTTCGCAACAAAATCATACATATGAATATCCCCTCAAAAGTATCTGAAGGGATTTTTGTTAACATAAGTCGTGTTATCGGAAGTAGATACATGTGCTTTATTTAATACTGGTATCATTAGTTTAATAAGTTGTATCAATTATTTATCTATGGTTTCTACCATTTCTCTTATTGCATCTACAACAGATTTTGGATTGTCAATATGAATAGCGTGTCCAGCTTCTTTAACGATTACATGCTTACTGTTTGACGATAGCATTGCTAGTTCTCTTTGAAATTTCATCCATGCAGCCATAGATTCTGTTGTATGAAAAGGCTGAGTATCACCAGTTAGCACTATCAGTGGGATACTCCCAATATTGGTTCCTCGGACTTGTTCTAGGCTTTCTTCAAGTTCACTAAAAGTACCTTCTACAATAAATTGCCCGAAATATGCTTCTTGTACTTCTTTTGAAAATAAAGGAACCATTACTTTATTTTGATCCTCATGACACGAGTCTATTAGGACTACTCCAGCTACTTCCTCTGGATATTTACTTGCATATAACCTGACATTTGCCCCTCCAAATGAGTGTCCTACTAATATGTAAGGAGGCTTAATATGTGTTTTTTCAAGCAAAACTCTAAGATTTTTTACAATTTGTGCACTATGTTTAGGGTTGTTTCCCTTGTCACTGTTCCCTATATTTTCTCTGTCATACATAAATATTTTTGCAAACTTTGAAACGTCTTCTCTAATTGATTGCCAATTCTCTAACGACCATCCATATCCAGAATCAAATACTATCGTTGGACCATTGTTCGACTCATCAATATATTCATAATATAGCTCTATTCCATTAACATTTACCTTTTGACAACTAACTTTAGTATCCATATTTACCTCCTGAAAATTTTGTTTTGATATTACATATATGGTTGATTCTACCAGGTTCTGGTGCAAAAACTTCAAATCACTTGCAATTAATCTTTAAATCTTGGACATACTGATACTACTACTCTAAAAAAGGATGTGATCAGTATGGAAAAGCAAAATTTATTCAAGTGGAAACATTATCATCATGATATTATTTTGCAAACAGTAAGATGGTACCTACGGTACAACTTGAGCTTTCGTGATTTGGTGGAAATGATGGAGGAACGGGGCTTATCCGTTGCTCATACAACGATCATGCGTTGGGTTCATCAGTATGGTCCTGAATTAGACAAACGAATCCGTCGTCATCTCAAGCAAACCAATGACTCTTGGAGAGTCGATGAAACATATATCAAAGTAAAAAGTCAATGGATGTACCTATATCGTGCTGTCGATTCGAAAGGAAATACCATCGATTTTTACCTAAGCAAAACAAGAAACCACAAGGCTGCAAAGCGATTCTTCAAGAAAGCTTTGCAGTCTTTTCATATTTCTGAGCCTCGTGTCGTGACAGTCGATAAGAATCCGGCTTACCCTATAGCAGTTGAAGAATTGAGAAAAGAAAAAAAGATGCCATTAGGCATCCAAGTAAGGCAAGTGAAATATCTCAATAACATAGTGGAACAAGATCATCGGTTTATTAAAAAGCGAGTTCGTTCGATGTTAGGATTGAAATCCTTTCGCACAGCTAAATCTATTATTTCTGGAATAGAAGCTATGCATATGGTAAAAAAAGGGCAACTTGTTTTACGGGATAAGTCTGTCCAAAATCAAGTGAAGTTCATCCATCAATTATTTGGAATTACTGCTTAAGACTAGATTCCACTAGGAAACTTTTCTCCTCGTTATATCTTCCCCAAGTATTTGCACCAGAACCCAATTCCCATGATATCAATACTTCTCTTATTCTCAGATATTGTGAAATATGCAGGGTTCTATACATTTCCGAAATAATGCGGGTTTTCGGCTTT
Organism: Ectobacillus panaciterrae DSM 19096; assembly: GCF_000430785.1. Taxonomy (GTDB): domain Bacteria; phylum Bacillota; class Bacilli; order Bacillales; family Bacillaceae_G; genus Ectobacillus; species Ectobacillus panaciterrae. The sequence goes on from NZ_AUMR01000139.1 coordinate 5,773, forward strand.
AGGTCATGTGACAGATATGCCGAAAAGCTGTATAAAATCTTGCATATTCCAACAGCTAGGAGAGATAGTGTTATTTGTTTCCGTATCAATTAATTGTAATATTTTACCGCTTGTAATTATACTTTTACCTAAATTATTATAAATTCGATTCGACATTTTACACAAAATACCTTTACATGCAAAAAGAGCCACATTTAATGGCTCTTTTTGTATTTTTTTAACTAGGAATCTCGCCTCATTTCCATCAAGTTGACAAAAACAAATACTTTATAGCAATCACAGAATTTTCGTTTTGGGGGTACTATAAAACTTTAAGTTGATGGGCATGTGGCGGTCCCCCACATCCATCAACTTAAGCATTTAGGCTATTCTTAAAGTTAAAAGCACGTTACTATTCTCTTATGTTAATGAGAAAGGGTGACGTGCTTTTTATGAATATGCGTCAAAAACAAGAGTTGTCTTTATTTGCCGAAGAGTTGTATCGGTATATGTCTCCCGCTGCATTGAATCAATTAGCTATAGAAGCAGGCGGAATGAAACGAAAACGGAAGTGTTATGGACACCATTTTTTATCTTTGTGTGTATGGTTAAATCAACAAATCGCTACTACCTCGCTTACTCAACTTTGTAGTCAATT
>NZ_AUMR01000140.1 GCF_000430785.1 Ectobacillus panaciterrae DSM 19096
AGAACTGGCCATTCAACACTCATTCAGCCGAAAAGGCTGCCCATATGACAATGCTTGTATTGAGTCTTTCCATGCCATTCTCAAGAAAGAGGAAGTACACCATGTTCGGTATCTTAACTTTGAAGGTGCCAAACTAGCTTTATTCCGTTATATCGAGGGCTGGTATAACAGGAAGCGAATTCATGGAAGCATTGGGTATATGACTCCTCAAGCTTTCGAGGATCAAGCTCGAAAGTCAGCATAATCCTCACATTTTTGTGTCCAACTTATTGACTCAAATCCAATATGACTCCTCAAGCTTTCGAGGATCAAGCTCGAAAGTCAGCATAATCCTCACATTTTTGTGTCCAACTTATTGACTCAAATCCATAATTACATTCGTAGTCTCATCAAAGCCATCTACTACAACCTCTGTTGCTTGTTTTAACTCTGTATATTTTCCACTCGTAACAGGTGTTTTCCCTTTTCCGTTGTAAACTGCAATAAGAGTTCCTTCTTTTGAAGCTTTTTTTATATCATCTTCCCAATATGGATAAGTCATAAAATTGTTCACATTGATTAAAAATTGACTTTTCGTATCAATTTCCTCAACCAACAACGCACCTGTATATACTGAGATTCCTACATCCCATAACATTTGTTTTAATACTTTTACTTTTGTTTTATGAAGCACCGTTGTATTTGTATCCTGAAATTGATTTGGACCTACTTGTTTAACTGTGTTAATCTGCCAAGGTGGTAGAGGAAATTTACTGTCATAATTAGTTAGATGAGACATATCGTTTACCACAACAAAACCTGTTAACCCAACATATTTATTTTTGGAAAAATAGCCTAACTCCAAATACTAATAATACTGTGCCAGTAATACCCTCTATTGTACGGTTCACCTTTTCTTTTCTAAAAAAAGTTCTTAATTGACGTATTAGAGAGATATAAAGTAAATACCATATTGCTGTCAAAGTCGTAAATGTGAGTCCCAACAAAAGAAATTGGAAGAAATGACTTTGATTACTCACAATAAATTGGGGTAGAAAACTAAGGAAAAATACAGCCGTTTTTGGGTTTAAGATTGCCGTGGTAAATCCTTGTCTAAAACTTTTAACCGTTCCAATATCCTTAGAGTTTATTTCCACTGAACCTGACATATCTTCTTTTTTAGAAAAGGCACTTTTAATTGACTTTACAGCTAAATAAATTAAATAAAATGCCCCAGCATATTTTATTAATGTAAATAGCATAGCAAATTTCATTAAGATAGCAGAGAGTCCTAGTGTAGCCATTATTGTATGAATCATCATTCCAGATACCGTTCCTAAGACGGTCTTTATCCCACCATTTCTACCATGAGAGATAGTGTTTTTTGTAACTAAAGCAAAACCGGGACCAGGCATCATTATAATAAGGAGTGCTGTAAGGATAAATAACAAATAATTTTCCATGTTTTGGTATCCCCTTTCTGATTTTTAGTTTCGCTTATAGTATAGCTTTTTTCCTTAAAACATTAAATATAAAAAGTGTGATCAGGATAGTATCATAAACTTTCAAGGTGTTGTAATTGAATTATAGAGGGCTTCACTTGAATAATGTTCTTCTGTAAATGAGCGTTTTAATGGAATGCCAATTACATAAATAATCAGATTTTTGTATGAAAGGATAACTCAATTAAATAAATTAAGAGCGTTTTTTAATCACTTTTTCTCGGAACACTCTTAATTTTCTTTCGTTTATCGAGGGTATTAGTATCAACTTGACCAAACATTATCCAAAAACTACATTGATAAAACACACAGCAAAGCTATGCATACATTTTCTTTGGACAATTAGCTAAATATCGTCTAAGCTGTAATTTTATGAAAATATAATAGCTGATTCCAAACGTAATTGGAAATAAACGTAAGTCTATGACCTATTTTTACACGTATCTCGGCTATACCCCATGCCCATCAACTTAAGAAATTCATTGTTCCCTTAAACGAAAAAAATGAGCTGAATTGTTATAAATAATTGTGGCAAGATAAAGTTTTCGTTTTGGGGACTTCAAAATATTAGTTTGATGGACATTGATGCTATCCCTAGGAGGAATGAGCTTTTTGTTTTACTACTGATAATGATACGTTATGTTAACCAAGCATGAATACGATATACATCCATTTTTTACAGAAATTGTTTATTCTCAATGGTAAAATACGTAGGGGAGGAGGGTTATTATGGAGAAACATCGTTTTAGAAATCTATTTTTCTGTTTTGTTATTCTCCTAATGTTAGTAGCTTGTCAAAAAGAATATAGCGGTAAGTTAGTACAGTGGGGTGATACTGCTAATAGTGTTGACACAACTAAACTAAAAAGAAATAACATTCCATATGAAATAAAAGACGGTAAATTGTATATTCCTAAAGATGCAGTAAGTGATGCTACATATTGCTGTACATAAGTAATGATGTAAGTCCCTTTCTAAATAAAGAGAAGGGTTTGCAATAACTTCCGCTAACGATAATTATGTAAATGAGCTGACTTATTTTATTCTTTGCTTAGCGTGGGGTTTTTCTAAAATGCTGGCGATGCCCTTTGTACTCTGAATAATGGTTTTCCGGTTATGTCTGTTAACCGGAAAATTGAAATATCAAATCTATTTCCTAAAGTGACACTTGACTGGAAGCCCCTAATTTTTAGTTCGGTCACAATATATTCGGATTGGGTATTTATCCAGGCTCGTACTTCTATGGGGAATTCTTTAGGAGTATTGATACCTCCATAGTGATTTTTATATTTGTATGCATTTCATCAATCATTCCCTTGACTCTCCATTTGTAGTACTGTATAGTACTAATATGAAAAAAAATACACTTAGTAATAAAGATATTGCTCTGCAATCCGCTTTTACATTGTTTCTTACTAAAGGTTTTCTGGCAACAAGCATGGACGACATAGTCGCACGTAGCAAAGTTTCAAAAACGAACATTTATTATTATTTTAAGAGCAAGGAGGAGCTGCTGCTCGCTATTGTTAATCAGTTGATAGCACATTACGAGCAGCGAATTAATTATATTGTGTCTCAAACTGAGCTCACCGTTCAGGAGAAATTAGAAGCGGTACTCCACATTTTAAGCGATACTATTGAACAAAATAACTACCTTGGCGGTTGTCCTTTCCTGACTCTGTATACACAGACGCCTATTGACGCGGTTGAAATTAGAGATAGAATCAAGAGTTTTTTTGAAAAACAGCTGCATGGTGTTGAATTGATTTTAGCCCAAGGGATTGCACGACAAGAACTAAAGGAAGAGCTGCCCGTTAAACAAACAGCTATGTTGATTGTCTCCTCTATTGAGGGTGCTCTCTTCTTGGCTCAAGCTTCTAACAACCAAGATATGATCAAAAATTTATTTCCTGCTTTAGCTTCCATGCTAAAGTAATATTTTTAGATATATTAGTACTAGTTAGTACTATAAAATAATAAAGGAGTGTTTTTATTATGAATATCTTCATGACCGGCGGAACTGGTTATATTGGACGTCATTTAATCGCTGAGTTAGCTTCTCAGCATCAGATTTATGCACTTGTACGTCAAAAAAATCGTCTTCTTACCATCATCAATCAACTGGCACCCGATCAACAGAACAACATTGTTCCTGTTATCGGTGATCTAACGCAGCCTCGATTAGGTTTAAGTGATGACAGCTACAAGCAATTACTTGCAACTGATCTAATTATTCATGCAGGAGGTCCAATGAATATTGAGTTGAACCTCAGTGAAGCTGAGCAGTCTTTCCTCGCCCCTGCAAAATCCCTTGCTCGGCTAGCACAGGATATCCACGCTGCAAAAGAATTAAAGCATTTTATCCATGTCGTAGGCTTTATGAGTCCCTATCATGAACAAAATGCATTGTTGGATCTAGATCATTTGCTGGACAATCAACCGCCTTATGAAAAAATGAAGTTTTTAGCCGACTCTTATATACGAAAATCTCTTCATAACATGAGCATTCCCTTATCTACTGTTAATCCTAGTGTAATCGTCGGAGACTCCTTCTCAGGGAAAACAGAACAGATTGGAGGCCTTAGTATCTTAGTCGATGCCGTAAGGCGAAATCTTATGTCGCTTGTTCCAGGCGGCGACGATTATTGGTTACCAATGGTTCATATTGATCATGTGGCTTCGTTTATTTCAAAACTTGCTAATACAGAAGGGTTATCAAGCAATACCTACTATCTTTTAGATTCTAAGCAAGAGAGTCCGTCGATCCGAACTTTCATCAAACTCATGGCACACGAATTGCAGACAACAAAGCCGTTAGGAACTATACCGCTTCCGTTATTGAAAACTGTGCTTAGAATGGGTGCTGGTAAGATGCTTGGTATTCCTAAAGAATCCATGAGTTTTCTTGTTAAGTCGGAATTCCCTGTTTACAGTAAATTAGAAATAGAACAAAGGAACGGCAGAAATTCATTCGTAGTTCCGTCCACGCTCCCTTTTATCATTAGTGATTTGGATTATCGGTTAAATCATTTAGGCCTGAATCAAAATGAGCAGAAAGATTTTAGTCAACGAAGAAGGGCTAACTTAGTTTCGCTAGAGAAAGATAGGAATGAAACGCCTATTATTTTTCTTCATGGGACGTTCAGCAATGCCGATGCCCTTTTGCCCCTCTCACAATTTTTAAGCAGTTTAAATACTTGGTTCGTAGATTTACCTGGATTTGGGCGTACCCCTTATCACCATAATCCTTCTGTGCTAGAAGGCTATGTAGAGAGCATTTCCACTATGATCACTGAGTTGAACAGACCCGTTATATTAGTGGGGCATTCATTTGGCGGATTGATTGCGGCTCAAGTGATGGAACGGCTGCCCTCACTGATCAAACAACTCATTTTATTGCAGCCAGTACTGCATCCTATCCAACCTAAATATAGATTTCGACGTATTACAAGTTTCGTTCTAAAATATATGGAGCCCGCCCGTTTGGAAAAAGAGCTACTTCAAGCCAATAGCTTCAGAACATCCAGTCAGTTATTGAGTAATTACGCTCATTCTGTGGTCCGTGATTTAAAATCCCCCCGTATACGCAAAACTAACGCTACGGTCATGTCTTGCTTAACTATATCAAAATCCATTCAGTTAAATCCCGAGACATGGGATAAGAGGAAAATTAAGATACTATGGGGAGCTTTGGACAAAGATCATCATGTCCCAAAGCAGTTTGAACACTTGGATATTACACGTATTCAGTACGGTCATCAGTTTCCTGTTGAATCTCCTGAACTAACTGCTCAATGGATTTCTCAAGCTGTAACAGTATAAAGGTTCTTTTGATAGTATTGATGGAGGTGTGGATTGTCAACACAAATTCAGACTGCTTTTTTAAGGGCTCGTTTTCTGAACTCAACTGGACTTAAATAACCTAAAGTTCCATGAACATGATGATGGTTAAACTGGTTCTGTTGCAAAGTTTGAAAAAAGCATAAATAGGTTGGTAAATGAAGAACAATGTTTAAGAAGTAGCTAGTAATTGTTGAAGTTCATTGTACGTTGAAAAGGCGGAGTCTCTTTGAAGACTTCGCCTTTGTTTACATAGGGCATGAATGGTTTCGATACCTTTAATTGTACGTGAAGCATGATGAAGATTTTGAAATCCTGCGGATTTGATAAAACGTCTCTTTACATGGTTCTGGTGCAAAAACTTCAGGACAATTGCAAGTACTCTCTAAAACTTGGACATACTGATACTATTACTCTAAAAAAGGGGCATGATCAGTATGGAAAAGCAAAATTTGTTTAAATGGAAACATTATCAGCCTGACATTATTTTATTGGTTCTGGTGCAAATACTTCAGGAGAGATATAAAGAGGCGAAAAGTTTCTTAGTGGAATCTATTTTATGCTGGAAGGCCGAATAGTTGATGAATGAGGTTTACTTGATTTCGGACAGACTTCTCCCCTTGGAGGGTTTGTCCTTTTTTCATCATATGCACAGCTTCTACTCCTGCAAGAATTTGTTTGGCAGTTCGAAAGGACTTTAATCCTAACATGGAACGAACTCGCTTTTTAATGAAGCGATGATCTTGTTCTACGATGTTATTAAGATATTTTATTTTTCTTATTTGGATGCCTAAAGGCATCTTTTTCTCCTTCTTCAGCTCTTCAATCGCCACAGGATAGGCGGGATTCTTATCAACGGTTATCACACGAGGTATTGAAACATGAAAAGACCGCAAGGCTTTCCTAAAGAATCGCTTTGCAGCCTTGTGGTCTCTTGTTTTACTTAGATAAAAATCAATGGTATTTCCTTCTGAATCAACTGCACGATACAG
>NZ_AUMR01000141.1 GCF_000430785.1 Ectobacillus panaciterrae DSM 19096
GTGGCAATCACCACCTATCTTCATAACGGTAGAAAACCGACATCCCCTACTTACTATGTTCAGGGAGTAGCTCTTGGATGAGTTCAAAGGGAATAACTACCGATTCTCACCAACCATCGGCTCTCTGAAAAGCTTATAAACCTTCTACTATTTCCAATCTTTGCTTGTTATTATTTAATTATATGCAATAGTATATCGATAAACTCGAGTTGTCAACACTAAATTTCAGTAGTGTTGCATTTATTTCTTCTGCTTGTTCTTCTATTACTAAAACAAAAAACACGAGAAAAACTGGATATATAATCCAATTTCCACTCATGCTGGTGTACAGTTTTATTTGACCAGAATACAAGTTGTTTTGCTGGGGAATGACTTTATTTTGCGATACTTTATTATAAACAGTTAATCTTTTTTAAAAACAGTCAATCTTTTTTATAAACGGTTAAACTTTATTTCAAATCCACACTCATTTGTTGATACTCGTGCATATCCTATTTTCATAAATCCCCCTGAAAAATAAAGAACTCCTTACTACTAAGCATAAATAAAACATATGTTTATTATAACTTGTTTTTTTACATTTTTATTATAATAATATTTAATAAAAAAACGGGCATTTCCTGCCCGCTTCGAATGTTCTAAAAAACTATTGTTTTTTATAATCTCTATTAGGGATCCTGACGTCAAAACGCGGATATTATACACTAATACATTTTCTGGAAGATAAAACCCGGATTCCCTTACGCTAAGCAGGACATCTGGGTTTTAATGTTTTTAAAATACAGAGAGTAGTAGTTAGGGAATTTTTATTAACTTCCGATTGATTGTTGTTTTTAACAATTAGGATAAGTTCATTCTAAACTTTTTGTAGGATAATGGCGTCATGTTGATTGACTTTCGGAATTTATCAATGAAATAGCTTGTACTATTAAATCCTACTTGATAAGCAACTTCTGTCACATTAGATTCTGCTTGTTGCAGTAAGACCAAGCTTTTTTGAATTCGATAGTCGATTACATAGTTCAATGGTGTTGTATTTAACATTCGTTTGAAATATCGACAGCATTCAGATCGACTCAGTTGTCCAGCTTTCGCAATATCGTCTAACTTGATTTTCTCAGCATAATGTACATGTACCCAATTTAACATTTGCTTCATTCGCTGGTTCTTTAACATTTCTGTCTGGTCGTATTCTAATTGAAAGCCACTAATGATTAAGTTTTGCCATATTAACATAAGCTGTACGGTGATGTCGATCTCATAGTAAAGTGATTTTTGTTGAATCCATTGATTGATTTTTACAATAGCATCTAAAATGGTTTTCCCCCAAAGCTCATTTGCATCTATATATAAATAAGATAAATTGGTCGCTTGAATATAGGGATATACATAGGTTGTATAGAGCTCTTGGGGTAAAACGAAATGAGGAGAAACATTTAAACAAATATAGACACATCCTGATGGTTTTTTCTCTTCCGCCATATGCAGACAACCACTATTTATAAAGAGACCATCACCTTCTTGAACCACTACTTTTTCTTCATTTATTTGGAAAATCACTTCCCCTTTTAGGATGAAAACAAATTGAATTTCATCGTGCCAATGAAGTGAAATATAGCCATGTATATTTTGGTTAATTGTTGTTTCATAACATGCAATTGGTAATACGACTGTGCGATGTTCGGTTAGCTCTTTTAAACTTTGATCAACCATGAAATTTTTTATCTGCAAAGTACCACCTCAATATATTGATATTTTTTTATTCAATCCAAGTATTATTTAAACCATTTTCCACTTAGTATAACACTATTATTATATATAAGGTGGGAAATCAATGATCAATAAACCCTCTAGAAGAACAGGATTATTTCTCGTCATAACGGGAGCGATATTTTGGGGTGTTGGTGGTACAGTTGCAAAAAAGCTCTTTCAACAATCCGCAATCGATGTAAATTGGCTCGTAACGACACGATTGCTCATAGCTGGCTTTTTACTCTTAACAGTTCAATTTTTTAGGAAAGACCGTTCTCAGATATTTGGTGTCTGGAAAAACAGAAGGACAGCTGTTCAATTGGTTATCTTCGGATTACTCGGCATGCTTGCGGTTCAATACACGTATATGGCATCAATCAAACACGGTAATGCTGCTGTTGCAACGCTATTACAGTATTTAGCACCTGTAATGATTATCATTTACTCCATTCTACGTAAACAAGCTGTTTTAACACGACAAGATTTGTTAACTGTTTTGCTTGCTTTGGTTGGCTGCTTTTTCTTATTAACAAATGGAGCAATATCTAAACTATCTGTGCCGGCACTCACAATCATCTGGGGTGTTTTATCTGGACTAGCGTTAACATTTTATACTTTATATGTTGTGCCTTTACTGAAGCAATATGATTCCCTTGTCATTGTTGGTTGGGCTATGATAATCGGTGGTTTTGCATTAAGTTTTATCCATCCACCTTGGCAACTGGACTTCGCCAGCTTAACAGTAGAAACCTATCTATACTTAGTATTTGTTATCGTATTCGGTACAATGATCGCATTTTGGTTTTATATAGAAAGTTTACAAAGTCTTTCACCTAAAGAAACAAGCCTCCTAGGTAGTTTAGAGCCACTGGCAGCAGTTTTAACAACAGTCGTTTGGTTAAAAGCATCGTTTGGATTTTTCCAATGGGTTGGTACCGCTTGTATCATTGGAATGATTTTATTATTGGCATTGAATAAAAAATCTCCAGTAAAGAATGAGCTGACCATTTTAGAACAAACAGCCCCATAAACGGTCGTTTATGGTACCCTTCTTGTTCAACTAAATGGCAGGTTAATTGGAAGAAGGAAATAAAATTAATTTGAAAAAACTTATATATACAAGTACATTTAATGTATACGTTATCAAATATATTGAAAGTAGGCGATTAAAATGAAAACTGAAAAAGAAAAAATGTTGGCTGGAGAAATGTATAATCCTGCTGACCCTGAATTAGTCAAGGACCGAGAAAACGCAAGACGGCAGGTTAGAATATATAATCAAACTTTAGAAACTGAAGGTGATAAACGCACTCAATTATTAAAAGAGTTCTTAGGTTCTACTGGAGAGAACGTATATATGGAGCCTAATATCCGATTTGATTACGGTTATAACATATTTGTTGGCGAAAATTTTTTTGCAAACTTTGATTGTGTCATCCTGGATGTTTGTGAAGTGAGATTTGGAGATAATTGTATGCTCGCACCTGGAGTACATATTTATACAGCAACTCACCCACTTAACCCAACTGAACGCAATTCAGGAAAAGAGTACGCAAAACCTATTACCATTGGAGATAATGTATGGATTGGTGGAAGTGCAGTAATAAATCCAGGTGTTAAAATAGGAGACAATGTTGTAATTGCGTCAGGTGCAGTAGTAACGAAAGATGTACCACCAAACGTTGTAGTAGGCGGTAATCCCGCAAAAGTTATTAAACAAATCGAATTATAAACTATAATTAATGCCAAAAAAGGTGTTTGTGGAAAGATAAAATTTTTGTTTGGTGTCATACATAGTACACAGTTCCTTAAGATAAAATAATCCCGATAAAAGTAGCAAGGCAGTCCAAACGGTCTAAGAAGACCGGACGGACTGCCTTGTTCGTTATACGGGCCGCGAGCTCGCCTGTCTCTCGCTAGCGGAAGCCTTCGCTGGTCTTCCTTCCAGATCCCGCCACCAGAAATCCTGCTGCGTCGATTGCGGAATCTGCTCCAGATAGACCGCTTCGCCGATTCTAGGAATCAGGTAAGGAATGCTATGCTCTTCGACTGCGGCCGATACCCTTCTCGCAGGATCGTTCCAATCATGCAGCGCCAAAGTGAAGCCTCCCCAATGAACGGGCAGCAGAACCCCTCCCTGTACGTCCCGATGCGCTTGAACCGTCTCTTCCGGCAACATATGCACGCCGCTCCAGCGCTTGTCATATTGCCCGCATTCCATAATGGCCAGCTCGAACGGTCCGTGCTGACGGCCTATTCGCTTAAAGTGAGGACCGTAGCCTCCGTCCCCGCTGTAGAAGAGGCTTCTCTCCTCCGTCTTGATGACCCACGAACACCATAGAGTGGAATCCCTATCGAATAACCCTCTCCCGGAGAAATGTCTCGCCGGCGTGCAAGCGAAGCGTATGCCCTGAATAATCCGTTCTTCCCCCCAGTCTAGCTCTATGATGGCATCGGGTGATGCTCCTAGTTTCCGGATTCGCTTGCCGACTCCGAGCGGAACGAGGAAAGTTCCCGTCTTCGGAATAAGCTTGCGAATGGAGGAAGAATCCAGATGATCGTAGTGATCGTGAGACAGAACTACGATTTCAATCGGAGGAAGCTCATCGATCGTGATTGGCAGATTAACGCTATATCTGCGATTGCGGGAAATAGGAAGCGGCGACGGACTCTTACCTAACATTGGATCAATCAGAATCGTCTTGCCCCCAAGCTGAAGCAGGGACGCCGAATGTCCGAACCAGACGACCTTGTCCTTTCCGTCGCTTAGTGTGCTATGCTGAAGGGGGACGATAGGAAGCGGCTGCTTCGGCCTTCTATAGGACTTAGGGGATAGAAATTCATGGAGCATGGATACAATGTCGCCTGCCCCCATTTTCACAATTGCGGGGATTTCGTTCTGAAATTTGCCGTTCTTAGCACGTTGGGATCGATTCCAATCGTTCATCTGTCTACTCTCCTTCTCTTGTTATTAGCGAAATCTACTCGTCCTTTTATCTCTGTCAAATTCGTGTTTTCCATTTGGCACTCCGATCGGCTATTATTCCTATTTCAGGGTACGGTGGAAAGAGCCTACTGGCTAGGTTAGATATCCTAAAAATCGGAAATATGATCATTGATCTTCATCGGATGCAAATCTATCCAGTAAACTTCAAATAACAGTCAATTGGGGACGAAAATTAGCTTTCGTCCTCAATAGCATATTGATTTGTTATTTATTTTAATTGCCTTTGGATAATAATGATCATTATTTTAGGGCAAATTTTTCTTTTATCATTTGAACATAAGCTTCATCACCTTGAGTTTCTCTTACAGATATAAGTTGTTTTGCATCTTCACCAGCAATGTACCTTAGTTTATTTGTTCCATCAGTAACTGCTTCATAAATTATTTCAGCAACAGTCTTGGGGAGACTGGACATTTGCTGATCTTCACTTGAAGCTAAGCTATAGAAATTGTTAAGATATGCATTATAATCAGTTATTGTTTCTGATTTTGCATGATCCATAGATCTACCAGAAAAATCTGTTGTCATCGAACCAGGTTCTATTAATTTTACTTTAATCCCCAAATTACTTAATTCATAACTTAATGATTCTGTAAAACCTTCTACTGCGAATTTAGTAGAATTATAAGTTGATATCAATGGAAGTGTTGTTTTACCTGCCAAAGAGCCTATATTCACAATTGTACCTTTTTTATTTTCTCTAAAGTGCTTTAAAAATGTTCTAGTAGTATTAAATAAACCAAATACATTTACGTCAAACTCTCTGCGAATTTGCTCATCTGTAGAAATTTCAAATGGTCCAAATAATGCATATCCTGCGTTATTTACTAAGGCATCTTACGACACAATTCGCGTTCGCTTTCTTACTCTAAGAAAGTTCCTAAAAACGGTCACGTAGCTATTCAAGTGGAACTTTGATTTTGGTAATGAGTTATGGAACTGAAAAACAAGCATTTTTAAGGATATTAAACGATTGATGACATAAGTACCATAAACGCCCGTTTTTGGTACTCAGACCACAGACGCCTTATGTATCAAGGGGTTCAGCCTTAACGTACAAAATCTGCGAAATGATGGCGCTACCCCATCGCCATCAACCTAACGAAATTAAATACCACCCAAAACGAAAAAAATGCGCTATTCTTTCTGTAGAATCATAGAAAAGGATGGCGTTTTTTGATGGATATTTCAGATGAGTTACAACTTTTTTCTCAAGAGCTAAAACGGAACCTAGCACCCCAAGCTCTTCAAGAGCTTGCAAGAGAAACCGGATTTACAAAACGTAAGAGTAAGTATCAATCTCAGGAATTAGTAGCACTTTGCGTGTGGCTGAGTCAAAAAGTCGCAAGTACATCTTTAACACAGTTGTGTAGTCGCTTAGAAGCTTATACGGGAGTACTCATGAGTCCCGAAGGACTTAATAAGCGAT
>NZ_AUMR01000142.1 GCF_000430785.1 Ectobacillus panaciterrae DSM 19096
TGCATGGGCCACTACAAGGGTTTGACCGCTTCTGCACGTCGCCGGATGATCTCTCCCCACTATAAAAAGACAGTTTTTTTATTCACTTGTATATAAATATCCTCACTTCGTTCGTTTAATTTCTTTAAACGGGTAATATACCAGTTCCACCTTCCCGACTATATTCTTCTTCTCAATTAGCCCAAGGCCATTGCGGCTGTCACGGCTCTGAAGACGGTTATCTCCCATCACAAATACTTTTCCGTCCGGCACTGTAAGAGGACCGAAGTTTTCAGTGAAATTCATCATAAGATGATGCGCTTTCTTTTGATTCCTCTCTAAATACGGCTCTGCTTGTACGCTCCCGTTCACATACAATGCGTCCTCCCGCATCTCAATAAGGTCTCCCGGAAGTCCGATAATACGCTTTACATAGGAAGCGTCTGTTTTTAAAATGATAATATCCCCTCTGCTGTACAAGTGCGTGTAAGTTACGATTTTACTTACAATCACCTTGTCGCCCTCAAATAGTGTCGGCTGCATGGAAGCCCCTTCTACCTTTGTCGGAAAAAATACAAAAGCCTTTAGTAGAAAAATAATGATCACTGCAATCCCAAAAGACTCTATCCAATCACGCAGACAACTCTTTTTCTTCACGATTCTCTTCCTCTCATTATGTCTTACTGTAACGTTATGCTTTTACATTTTATGAGTAGGAGCAGATCAAAAGAAGGAATTCGAAAGAATATTCTAACTTCAATTGTACGGGCAATACGTTTTCCTTTGCAATCCCTTTTGCGATTAGCCCGGAATTTTATAATTATCTTTCAAAAAAAGAAGCCCTGCAAAGAGCTCCTTCCCTTACGAAATCTTCTTCACTTGTACCGCCTTTTCTCGCGGCGTCCGGTTCACAATCACGATTCCTGCCGCTACACACGCTAAGCCGACAAGAACAAGAGAATGAATTTCTTCTCCTAGAATCAAACTTGAAAGCATAACACCGAACACCGGAATCAAGAACATATACATAGACACTTTTCCGACCTTGTTGTACTTCATGACCGTATTCCACACCAAGAAGCCGGCTGCAGATAAAAATGATAGATATAATAGCATAAGCATCGTATTTAAATCAAAGGAAAACGGCATAGCGCCTACTTGTACAATCCCAAGAACAAGCAGTCCAAGCGATCCGAAAATCATTTGATAGGCAGTCAAATAGCCGACCTCGATTGTACGGCTTCCCTCTTTTGCCAGGATGTTGCCGTACGAATAAATAAATGCTGCCATCAGCAGTAAAAATTCGCCGATGCCAAAATTCAGCTCAAGATGGCCTTTTGTTAAGTTAACAATTACAACACCTGTGAAACCAATTAGCAGTCCGACAGCTTTCCGCACGTTCAATCCGTCATCTTTATAATAGAAGTGGGCAATTAAAATTTGGAAAAAGGACGAAGAGCCGGAAATAATGGCACCTTGGATACCTGTGCTATAGCTCAAACCGATGTAAAAGCAAACGTACTGTAAAAATGTTTGGAACAAACCGATCTTCACGACTGTACCGACCGTTTGCGGCTGAAACGTCATTTTCTTGCCAAGCAGCGTAAAAAAGAGAACAATGATAAGTCCTGCAAGAAAAAAGCGGTACCCCGCAAACAGCATTTGCTCTCCGATTTCCTGAGGTCCAATGTTCAGTGCCGCATAGCTTAACTTAATAAATGGAAACGCGCTGCCCCAAAGAAATGTTGCGAATAAGGCAGAAGCCAAAACTCCAAAGGGATGCGTAAAAAATCGTTGTGTATTCACTGTCTGTCTTCCCTTCTTAATGTTCTTTTGAACATTAATCAGTTATACCATTCCCATACAGGAAACTCAATAAAATTGATTTTTGCATACAGGCAATTTTATTTCCTACGGTGTAAACATATGGTATAATAAGGCATATAATACATGGGTTAGTTACCCTATTCATCTACATGTACTTGCTGCTATCCGATTGGATGGCAGCTTTCGTCATTTTATAGGGGTACCGATTTTGATTCTTTTTCTCAATGAGAATACAGGAAGGGAGAGAAAATAATGAATTCGCAAGCAAATTCATTTGTACAAAGAGACACACAAAACGAATCGTCTTCTATTATAGAAGCATTCCGCAAGCATTATGAACTGGTTTTTGCAATTGCTTCAGGTGTTTTCATTCTGACAGGCTGGTTACTCGATAAAGGAAACTACGGCGGGGCTTCTGTCACGTTTTACGTATTGGCATTTCTAATCGGCGGCTATGCAAAAGCCAAAGAAGGCATTGAGGATACCATTGAAGAGAAAGAATTGAACGTCGAAATGCTTATGATTTTCGCGGCGGTCGGTTCCGCCATTATCGGATATTGGGCAGAAGGCGCCATTCTCATTTTTATTTTCGCTCTAAGCGGCGCCATGGAGTCCTATACGATGAGCAAAAGCCAAAAGGAAATCTCCGCTCTTCTTGATTTACAGCCGGAAGAAGCGCTTCGTATTTCAGACGGCCATGAGGAACGCGTCCCGGTGCAGGCTCTTTTCATAAACGATATCATTCTTGTAAAACCAGGCGAACGCATCCCGGCAGACGGCATGATCGTGCAGGGTGAAACAAACGTGGATGAATCAGCCATCACGGGTGAGCCTGTACCAAATGAAAAGAAATATGGCGACGAAGTCTTTGCCGGAACAGTGAATATGCGCGGCGCCATCGAAGTAAAAATTACAAAACATAGTGACCAAACTCTGTTCCAAAAAATCATTCGTCTTGTTCAAAATGCGCAAAGCGAAAAATCACCCTCTCAGTTGTTTATCGAAAAATTCGAAGGAACGTATGTAAAAGCCGTTCTCATTATTGTCGCACTTATGATGTTCATCCCGCACTTTACGTTGGGATGGAGCTGGAATGAAACACTATACCGCGCGATGATTCTGCTGGTAGTGGCATCACCGTGCGCACTCGTCGCATCCATTACGCCCGCAACACTATCCGCCATTTCGAACGGTGCACGTCACGGTATTTTATTCAAAGGCGGTATTCATCTGGAGCGGCTATCTTCTCTTAAAGCAATTGCCTTTGATAAAACAGGTACGTTAACACAGGGCAAGCCGGTTGTCACAGATGTTTATGTACGAGACGGCATAACAAAAGCCGAAATGCTTCATATTATGGCATCTATTGAAAATCAATCCACTCATCCGCTCGCGGAAGCTGTTGTGAAATACGCCAAGGCAACATATAACGTCCTGCTAAGCAAGCCGGAAAAAGTGGAGGATGTGACAGGTTTCGGTTTAAAAGGAACGCTGGATGGAACAGAATATAAAATCGGCAAGCCGGATTTTGTCGGCGAAGAAGCTGCCACATTTGCTGGCGGTATTTCTTCACAGCTTGCAGATCAAGGCAAAACAATCGTATATATAAGTGATAACAAAGGCATTCTTGGACTCATTGCTTTAAAAGATGTGCTTCGCCAAGAGTCTGTGAATGCAATTAGAGAATTGAACCGTTTAGGTGTCAAAACCATTATGATTACAGGAGATAACGAGCAAACAGCCAAATCTATTGCGATGGAGAGCGGAATCTCCGAATATTATGCTTCCTGCCTGCCGGAAACGAAAGTTGAAACAGTCAAGGAATTGAAGTTGAAATATAACACGGTAGCAATGGTCGGAGACGGCATTAACGATGCCCCGGCTCTTGCAACCGCAAGCGTCGGCATTGCGATGGGAGAAGGAACAGACGTAGCGCTAGAGACAGCAGACGTCGTTCTGATGAAAAACGAACTGTTCCGTCTGGCACAAGCGATTCGTTTATCCAAGCGTATGAATGCGATTGTGAAACAAAATGTAGTATTTTCTTTAGCGGTAATTATGCTGCTCATTTGCTCCAACTTCCTGCAGTTCCTGGCATTGCCATTTGGTGTCATCGGACACGAAGGAAGCACCATTTTAGTCATCTTGAACGGACTTCGCTTATTAAAAGCGAATGAATAAGAAAAGCGAAGCCGGCTCGTTTAGGTGCAGAACCAGAGGGTCTCACCCCTCAAAGGCGCTTTTTGCCTTTGTGTGGGGGAGGTTCTCTGGTGGCAGCACCTAGCCGGCGGAGCTAGACATCAAGAAAAGCGAAGCCGGCAAGGTGCCGTACAATGCCAAAAGGGTTCCCGAAAACGGGAACCCTTTCTTATTAATGATAATCGTTATGTCCGTTAGCGCTGCTGCTTGTTTTATGCTTTGGCTGAGAGCTGCTGCGCTGTTTACTTTGGTTTTTATCGTTTTTGCTGTTGCCATGTCGGTTTTTGCTCATGATGTAGCCCTCCTTGGTGTGAAGTAGTTACACCTATAGTATGGGAAGAGCTAATCCGCTTTATTACGGGAATCTTTTCCGCTCGTTCTGTAACAATTTAACAGGGCATTAATTTCTCCTCCAAGAAGAATTACCCAAGCGGTTAAATAGAACCACAGCATCAAAATAATGATCCCGCCCAAACCCCCGTATGTATTTGAGTAATTGCCGTAGTTATCTACATAAAATGCGAATAAGTATGATACTAAAACCCATCCTATCGACGCAAACAACGCACCAGATACTACTTCCTTGGGATGCACTCTACAATTGGGAGCAAATTTATACAAGTATGAGAATACGATGAATAGAACAAGAAAGCTTAAAAACAAACGAAAGATCTTCCATTTCTCCCATAAATCTGGTGGCAGACCGAGTGTCTTGAAGACAATGGTACCGATTACCTTCCCGAATACAGGAAGAAGAAGAGCAAATACAATAATGAAAATCATGGATATCGTTAACACGATCGAAAGCGCTCTCGTCATGTAAAACGGGCGTGTTTCTTTGATATCGTACGCTCGGTTGAAGGCCATCATAATGGCATTGATCCCGTTCGATGCTGACCATAATGTTGCCAATAGACCGAAGGACAGCAAGCCGCCGTTTTGCTGATTAAGCACATTGTTCACATTAGACCGAATTAAGTCCATCGCATCAGGCGGTACATACTCCTCTAAAAATCCCAATAGATCTTGTGTATGAATCGGAAGATACCCGACCATCGTAATGAAAAACACCAACGCTGGGAATAAGGACAATAGAAAAAAATAGGCGAGCTGGGAAGCCAGACCCGCCAAATCATCACTTATTGTCCGCTTATACAAATCCCGTAAAAATACGCCCGTGCTGCTGACAATCTTGCTGGAAAACATACGTTTCACCTACTTATACGGTTTGCTTTTTCTCCTTCTTGTCTTCTTTCTCGTTCTTATCGCCAACCAATGCTTCGTTTTTTGGTTCATCCTTTTTATCCGATACAAGCTCTTCCGTTTTCTCTTCTGCCGGATGATTCATCATCAGCTCACGCGCTTCCGCCATGCCGCCATCTTCTGCCACAATCGCCTCTGCTTCATGCTTCAATTCTTCCGTGCCAGGCGCTGCTGCTTGCAGCTCTTGCGTCTCTTCTGTCTGCAATTCGTTCTGTTTCTTTAGCTCCTGCTTTTTCTTATTGAAAATATCGCGAGTTTCTTTTAACGTTTCCACGACTGCAGGTGTTAATTTCTTAAATTCACCTACTTTTTGCTTCATTGCAGTCAAGTCCGTCAATTCACCTACTCTTTGCTTCATTGCAGTTAAGTCCGTCAATTCACCTACTCTTTGCTTCATTGCAGTTAAGTCCGTCAATTCACCTACTCTTTGCTTCATTGCAGTTAAGTCCGCCAATTCGCGGCCCTTTGTGCCGACTGCCTGTACACCTTCCATCACGCGACTCTTCAATGGAGCTTTTTCGCCGATTTCAATCATTTTTGTTTTCGCTTTGCGAACGTTATAAGCTACTTTATCACGGTTGCTCTTCTTTATCATTGTTACAGCTGCACCGACAGCTACCCCAATTGCAATATTACGTACGATGTTGTTTTTCTTTTC
>NZ_AUMR01000143.1 GCF_000430785.1 Ectobacillus panaciterrae DSM 19096
TCCGCGTATCGCTTATTCAACTGGAATTTGGGAGGAATAAGTTGAATCAAATCTTTTGGATCTTTTCCTTCCAACAGCCGATTGAAGGCATACCGCGTGACACAGCCATGCACTCGCATCAGGTTGTCTAACTCCTCATGTCTCGATACAAGGGCTTTACAAATACGCGTGACAAACACATGGGTCACCTCCCGAACATCGTTTCTTATCTCTAAGATAACAAACAAATGTTCGAAAGTCTTTTCGATTTGGTAAAAAATGTGTAAAGATACGATTTACAACCAGGATTCACCTCCTTTTTTTATAAATGACTACCAAAATCATGTTATTTTGATACGATATGATACAGTTTTAAACGGTTTATAAAGAGCTGTTCACACCTCCTTTTGATTATGATGCAGGCTGTTTTTGTGTTCGTTTTTTGAAGAAAAAATCACCGATTTTAAATCCTAACCAAGACATGAAAAGACCGCCCCATAAACTGCTTAATATATATAGAAGTGCTATCCCCCAATGTGAGGACTGGATTAATTTAACGGTTTCTACACTAAACGTAGAAAAAGTTGTAAATGATCCCACGAATCCTGTACCTATCCCAGTAACAAGGTACGGATGAAGGATATTTAATCGAGATATGTACATCGTGAGCCAACTGAGAATAAAACAACCAATAAGATTAATCGACAATGTAGCAAGCGGAAAATCTTGATGCCACCATGTATTGATAGATAATCCTAAATAATAACGTGATAAAGCACCTAAAATTCCGGCTACGCCGACAAAGATATAAACCATTTTCTTCACCTCTTTTGTAATTTTCCCCAAAAAAATAGACTCCTACCAGTAAAGTGAATATATACTGGTAGGAGTCATCAGCTCTAGGGCAATTAAGGCGAACTCCATCGCCTATACAGTTATATCAATCATTGTAGCAAAAGAATGATTTTCTGACCACTAATATAATATGTATACGTTATTCATGAGAGGTTTACATAACATATCATTATCGGAAGTAATTTCTTGTTAATACAAATTGATTGTTTATAAGTCTTATCCTTATATTAAGAAATATCCTTCATTCAACAAGATTGTCCTGAGTGTTATCAAATAACTCAGACTCAAGCGAGTAAGGGACTACCAAGCTCACAATAAAAAAGATTACAGCACATGATATAGATGTTATAAGGTCCATTTCTGGAATTAGGTTCATAACTGCAAAAACACCCAAAAACAATGCCAGAGACATAAAACCTTGATTTATCACGCTTATTCCTCCCTTTTATTATCTTGTGAATTTGTCGCTTCTGTATGTATTCATTATCATGAACAAAAAAACCTTCAATGTAGAATTGAAAGTTACATAGTTTTATCCACTTGATGATTTAACAGATCCGGTTTCTTCGCTCCAACCAAGTTTTTCTGTGATCTTAACGGAACGTGGCGCTTGATTTACCTCTTTTGATTCCTCTGCAGCGACTTTTGTATTAACAAAAGAAGCTGAAAGGAGAAAAGTAGTAAGTAGAGTTTTAGAGATCTTATTAAATTTCAAAACTGAAAATATTACCCTATAACCTTTAAATCGACTTACATAAGGTAGCATAATATTTTAAAAAAGGGAATAATATCTATGTAAATATATTCTATTTTTCTTGTTTTCTCTGACGAATTAAAAACCAAATTAGTCCAAGTATATATAAAAAGCTTATTATCATAATGATAACTGATGTTGGTTTAAATCTAGCACAACATAAAAAATAGTCTAATTGCATGATATCGTGTTCATTTGTAATAAGTTATGGGGAGTTCACACGTTCGTAAAAGTAGAATTTTGGGAACCTTTATTATTAATAATTACAAAAGTATTATATTTTAACACTTTCTAAAATTTGACAAATTTTGATACCTTATTTTTGTTATAGTAATATTAGGCCCATGAAATAACCCCCTATAGATACAGACGCACTGACCACCTGTTAGTATGTCTTCTTTTTGGCTATATTGTTAAAGAAAATACTATGAAGTTTATACAAAGAAAAAAGTAGGGATATAAGATGAATGTAGAGGAAATTCAAAAGAAATTAGAGCAATTTGAAAAGGTAAAGAAGGTAGAGCTTAGAATTGGTTTAATCCTTCTGTTTGTATGTGTTATGGGCATAGGATTTGGAGGAGATAGGGGTGCTTTTATTACAAGTATCATTATCGTAATATCTATCGTGTATATATTAGCAACAAAGGTTGCAAAGAGTGGGTATGAACACTTATATAGCCATATAGAACAAAGAAATAAAAAATAATAAAGTATTTTTCAATAATCTGAAGTCGCTCCAGTGTTAAACTGAAGCGACTTTGTTTACACAACATGAGTTATCGGTAGTCAATATACCTAGAAGCCTGTAAAAATCCCCTCCAGATTGCTGAGGGCTTTTTGATCATATAAAATGTCAACTCAACCAAACGTCAAAACCTTCATTCTCATATATTCAAACTGATTGCGAAACGGCTTCTCTTCCATTTCAATGTAATCGCTGAGTTCTTTCAGGATTTCCAATCTATAAGGGCTGTATATCTCGGGAACGATTCTCGGCTCCCAATAACTCAGCCATACCGTCCCGATTCGATCGTCAATTTGAACTTGTACCGCAATCCGGTCTTGTTCAACCAGTTCGGCATGCAGTACGGTAACTTCTTCTCCTGTTTCGTGGTTCAGCATTATATAGATCCTCCCTCAGGCTTGTTTACTCTTATGTTGCTGTATAAAACCTTTTATATATGTCAGAGCTTGTACAGCCGATGTTTCATGGTAATCCTTGTGAAAAGGATTCATGAATCCATGCGTACCAAGAAAAGTCTTCAGCTGCAAACACTCATTTTCTTTCTGTTCCAGCGCGGATAGCAAGATGTGGATATCAAATGCGATTTCCTCGGTCGGAAAAATGAGCAAGGTCGGGCATATGGGTTTCATATCTGTGTAATCTCTAATTCGTGAACCGTAACACCCGACCGCAAAATCACAAATGTTATCCCCGCTGCAAAGCCACCCAATCGTCGCTCCTACGCTAAACCCTATTATTCCGACTGTTCGATACTGCCGCTTTAATTCTTTTAGCGTTCTTCTGATTTGTTCAGCTCCGTTTTCAAATCCTACATGTTCAATAAAATTCTGATACCCCTCTTTTTCTTCACTATATGTATACGGGACTTCCCTATTTAACAAGTTCGGGCATACAACCTCTATATCCATCTTGGAGAGCTCTTCTTTCATGTGCTCCATATGATTATTTACCCCATATATTTCGTGAATTAATATGACGGCTGTATCTTTGTTTGAACGATTCATCGCTTTTCTCCTTATACATTTTTATTTGACTTGCGTAACTGATAAACTGAACATCCAGACAACATCAAATGAATGTAAGCACCTCTATCTACATCAATAATGTAATTTTACACTACATGTTTTTTTGATAAAATGGGCGGGTTAAAAATAATAAAAAACCCTTGAATCTGACGTAGCGTCAGGTTATATAGTAAAGTTGCCGGCAAAAACAACTCGCGCGAAATGAGGGGATGATCATAAACAAGAAAACTTGGAAGATCGGGGAATTGGCCACACAGACCGGAATTACGGTGCGAGCGCTCCACCATTACGACCGGATTGGGCTGTTCTCTCCTTCACAGCATTCAGATACGGGCCATAGGCTCTATACTAAGGAAGACATCGCCAAGCTCCAGCAAATCATGTCGCTGAAGCAATTAGGCTTTTCTTTAGAAGAGATTAAAGAATTGATCGGAAACCCTAATTATAAGCCGGATGAGGTCATACGGCTGCAGCTGGACCGGTTGAACGAGCACATCCGGATACAGGAAAAACTGCGCAATCACTTGGAACATTTGCATGCTATGCTCAAGGCGCGGCAAGATGTGACGGCGGAACAATTCATTAAGATTATCGAGGTGATGAATGTGGATATGAATAGATATTTTACTCCAGAGCAGTTGGAAAAACTGAAAGAGCGAGGGGAACAGCTCGGGCCCAAAAAAATGCAAGAGGTCCAGAAAGAATGGCCTGCATTGATTGCGAAGGTGCGTGCGGAACTGGAAAAAGGGGCGCCAGCTGAGAGTCCTGAAGTATTGGATCTGGCAAAACGCTGGAAGGAACTGATGCATATGTTTTCCGGCGGAGATCCTGAAATCACGAAAGCATCCGAACGGTTTTACGCAGACAACCCGGACGCTGCACGGCAATTCGGGATAGACGGGCAGCTTTATAAGTATATCAGCGAGGCTATGTCACATATTTGATGTGTTTAAGTTGTAGTCCTCCCATTAGGAAAATACTGAAAATGGCCATATGTTCTGTGCTCTGCGGAACATAATGGCCTTTCCTTTTTCAAGTGCAACTGCATCTCTCAACTTGCACCGTTTACTATCCAACTTGGAGCATTTACTATCCGAAATGATGCATTTACTATCCAAACCTCAACTGTATGAGGGATGATGAATAAGGGGAACATAGGTGTTAAACAAACGTTTGATTAAATAACAAAAGGCAGGGATATCCCTGCCTTCTTTAAATATGAACCAGCTTCTCCGGCACAACAATCTCCCGCATCCCGTAACCTTCTGGATGCAGTTTGTGCCACTGCCAAGCCGAATATATCGTCTCTTCTAACGAATGCACCGGATTCCATCCAAGCTCTTGCTGAATCTTCTGATAAGAAACCGTCAGCTTCGCCTCATGCATCTCATACACTACATCAGCTTGTACACCTGTCAGATCGCGGCAGGCCAAAACGATATCTTTCACAGAAGCAGCTTGTCCAGAGCCTAGATTATACACCGTATTTAGCGCATTGCCTGCAAGCAAACGCTCTATACAAAGAACATGCGCTTTTGCCACATCCGTCACATGAAGATATTCCCGGCTGTAAGCATAGCTTGCATCCAGCACTAAGGATTCGTCTGTTTCCTTAAGCGCATGCTTTAGCACCATTGGAATCAAATGCGCTTCCGGTTCGTGATCTTCTCCTATTTCTCCTGCAGCGCCAGCCGCGTTGAAATAGCGCAGAATGATATAGTTCAGCCCGTACTCCTGATGAAACTCCTCTAGAAACTGCTCGATGATCTGCTGGGAGCGATGGTACGGAATCGCTTGCGCAACTTTCGCTTGTTCCGTGACATTCTCGCTATGATGAACACCGTATACCTCTGAAGTAGAGGAGAAGACGATCTCCGGAATATGGTATTCTTTCATTTTGTAAAGCAGCATAAGCATGCTGTTTACATAATCCATATAATATTGATTTGCATCTCGCACCATATGCTCATCAGGATGACTGCACCCTAAATGAATGACCGCATCCACGCTATAGCGTGAGAAAACACGGTCCAAATCTTGCAGATTGCCGAAATTTCCTTTTTCAAACACAACTCTTTTATCTAAACTGTTATGATGTCCTGTAGACAAATTGTCTAATACAACTACACGATGGCCTTGCTGGAGCAATTCCTTGACCGTATGACTGCCTATATACCCCGCACCACCAATGACTAGAATCATTTCTCTCACCTATCTATCCAAATTAGAGAATTTATTTACATTTTTATTATTATAATACATTTCCAGCGGAATGTATGCTGTGAAATGGAATCGTTTTGGAAATTTTATGAATTTGTCATATTAGTAATGGTAATACATGTATGGACGCCGGCCATATTCTTAGCAGGTATTGCAAACACTCCACCTATATATGAGTGAATTGTAATTCCGACATATCTATCGTTTGCCACGTAGAACAAAAGGGAAACTGCGCTCGCTCCCTCTCTCTCCCTGCATGGGCCACGAAAAGGGTTTGACCGCTTCTACGCTTAGTC
>NZ_AUMR01000144.1 GCF_000430785.1 Ectobacillus panaciterrae DSM 19096
TCCATGGAGACAACGGCGGCAGTTCGGTTACCCGAGCTTCTTGCCAGATATCATACCCAGTATCCAGATGTAGACTTATCGCTATTCACTGGTCCTACGGAACAACATGTGCATGCAGTTTTACATTACGAACTGCATGGGGCTTTCGTTGCAGGGCCTATTGAGCATCCTGAATTAGTTCAAGAAAAGGTGATGGATGAAGAGATGGTTCTTGTTACCTCTGCATCGCATCCACCTATATCCTCCATGCATGAGGCCCGTACACATACGATGCTTGTATTTCGTAAAGGATGCTCTTACAGAGAAAAATTTAGTCATCTTCTGCAAGAAGAAGGTTTATCACCTGTAAAGTTGATGGAATTCGGAGCACTCGAAACGATAATTGGTTGTGTTAGCGCGGGCTTGGGCATTTCATTATTGCCTCGTTCCATTGTTGTTGCACACGAACAACAAGGTCGGGTCCGTAGTCATATTCTTCCTGACAAATATTCTTTAGTCACAACCATGTTTATTAGACGAAAAGACGCTTTAATTACCCCTGCTTTGTCGGCTTTCTTAACAGAAATGAGATCTCAATTTTAAGAAAACCGCAAGCGTTGCTTCTAAAGTCTATACAGCAAGCTGGAAGCTTCAACAGGTATGCTCATGAGTGCGCAAGGACTCAATGAGCGATTTAACTCTGCCGCAGTTGGGGTTCCGCCGCATACCCATCAAGCTAAAGCAGAAAAACACCCCCAAAACGAGTAAATTGAGCAACTTACTTGTTTTAGGGGCAATTTATCTCGTTTTTTGATGGCGATACCGCCATAAGAGCTGCCAAACGTTTTATGAGCTTCGAACAACGATAAATGGTTATATGAAAGACTATAATCACCATCGTTATCAATAAATGCTAAAAAAATGACTCCGGTACAATGCCGAAGTCATCTTCTTAGTGTTTGAGTTTTTTCAAAGTCCTTTTTTATTAAACTGTCCTCTATCAAATGGACAGTTCAATTTGGTATGGCTTATTAATAGTTAATCTCACGATAATTAGCGAGTAACTCGCAAAAAGATTCTTATCTATGGCGATGGATTGAGGAAATTTTTATTTATAATTTACCGTTTAAAAACTGGGCCTCACCTAGTCCAAAACTCCAATCAGCATCCCCATTAGTAACAATAGAAACCATAATATCATTCGGCTCTATTCCACAATTTTCTCCAAGCTCTTGAACCAAAAGTTTATAGAAGTTCTTCTTTTGATCATCGCTTCTTTGCTTACTAGTTACACTTATTACTACTAAGTTTTTACTTCTCTTAAAACCTAAACCAGTATCTTCTATAATTAATTCATGAGCAGGATGTTGGTGAACGATTTGATAACGATCCCTTTCAGGAACACCGAAAGCTTTAACCATTGCCCGGTGAGAAGCGTCTAATAGATTTCTTAACGACTTATCGTCTCGTCCTTCTATTAAATCGAATCTAATTAATGGCATATTAAATAACCTCCAAAGTTAGTATTTAGTTGCGTTAAGTTATATCATAATTAGAATTAATTTGTTTTTATCGAAAAATATGGTCAATTTCTTTAATCTCTTCATCTGTTAAATGAACATCTAACGTTTTTAAATTGCTTAGCACTTAGTTCGCTCTCTTTGCCCCTGGAATTAAAATGTCAACTGAATCGCGTGTTAAATATCAAGCAAGAACCACGTGAGCTAATTCCGGGTTCTGGTGCAAAAAAATTGGACAAATACATATTTAAACTTATTGATGCGTTAGATGCCATTATCTTTTAAGAAATTTAACATCAATTCACCGATTTCATTCGCGTGTGTTTCCAATGCAAAATGACCAGTATCTAATAAATGAATCTCAGCATTAGGTAAATCTTTCTTAAAGGCTTTAGCGCCCGCTGGAATAAATGAAACATCATTTTTACCCCAAGTTGCCAATAATAGTGGTTGATATTCGCGAAGATACTGTTGAAATTGTGGGTACATCTTCACATTATTTTGATAATCAAAGATTAAATCTAATTGTTTTTCATCGTTTCCCGGTCGAGACATATAGGCAATATCGAGAGTATAACCATCTGGGGAAACTTGATTATCTTGTGTTCCATCAAGATATTGATTCTTGATCGTGTCGGGTGCAAATGCTGTACGATAACTTTCTCTTTTTGCTTGTGTTGGATTACGCCAATATTCTTCTCGAGTAGCCCATTTTTTACCCAAGCCTTCATGATAAACGTTCCCGTTTTGACTAATTATTGCTGTTACACGTTCTGGATGGCGCATAGCTAGACGAAAGCCAATTGGTGCCCCATAATCAAAGACATATAGTGCATACTTAGCGAATCCTAGTCGATCAACGAAAGCTTCAATAATTTCAGTAAGATGGTCAAATGTATAGGCAAACTCCTCCCTATCAGGTGATGTTGTATTTCCGAAACCAGGATAATCAGGAGCAATCACATGATAGTCTTTTGCTAGAATAGGAATTAGTTCTCGGAACATGTGACTTGCGGATGGAAAACCATGAAGCAATAAAATTACTGGTTTATTTGGATTACCAGCCTCACGGTAAAATACACTTAATTGCTCTACCTCTAAACAATGATATGTCGTCATATTATAACCTTCCTTTTTACAACTAAACTATATCTCATAATTATTGTCGATATTTGCTTAGCGTGGATTTCCTCCGATTTGCTGACAGTACCTGTACTACTTATTAAGGCAAAAGCGAATGAGCCTTTTGGAGTATTTCAGTGATGATATCCTCCGCTTTTTGATGGTCCGTAAGCATCCTTGTACCTTGTCCTGCCCATAATGACATATATTCCGTATTATTTTGTTTAGAAGAAGCATTTCTGATGTCTCGTGTTATTGTATTCTGCGTAGGAAATGGAAGTGGCTCAACACCGCTCGCATCCCAGTGTTCAATGAATTTGTTGACGATTCCTCTAGCGGGACGACCTGAGAATGCTTTAGTGATAACTGTGCTTTCTTCCGTACTTTTCAGCAGTGCAGCCTTGTAGGATTCATGCGCTCCTGATTCTAAGGAAGTTAAAAAACGTGTCCCCATTTGTACACCTTGAGCCCCAAGGGCAAGTGAAGCGACAAGACCTCGACCATCCATAATGCCGCCTGCTGCAATGACAGGGATCCGTACATGATCCACAATTTGTGGTACGAGAGCCATAATTCCTATATTAGCTCCCATTGGATAGTTAGAAACGTCAAAAGTCCCACGATGCCCCCCTGCTTCGCTACCTTGCGCAACAATCGCATCGCAGCCAGCCTGTTCAGCCTGAATTGCTTCATATACAGTTGTTACCATTGCCACAATTTTTATGCCTGCCGATTTCGCCTGTTGCAGGAGTGTTTCAGGAAGCAACCCAAACGCTGTGCTAATTATAGGAACATGTTCTTCCAATAAGACTGCAAATTGCTCTTCAAAATGATTTGGTGAGCTTACGCTCTCATCCGAAGCTTGAGAGATGCCTAGTTCACCGCGCATCTTATTAAGTTCACGTTGCACTTCTTTGATTCTCGTATTGTTATCAGAAACTTGAGTCGAGAAAAGATTGACTGCAAAAG
Source organism: Ectobacillus panaciterrae DSM 19096 (assembly GCF_000430785.1). GTDB lineage: Bacteria > Bacillota > Bacilli > Bacillales > Bacillaceae_G > Ectobacillus > Ectobacillus panaciterrae. The sequence continues at coordinate 3,591 of NZ_AUMR01000144.1, forward strand.
GTTTTTGAGTTAGTTGTTTAATCTCATGGATTGCTTTTCGCAGATCTTCTGGTGTCATGTATGCACCTCCTAACGTTCCGAGTCCTCCTGCATTGGATACTGCTGCCACCAGTCCTGCCATATTCGGCAAACCAGCCATTCCTGCTAAAACAATGGGATATCGTATATTAAAAATTCGACACAATTCTGTTGTCAGTTGAATGCTCATGGTTCAATCATCCCCCTTGAAAGTAGTATTTGGATAAACAATCAGTTAAATGATGCATTGCAAGTATGTCAAAAAATTTTTATGAGTATCTAAATTGGGCCAAATTGTATGATTACTTTTAATCATACAATTGATTCCGATAAAAATTTGAATGGGACTTACTGATACCTAGCGGTAAGATAAGTGCACCAAGGAGCACGGTGACAGCAGCTCCAAGAATAACAACTGTGTAATTTCCGTACCATGAAATGAGTGGTCCCGCAATAAGTGGGCCAATTACTTGTCCTAACCCGTAAAAGCTCGTGAGCAATCCTATAATCTTTCGATTGTCCTGAGGATACAAGTCCTTGGCGAAAGAGAAAGTTAGAGTTGTTATCCCCACAAATGTTACACCGAATAGGATTGCTCCAATTATTACCGTAGTGAAGGAAGGTATTAGAACTGGAATCGCAATACCAATTGCTTGTGTAAGCATAGAAAATGTTAACGTCCAGTTTTTACCCCATTTTGTTGCTAATAAAGACCAAACAACGCAAGATGGTGCCGCAGCAATACCAACCAAAATCCAGCTTAACGATGTAATGTTGGGAATATCGGATACCGTCTTTGCGAAAGCTACAAGATATGTTCCCGTAACAATGTATCCCAATCCTTCCAAACCGTATGCAAGTATCAAATATATTAATGATTGTCGAGCTCCATATACTGCTTTGCTTTGAGAGGTACTGGTATCACTCGTACCACTTTGTCTATGCCTCAATAAAAACCAGCTAATAATGCTTAAAACTATGCTGATAAGGCCAAGTCCCTTCCATACTGTGATCCAATCACCATTCAAGATAAATAGCGGAACTACCAGTCCTGTTAATGAAATCCCTAAGCCCACACCGCTATAAAAAATCCCAGCTTGTACCGGTGATACACGTTCCAATGCAATGCTAGAAGCTATTATAAAAACGACAGCACTCGCCATACCTGACAAAAATCTAAGCACAAGCCAAGCTTGCATGGTTTGGAATTCTCCCATCCCCCATGTTGTAATAACGCTTATGAATAATCCAATCATCAGAAGTAAGTTTCGGTTTTTAACCTGAAAAAACGTTAGGGTTATTGCGCCAATCAAATAGCCCATATAATTACTTGACGCTAAATAACCAGCGCCAGTCGCAGAGAATAATTGATGCTCCATCATGAGGGGCAGGATAGGTGTGAAAGCAAACCGCCCTATTCCCATAGCAACAATCATTGCTGCTATTCCTCCAACCAAGAAAATTACAGACTGTCTCTTCATTCATGCACCTTCTAATTTATTTTTTCTTTAACTACTTAGCCTAGTTTACATTAAGTCTACCTATCATGTATAATTCAAAATTAAGATGTTAGATATCAGAAAATTAGATACCAATTTTATCGAGGAGGACCCTATGGATATTCAGTTACTACATGTTTTTCTCCACACAGCGCGAGAAGGAAGCATCTCCAAAGCAGCTAAGAAATTAAATTTTGCTCAGTCCAATGTAACGCATAAGATACAACAACTAGAAGCTGATTTGCAGACTCAGTTATTTTATCGCCATAATCGAGGGATATCACTTACCCCCTCAGGTCAAATCCTTGTATCTTATGCAGAGAAAATCCTAAATACTATCCAAGAGGCCAGAGCGGCCTTGAGTGACTCATCTGTTCCTTCTGGTCCGCTTCACATTGGATCCATGGAGACAACGGCGGCAGTTCGGTTACCCGAGCTTCTTGCCAGATATCATACCCAGTATCCAGATGTAGACTTATCGCTATTCACTGGTCC
>NZ_AUMR01000145.1 GCF_000430785.1 Ectobacillus panaciterrae DSM 19096
GAAAACTATGAAGAGATCGCTGAAATATTAAAGGTATTGGCACATCCCATCCGCTTAAGCTTAGTAAAAATAATGCTTACAAAAGGTCCTACTAATGTAAAAGCAATGTATGAAGAATTACAAATCCATCAAAGTACTGTTAGTCAGCATTTATCCAAACTAAAAGGTGCTAAAATCATTTCAGGTACTAGAGAAGGATTAGAAGTTTATTATAAGATAGTTGATAATCGTATTAAGACAATATTATCAAGTTTTGCTTAAATGTTGACTTTCTTGACTCCACAGTAACGAAAACTGTGGAATTCCTTACTTTTCGCAAATTAACATCGAAAATTATATAACTACTCATAATACTGATTATGTAAACAAGAGCTGTCTAGTAAGGTAGCTCTTGGTTAGTCGGGTAAGTTAGGGGCATCGCTGCCTCTTCCTCCCCTAAGAACCATGCAAGTCCCTTTCGAGATACAGCGGCTCAAGCCTCCCATTGCAGTTCCATTCGCTGTCATATCTTCTTCACACACCAATACGGTAAGCTGAACGTACGCTGACACTCCTATTGGAGGTATACATAACAGTACGCTTCTTTCGTCGTAGCAGGTGACTTACGCTAAAAACAAAAAAAAACAAAAAAAAAGCATACACTCTATTCCGAAAGCAAATGTTTGGTGGAAGCTATAACCTTACCATTGACACGGAGGTGGAATAGAGTATATGACCAAGTTAGGGGAAAGGCAATATGCAGTATTCACTTCATACTGAAGCATTTTGCCTCATGTGTCGTATTCACTTATGATTATATAGCTATTGACCTTAAAAAGAAAAGACCATATTTAGTAAAATCCCCGAAAATAATGCAAAGTACATCTATTTTTCTTCTTTTTTCGCATTTTTTCTCACTTTTTCGCACTTTGTAAGATTTTTTCAAAGGCTCTGCTTCGTTTTCTATTGTATGGACGTTCATATTCATAATTCTTTATACATATGTAATAATATACAACACAAACAAGGCAAGGATGATTCCTGCCTTGTTTGTATGAGTATTTTCGCCTTGGAATTCGTTTTGATCTTTGCCGTTATCCACGAATTCGAATTCTACGTACATTGTGTCATCTGTGCCTAGTGCGATGATGCCGTTGAAATATTGATCCCAGAACTATATATAAATGATTTATAATTTCGGTATATGAACCGCTGCTATACAGAACAAAAGGCAGCCTGCACTCGCTTCCTCTCTCTGGTTTACCCTTATATGGAACAGGGAAAGGGTTTGACCGCTTCTATGCTCTGCCGGATGCTCTTTCCTCACTATAAAAATTCGTTTTTTTATTTACTTGTATATAGTTATATAGGAAGTTTACATTAAAAAAAGCGTCATCCGGAGATGACGCTTCTGTATTAGAGTAAGCTGCGGCGAGGAAGCTTGTCGATGTTGTCGAGCATGATGCCTGTGCCGACTGCTACGCATTTCATTGGATCTTCTGCGATGAGAACCGGTACTTTGAGTTCTTCCGCAAGAAGCATGTCAATGCCGTGAAGCAGTGCGCCGCCTCCTGTTAAGATTACGCCGCGGTCGATGATGTCTGCTGCGAGTTCAGGCGGTGTGCGTTCTAAGACGCCTTTGGCAGCTTGTACAATGACAGCCGCATTTTCTTTGAGGGCGTTCTGGATTTCTTCTGATCCGACGCGGATTGTACGCGGAAGACCGGTTACCATGTCGCGTCCGCGGATGTCGAGTTCTTCGTTGCGCCCGCCTGGGAATACTGTACCTATTTTGATCTTGATTTCTTCCGATGTGCGTTCCCCGATTAAGAGCTTGTACGTGCGTTTAATATAGCTGAGGATTTCCATATCGAACTTGTCCCCTGCCATTTTAATGGAGGAGGAGGTAACAATATCGCCCATGGACAGAACTGCGATATCTGTAGTACCTCCGCCGATATCCACTACCATGTTGCCGCTTGGCTCGAAGATATCCATTCCCGCGCCGACCGCAGCCACTTTTGGCTCTTCTTCTAAATACACTTTTTTACCGCCGGATTTTTCTGCAGCTTCACGAATCGCTTTTTGCTCGACAGATGTGATGTTTGTCGGGCAGCAAATTAAGATGCGAGGTTTCGATAGGAAGCCTTTGACGTTCAGCTTGTTGATGAAGTGCTTCAGCATTGCTTCTGTAATTTCAAAATCCGCAATAACGCCATCCTTTAACGGACGGATTGCTACAATATTGCCAGGCGTACGTCCGACCATGCGTCTTGCTTCTTCTCCTACAGCTAATACTCTTCCTGTATTTCGATCAATTGCCACTACTGATGGCTCATTCAATACAATTCCTTTACCCTTCACATGAATCAATACGTTGGCTGTGCCAAGGTCTATTCCGATATCTCTCGCAAACATTCCAGCTTGTTCCTCCTTGATAACTCGCTCTTTAGGAGCACCGAATTCTTTTATACCTAATTTATAATTTTATCATAACTTTTCCATAAACGTAATAAGACGATACAGATTTTTGTCGAAAAATTTATCCCACGCTTAACGGGCAGTAAGCCCCCCATCTTTAGCGCAATCAAAGAAGATTAGCGGGGGATCACTGCCCGTAAAGGTCCGATTGGTTCAACTAACCGTGAGCAGGAGAACACTGCTCACGGTTAGTTGAACTTTATGACAGAAGACCGGATGTTTGGCCGAGAGAAGGTCTTATTGCTTGACAACTTTTTCGACAACAACGTCTTCCTTGCGGTACTTCTGCTTGGTGGCTTCGCCCCCGCGCAGATGACGAATGGACTTGTGGTAATCAAGAATCTCCTTGACCTCATTCGCGAGCTCCGGATTGATCTCCGGCAGGCGCTCCGTTAAATCCTTATGAACTGTACTTTTCGACACGCCAAATTCTTTGGCAATCACACGAACCGTCTTTCTTGTCTCCACGATATACTTGCCAATCTTGATAGTTCTCTCTTTGATGTAATCGTGCACACCACTCGCCTCCCCGAATTGGATGTGAGAAGAGTGAAATGAGACTCGCTGCGCTAGACTTGGATGTAAGTTCGAGTGCTGCTCGTAGGATTTGGGAGTCTTGCGATTTATGATGAACTGATCCACGATTTCTCACCTCAAACACTCTCTTTGTTGGGTTTATACCATTGTATGGAGCCCACTACTGTTATATGCTATGTTCCGTACATTTTTGCGGACTAAGATGACAAAAATAACAGATTTTTTTGAAAACTTTACGAAATGAGGGGTTTTTGAGGGAGAAGATGCAAAAAAGAAGCCAATTTGGCTTCTTTTTTTAGGAATTTTTATTCGTTTTCGTCTTCATAACCATCGTCCTCGGAGGAGCGGCGGATATATAATGGCGATTCGTGGTTTATTTCCATCGTAGATATTGGATTGAGGTCCGTTTGCCATTTGCTTCTGTGCTCGGATCTTCTGTATGTATGTCTATATGCAAGGGCTTCGCTCAGGGCCCAGTAGGCCTCATCTCTTTTTTCCTCACTCCCAAACCAAAACGGAATTTTTTCGTCATTTGACATATTCATAACAAAGCCGTATTTCGGTACGTTAGCGAGAGCGCGCTGCCATGATATGAATAAAAGAACAAATCCGCCCGCCGCCAGAATAGCCCAAAGCAAATTATCATCATGATCCTTCACATATCGTATCTCCGCAATGAGCATAAGCATAAAGCCTATCGCCGCCCCAGGATATTCCCACTGTCTTTGCGCTGCTTCATGCGTTTCTTTGGCAGAATACACATAATCCGTTAAATACAAGGTTCCTTTATACTTGATGCGGGCACTTGTAATGCGTAAACCATCCTTGTTATGATACTCTTTCTCTTTTATTTCCTGCCACGGCATAACCAGCTCCCTCCCCGCCGTTAATGTAAAGCACCGTTCATTTATGCCAATCATGGCCTTTCTTTCTATATCGTACCATTTTATATGATGGTTGGGGATAGGTTTATGCATGGAGACTTTTAATTTGATATTACTAAAAAGAGGATAGTATACGGTGCAATTGGAGAGATGAAGCGTGAAACGTTGAAGAAACTATATAAGTCCAATTTAAAAATTCGACATAAGAAACGAGCATGATGGTGCAGCAGCGTGTAGAAGCGGTCAGACCCTTCAAGATGGCCCCCTCGATACGGTTGCACCTTATTGATGTTTATCGTGTAAACGAGGAAATACCTTTTCGCAGAGAATATTTCGTAATTTGATAATGTACGGTCATTTCGTATTTCATATTCTACTTCTGTGATTCTTTCTTCATTAAAGCTGAAAATGGAAGCGCCCGGATATCCCAATAGAATCGGAGAATGTACAGTAATGATGAATTGTACGTTTCCGCCGCTTGCCAAGTTATGAATGATTTTTAGGAACGTAAGCTGTCTGAACGGGGAAAGCGCCGCTTCCGATTCGTCTAACAGGTAGATTGCTTTCCCGTTAAAACAGTTCATAAATAAAGATAAAAGGTTCTTTCATCGTTGGCTTTAAACCTCAAACGAATAGTCAATGCCCTTTCTTAGAAGGCATTGACCAATATGAATAAGTGCAAAATAGAGAAAACGAAAAGAAAAACATAAAAAGGAGCGGCTCTTAATATATGTAGGTAAAGATTCGTTCTATGAGGCATTTCCTATCCGTTTAAGTCGCTTCTGCCCTACCCTGTAATAATACCCTCCATCTTCTATGTCTTTAAAAATAGCAATACGAAAAGACTCTAATGGCGTCCAAATCCGTTTTAAATATATAGCCGGCATGTTCATTACCACCACCAATTCGAAATATTAAATAGTAAAAATATATAAGTAATTATACATAATTCCCTATTTCATCTCTATATTTAAATAAAAATTTATATTGTTTTAATATATATACAACCTCCCCCGAAAGGATCTGTTCTATTTATTGTTAATCTATATAAATGCATAAAAAGATACAATCCCCTCGTCCCTCATATGTATATTATTTTTCTAGAATAATTATTTAAGTTAGACTTTCTTAGTATTCTGGTTCTATTCATGATAATTACAAAGACCGCTCATATGAGTTAGTTTTTTTCGATGTTTACTTACAATCCGATCCACTTCTCGCATTTTAACGATTTTCCGAAAGAAGTCTCCCTCTTCAAGCCTGTGAAGGGCGTAGCCCAACGGTAAGGGGGAGATAAATTTCGGTTAGGTGCAAGCTTCAAGAACATTTGTTCTTGTTCTAAATTACATATTATGGTAAAATTAACTTATTAAACAATCGTAAAGCGAGGTGAAATGATATGGCAAACAAAGCGTATAAGTTCCGAATCTACCCGACAGCCGCACAATGTGTTCTTCTTGCAAAGACCTTTGGCTGTGTTCGTTTCGTCTATAACAAAATGCTTGCAGAACGCAAAAAAACATACGAACAACACAAAGAGAACAAAGAAACTTTGAAGAAGCTGAAGTTTCCTACTCCTGCCAAATACAAAGATGAGTTCACATGGCT
>NZ_AUMR01000146.1 GCF_000430785.1 Ectobacillus panaciterrae DSM 19096
ATACGCAAAACTTCCATTAAATCACGAACAGCCCACTTTGTTGCGCCATAAACCGCACCGCCTGGGTAAGCTTTAAGCCCAGCTACTGATGAAGTCGTGATGATATGTCCAGACTTTTGCGATGTAAATGTTGGCAATACTGCGGCGATACCATTCAATACACCTTTAATATTAACGTCAACCATACTGTTCCACTCGTCAGTTTTTAATTCAGAAAGTGGTGAACTAGGCATTATTCCAGCGTTCAAGAAGATTACATCGACACCACCAAAAGTGTCTTTAGCTAGTTGAACAAGCTGCTGACTATCATCTGGATTAACAACATCTGTGACGCGATACGCCGCTTGACCACCTTTCGATTTTTTACTAAACGCTCTTCACGTCTTGCACCAAGTACAACTTTTGCGCCTTTCTCAGCTAACAGCTTAGCTGTAGCTTCCCCAATACCTGAACTTGCGCCTGTAATTATAACCACTTTGTTTTCAATTGTCATTTCGTTTTTTCATCCTTTCATTTGAAACAAAAAAACTACATTTGATGTTTTCTCGACATTTGTTTATAATCTATAATATAACTATAAACAAAACAAGGCATAGAAATCGTTAATTTAATCATTTTTGTTGTTTTAACAACAAATCAATAAAAATTGTCGACTATCTCAAAAAAGGTAAGGTGTTAATAAGATGGAAAAAGTGGATAGAAGAATTGTTAGAACTCAAGAGGCAATAAAAAAAGCATTTCTTGAATTGATGTCAGAAAAAAAATTCGATAGCATTACCATTCAGGATATTTCTGACAGGGCAAATATTAACCGTGCAACTGTTTATCTTCATTACTTGGATAAATTTGATCTGTTGGATAAGATCATAGAAGAACATATCAATAACATGGTTAACCTTTTTGAGCCGGAAGCTGCAGCTGAAATGGATTGGATTGAATCAACTGTAATTTGTATGGAATATCTTGGGGGTAATTATTTGTTTTTTTCGACGATGTTGGCGAGTGAAGGAGCACGATTTTTTCGCAGTCGGTTTCTTCAACATAATATCGAAGCGTTCAAAAAAGACGTGGATATAACAAAAGGCAAAAATCTTGGTCAAAGCGAAGATATAGTTGTCGAATTTGTTGCAAATGCTTACGTAGGTGTAGTGGAATGGTGGCTAAAAAATGGCATGCCTTATTCACCGCAGGAAATGGCAGAAAAAGTAGGGGATTTATTAGAGAGGAATTTATAGTATTTTTTAAATGCTATTAGATAAAATAAAAGAACACACTTAATAATGAATTAAATAAAAAGGCCAGGTAAGCATACCTAGCCTTTTTTGATACATAAATTTCTTACCCGGAAAGCTGTTGTGTAGAAGTAAACATGTAAGTTCTTAGAAAAATGGTTACCAAACTTAGTATCAATGATAGGATTCCCACCAATACGACGTATTGTGTACCCATTTCTGATATAAATAACCCGCCTACAGCTGCACCAATTGTTGTTCCTACGTTACAGGATGATATAAATAAGCCATTGGCGAAATCAGGCGCTTCGGGAGCTGCAGACACAATCAAATATTGATTAATATTTGCCATTATTCCTCCAGCCAATATTCCCCAAATTAAAGTTATAATGGTCATAGGTACGGTAAACTGTCCTGTGAAGAACAACATGATGTAAACAGCACCCAATAACAAAGGAAAAGATACTACAGACTTCATGGCACTATGAGTAAGTAACTTTCCTGTGACAATGTTTCCAATAATATTGGCTCCACCGAAGATGAATAACGTTAAACTTATGGTATTCGGAGACATATTTGTTACTGTTTTCAGATATTCAGCAAAATAACTATAAACCCCAAATACGGCTGAGTTTAATAAAATGACAGTTACGATGGACGGCCATATAATAGGTTTTTTTAATACGGAAAGTTGTGTACTATAAGAAAGTCTTTCTTCAACAGGCATAGATGGTACAAAAATCAATGTAGCAATGAATACAATAGCATTAACAATAGCAAAGAATGCCATCGCCATTTCATACGAAACAGCACTATCAATTAAACTTACGATCGGTACGCCGGCTACTATACCAGCAGATACTCCTATAAATACTTTAGAAACAGCTTTTGGAGCTTCTTCTTTACTTACTGAGGAAGCAGCTACTGTAAATGCCAAAGAACAATAAATTGGATGAAAAATGGCTGGGATGATACGGGCAATCAATGCAAGGGTAAAGTTAGTTGTAAATATGGACGCAATGTTCCCAAGAATGAAAACACCAAGTACGAGTAACATGACCTTCTTGCGATCTATTCCTGAAAATAATAACGGCAAAATTGGACCAGATATTGCAATGCCAAGGGCAAAAAGGCTCACCAGCAACCCTGCTTGAGTTACACTGACATTATAGTGGTCAGCGAGGGAAGGTAATATCCCAATAACCCCCATTTCGGTATTTATGATGCCGAAAACTCCTATGGTCAATATGAAAATCAACAAATGGTTTCGTTTAGTCAAAAAAAAACAACTCCTATCTTCAATAAAATGCCCCCAAAAAGCAATGGGGGCATTTATTAAAATTTCTTCCCGAAAGAATTCAAAGTTAACTTTGTCTGAAAGCTTTTGCATCACTCATAAGTAAGGTAAGTCGAAAGGTCAAGATAGGCATTGATCTGCTTATGAAGCTCTACGACTTTCTGCTCTATGCTAGCGATGGCATCTGAACTACCAATCCAGCGAACGGGTAGTTCCTCCTGATTTGCGATGGTGATTAGAGCCTTTGAAGCGATTGTTACTTCAAATTCTCGGTAAAGAGTGCTTCCAACTTGTCGAATGGAATCATTTTGATTCCAAACCTGTTATTGTATGAAACTGATTTCCTTGTTATCTTATCGCTTAACTCAAAAATATAGTTTGACATATAAAATAACCTCCTTTCATATAAAATAAAAACTACAATTGATGCTTTCTCGACACATGTCTATAATTTATAAGATAAATATAAACAAAACAAGGCATAGAAATCGTTAATTTAATCAGTTTTGTTGTTTACCCAACAAATCAAGAAAAATTGTTGATCATCTTTAGGGAAGTCTGGTGACCAAACAATGTCAAAAGTGGCTAGAAGAATAATTAAAAGCCAAGAGGCCATTAAAAAAGCTCTTATCGAACTGATGTCTGAAAAAAATTTTGATAACATTACCATTCAGGATATTTCTGACAGGGCAAATGTGAACCGAGGACCATCTATCTTCATCACTTAGATAAATTTGATTTATTAGATAAATTGATTGACGAACATATAAACAAACTCAAAGAAAGTTCCGAATGGGCATGTGAAATGGAATGGTTAGATGCGACTTTAATCTTTTTCGAATATTTTGAGACTAATTATTTATTCTTTTCAACAATGTTAGCGAGTAAAGGAGCAGCCCCTTTTTTTCGTAGTAAGTTCCTAGAGTATGTTATGGAAGGGTTCAGGGACGAGGTGCACAAAACAAATGGAAAAAATGAAGGTCTAAGTGAAGATGTTATTGTTCAATTTGCCGGATATGCTTACGTAGGGGTAGTGGAATGGTGGTTAAAGAATGAAATGCCTTAGCCACCTCGTGTCATGGCAGAAAAAGTAGGGGATTTGTTAGAGAGAATTGTATAAAACGTCCCTTACATTAGTGAAGAAGAAAAGGACAATTCTTTTAGAAGAAGTTGTCACTATTCATTAAAATGCAGATTGTAAATAATTGTACTTAAATTAATGGGAATAAATCAAATGAATTTACTTCCTCTAACGGTGATTATGTGAACATGAAAGCCCTCCAGATTAATTGGAGGGCTTTTGGTAGTATTGACTCCCGATTTGGGGCTTCTTTCACACTGACTGAAGCAGCAAGCAGCTACTGGAAACGCCAATGAACAATAAATTGGATAAAAAAGGCCAGAATTATACGAGCCGTTAAAGCAACTATAAAGTTAGATGCAAAGATGGAAACAATATTACCTATAACGAAACCACCAAGTACAAGTAACTTCTATACACTTTTGACACTGTTTGGTCTTTAAGGTAAGCGACAATTTTGATTGATATGTTGCATAGACAACGAAATTTGATTGATATATTGCATAGACAACGAAATGCGATAATTTGTCTATTGTATGCAACCCGTTTTTGCTTATAATTATAAACAGATGTTGATGAATCAATATCCTAAAGTAAGCGTATACAGAACGGATTGTTACTGTTAAATCAGGCAAAACCGATTATCTTTGAAAGAGGTAGGGGTTTTGCCTTTTTCTATTGCTGGAGGGGATAAAGTATAAGTCTGGGGGTATAAAGTGAAAATCGAGAGAATATTAAACAACAATGCAGTTATTTCAACAAAAGAAAAACAAGAAATTATCATCATTGGACGTGGAATTGCTTTTAATAAGCGTGTTGGTGATGATATTAATGAACAACTAATCGATAAAATTTTCACTTTAGAAAACGAAGATACAATGAAAAAGTTTAAGACCTTAATTGCTGATATGCCAATTGAGTATATGGATATATCCGAAAAAATTATTGCATATGCAAAAATAAAATTAGGAAAGAAGTTAAACGAAAGTATTTATATTCATTTAACTGATCATATTCACTTTGCAATTGAACGTTATAAAAATAATCTGCCTATTAAAAACGGATTACTGTGGGAAACAAGACAATTATACAAAGATGAATATGAGATTGGGTTAGAAGCATTAAATATGATATGTGAACAATTTGGTGTCATTTTACCAGAGGATGAAGCAGGATTTTTAGCTCTTCATATTGTTAATGCTGAATTGAATGAAGAGATGCCTGTTGTAAAAAACATGACTAAGGTTATGCAAGAAATTTTAACGATAGTTAGATATCATTTTAAGGTTGAGTTTAATGAAAACTCTTTAACATTCTATCGCTTTATTACGCATCTTAAATTTTTTGCACAACGTCTAGTCAAGGGCAATCATTACAACAGCACAACAGATGATGACTTATATCATGTAATCAAGGTAAAATATCCGGATGCACATAAATGTTCACAAAAAATAAAGAAGTTTATCGAGGGTTCTTATACCTACGAATTGACAGATGAAGAAATGATTTATTTGACGATTCATATTGAAAGAGTAGTAAAAAATAATAACGGATGATCTTAGGGTTGTAACCTAACGGGCAAAACCTAAATCAAACATTCAAAATTGATTGTTTGATTTAGGTTTTTTTTATTAAGTCTTTTTACCATACAGACAGTTAAGCAAGGTTAGAATGTAACCTAAAAAGGAGTGGAGAAAATTGAGTTACCAAAGCTTAGCGACGGAAATAGTTCAATTGGTCGGTGGAGAACAAAACATAATTAGTGTTGTGCATTGTGCCACACGTCTGCGTTTTACATTAAAAGATCATAGTCAGG
>NZ_AUMR01000147.1 GCF_000430785.1 Ectobacillus panaciterrae DSM 19096
AGCAAATTTAGCTGGTATTAAAGTTGAATATGTGAATCCTGCTTATACTTCGCAAACATGCCCGAAGTGTTCCGAAAGGAACAAAGCACAAGACCGCAAATATAAGTGTAAATGCGGATTCGAGACACACAGAGACAAAGTTGGTGCAATGAATATTCGTTATGCACCTGTGGTTGGCGGTAACAGTCAATCAGCCTAAGAACCTATATGGTCTGTCTTAGGAGGGGCAATGAGATGCCCTCATCTTGAAGGCTGTTCAAAACAGAAATGGACTGCGAACGCTGAGTCATTCAAGAATCCCATCCGTCACACCGTAAGGTGTAGGACTTGCGGCTTTAGCCGTGGGAGTCTCAACAAAATAAATAAATTAGTATTGTTTACAATATACATTGCATAATAAGAAGCTGGATTAGTTCACAGAGCCAGCTTCTTATTTATATAACCAGTGTTAGCGGAAGTAGATAAAGTAGGAGGGATCTGGTGTTACAACGAATCCTTCCTTAGTTGCTAAAGAAGGTATAAAATTCGAAGATCGTATTGCGGAAACCTGTCAATTAGTACTTGAGGTTGAGTCTGTTTCTGCAGAAGTAACGCCTGACGCTGTTACAGCTGAAGAAATGATCGCACAAGCAGAAGAACTCATTGGTGTTGATTTTCATGTGAAAAATCGAAAAATAGGATAAGATTGAAAAATTAGAAAAGCGTGCTTGGCATCATTTCCTACCAAGCCCGCATTTTCTATTTGGAGAGATTGGCGTTGGTAACCTTGGGTTTGATGCCACACCTTTTATATAATTTCACATACCGAAATGATTTTATATTATATAACCTATAGAAATAAGGCATTTCAATTATTTTATTAGGTATAAGAATAGAGAACAATCTACCATAAAATGAAATAAAACCTTGCTATGAAGCAAGGTTTTTGTCTTAGGAAAGTATATGACTCATGGATAATTCAAAATCTGGGAAGATATGAGAACGGAATATATTTTCCTCATTGTAAATATAAGGTATTCCATACATACCGTTTTCTTCAAGAATATATTGCTCTACAATTTTCTCGTTAGGATAAATGAGTAAATACTCTTTTACTCCGTGTCTTTGGTAAGAATTCAATTTTTCAATGCGATCTCGCTGCCAAGTGGAAGGGGAGAGAACTTCTACGATGAGATCAGGAGATCCTTTGCAGCCTTTATCATCTAATTTCCTTTTGTCACACACGACGCTAATATCGGGCTGTACAACTAGGTATTCTTCCTCATCATCTGTAGCGGATAATCTGACATCAAACGGGGCAGTATATACTTCGCATGTTTTCCCTTTTAAAAACGTATAAAATTCACCGGTTAGCTGGGTTACAATACGTTGGTGTTGGCGGGATGGTGCAGCTTGTAGATAGGGAATGCCATCAATAATTTCATAACGTGACTCATCAGGCCATGTTAAGTATTCGGCATACGTTACCTTCTTAGGATGAGGTTGATTCATACTCATAAGAAACACCTCCTTGATTATCTTTAATTTAACACTACTTGTAAGAAAATACAGCTTGGTTACAGAATATACAATTATTCTTCATCTAAACGCTCCAATGATTCCTTTAGTGTTTCATTTCCTAACTGAGTATATAATACAGTGGTATCAGTCGAAGAATGACCAAGTTGCATCATAACCTGCAGTGCGTCTTTTTCTTTGTTATAAAAGTTTGTCGCAAACGTATGACGCAGCTTATGAGGTGTCAAGCGTACGTTGAAAGCTTTTGTGTACTTATCTACCATGTTCTGAATGGCACGGACAGACATGGGCTTATACGAACCATTTTGAAGCGTCAAAAATACAGATTGTTCATCATCTGTTACTTTATAACGCTCTTTACGGATTTTCAAGTATTCCTGTAAATCAGAAAGGGCAGAGGGGGTAATCCAAATAGAATCTTCTTTTCCACCTTTCCGAATAATCGTTATAATTCGTTCCTTCTCATTAATTTTATCTAACTGAAGATCAGCAAGTTCCCCGACTCTCAAACCAGATCCTAAGAAGAGAGAGAGGATAGCTAAATCACGTTCTTTATCCCGACGAAAATACACTTCTCTTTTAGTACTGGCTACCAGATTCTCATATTCCGTTGCTACAAATTCTAGTAGTTTGCGATCATCGTCATTGTGAAGGATTTTTGCTCGCATTCGGTTAGCTCGTGCATTAATGGTTTCTTTTTCTTTAGAAATCTCAATTTTCGCCATCACATTGCGATAGAAGTATGGTTCTCCTTCATCATTTTCTGTCATGGTTGTGAGATAGTGGAAGAGAGACTTTAATGCAGAGACAGATCGAAGAACGGTTGTTTTCTTGAGTTTTTGCTTCTGAATTTGCTCTTTATCAGAATTCATTTTCTTCCGTCGGCTTAAATGCTTAACATAATTTTCAACTTCTTTAAGTCGTAGTCTTTCTAAAACAGAATAAGGAATGTCACTAATTTTTTCATATTCTGCGATATTTTCAGCAATTAACCACTGTAAAAAGTGTTTGTACTCATGCATATAACCGAGTAGGGTGGAGGGGGAAGCAGAATCTTCCTTAGCATCGATGTATTCTTGAATGTACCAGGGCAGCTCCTGCATGTTAGCATGAAGTCGTTCCAGATGAACGGATTGCTCTCTGCGCATCGTATCACTCCTTGTCTAATCTTGTTGAATTTCGCATTAAATACAATTTTAACGCACAATAGTTTACATAATAATTTTATGGTTAAGAGTTGTAAGCTAAGACTTGCTTAATGAATTCTGTATAGTCATCCAGATGTTTTTCAATAATTTTTTGTACAATTTCTAAATTTACTGCTTGATAGTCATGAACGACAATATTACGAAAGCCTACCATTGCTTTTAATTTAAAGGAAAGGGAGGGGGTAATTACGTCATTGTTAGCTAGGAAATCAAATGCATCTCGGCTGGTTTGAGGAATCCCGAACTTTTTCTCTGCGACGATATGCATAGCGATATCTATACTTGCTTCACAAGCACGCTGGATATTCAGGATAATGGAATCTTGCTTCGTATAGTTCTCTAAATTTAAGGGGTTATTTTCATATTCTTCGTTAATCCTGTTAATACAACGTTGAATCGTAGCAATTTTATTTAGAATCACATCATTATTCATTATGTATGCCTCTTTCAATGATATTTTTAACAATCTCCGATCGTTCCTCGTTTAACTTAGCGTATTTCTTAAGTGTATACATTTCAAATACTGCTTTCTTTGCATTATCTGAACAATACAGAACTGTTCCTGAAGTAATAATTTGTGCTTGGAATACAGTAGAAGCTTTCTTAAGATCAACTAGGTCCACATCTTTATTTAGAATGGCTGCTAATTCTTGCGAAATCATAAATCTTTCGTAGGTATCAAAATCTTCTTCGCTTATAAAAGCAATATCAAAATCGCTATCTGGGTGTGTTTGTTGTTTAGCCTGGGAACCAAATAAATATATTACATACGGCGATAGCTTATTAACGAGGAATTCTTTTATTACTGCTAAATGGTTATTGTTTGGCATACCATGCACCTCGATTAAATATTGGTTAATCCCATTATGTCATAATAAGAAAATTATACCAAACATCAGTTTGAAATTCAATTATGCGTTAAAACAGTGTTTAATGCGAAATTAATAGAAAGAAATCTCTCCCCTCTTTCTTCCATTTTAAATGGATACACCAGCTTTATTAAATATTTGATTCGTGGTCGTAGTTGATAAATATTTCGGCTTACCAGCTTTAACTTTTTACTTCTTCAAAATCAAGCCAGATGACCATTAAGTTGTCAGGCTTGATGCTGAGTATTTTTTCTGTGACTTTACGGAACTTATAGGCGCTTTTCAACGTCAATCCGACGCTCCAACGGCCTTGCTCATCAAACGTTTGCTTGGCACCGCCCTCTTTCAAATCTATTCCGTCCATAAAAATATTATCATTTACATCACGGAACGTAAGCTTCGCTGGCGTAGACAAATTTTCTTTCCATACCGATCATACACCTTTTTAGAGTCATAATATCAATATGTCTAAGATTTAGAGATTCCTGGCAATCAATTTAATCTTTTTGCACCAGAACCTGAAAAAGTTACTTAACACAATTCGGGAATCGTTACGACAAGGCTATACGACGGATGAACCATAGAATCAGGAAGAACAACCGATTGATATTGATAAAAGCGATGCTTCCAAACTTTCACATATTCAAAAAATGTCGCTTGATGTTAGGTTGCTAGGTGAATCCAAAAAGAATGATAACGAAAAAAACCTTGAATTGAAATAATTAACCATACATCAATTCCTTCTTTTTTTCCAATGCTAACATAAAGGAGGGATAGTATATGGCAAAAAGAAGAAATAGAATTCTTGTTCCGGAAGCAAGAAAAGGATTGAATGAACTCAAAGCTAGAGTTGTAAATGTGCAAAGTCCGGAAAACGCTAAATATGAGGCTGCCGAAGAAACGGGTGTTCCTCTAAAAGAAGGCTATAATGGTCATCTTACATCCCGTCAGGCAGGCATGGTTGGCGGCAGACTAGGTGGCAACATGGTTAAAGAACTTATTAAAATGGCCCAAGAAAGCTTAAACAAAAAGTCTTAACATAAACAAACAGAAACATCTCATGTTGACGTATTGCTTAACGCGGATACAAACAACTTTCAATAATTTGGGGCGGTTCTACCTCTTCCCCTTTACACAGAAATTTTTATCATATGCGTGAGGTTGTTTGTAGGGTCACCCAATAGCAGAAACGTTTTATATCGTGGGTAAACGGGACAACAAAACTAAATCTATAACTGCCATAATGTGAAGCACCTCACTAGAAGCAAAGGTGCTTTAACAGCTGAATATGATATTTATCCTTCTTTTATACGTTCTGTTTACCTGCTTTATGTGCGTTATCTTGAAGTTTTTCATTACTTATGATCCCTTCCTTCCCTACTCCCCAGATAGATATTACGTTAAGTAATTTTCAATATTAAAAAGCCCTAATTTCTCAATTTAATGCTGTACAATGTACCCTATTAAGTAGACACCAAAAAAAGTCTACCAATAGGGTACTTTTTTGTATAATTAAGAAACACAACTAGAGATAACATGGAGACGGGAAAATAATGAGTAAAAAGATTTTCACAGAGAAAGAGACCAAGCAGTTATCAACTAATAAATATGTTAAAGCAGTTGGTACAAAAGGAATCACTTATACAGATGAATTTAAGCGTATTTTTATTTCTGAAAGAGAGAAAGGAAAGGCTGCGAGAGAAATATTTGAACATTGCGGGTTTGATCCAGAGGTTTTGGGGATGGACAGAATTTATTCCGCGAACAAAAGATGGCAAAAGG
>NZ_AUMR01000148.1 GCF_000430785.1 Ectobacillus panaciterrae DSM 19096
ACAAATAGCGCATAAGTGTAGCGTAAGAACGAGGGCGGTAAATAACGCCTAAAATCTGCGCATACACAAGTGTTCATGAGCCTATACTCAACTCTCGAATGCGCTTATAAGGATTGATAATAACGACCTTCTTAACGGTGGATTGCGAAATTCATTCGTTAGGGAGTTTTTTTATTGACTCTTAAGCGTAAGAAGAAGCAAGTCGAGCGTGCGACACAAAAGCAGTATCCAAATCTATCCTTGCGGCAGGCGTTAGACATGGCGATTGCAGGGAAGAAAGCCGAAGGGCTGCGTGAGAGAATGCTAAGAGACTACATTAAAATGTGGGGCTACTTTACCGACTGGCTTAACAAGAGCTATCCCGAAATCGAAACAGTAGACGAGCTGTCGGCAGAGATTTTTCGTAATTATGTTAATTACATGTAGTATGACGCAAGACGTTACGAAGGTCACAAGTACATTACTAAGAGAGAAGAGATTGAACTAAAGGAGACGACCATTAATATACGTTTGCGTACGTATCGTTCTATGTTCAATTACTTAGAGCGAGAGGAACTTATAGAGTATAACCCGATGGATAAAGTGAGGCTATTACGTCAAGACATAGACCTTACGAACTGTTTAACAGATGAAGAGGTCAAAGCGGTGTTAGCGCAGCCTAACCAAAGGGATTACATTGTCTTTCGTGACTTTGTGGCTATGAACTTGCTTTTAGATAGTGGTATGCGTATTAATGAGGCTCTAAATCTGCGCATAAATGAAATTGATTTTAATGACGTATGTCTCCATCAGCTTTTAAAAACATCGTAGCACCTGGATGGTGAAATAAGAGGGGATGTACGTTCTTCGTAATTCCTACATTTTCTGCGTATTTCTCCAATCATTTACGAAAATAATTGTGATTCATCGGCTCGCCGTAGTTCGTAACAAAGCCGTGATCTGTATCGAGCTCTTCGTTTTCCTTTATTAAATTCCTTAGCAAGTTTGCGGTCGTATTTTAATAGGAGCAATACGTATTTTACGGCTCTTAGCGACAGTTGCGCGAACGGTGATGACGGTTCGCCTTTCGTTTGTTCATTTACAGCAGCCGTTTGCTACGAATCAGCATGGGCGCCATCCTAGCACAAGATCGAGGGTACATTGTCAGCGCACTACGTCTGATGTAAAGCACACATGGGCGTCAAATCTCGAAGCCTTGAGCTTGTAACTGTTACTGACAGCAACTGTAAAAGTAGAGTCTTTTGTAACTTCTGCTAACATCCGCCTTGAGTTTTAGGAACAATAAAATAATTATATTAAGGAGACTGTAAAGTTTGATAGAATTGGAATATATAGATGGGAGCATGTGAGTGAGCACTATAAAAATAAGACCAGAAGAATTAAGAAAAGTTGCTAATTATTTTAAAAATGCGAGTGCAGAAGCGACGGATCTGAATAATAGACTTCAAGGGGGAATATTGAATCTGCAGTCAATGTGGTTAGGAATTTCCAAGCAAGATTTTTATAATAAAATTCCTAGTATGCGTAAGGTTTGTGAATCTTATGTTAGAAATTTAAAAAATATAGAAGTTGAATTAAATCGTATAGCGGATAAATTTGAAAATGCAGATAATCACTTTATTGTCAAACAATCTAGTGCATTAATAGGCGGAACAGATAAGACTAATTTCTTTGCTAAAGCTTTGAGATATGATATAGATTCACAACTTCCTAAAAATTTCCGAACTTTTTTTGGTGATATAGCATCATTTGATAAAATAGGTGGAGAGTCAAAGGGTGCATTAATAGATGCGGGGTTTAAGGCAGGAGATTTTGATATACATGAACAGGTGGTTAGCGGGGAAGCAAAACTTCAATTCGGAGGTGGAATTGGAGGAGAAGCGAAAGCGACTGCAACTATTGTTGATATGGGTATAGATCAAGAGTACGGTAAACTCCATGCTAAAATCGGAAATGCTGAAGTGGGTGTTGAAGCTAAAGATGGTCATATTGGATTTGGAGCAAAAGCTGATGTAGTTAAAGGTGAAGGAGAAATTAAAATTCCTATTCCTTTTACAGATTGGAAAGCAGTTGTTGGTGGTGAGGCAGCTTATGGTAGTATTGGAGGAGAAGCTAAATTAGGGTTAATGAATGAGCTTGATGTCGGTTTCGGCATAGGCTTGGGAGTAAAATTCGGGGTAGAAAAATAGAAAAAGGTTGATTAATATAAATGAATTAAGGGGGAAAATCGTTGTTTTCTTTAGATATATTCAAGAAGATTTTAATTATTTTTTGTATCATTGCAATTCCGTCTAGTTTGTTTGCAATATGGTTTGCAGCAGATGCTTCGTTTAAAGAAAAAATTATTTTATCAGTTATTTTTTGTGTAATAACACCATTGGTAATTTTTGTTTATTATAAGGTTTTCTCATTTTTGTTTAAGAAATTTAAATTTGTAAGGAAAAATTAATTTAGTTGTTAGAGTTTTACGCTTTATATTAAGGAGTGATCTTAATTATGAAAGATACATATAAACCGAAACTTCCTATAGGTGAAGAATTACTACCTATAGGTTCTGTTGTACTTGTTGAAGATATTAATCAACCACTTATGGTGTATGGTAGAAAACAGCAACAAGCAGATCAAAATAAAATATGGGATTATGTAGCTTGCTTATATCCTCATGGGAATTTGTCTAAAGAATATAATATCTTTTTTGATCATAATCAGATTTCTGATTTGTTTTTTAAAGGTTTTGAGACTGTAGAGGAATTAGACTTAAGAAAGACATTATCGCAAATTTAGTGAGAAGGTAGAACTTATTGTATGACAACTATATATACCAATATTTCAAGCTTTGTTTTTATTATCATATTTTTCCTAGCTTTTTGGAAATTGAATGTATGGTATAACAGAAAGCATGGTGTTTCAAAGACATTTCAATGGTTTCCTAAAAAGATTGGAGTTAGAAAAGTATCAGAACATTTATCTCAGTTAAATAAAAAACTAGCAGCACAAGGGAAAGGTATTTGGGTTATGGTGTATGCTGTTGATTTGTATGTTGTAACAATTCCTTTAGTAGTAAGAAAATACAGATCTTAAGTTTAAAATAGTAGAGGAAATATTAAGCGGAGATAATCGTTACTAAAGCAGGAGCGACAATTATCCTCCATTGATTTAGCAATTAGATAGAATGAGAGGGAGAGCGATTGATCTGCTTTCCTTTTTTATTTTACGGGCGAATAATGACCGCCCTATCAATAAGAAAAAGTCCATATGTTCAGTGCACTACGCCTGGCGTTGAACAAACGTAGATGCCATATCTTAAAACCTACGAGGCATGCCACACGGTCACGGCAATAGCGACCGGTCCGAATAGCGAAATTCGTTTTAAAAATTTTTTTCGAATTCGGAAACTAGGGAGGATTACGTGTACTCAATCTTGAAACATCGTATACTCAACCGTATTTAAACGTAATAAGGATTGTAGATAACGACCTTCTTAGCGGTGGATGATGAAATTCACACGTTAAGGGGGTTTTTTATTGTCATTAAAGCGGAAGAAAAAGCGCGTTGAACACGTCGGTCAAAAGAAGTATCCAAAATTTTGGTTTTTAGGGAGAGTTTGATTATATTCTTAACAAATAAAACTATATAAAATTTTTAATATTATTTATGGATAAATTTCATATATTTTCAAGAGTTACCTTTTATAACGATAATAGGAGATGACAATGGGAATGGATAACTTTAAATCGGGAATACCATCACAAACATCCACAAATAATTCAAGCTCACAAGTGTGGAGCTTTGTTTCGGCCCCCGCCTTACATCCCATGAAGGTTTTTATAAATGTGAAAAAACTAGGAACAGCTTCCGGCTTAATATTCGTTGCACCATATACTTCATATAAGGCAACTATGATTGGACAAACAGGTGCACTGATCATGGATCAGGCTGGTAATCCAGTCTGGTTTAGACCGCTCTCTAGTAGATATATACAAAATACGGACTTTAGAGTACAATCCTACAAAGGGAAACCAGTTCTTACCATGTGGCAAGGAACAATATCAGGAACTCAGTCTGCAGATCCTAATCTTCCAGCAGGGGATCCTGAGCCTGGTGCTTATTACCTAATCATAAATCAGAATTATAAAGTTATTAGGAGATTTACTGCCAAAAAGGGGTTCACTGCTGATGTTCACGAATTTACTATTACAAAGCGAAATACTGCTTTGTTTACTGCTGTGAAACAAGTGCCGGCAGATCTAATACCGTATGGAGGTCCAGCAGATGGATATTTTGATAATTACTCCATTCAAGAAGTCGATCTTGAGACAGGCGAGCTCCTTTTCTTTTGGGATGTGCTTGCTCATGTTAATCCGGCCGATTCAATGTTACCCGCGTCATCTGCAACAAGCTCTAATAATATTTGGGACTGTTTCCACGTGAATTCAGTGGAAGAGGGGCCAAACAATACACTCCTAATTAGCATGCGTAACATGTGGGCCATTTATTTGGTTGATAAGAAAACAGGAAAAATTCTCTGGCAGCTTGGTGGCAAAAAAAGTGATTTTACTTTTGGTCCAAACGCAACATTTTCTTGGCAACATGATGCACGTTTTAGACCTGGAACTAGGATAAGTATGTTTGATGATGCTTGTTGTGCTTCTTCAAGCTCCCGGCCTGAGGGCCCAGCACGTGGTTTAATCCTTCAGCTCGATTTCCAAAACATGATTGCAAATGTAAATCGAACATATTATCATGATCCAACGCTATATGTTCCAAGTCAAGGAAATGTTCAAAAACTATCTAATGGAAATCAATTCGTTGGATGGGGGCAGGAACCATATCTTTCTGAATTTAAAAATGCTGGTAATACTGAAAATGATCCTTCATTGAATTTGTTATATGATATGCAGTTTCCTGATCAAAACCTTTCTTATAGGGCGTTTAAGAATAAATGGGTAGGTTTGCCTCTTTATCCACCCAGTATTGCTGTAAATCTATTAAGTAAAGATACGGCGATCGTTTATGCATCATGGAACGGTTCAACTGAAACTGCCTCTTGGCAGGTGCTAGCTGGTCCGACACCTCGTACATTATCAGTTGTGATATTTAGCACTCCTCGCACCGGATTTGAGACAGATATTGATGTTAATTCAGTTGGACCATATTTTCAGGTAAATGCATTGAATTCAAGTGGCCAAGTCATTGGTACGTCACGGATTGCTCGCTTGAGTAAACGGCAGTGTTAAAATACAACTCAACGTTTTTAGTATCGAGATATGAGCGTTCAATCTTTTTTGTAAACAAATAGCGCATAAGTGTAGCGTAAGAACGAGGGCGGTAAATAACGCC
>NZ_AUMR01000149.1 GCF_000430785.1 Ectobacillus panaciterrae DSM 19096
TGGGAAATCAGAGCGTCCTGTCCCTACTACTAGCGCTCCAGCCTCTTTCGCCTCTTCTGGCATAATTTCCGGTACAGGGTTTGCCATGGCAAAAATAACCGGATTCTCGTTCATGGAACGAACCATTTCTTTCGTGACGGCACCTGCAGCCGATACCCCAACAAATACATCAGCGCCAACAAGCGCATCTGCTAATGTACCTTGTTTTTGTTCTTCATTTGTGATGCGAGCCATTTCTTCTTTGAATTTATTCATGCCGACCGGACGGCCTTCATAAATGATTCCTTTTGTATCACATAAAATGACATCTTTTACACCCATATGCAAGAGCAGCTTGACAATCGCCACGCCTGCGGCACCAGCACCGTTTGCTACGACACGAATATCTTCTATTTTTTTGTTCGCCAGTTTAAGAGCGTTGATTAACCCCGCAGCAGTCACGATCGCCGTACCGTGTTGGTCATCATGGAAAATAGGGATATCACAAACTTTTCGTAAACGATCTTCAATTTCAAAGCATTGCGGTGCTGCGATGTCTTCTAAGTTCACTCCGCCGAAAGTCGGCTCTAATAATTTGACAACCTCCACAATTTTATCCGGGTCAGTTGTATCTAAGCAAATAGGGAATGCATCCACATCAGCAAATGATTTGAAAAGCAACGCTTTTCCTTCCATGACCGGCATAGCGGCTTTCGGGCCGATATTTCCAAGGCCGAGTACAGCTGTTCCATCTGAGACAACAGCAACGAGATTCCCCTTCATTGTGTAATCATATACTTTGCTTTCGTCCTCGTGAATGTCCAAGCAAGGCTCCGCCACACCCGGGGAATAAGCAAGGCTTAAATCTTTTGCATCACGTACGGGAACCTTAGAATGGACACCAAGCTTTCCTTGATTTTCTTTATGCATCTTTAATGCTTCTTCGCGTAAAGTGGACATACAATATCTCTCCCTTTGTTGAATTTTTTAATTTCGGAATAAAACCCCCACGGATGGAAGCTTTACTTTATCGAATAAATGTGACTATGTTATTGGTTCTGGTACAAAGATAATTGACTAAAGCTATAAAACAAGACTATATGAAGAAAAAGGAAGCGGGCTGGTCCAAAAGTGTAAATAGCTTTTGGATTTCAGCCCCTTTTCATCTTAGTTATCATGATAAAGATCTTAAACAGTAGCTAAAGCGAAACAAGGGTCATTAAAGTAAACGACCTCGGAAAGAATCTTGCAGCCTTGCATTTTCCCAAAAGCTTCTCTTGCTTCTTCTTCTTTTTCAAATTCAAACATTGTAGTGTTTTCCTTTGAATAGACAGTGATTACCCACATAAAAAATACCTCCAATTAAAAGATAACTTTTCCTCTTTTCACATATTGATAAGTAACTTCAAAAGCACTATATTTTTCGCTTACCCTACTGAATCTATATATAACTAATTCATAATTTCGACATATGAACCGCTGCTATACAGAACAAAAGGCAGCCTGCACTCGCTTCCTCTCTCTCTGGTTTACCCTTGTATGGGACAGGAAAAGGGTTTGGCCGCTTCTATGCTCCGCCGGATGCTCTTTCCTCACTACAAAAAGACGGTTTTTTTATTCAGTTGTATATAATCTCTTTTTTATCGACAGTATGAATATGTTTCAACTTCATAGATGTCTGTATCATCCTCTAATGAATCATGAACTATATGGAGGCTTCCAGGGATAATCTGTCGTTAAAAAGTCGGCCAACTCTTTGCTTTTTTGTTTTCTTTCTTTACGCATTCTTGCTCGCTCTGGCGCGGTTTCATGTAGTTTTTTCTCTTCTTCTGTTTCCGGAATGACTTGTGGAACAGGTGCTGGACGTTTATGTTCATCAAGTGCGACAAATGTTAATAGTGCAGTTGCTGCAATTGTACGCGCGCCGCTTTTTAAGTCTTCGGCAATAATTTTTACAAAAACCTCCATGGATGATGTACCGGTCCATGTCACATACGATTCAAAACAGACTGAATCGGTTGTTCGAACTGGATATAAAAAGTCAACTGAATCCGTTGAAGCAGTTACACATCCTCTTCGGCTATGGCGCGCTGCGGAAATGGACGCGACTTGATCCAAATCGCTCATTAATCGACCGCCAAATAATGTATTATGATTATTTACATCGTTTGGGAATACGCGACTTGTTCGTATAACTCGGGATTCTCTGCAATATTTTGCTTCCATAAACACATCTCCTTAAAACATATAAACTTGCATATACATACCGAATCCAAGATTTGACGATTTTCTATTACTTCTAGTGAAACAACAGAACCCCTTACACCCAACCACGAAAATGGGATGCTTCTGCCATTTTTTCTTATTCCAACCATATATGCAGCCAAGCGCATGTCTACTTGGTATTGTTGTGACGTAGAGAAAACCCTTTCAAAAGAATAAACAGGATATGCAGGTCTAAAACTGGATAGATTTTTTACCCAGCCTCTTCTTTTAGAAAATATTTAGATCCCATTCTTGTGCTATATGTTTCAATAGCATGCCACCCGCTAAGCTATTGCCATATTCATCAATAGCTGGTCCATATATACCGATACCAAATTCACCTTGAAGAGGTAATGCCCGTCTAATGCTTGAAGGAGCCAGTGCCATAATCCCTCCAGATACACCGCTTTTGGCTGGTACTCCAACAAAAGCCGCAAATTTCCCTGAAGCATTGTACATCCCGCAAGTAAGCATTAAGGCTTTCGTTAATTTAGCTACTTCTTTAGGTAAAATTTGTTCCTTACGGATAGGATGATATCCATCTAGAGAAAGAATCAATCCAATCAAGGCTATGTCTTCTGTGTTCACTTCGATAGAACATTGTTTTAGGTAAACCTCTAAAGCTTCCTCCACTTCCGCTTCTAAAAAACCCGTCTCTTTTAAATAGTAAGCCAAAGCTCTATTTCGATGCGCTGTTTGCCATTCGGAGCGAAATACTTCTTCATTGACGATTGGACGTTTTCCTATCATTTTTTCGATTAATGCGTACACAACCTCTAATTTTTTTTGCGGCGATTCTCCTGGAAGAAGTGAAGATACGGTAATTGCTCCTGCATTGATCATAGGATTAAACGGTTTCCCTGGCTTATGCATTTCTAAACGAATAATTGAATTGAAAGCGTCTCCAGTTGGTTCCACATCAACCCGTTCCAGCACATAAGAAATACTGCGGCTCAAGCATGCAGCCATAAAGCTGATCACCTTTGATATACTTTGCAACGTGAAAGGGACCTCCCAATCCCCTGACTTTATCATTGTCCCATCTGACTCAATCATGCAAATACCTAAATGCGATGAGTTCGCCTTTCTTAAAGCAGGAATATAGCTGGCATTTTGTCCTTGAGCAGCATAGGGCCGATAATGTGTTACCCATTCATCTAAACAAGCTTTTCTTTGACTATCATTCTGAATTGCGTCCTCTTTTATGATCTTGTGCATCACATTCTCTCACATCCTTAAGCGTATACAGTATAAATCTTAGTTCTGGTGCAAACCTCGAATTCTATCAGAATACAAGCAAAAACATAATCCAAATACTGAACATTCCACATGTTTTTTATCATAAAAAATTCGTTATAAAGTTGTTTATTACGAATAAAAAGTACCTGCTGAGTAGTTAATGTTTACTTTGATGTTCATTGTTAACTTATTATCTGTATTTATAGTTGTACATCAAAAATCTATAGGCTTAATATTCTGAATTTTCCATCGGGAATATTCTCACATTTCTGAAATAAGAATACCGAGAAAAGGCTCTTTCTTAGTAATCCCACAATCATTATGTAACAGTGATTATTAATTTATCACGGCCAATTATATGTGTCAACGAAATTGTAGAACAATCTTGTTGGTTGTATCGAATGGACGTAATATGTAATGATATAGATGAACATGCTGTATACATCTATATCATTTTTATAATCTTATTAAAAAAACTGTTTACAAACAAAAAACGTGTTATTACGGAAATGGGTTTCATTTATGGTAAGATAAGATTAGAAAATTCAAAGGGTGGGAGATATCGTAACATGAGTGATAGAAAGTCAATTGAACAAGTAGTTTATGACTTATTAAAAAATGCTATTCTTAATAGAAAAATTCTCCCTGGGAAGCAACTTATTGAGAATACCATTGCGGACAAATTAAATATTAGCAGGACTCCTATCAGAAATGCCATTAAGAAGCTTGAAGCTGAGGGATTGGTTAATAGCATTCCTAATAGAGGAGCATTTGTCATTCAACCTACATTAGAAGAAATGATTGAGGCTTTTGAAATAAGGAAAGAGTTAGAATTAATAGCTGTCAAATATGGCCTTTCTCATGTAAAGAATGAGGATATTACACAATTGAAACAACTAATTGAAATCGGGAGAGAAGCATACAACAGACAGGATATTAGCAAGTACCTTTCTATAAATACGGAATTTCACCTGTTTTTGGCTCGGAAAGGAAACAATCGATTTTTATGTGAATTTCTTGAAACGTTATTTAACCAAATCAATGTGTATTTATTGCTATACGATGTTTATCATTATTCTCGCTTAGAAAGCGATAATATTTATACTGAACATAAAAAAATGATTGAATTGATGGAACAAAAAGATGAGAAACTGCTATTAGAATTTCTTAATCAACATCTGGACACTAGTTTACAGGATTTAAAAATTGATAAAATGCAGTATCAGCCTCTGGAAGATATATTTTAGGACATTCTTATGTGAACGAATGACAGGCGCGTGAACTACCCACCACCTACGCTAACGCTTAGAGGTGGGGGCTTCTAAGGTAATCGTACCTAATAGTACGAAATTCACTTAGCTATCAAGCCTATTCCATGCTCTATATGTTTATGCTAATAGACGTAAGCCTTCTCGTTTGATGTTGATAGAAGCATTGTGGTCTCTATCCGCCGTGAATCCACATTCACATTGGAATGTCCGTTCAGAAAGAGACAGTTCTGCTTTTACTTGACCGCAACAGGAACAAGTTTTGGAAGAAGGAAACCACTTGTCGATTTTGATCAGTCTCTTCCCCTGTTCCTCTAACTTATATCGCAGGAATGTGGTGAACATGCCCCAAGCATTGTCAGCTACACTCTTTCCAAAGTTTAGGGCTTGTGACATTCCTTTCATATTGAGATCTTCCATCACGACACAGTCATATCGTTTAGATAATTTG
>NZ_AUMR01000150.1 GCF_000430785.1 Ectobacillus panaciterrae DSM 19096
GCATACTGAAATTTCAAATTTTAGTGTGCGAAATTTCAAATTTACATCACACAACTTGAGATTATGAAAAAATTCGCTATGGAAACAAAAAAAGAAAGGGAAGTTGTATGCCATGAGAATAATACAGCATGCTCATGTCTTTTGATGTGATGTCGTTTTTAAATAAAGTCACGGTGTTTATAAAAAAGTTGCGATGTTTTGCCCCTTTGGATCTGTTTATCTAAAGGGGTGTTTTTATAGTGAAAAGTGAAAAGAAGATCTGAACTGAAAGGTGAATTAAGGAACTGTTGAGTGGCAATAAAGTTACTCCACTAAAGGGCCAGATTGTTGAATAACTCACTTCCAAGACTGTTGGATAATTATATAGGGTAGATTGTGAAGATTTGTACTTAAAGTAACGGGCAGTTTAGTTGAATAAGGAATCGGATAACTATAAAAAAGCAAAACTCGCCAATACTGCGGCGAATTTTGCTTTTTTATATGCCAATAACGAAGTCAAAACAACTGTCATTTTGGTTTATAATTTCGGAAAAGCACC
Organism: Ectobacillus panaciterrae DSM 19096; assembly: GCF_000430785.1. Taxonomy (GTDB): domain Bacteria; phylum Bacillota; class Bacilli; order Bacillales; family Bacillaceae_G; genus Ectobacillus; species Ectobacillus panaciterrae. The sequence goes on from NZ_AUMR01000150.1 coordinate 539, forward strand.
TCAAAACGGAACCCTTTATAAAAAATAAGTGGCTTTTTTTATTCTACTCTTTATGTCTCCTTTTTAAAAATTTTCTAACGAAATAAATCTAAAAGTTCGTAAGTTCGTCACATGTAGAAGAAGTAATATTTCTTGACTTAGAGCAAACTCTAAGTATTACTCTTTCTTTGTGTCACAAATTAAAAAAGAAAGAAGAAATAGACATATCAGATTTAATGGAGGCGGTTATATTGACATATTCTATTGGAGAATTTTCTAAAATCGTTGGGTTAGGCGAACATACATTGAGGTTTTATGAAAAAGAAGGGTTAATAAAAGTAAACAGAGACGAGAACAATGTCAGAATCTACTCGGATGAAAATAAATTATGGATTGAATCTTTGCTCCACCTAAAAAATACGGGGATGTCACTAAAAGACATGAAACAATTTGCCATGTGGGGGCATATGGGGGATGAAACGATGGAAGAAAGGTTAGCTCTACTTAAAAATCATCGCAAAAAAGTAGTGGAAGAATTGGAGAAGATTCGTCAAAGTTTAGAGCATCTGGATAAGAAAATAAATGTTTATGAAAATGAAGTAGGAAACTGTTTCTTTGGAAATTAAGAAGCCAGTTGTTTTTTCCATTTGCGTCTTTTTGATAAACCTCGTACAGACAGCTTTCTAAATCGTGTTTTTATCAAAAAAAAATAAAAAATAAAAAAACACTTGCTTTAGAGTGCACTCTAAGGAGTAACCTATTCTTGCACCATTTAAATACATGAAGTGTTGATCAACCTTTACAACATACGACAAACTAACAATGCTAGGTGAATACTATTCAGAAAGAGGTTAAAAAAATGAACGAAAAATATAGCAACTTATTTGAATCTTTTACATTTAAAAACGGGATTACCCTTAATAATAAAGTCGTTATGGCGCCAATGACAACTTGGTCCAGTAATGATGATTACACGGTTTCGGATGATGAATTAACCTATTACAAAAAAAGAGTAAACGGAGTAGGGCTTGTTATTACAGGTTGTACACATGTGACTCCAAACGGGATCGGTTTTACAAATGAATTTGCAGCTTATGACGATAAATTTATGCCGGGCTTACGTAAATTAGCTGAGGCCGCGAAAAGTGGCGGAGCTCCTGCGGTCCTTCAAATTTTCCATGCAGGTAACAAAGCCCTACCAGATCTTGTTCCAAATGGTGAGGTTGTTAGTTCCAGCGCTTTAGAGACTGAAGCAACTGCATTTGCTCCTTCAGTTTTGCCTAGAGAACTTTCACACGAGGAAATTTTAGATATCATCCATGCATTTGGAGAAACAACAAGAAGAGCAATTGAAGCAGGGTTTGATGGCGTTGAACTTCATGGTGCTCATGGGTTTTTAATGCAAAACTTCTTCTCACCTTTCTTCAACAGACGAGAAGACCAATGGGGGGGATCATTAGAAAATCGCATGCGTTTCCCATTGGGAATTGTTCAAGAAGTGAAAAAGGTGATTGAAAAGCATGCAACAAAACCGTTTATGTTAGGATACAGAATATCTCCTGACGAACATGAAGAAGGCGGTTTGAGAATGAAGGATACCTATGCATTGATTGAACGCCTGATTGAAGAGGATGTTGATTATGTGCATGCTTCATTGGCTGATGCTCTTTCTTCAAAGCCAGTCGACAGTCAAGATGAAAAAACATATCTTGAGTTAATTGTTGACCATGTAAACGGCCGAGTTCCTGTACTGGCTGCTGGTTCTATGGTGACTCCTGATAATGTTGCCAAAGCATTAGATAAGGGTCTTACCCTAGCTGCGATTGGCCACGCGTTAATCATGAATCCAGACTGGGTTGAAAAGGTTCAAAATGGACAAGAGTCTGAGATCCAAACAGCGATAAAGGCTTCAAAGGTTAGTGAGCTTGAGCTTCCGGAAAAACTTTGGGGCGTCATTCAAGCTTTAGGTCCATGGTTTAATATCGAAGAATAACATTGTAATAGAAAAAGTTTACTGTTTTTACGTTTTTATTTAGAGAGCAAGATAAGGTTGTAATTATTACGGATGACTCTAGTGGATTAGAGAAGCCACTGCAAGAGAACTTGAATTTGCAATTGAACAACCTTCTGATGTAGCGATTAATGAGATGATTATTCGTCCAACAATTCAAGAACTCCAAAAAGAAAACATTTGTCATGAGGCAGCCCCACTTTTTTTTGGGGGGCTGCTTGTTCATTACCTTATACTTTGCAAATAATGAAAGGTTAACTTTAAAATTTATACTAGTAAAACAAAAATATAAAGGAGGATAAATCATGTTAAACTTTGATTTTTATAATCCAACCCATATTATATTTGGTAAGGACAGACTTCAGAGTATTGATATGCATGTTCCAGCAGATGCTACTGTTTTAATAACCTATGGAGGTGGAAGTGCTAAAAAGAGTGGTCTTATCGACAAGGTTAAAACTGCACTAGGGAACAGGAAAGTATATGAATTCGGTGGTATAGAGCCGAATCCTCGTTACGAAACATTGGTAAAAGCCGTAGAAATTGTACGCAGTGAAAACATTGATTTTTTACTTGCTGTTGGTGGAGGGTCTGTTATCGATGGAACTAAATTTATATCACTTGCTTTTTGTTATGAGGGAGATTCCCGTGACCTGTTGAAATATGGCTTGGCACCGATTCCTTTTGAAGTAGCAGGAAAAACAGTTCCATTTGGTACAGTGCTTACTTTACCTGCTACAGGATCTGAAATGAATAACGGAGCTTCAATCAGCTATAAACAAGGAAAGTATCCTGTTATGAGTATGTTAAATTATCCTAAATTTTCAATATTAGATCCGACCCTTACTTTTACACTTCCAAAGATTCAGGTTGCCAATGGTGTGGTTGATGCATTTGTGCATACAACTGAGCAGTATCTTACATTTCCTGTGAATGGCATGGTACAAGATCGAATGGCTGAGGGTATTTTACAAACCTTGATCGAAATAGGAGAAACTACAGTTGCTGAACCTGAAAATTATGACGTACGTGCAAATCATGTTTGGAGCGCTACTCTTGCATTGAATGGGCTAATCGGTGCGGGTGTTCCACAAGATTGGGCGACTCATATGATTGGAAATGAACTTACCGTATTATTTGGTATTGATCATGCACAGACTGTAGCGATTGTATTGCCATCATTACTAGAGGTAAGACGCGAACAAAAACGCACTAAACTTCTGCAATACGCTGAACGTGTATGGCATATAGAGAGTGGCAGCGAAGAGGAAAAGATAGACTTAGCAATTCAGAAAACCAGAGAATTCTTTGAAAGCCTTGGTATAAAAACGCATTTGTCCCAATATGGCGTTGAAGCTGATAAAATTCCAGTTGTTATTGAACAACTAAAGGCTCATGGTATAACAGCCCTTTCAGAAACTGGTGATATTACCTTGGATATAAGCCAAAAGATTCTTGAAAATGCAATGTAGATGTATTCTATAACGTCTTCCCCGTTACTAGATGGTATAAATATGCACGATGATTTTCCTAACGTTATCGTGCATATTTTTAGGTTCTGGTGCAAAAAACATGTACTAGTCCAAACAGTTTATGGATGAATTCTTTTTGATTTTGGATAGACGTCACCCTTTGGTGAATTTGTTTCTTTTTAATCATATGCACGGCTTCTATACCACACAGTATGTAAGTAGCTGTACAAAATGACTTCAATCCTAGTATAGAACGAACTCGCTTCTTAATAAAACGGTGATCTTGCTCCACGATATTATTCAGATATTTTACCTGCCTTAATTGTGTGTCTTCAAGCATCTGTTTCTCTCTTCTTTTAACTTTTGAATCGCTACAGGGTAGGGAGGATTTTTATCCACTGTTATGATACGAGGCTTGGAAACGTACGAAAAAGCCAAGGCTTTCTTGGAAAAGCGCTTAGCTGCTTGTTTATCTCTTGATTCACTTAGATAAAAATCCATAGTATGCCCTTTTGAATCGACTGCACGATATAAGTACATCCATTGCCCTTTTACCTTGATATATGTTTCATCGACTCTCCACGAGTCATTTGTTGACTTAAGATGATGTCGTACTCTTTCTTCTAATTGAGGTCCATATTGAGGTTCTGGTGCAAACTTCGAATGCTGTCAAAATATATACAAAAATATGAGTGTAGTTCCGAACGTTTAAGTATATTGTTAAGTGACAATAAAGTCGTTTAAATCATAATAAAGTTGTTTAAAAACGTCAGTCATGTTATTTCATTATACCAGCTAATATAAGTCAATACTTTTGGCTTAATATTGATTCATAAGTAATGTTACAATAAAAAAAGGCATGACAAAGAGACTTCAAAACAACAATTTGAAGTTTTTGTAATTAATGTAATTATTAGTTATTTGTTTATGCCATAAAACTCTCTTTATGCTTGAGAATGGCATAAATCCAATGTAATAGCTTGTTGGCGCAGGCTATTATCGCTACTTTGTGAGGTTTTCCCTCACTTCTTTTTTTGTCGTAAAACTCTCTAAGTTTGGTGTTTCGATTATTCGTTA
>NZ_AUMR01000151.1 GCF_000430785.1 Ectobacillus panaciterrae DSM 19096
TGTATCGTGCAGTGGATTCCGAAGGAAACACGATTGATTTTTATCTCAGTAAAACAAGAGACAAACAGGCTGCAAAGCACTTCTTTAAGAAAGCTTTGCGGTCTTTGCATGTTTCTAAACCTCGTGTCATAACAGTCGATAAGAATCCGGCTTATCCTATAGCAATTGAACAGTTGAAAAAAGAGAAAAGCATACCTGACGGTATGCAACTTAGACAACAGAAGTACTTGAATAACATAGTAGAGCAAGATCATCGCTTTATAAAGAAGCGAGACCGTTCTATGTTAGGATTAAAAACGTTTCAAACAGCCAAACGGATCATCTGTGGAGTAGAGGTGATGCATATGCTGAAAAAGGTCAAGTTCACCCAAGGTGAAGTCTGTCCAAAGTGAGATTGAATTCATACATAAGTTATTCGGAATAGCATCATAACCCATAAGTTAACAGATTATATGGGTTCTATTTTCTTATAACATTATTTTCGCACCAGAACCTTCCTTCTTGTAGTATCACAGCTTCGCTTGTTATACGAGATCCAAGTCCCAACCAGCCTCAATCATGTTTCTACAAGTAGGGGGAAAACTGTTTAGTTGACGGGGGCAAAGCCCCACGGGCAGTTACGTTTTACCCCGGCTACCATTATAATAAGACCACAAAAAAAATGGTCAACCAGAAATATCTGGTGACCTTATAATACGAACGGGCAGTTTAGTTGAAGAAGAACTGAATAAATAAATAAAAACAGCCAGGTTCTGGCTGTTTTTTATAAAAAATCCAAATGCTTGCAATAAAAACAAAAAATTCAATCAGATTTATGGGATAATTTTATTAATTCCAGTTTTTCTCTATAAATTGAACTGCAGGTTGTAAATTTGTTTTGTTAGCAATTGAAATGACAGCGGGAACCACAGAAGGGTCCGTTTTGGAGAAATTAGGGATCCGTGGATTTAACCGAAAAAAACGATTTCCTAGAAGCTGAGAACTGACCATGGATTCATAGTAACCGGATCCACTAGCGACAATCTGAAGAAATGGCAATAAGGGTTCATTGGGCGATCGGTCCAAAAGAGCTCCCCAATTTGGGGGAAGGTTCTTCATATTTTCGGGGCGTATGTTATCTGCACTCACCATTCCCCACCCCTTCGTATCTCTTCTTAACTGAGTCGGCTCTTCACCTGTTCCAATGGATAATACCGCAATTTGATCCAACGGCTGTTTGGCTTTCCCCACTGCAAACGCGATACTGGCTGTACTGGGGTTAGTTGTTACTGTATACCCATCCACGTAGTTTTGATAGGCTCGTTGCGTCGCGGGAGCACCACTGCTCCGTAGTATTACATCACTCGCTTTCTCATTTAAATAGGGAGAGCCAGGAAAGTTGTGGAATAACACAGGCGTCCAGCGATTCAGCTCCGGTGAGAATAAATGAAATGCAGGGACAACAATTCGTCTTTTTAAGTCTTTGAGGAGAAGATCTGGTGGAAAAAATGTTTGTATCGCTTTAATGAAACCAGAATATGGTAATTGTTGGTTAAAAACAGGTCCACCTGGTCGGGAAACGCTGAATGCCGGCAGGATTTTATCCTTAAAAAACTGGAGTGTCTCCTTCGGCGATCTTCCACTTGCTAACGCAAGGGCAGTGAATGAACCGATTGAATTTCCCGAAAAAACATTGGTTCGACTAATTAATTTTGGGTTTTGCTGAGCCAGTCTGTTCAAAAGTTGTAAACTTAAAGCACCTAAGGTGCCGCCTCCATCAAAGGACATGATCCGATATTTTGTCAAAGCTGATTTCTCCTTTCTAATCTGATCACAAGTATCATTCAGTATATGTTTATTTCGTGTCTGTTGTATGGGTAATGAATACCTCTTTGAACTGAAATCCTTCAGGAGCCGGATTATGTAGCTAAACATCCAAGGAAAGACTCCATCGAGTATATAAAAAAATACCACGACGAGGATAGAGGAGACTACGTTTGAGTGGCAGTACGGGCAAGCCAAACGGGAATTTATTATGCACGTACTTTGTATGTAATGGGTGATGAGAAAGTCAGAAAGTACAATCAAAAAAAGCTTGAAAGAAAATAAAAAAGCCATAGCGGTGGGCTACGGCTTCCTAGCATGCAAGATTTTAGCAGGGTGACAATCCCGATCTCCAACGAGGGTGACGGCTGCCTGTTCCGTCCTCAAACAGGTTATTTTGCAACCTTGTGCACAAAAGGTTATTGATTATTATTAAATATCGTGCGATCCTTCAAGATGGAGGTCGCTTTTTCCAACAACAGGATTGTGAAGAATTACACTTAAACTAAAGGGTGCGTTCCTTAAATATCCTGCTGCCGATTCAGGCGGCTTTTTTATTGAACTAAAGCTGGAGTATCCGTTCGTAACACGTTAAAAATCATTTAGAGTGAGTGGAGATTTATTCTCTATAAAAATAGGACGATACGAACTTTATTCCTTTCAACTATTAAAATTGAAATAATATCAAGTATTACTATTTTATTGTCTGAACAGTATAATCGAAAATGGGAGTTGAGACAAATGAATAAAAAAGACATTGCTAATATCCGAAAGCAATTTAAATTAGACAATCATCTTATGAAAATTCGTGAAATCCTAAATGTTTATGTAAAGAAAGAATCAGGTGAGATTTACCATCAAGTCAGTCAACCGTTTCAAATGTTAGAACAGGAAGCACAAGAATTATTTTTAGCAAACTTTAAAAAGGTTTTGACAGGTCATCTTGATGCCAAACTGTTTGAGCTGAAATTTCAACGCGATGTGGAAGACAGCACACAAACTATCCTCTTCGAAGGATTACGAGCAGAATCAACAGAAGATTGGAAAGAAAACATGCTGAAAATCGTCGGGAAAATGTTTGCACATGCTGCTTATGAATTTGATACAGTGGTGACGTTTATCCGGGGAGAATATCAAAAGGCGACTAGGAAACGGGATCCGGAATCCGAAGAAGGAGGGAATGATGAGGTTTATTCCAACGAGTTTATCCTTTGCAGTCTCAATAAAACCGATCAGCCGAAAAAAGCCTTGCTGTTTGATTATATCGAGAAAGAATTCAAATCGAATAACGCAGTTGATCCCATTATTAATTTGACTTCTCCGTTAACAGGTTTTCTGTTTCCTGCCTTTAATGATAATTCGGCAGATGTGAATCATATTATCTATTGTGGAGGGAAAGTGAATCAACCAGAGGATTCATTTATAGAAGAAGTTCTCAACTGTGAAGATATTATTACTGCCGTGGAAGATAAGGACAGCTTCGAAGAAATTTTAAAAATAGTAGTGGGAGACGAAGTGGATTCCAGGGTCATTTCTAATGTCTATGAGGAAATCGATAAGATGGTACAGGAGAATGAAGAAAATGAAGAAAGTGAATCTCCTATGTTGGATTATCGGGACATCGAACGCATCTTAGAGGTAAGCGGTGTCGAAAATGTGGATACCGCCAAAGTGGAACAAGCCTTCAAAAGTGTGGTAGATGACGAAAAACGTGAAATCAAAGCAAGCAGTTTAATACCTAAATCCATTAAGATCAAGACGAAGATGGCAAATGTATCCGTCAGCCCGAAAGACCTGAAAAATGTACAATATATTACTTACAATGGAAAACGGTGCCTATTAATAGAGATCGATGAAGATGTGGTCGTCGAAGGATTTCGACTGGAAACGAAGACACTCTAGTGGGTTTTGAGGGACAGTTTCCTTGATTCATTACAATATATTAATGAATTTTAGTTGGTTCTCTACAAATGGTAGGTAGCAACTATTTTTGTTTTAGGATTGGTTCCAACAACATTATAATACAGCAAATCAGGTCAGAACAGTAAATCGCCGGATTTAATGTTTCTACCCATACAAAATGTATTCGAGTAGGTGCAGGGACATTATGCTGCCTAACGAGCCTATAAGATTGTGAAAAAATGTACTTAAAGTAACAGGTGCGTTTCTCCAATAAGCAGGAACGCTTTTTCACTAACGGTGCAGTTAAGTTGCTCCAGCTGCGGTGCTGGGGGTTCATCTTAGCCGTAAAACGACTAAGGTAAAAAATAAATTAATTGAAATGAAAGAAGTGAAGGTTTTGATTAAATATAAATGCCTCCATCATGTAAGTCTTACTGTTACAGATTTGGAAAGAGCAAAAGATTTTTATGGCAAAATTTTATTTTTAAAAGAAATACCGCGTCCTGATTTTGATTTTCCAGGTGCTTGGTATGAAATCGAGGGACAGCAACTCCACTTGATAGTTGATCCCTCTTCACAGACGATTCGTCAGGATAAAATCTTATCAAGCAGAGAAGGTCACTTTGCCCTTAGAGTTGAGAACTACTATGACACTCTTGAATGGTTAAAACAGAATGAAGTTGAAATCCTTGAAAAACCATACGGAAAAAGCGGATTCGCACAAATTTTCTGTGCCGACCTAGATGGTAATTTGATTGAACTAAATGTTGATCAAAAAGATTTATAAGTAAAAAGATAAAGGCTGCCATTACGGGGCTGTTGACAAACTCTTCGAGTTAATCAACTTCTTCGGGAACTTTCAGAGCCTATGTAGTACGATAGACTACATAGGCTCTTTTTATTTTGGAGGTTTTGTTCGACTATGATGGGAAAACAAGAAGATAAGCAACATCGCTTGGTATACATAAACTTAGAAGAATTCGTACCGAAACAACATTTATTACGCAAAATTGGGGAAGCAGTAGACTTCTCGTTTAGGTTCTGGTGCAAATACTTGGGGAGGATATAAAGAGGCGAAACGTTTCCTAGTGGAATCTATTTTATGCTGGAATACCGAATAGTTGATGAATGAGGTTCACTTGATTTTGGACAGACTTCTCCCCTTG
>NZ_AUMR01000152.1 GCF_000430785.1 Ectobacillus panaciterrae DSM 19096
CATCGCTCCTTTTCCTCTTTTCTATCAGTATGAACAGATGAAAAGGCGTTCAGACACAAAAAAGGCTGTAGAGAAGACTTTCTCTACAGCCTGAGCATACTCATCAATAGATGAGTATGCTTTTTTTAATGAAATTATAAAGTGAAACTTCCATAAAAGAACTATATATGAGTGAATTATAAATTCGACATGTCCATGTGCGATGTGCAACCAAAAGGGAGTATGATATGCTTCTTCTCTCTGGTTTACCCTTGCATGAACCAAAGGTTTGACCGCTTCTGTACGTCGCCGGATGATCTCTCCCCACTATAAAAGACGGTTTTTTATTCACTTGTATATAAGCACGAGTTTCTCCCGTGCTACGTTTTCTTATGTCAAAACCATCAACTCGTATATACGAGTGTTGACTAACTTATATATACGAGTTATATTATATATGTAAACGTTATCAATAAACGGGGGGATTAACTATGAGCGATAAATATCATCAAGCTGCTAGAGATATACTTTCGCAAATTGGGGGAAAAGAAAATGTTGCGGCTGCGACTCACTGCGTCACAAGACTTCGTCTAGCCTTAAAAGATGAGTCTGTTGTGAATAAAGAAGAACTAGAAAAAATTGATTTAGTAAAAGGTTCTTTTTCTGCTAACGGACAATTTCAAGTAGTCCTTGGGCCTGGAATTGTGGAGAAGGTATATGACGAATTTATTGATATAACAGGAGCGGGACGAGCTTCTAAAGAAGATGTCAAAACTGCAGTTGAAGAAAAGCTAAACCCTCTTCAAAAGTTAATTAAAACGCTTGGGGATATCTTCATTCCTCTTTTGCCAGCCATTATTACAGCCGGCCTTTTAATGGGTATCAACAATATTTTAAGCGGCCCTGGTATTTTCTATCGTAATCCAGATTTAGCCTTTATCGAAGTTCATCCAGCTTGGAAAGACGTTGCCAGCATTATTAATTTAATCGCAAACACATCCTTCGTATTCTTACCAGGATTAATAGGTTGGTCAGCTGTACGTCGTTTTGGCGGAAGTGAATTGTTAGGTATTGTACTCGGTCTTATGCTGATTCACCCTGATTTATTAAATGCATGGGGATATGCGGCAGCTAAAGCAAAGGATGCCGTTCCATATTGGAATCTTTTTGGCCTTCATGTTCAGAAAATCGGTTATCAAGGTCAAGTGTTGCCAGTTCTCGTTTCTTCCTTTGTGTTAGCGAAAACCGAACGATGGGTCGCAAAACGTGTGCCGGAAGGATTTAAATTGTTGCTTGTCGCTCCAATCGCTTTGTTAGTAACAGGCATACTATCCTTCATTGTTATTGGACCAGTTACTTTCTCCGTCGGGCAAGGAATCACAAATGTATTTATGTATGTGTTCAATCACTTTGCTTGGCTTGGAGGACTTGTGTACGGTGCGTTCTATTCTGTTCTTGTAATTACCGGGATGCACCACACATTCCTTGCGGTTGACTTACAATTGATTGCAAGCACTCACGGGACATTCTTATGGCCTATTTTAGCTCTATCCAATATCGCCCAAGGTTCCGCAGCTCTTGCGATGATGTTTGCGGTGAAAGATGATGGGAAACTGCGCAGTATGTCGATTACTTCAGCAATTTCTGCTTATCTTGGCATTACTGAACCTGCGATGTTCGGGATTAACATCCGTTACCGTTATCCATTCTATGCAGCAATGATTGGTTCGGCAATCGCCGGGTTCTTTATTACTTTGAATCATGTTCAAGCTTCATCCATTGGTGTAGGTGGACTCCCTGGATTTCTATCCATTTTTCCTAAAAATTGGGGTCCATTCTTTATCGGCATGATAATCGCCCTAGTCGTTCCGTTTGTGTTAACTATCTTATTTTCTAAAAGAAGAAAGGCAGACAAAGCTGCAGACAAAGCCGCGTAATCTTGTTTGCTTATTCTCTTATGCTAGCGTTACATGGCCAGTGAAAGCTGGCCTGCATTATTTTATAAAGGTGGGATTGTTATGAAACAATCAGATTGGAAAAAGAAGGTTGTCTATCAAATTTATCCGAAAAGCTTTCGCAGCAGCCGCGGCGGTGCAACGGGAGATATAAAAGGAATTATAGAGAAGCTCGATTATCTTGCTTTTTTGGGAGTCGATTATATTTGGCTGACGCCTATATATACATCTCCGCAAAATGATAACGGCTATGATGTGAGCGATTATTACGCAATTGATGAGAGCTATGGTACGATGGAAGAGTTTGAACAGCTGCTTTCTGAGGCGAAAAAACGAGACATCGGTATTATGATGGATATTGTCGTAAATCACAGCTCTACAGAGCACAAATGGTTCCAAGAAGCACGTAAAAGCAAAGATAATCCATACCGAGACTTTTATATCTGGCGTGATGAACCGACAAATTGGCAGTCGAAATTCGGCGGCAATGCGTGGGAGTATGACGAAGCAACGGAACAGTATTACCTGCATTTATTTGATAAAACGCAAGCGGATTTAAACTGGGAAAATGAAGAGATGCGTCAGGAAGTATACAAGATGATGCGCTATTGGGCGGAAAAGGGAGTATCTGGATTTCGCTTAGACGTAATCAATCTTATCTCAAAAGATCAAGCATTCTTGAACGATACGGGAGAAGGAGCCACAGGAGACGGACGAAAGTTCTATACAGACGGTCCGCGCGTGCATGAGTTTTTGCAGGAAATGAACAAGGAAGTATTTGTAGGAACTGACGTAATCACAGTAGGAGAAATGTCTTCTACTTCTATTGATAACTGTATTAAATATTCAAATCCAGCTCGAAATGAATTAAGTATGACATTCAGCTTTCATCATTTGAAAGTGGACTATCCGAACGGAGAAAAATGGAAGAAAGCGGATTTTGATTTTCTGCAATTAAAGGATATCATGTCAAATTGGCAGATAGGTATGCATGAAGGGGGAGGCTGGAACGCCATCTTCTGGTGTAACCATGATCAGCCACGTGTTGTTTCCCGATTTGGGAACGATACCACATATCGTAATGTATCTGCAAAAATGCTTGCGACAGCACTGCATATGTTGCAGGGCACGCCTTACATTTACCAGGGAGAAGAAATCGGGATGACGAATCCGGGCTTCGAGCATATCAAGCAGTACCGTGATGTTGAAACATTAAACATTTATAAGCTGAAGCGAGAAGAGGGAATGAGTCACGAAGAGGTAATGGAAGCCATTAAGCAAAAATCTCGCGATAACTCCCGCACGCCGATGCAGTGGGATAGTACAGGCAATGCAGGTTTTTCTGCAGGGACACCGTGGATTGAAGCAGCGCCGAACTATGCAGAAATCAATGTAGAGCAAGCGCTGCAGGATCAAAATTCAACACTGTATTACTATAAAAAATTGATTGGATTGCGTAAAACATACGATGTGATTACAGACGGAAGCTATGAATTGCTTCTAGGAGACCATCCGAAGATTTGGGCGTATGTGCGCCGTACGGAAGAAGAAGCGCTTCTGGTCGTAAACAACTTCTACGATGCAGAGACCGAGTTTGTATTGCCGGATAACGCAGGTTTTGAAGGATGGAACAGCGAAAGGCTAATCGCAAACTATGAGGATGCTCCTGCGGATTACAAACGAATTACATTGCGTCCGTATGAGTCTATTGTGTATCGTTTTACGAAATAAGCATAAGAAAAGGCGAGTCACCTATATATGAGTGAATGATAAATTCGACATGTCCATGTGCGATGTGCAACCAAAAGGGAGTATGATATGCTTCTTCTCTCTGGTTTACCCTTGCATGAACGACTACAAAGGTTTGACCGCTTCTGCACGTCGCTGGATGATCTCTCCCCACTATCAAAAGACAGTTTTTTTATTCACTTGTATATAGAGATGACTCCCCTTTTTTGTGAATGTTTTTATTCAAAGTGGGCAAACTGTTAGGGGAGGTGTAACTATGGAGAATATGTATCCTTCATATGAAAGAATGCCTGCATACATAATCGGCAACGACAACGATATGGTTTTATTGTCTCATGAGGAGTATAACAGCCTATGGAGCAAAGAAGCATCGCCGCAGGTTGTGCATAAAGGATGGTTTTATAATACGAATGACCATGGACTCAATAATGGCCTGTTTATCGCAGATGACTCAATGTTCATGGCCGAGACACGGAACGGAGTTGTGTATAGAGCGGATTGAAAAGCATGGAACGCCATGCTTTTTATTTTGCGGTTCTTCATGCAAGAACTGCGCCTTCCTGACATATAGGCACCACAGATGCGGGATGAATATTATTTTTTGTATTTTTATATAATAATTCAAAATGCAGATATTAGCAAAAAAGTAGCTTAGCACATATAAAGCTCTTCTTTCTTTCCAATTACTGCATAAATATTTTACTTAAAAATATAAACTTCAATTCAAACCATTATTATCACAGACCAGGTCGTTTGCACTTTCTTTACGTTAGAAAATACGGAAAATATAGAAAGTATAGAAAATTTTTATACATATTGCTGTATTTTCAATCTTATAATACAATCAATCATGTGAGGATTTCTCACATGGTTGATTTTGTTTTTATCCGGATCATTCATGAATCAGCTTTTTTTTTAGTGTGTGTATATTATTTTTTTAATAAAGTATCCTAATTTTATACGAGGTGATGATATGGAACAATTTTTGTTGGATCTAGTCGGGACAACGAATGATTTGCTGTGGTCTAAATTGTTAATTATTATGCTTGTTGCTTGCGGTCTTTATTTCACATTTAAATTGAAATTTGTACAGGTTCGA
>NZ_AUMR01000153.1 GCF_000430785.1 Ectobacillus panaciterrae DSM 19096
TATTTTCCGAAAATTCGTTTTATCAAAGTAAACAAATTATATTAATCCAGTCTGAACTCAATCTTTTAAGGCGGCTTTTCACTTGGCAGCATTATAAATCCTACAATAACTGATTTATTAAAACTTCAATACCTCAATATTATTGTAATTAATTGATATTTTCCCTAATACTTAAGCTTCTTATCTTCAAAGGGTTCTGATGCAAAAATAAATTATAAAAAAGTAGGACCTGAATTTCCTACTAAATTACAGAGCATGTTCAAGATTTAGAGATTAATTGCAAGTGTTTTGATTTTTTGCACCAGAACCAAAAAGCTACCACAAGTATATAGTGGCAGCTTTATAGCATTCCTTTACCCATTAAATTATTTATGTTTGACTTAAAAAGTCATCTAGGGACATCTGAGAAACTGTAGTTGGAGGTTGCTGTTTCTGTTCCACTTGGTCACTATTAGGTTGCTCTTTTTTGGGTTCTTCAAATAAAGGCTCTCCGCTCTGAGAAGGTTCAATCCCCATCTCATTTTACCTAAGAATCGCAAGTTAGTTACTTATTCCTCAACATCTCGGCGAGTTCATATAGTGGGTTGTGCTGCTGAATGCGATAGTGACGTCCTTCCTTTTGCAAATACCCTTTATCGCAAAATTGTGCAAGCACATGCAATAAGTGTCGATAGGAGACGCCTAAAAAATCACAAACAGTTACGTGTTTCTCCTTATAGACCTCTTCGTCAGCGGTTTGCAAAATAAAATCCGCAAGCCGGTTTTCAAGCGGGAAGGCAAGACTTTGCGAATACTTTGCAGCCATTTGTGTTGCTTTTACACTTAAAAACTTTGTTAGTTCACGTAGAAATGTCGCATCTTCTAGCATTTGTGCGCGGTAGCGATGAAAAGGAAGCGCAAAACAAATGGTCTTAGTGGAGGTTTGAATCCCTTTTGTATAGTACACCTCATTTAATAATTCCATTTCTCCAATATAATCATTTGCGTTGATAAAATTTATTAAAGAAACTTTCCCATTTTGATGCGTTACATAAATTTTTGCTTTTCCTTTAATGACATAAAATAAAAAATCCGGTCTCATGCCTTCTTGAATAATCCATTCATCGCGTTTATATTCATGCACTTCTATAAACTCTTCAATCGGAAAAGAAAATAAATGCGCAATGGAGTACCTCTCCAAATAGCGTTGCCTTTTCTCATTTTTATAAATTTCCATAATCCACCCCTGAAATATGAGATATCTCATATTATTGTACGTATCTCCATGATATCATGCAAACAATGGAGGGACACAGAATGAACACACAACGCTGGATGAGTAGACAGTTTTTTAGTTTTTATATGACATGGGGCGTTTTTTTACCCTATTGGACAGGATGGATGATTCATACAAAAGGGATTACGGTTTCACAAGCTAGTTTGATTATGAGCTTAGGTTTGGTTGCAAGAGGCCTTTCTACATTAGTTGCGTTTCCTTATTTATCGAGGAAATTTAGTAGTAAAACCTTATTAAATGGGATGGCAATCGGCACGCTAATTGCCATTCTGTGTTATATTCCAGCCAGTTCCTTTGCTAGCTTACTTGTGGTAACGTTACTTTTGCATTTTTTTTATCCAACGTTGATGCCTGCTTTAGATAGCGCAGCTGGCGTCCTTGTGCAAAGTAAACAATTAAGACATTACGGGAAGAGCCGCTCGTGGGGATCCATCGGATTTGTCGTGGCCGGCCTGATCTTAACCGTCTTTACAGAGGCGTTTGGGGATGATGTGATTTTATGGGTGCTGTTACTCGGCACATTGGTATTCGCGTGTCTTGGTTTTATGCGTGCACCCGTTGTTTTATCTGAAAAACCGCAAATGGATCAAACAAAAAAAGGCGGCATGCTGAAATTATTTCGCATCAAACACTTTGGTTTGGTGCTCGTCATTGTGATTTTACTGCAAGCGGCACACGCTTCTTATTACAACTATGGATATATTTTTTTACAAGAAATCCATGCACCCCAATATTTAATTGGTGTGATTATTAACATTGCCGTGATCGCAGAAATCATTTTCTTCTCAATCGCAGATCAGAGCTTTCATAAATTTTCAGTAGGTTCTTTACTGACGCTAGCGGCACTTGGTTCATCCGTACGTTGGATATTAGTATTTACCTTTCCAAATGTTATTGTTTTCTGTATCGCGCAAACATTGCATGCATGCTCATTTGCAATGGGGCATTATGCCTTTATGAAATATTTAATCCAAAATATTCCAAATTCACAGATTCCGAAAGTACAAGGCATGTATTCAGCGCTGGCACTTAGCTGGAGCACTGCGGTGTTCACGATTTTCGGCGGCTATTTATACGAAATCGAGCCAAGATACGCCTTTATTGGGATGATTGTTTGTACTATTCCATCGATGCTACTTGCGCTTGTTTATCAGAAATTAGAACTTAAAAAGGAAGCTGCAGTTTCTATTTAGTTCGTTTATATAAGACTTTACGAAGCATGAGTCAATCTTATCCGCCGAGCCATAGAAAATACTCCCCTTAGATAAACAGATTTTTATTTTTTATCTGTCTACCTAATGGGGAGCATATCAAGATGGATTAAAATGGATTCTTCTCTAGCATATTTAAGTTTCGGTTTTATAAAAAAGTTTGATCATTTTCTACCTTTGATCTTAAACAATAGCGCCCGTTCGTATTGTGGAAGATCATTTATTTTTCTTTATTGAAGATAAGCACCCGTTACTTTAAGTACAATTCTTCACAATCTTCCTCTTACTCTTTAATTGTGAACCTTTCCCCCCTCTAAGTAAGCAGCTCTTCTGTTTGGTTTGTTGAAATCCCCCCGAAGAAAGTTCTCCGGGGTATTTCTTAAAATCTTTATAGATTTTGATTTGATTGGCATCCTCAATATTCAGAAGGATTTTATTTAATTTTTTGATCAAATAAAAAGATACAGTATGTTTTCTTCAAGATTAAATGAAAGGAGATTTTTTGATTAATTATTATTTCAAATAGGATATTTTCTTTTTAATTTTTGACTTTTGCGTAACGAGATCTTGTCCAATGATACAAATATAACCAGATTTTCATCATTGCGTATGTATCAAGTTTGCAATAGGCTTGTATAGATGGGAAAGGAGTCGCAGTTCCTTTCCCATTTTGTCAACAGCCCCATTAAACATCATAATAAAAAAAGCTTTATGATTAACTATTTACTCGAAATTTACGCAGGTTTAACAATACATTTGGATTTATCACCTATACTATAATTGAAAGTCAGAACTTTTCCTAAATAAAAGCAATTTACTGCATTATATAATCTGATGAACTCCTACTCCGATTAATAAAAATCCTGAGACCAATGAAGAGTATTTTCCTAGAAATCTGGATACAACTCCGATTCCGATTATATTACCAAAAAAAATCATAAAATATCCCCAGGCAGAAATACTAATGACTATTGTCCATAAAGACATAGAATTTGTAATCGTGGCGCTAAAACTACCTGCAATGTTTGAAAACGATAAACCAAATCCAAGGAGTATCGCTTGTTTGAATCCAGGTTTTTTCAATTTGATTTGTGATGTTTTATTTGAAATTAGAGGATGTAAATAAGCAGTATATAAAATAAATAATCCAACTCCACATAATACAATACAAGAAACTAACTGTCCTGTATTTTTTGAGGTATACTGAGAAATAATTTCACCCATATATGCTCCTAAAAAAGCAGTGAAAAATCCTAAAAAATTAATAATGATATTGACCCAATGAGGAAATCTAATTTTCTCAATTCCATATGCCATACCCACACCTGTATTATCGAGATTTGATCCAATACCAATCAAATTGACAATGATAAAAGCATTAAGCCAAGTCATATAATCACCTCTTATATATTTTTCAATACGTTAATTAGGGATTATTATGGTTCCTACAATGGATTTATTTACATTTTATTTTCAAACTATTTCGTCTTATTCTCTAAAATTAAAAAATAAATATAGGAATAAAAAAGCAGCTGAATATTAATAAAAGATGGACACTTAATGAGATAAGAATCCAAGTAATCACAATTTATTATTGTCTTGCTCGGAAAGGAACTGGAAATGAAATTGATTATTCATTAATTTCTTATGCACCTCCTAATTTAAAAACAGACCTCAATTTCTAATTATCCAGCATCTTGCTGGATTCTTTTTGCACATTTACATCAAAAAACAAGCAATGCCAGCGCAGTGGCATTGCTTGTTTTTTTACATATCTTTTTTTATATTTTACAAACAATTTCGCAATTCAACTTTTCTTCTCTTCTGTAGCCGAAATTGTCCACATAACAACATAACAAAGCCCTTGTAACTATACAAGAGCTTTGTTAACCTATAGTTTGTTAGAATCTAATAAAAGCAGTACCAACAATGATCAATAGAATAAACAATACCACGATTAGAGCAAAACCACTGCCCCAGCCACAGCCGCGGCCGTAGCCGTAGCCTCCATAACCACCATAATACATGACTTTATCACTCCTTTTAAAAGGGGCAAAACCATCTGAAGAATGTACGGATAATCCATAATATGTTTTTAGGCATACATTGAGCTAGTTCAACGCAAAAAGGGCGCTTCTTTCGAAGGCCCTTCGTTTTATTTACCGAACCAA
>NZ_AUMR01000154.1 GCF_000430785.1 Ectobacillus panaciterrae DSM 19096
GGACAAACGTTTGTGATGGATGAGGTCCGCTAGAGATGGTCGCACGAATAATGCCCATCGTTTTTTGTTCTAACGCATTTAGCAAAGCACTGCTTGGTTCTGGTGCAAAGATAAAATAAAAGAGAATAAAGCACATATTTTCCTAGCAGAATCGTATCCTATGACGTAAGCCCAAACAATTGATGGATGAATTCTTTCTGATTTTGGACAGACTGATCCCGTAAATCAATCTGTTCTTTTTTAATCATATGCATGGCTTCTACTCCTGAAAGAATGGATGTAGCTGTGTCAAAAGACTTGAACCCTAACATAGGAAGGACTCGCCTCTTAATGAATCGATGCTCCTGTTCCACGATGTTGTTCAGATATTTTACTTGCCTTATTTGGATGCCTTCCGGCATCTTTTTTTCGTTTTTTAACTGTTGAATCGCTACTGGATAAGCTGGATTTTTATCTACTGTTATGACACGAGGTCTGGCAACATACGAAAAAGCCAAGGCGTTTTTCAAGAAGCGCTTGGCTGATTTGGCATCTCTCGTTTTACTAAGGAAAAAATCAATGGTATTTCCATCTGAATCGACTGCACGATACAGGTACATCCATTGTCCTTTTACTTTTATGTACGTTTCGTCCACTCTCCATGAATCATTGGTTTGTTTGAGATAACGTCGGATTCTCTTATCCAACTCAGGACCATATTGATGTACCCAACGCATAATGGTTGTGTGAGCAATGAATAAGCCTCGTTCCTCCATCATTTCCACCAAATCACGAAAACTTAGGTTGTATCGTAGATACCATCTTACCATTAATAAAATAATATCAGGCTGATAGTGCTTCCATTTGAACAAATTGTCCTTTTCCATACCGATCACACACCTTTTGTAGAGTAATAGTATCAGTATGTCCAAGTTTACTAGATTTCTTGCACCAGAACCGATAATATCACCTACACTTCCAAGATTCATTTTAATAAAGTTTCCGGACATTAAACCATCGTATCCATTGAGTACTCCATATACATCTAGTCCTTTAAAGATACCTCTTCGAACAACCGCACGAATAGCAGCATTCATTCCAGGTGCATCGCCACCACTTGTTAGTACTGCAATCTTCCTCACTTTTTCCCCTCCAGCTTATGTAGACGTATTTCTTATAAATTGAATGCCTTCAATCTCATCAAATTCAAGAGAATCGAAGTTAAAATAGTAAAAAAAAGAGATAAGAATGCCTACCTTCCTATCTCTTTTTTAAAATGGCGTACTTTACAGCTCTTCCCCATTTGAAGCAATAACTTTTTTATACCAATAGAAACTATTCTTTCTTTTTCTAGAATAATCCCCTGTACCATCATCATGACGATCCACATAGATGAAACCATAGCGTTTTGCCATTTCACCTGTCGATAAAGACACCAGGTCGATACAGCCCCAAGGTGTGTAACCAATTAAATCTACACCATCTAAAATCGCCTCATGCATTGCCTCAATATGTTGCTTGACATAGTCAATACGATAACTATCGTTAATCGTTCCATCAGTTTCAACCTTATCATAGGCACCTAAGCCATTTTCAACAACCATTAGCGGAATATTGTAGCGATCATAAATTTCATTTAAAGCGATCCGCAAACCAGTTGGATCAATTTGCCAACCCCAGTCATTTGATTTTAAGTGAGGATTTTTCGCACCGCCAAAAACATTTCCGGCTGTTGTTTCATTAGGATCTGCACTCTTACAAAATGACGTATAGTAACTAAATGTATAGAAATCAACGGTTCCAGCCTTTAAAATTTCGTCATCTTCTGGCGCTTTTTCAATCGTAATACCATTTTCAGCAAAATAACGTTTAGAGAAGCTTGGATAAGTGCCTCGAACTTGTACATCTCCGCAAAGATAATTTGAAAGCTGCATTCCTTTTTGATTTTCTAAAACATCTGCTGGATTAGGGGTTAATGGATAGCTCATCATATTAGCAATCATACAGCCGATTTGGTAATTTTCATCGATCTCATGTCCAATTTTTACGGCTTTAGCACTAGCAACAAACTGATGATGCAATGCTTGGAAACGGACTTGCGGATTATCCACTTGGTTCATAAAATCAGTCGTTCCTTCGTTGAGAATGCCAGTTCCTTGAAGATTCCCCACAGGCATAGTAGCACAATTGATTTCGTTAAAGGTCAACCAGTATTTTACTTTGCCTTTGTAGCGATTAAAGATGACTTCACAATATTTAACAAATAAATCAATCACATGACGGTCCGCCCAACCGTTGTATTTTTCTGTTAAAGCGTAAGGCATTTCAAAATGCGAAATCGTAATCAACGGTTCGATGTTGTATTTTAAACACTCGTCAATAACATTTTCATAAAATTGTAAGCCTGCTTCATTTGGTTCACTTTCTTCACCAGTTGGGAAAATCCGTGTCCAAGCAATTGAAAAGCGGTAAATTTTAAAACCCATTTCAGCAAACAAGGCAATATCCTCTTGATAACGGTGATAATGGTCAATTGCTTCGTGTGATGGATAGAAGGTGCCTTCTTCTAGAACTGGTGTGATTCTCTTGCTGTGTGTATGAGAGCCACCGGTACAAATATCTGCATCAGAAACTCCCTTACCATCTTTGCTCCATCCACCTTCAATTTGATTGGCTGCAGTAGCTCCCCCCCATAAGAAACCTTCTGGAAATTTCTTTTCTTTAAAATTCATAATTAAATCCTCCTTAATTAATATCTTTCTAGTTGTTAAAATCATCTATATATGGGGAAGAGGACTTAAGTCTCTCCCCAGACTTCCTAAAAGAAGATCATTAAACGACTAATGTCAACAACGCTTCTTTTTCCTGAACAGCTTCTTTATTCGTATCGATAATATCAATATAACGGTCTGTATTTGTAATGATAATTGGAGTAGTAATTGGGTATCCAGCTTCTTTAATTTTTTCAATATCAAAGTTGACTAATAAGTCACCTTGATTTACTCGATCACCCTGTTTAACGACCGGTGAATAATATTCTCCTCCTAATTGGACAGTATTGATTCCAATATGGATTAATATTTCTGCACCTTCGTCTGACGTAATTCCAATTGCATGTCCTGTCGGAAAAACTGTTGTGATTGTACCGTTCACAGGTGATACAGCTTTTCCAACAGTTGGTTCAATTGCAATCCCTTTTCCCATAGCTTCTGATGAAAACACTGGATCATCCACATCGGCTAACGGTTTAATTACTCCAGTTAATGGGCTGACAATTGCTTCTTGTTTTATAATTGTCTGTCCTGCTTCTACCCTGTTTTCTTTTACTTCTATTTTCTTTTTATCTTCATACCCGAAAATTACTGTCAGAATTGTTGCAATAGCAAAAGCAGATAATATAGCAATAATGTATGGTACTAATGGTGAATAAATTGGAATACTTAAAGCAGATATTAATGCCAATGTCGTTGCTTTTGCTCCAACTAAGCCACTAACTCCTCCTCCAACAACTCCAGCTATTGCGACATAAGGAATTGTGCGTTTATAACGAAGCACTAACCCATACAGAATTGGTTCTGTGATACCTGACAATAATCCAGGCAATAACGTAGATACAGCAAGTGCTTTTACTTTTTTGTCCTTTGTTTTCAAGAAAACACCAAATGCCAAGCCTATTTGTGCAAATACAGATGCGGAAACCAATGCAAGCAGTGGATCCCCACCATGTCTCAAATTCTCAAGAATAAATGGAGCGAGTCCATTATGGATACCTAATAAGGTAAGGAAAGTGTATGCACCACCCATTAAGGCACCTGTCAAGGTTCCGCTTTCGGAATATAAAAAATTAATAAATGTCCCAATGCTATTCCCAAAATAGACTCCGAAAGGACCAAATGCAATTGCCGTTAATGGTACGATGATAAGCAAAGACAACATAGGAACCAAAAACAATTGTAGATCTTTGTGAATGGTTTTCCTTAGAAATTTATCTAAAACTGCATAAATACTGACTGCGATAAAAACAGGGAACACAGTAGAAGAATAGTTCATCAAAACAACCGGTATGCCGAGAAAATGAGTGCTATCACCTGCATTCTGCAGCAAGCTTGTAAAATTAGGTTCCAGCAATGCTGCCCCAATCGTACCACCCACATAAGGATTTGCTCCCAGCTTTGTCGCAACGGTAATCCCTAAAAAGATTGGGAGGAAGTAAAAGACCGCGTTTCCAGCTGAAGATAAAATAAAGAAGGTTCCACTTTTGGCTGATAAGATACCAGTCATTGTTGAAAGAGCTAACAACGCTTTAAGCATCCCTGCACCAGCAAGGGCTCCGAGTATCGGAGAAAAACTTCCTGCAATAACGTCAAATATTTTTGCAATCACATTTCCCTTTGATTTTTCTGATGATTCTTTTGCCGTACTACCTACATTTGCAATCTTTATTACATCTTTATAAACCTCGGAGACATGGCTCCCAACGACAACTTGAAATTGCCCACCGTTCTCTACAACACTGAGAATTCCATCTAAATTTTCAAGACTTTTCTTATCAGCCTGACTATGATCTTTTAATGTAAAACGCAGACGTGTGGCACAATGCACAACACTAATTATGTTTTGTTCTCCACCGACCAATTGAACTATTTCC
>NZ_AUMR01000155.1 GCF_000430785.1 Ectobacillus panaciterrae DSM 19096
AAAAAATATGGAAAAAAAGAAATTGAAAGTTAATACGCCCTTCCAACCTTCCTTTTTACGTAAAGAAATAGATGAAAAAATAACGGAAATCATCAACGGAACTAATAAAGCAAAAAAGATATATGTAAGCTCAACCTCAATACCTTTCTGAAGGTCACTACCATAATGTATATAAAGAAATTCAGAAGAATAGACCAAATATATATAAAGAGTTATGCAAAACATAATATTTGCTCCAATTGCAATACAAACCTTTTTATTTTGTAATATTTTCATCTTTCTTCTCCTTGTAAATATTTACAAATACCCTCCATTTTTTCCTTTTATTTTACCATTTGAATAATACGTTAAAAAGAATTTTTTCCTGTATATCTTATACATGTGAGGTTTACATAACATAATTTATCGGAAGTAGGTACAAAAAGCCGTCTTGATAGACGGCTTTCTGTTTACGTAACGAAGATTATTGAATTAATTGTTACTTGTTTTTTCAAAAAAGATTTTTGTTCCGTCTTCTCTCACAAGAAAACCTGCCTTAACTGATGAACTTTCCACGGCTTCTTGTTCTTCTCTTGTTATAACTAATAAGCGATCTTTATTTTGAACCTTTACTGGTCCTATATGATCTTCACTTTGTGTAGATACCTTTACATCTTGAAAACTGTTATCCTTTGCAAACCCTATTGATACGGTAAGAGCAAGAGCTCCTGCAAAACAAAGAACTGAAACTAGTCTTTTTTTCATAAATAAAACCTCCTGTTTTGATAATCTTAAACAATCCATAATTTACCTTTTGAGTATAAGCATTTTATGCTAGCTTGTCCAACTGTTATGCCTTATTTAAATAGGAATATCAGTACTTCAGATTATGAGGAGATAGAAGCCTTTTTTATTTTCCAAATGCTATAGATCAACGTGGATAGACAATATAAGAAACTAATTAACATGACGATAACGTAATTGGGGTAAAATTTTGCGCTATATACAAAGAAGTCGAGCTGAGAGATTTCACTTCTATCTGTGAGTGGTCTTCCCATCCATTTTGTAAATTTAGCGGTATAAATCCATTCACTTTCATTGTCCAGTAATTGACTTCCCGCATACCAACTTGTAATAGTAAAAACCATAAAAATGATAAAAGAAACCCCTATTTGAACCATATATGTGACTTTCAAAATATAACAACCTTTCTCGTTTACAACATGATACATAATAGTTAAATTATACCATAACAGTAATATACAAAGTGAATGTTTTACCTGTATATCCTATACATGTGAAGTTAACATAACATCTTATTATCGGAAGTCAATGTATCTATAAGCTTACAAAAGTTCCTTTCAGATGTTGGCTTTGAATAAAGTTGGGTTAAATAGATGCCACAGATGTTGATTTGAATGAAAATAAAAAGCTCTCGTTTTATCAAAACGAGAGCTTTTTATTATTTTATTTATGGTTAAATTCCCTAATTATTCTGGTTAGAAAGATATTTGGATACATCTTTTGGAACGTTAAAATTAAAGTTTAGATTTTTAGTTTTAACGTTGATATAAGGACTGTCTTCATAAGTAATAATTGTAGCTATTTGTTTAAGCTTTTTTTCATCTTTGTTTGACGACTCTCCAAACTTGATCGTTTCCTCTTGATACATCTTATAAATATTCTCTTTAGTGGCATTCGAAGGAATATCTGCAATACTCCATTTATCGACTTTTAGTGCATTCATAAATTTATTTACATTTTCTTTATTATCAATAACATTTAAAACTAATTCTGGATTGTCTACTGACGATACTTCAATTTTTTGAACTTTCTCAAGTCCGAAGTCTTCTTTTATGGCTTTTTCCTTTGTACTACATCCAAATAAAAATATAGATATACTCAAGATAGATATAAATATCATATAAACTTTTTTCATAACTATACCTCCTAAAAAATAAAATATACCGTTCATCCACTTTTTCTGTAAAAATTTAATATTTATTGATTATTATCCTATACACCTAGAAACTAATTATCTGTCAGTCTTGGAACTTAGATTAAAGAGAATTTCCTTTGTTCAAAATCTAATCCCCCTAAGTCTAATCATCTTAACGTTATAATAAATTCTCTCTCCTTCACCTATTGTGAAAACAGCAACCCCCTCTCCGTTTTAGAGAGAGGGTCTCCTTTATATTATATGTTGTCTGTTGCGACGCTTCACAATGTGTGCTGTCACCAGAACGACCAATCCAACAGTAAAGCCGATCAATTGGTCCAACAACAATTCGTCTTGCAACATCCAACGGAGGATGAAGGTACCACCAAAGATGAGCATGGCGAGAATTCCCATATACTGCAAACCTTGATAAACATTCTTCATCTTCCTCAACTCCTTCCCCATACATCCATACAGATCCTGTTCTGACGAGCTTTCTTGTTCACATAATCAGTGTTATCGGAAGTAAAGATAATATCTTTTAGAATGGGATGCAGCATGTAGTATTAAAATCAACGAATGCTACTGTCATTCTTCAAAGATATTATAAAGAAAATATATAATTTAGCTAGGATTCACTTTGATTTCTAATGTGTTAGATTCCGCACTTGGAATGAATTCTTCTTGTACCAAAGGTTTCTCTTCTTCGGGTGTTTGATGTCCTGTTTTTGGTTTTTTAAAGTATTCTTCGGTAGATTTTACAGTAGTTTTAGATACTCTTATGGTATATGTAACGCCTACATAAAACTCCGTTTTTGCTTCCTTCTTATCATCAGTAATTACAAATTTACTCTCAGGTAATACAGCCATATCTTTTGTTTGTTTCCCATTCGTCATTATTTGTACTAAATAATGCTGTTCATCATTTTGCGCATCTATTATTTTAATTGTGATATTTTTTGATTGAGTGTCTATGGATGCAGCGTTAGTCTTTATTGTCTTATCAGACGAATTTGAACATCCAACACAAGTAAATATGAATACAGAAACCACAAAAATAGCAGTAAACTTTCTCAAAATGACCATCCCCCTTTTCATAATTTTACCATATACTAATCATTTGAAGAGAAGAAGATTAGTTGTATACTCTATTCATGTCAGATTTACATAACATCTCATTATCGGTAGTCAATTAGTCTCAGGCATTATAAAAATACCCTTCAGACCTTATGTTCTGAAGGGATTTCTTGTTCACATAATCAGTGTTATCGGTAGTTGTATTTAAACAAATAAGGGCTTCTTCATAGAAATAGTTTTTACACTTGTACCATCTTTCTTATATACAATGTCTTCTTCATAAACTTGATATCCTACAGATTCATATAATTTAATATTTTTAGGGATAGTTGCTCGTACTTTACAGGTGATGTATTTTTTATTGTATTTTTTTGCGTAATCTTCTAACCAATGGAGCAATTCTTTGGCAATTCCTTTACCTCTATGATCTGGATGGACAGATAAGCGGAAGAAATATATATTATTTTTTTGTACACTAAAACGAATCATCCCTACAGGTGTTTGATTGAGTATGTAAATTCCTGCTAGTTCCTGTTGTTGTTTCCAAGCATCTTGTATAGATTCAATAGTTTCTTCTAATGCACTAGAAGGTGGTACAGTATCTTTGTATTCATAAAAAGCATCCATCATAATCTTATGAACAATATGGATTTCTTCATAGATCGCTAGATGTATTGTCATTATACCCTCTCCTCATGTGTATATTTATAATTATTTTATATGGCGAGGGATTATTAAACAACAATATAATTTAATAATTATTCAATTTCAATTATATTAATACAAAAAATATTGTTAATATAAGTAGGATTATCGGAAGTTAACTAGGAAATCATGCAATGTATTAGAAAGCAGGATTGACTCCCAATCTCCTTCACCATGCATTGCTGTATATACTGGACATCCTGTTTGAAGAACATCAATAAATATTGGATCCCCAAAATATACGTCTTGTCCAATTACTAACCAGCTAGCTTTCCAGTCTCCTTCGTTTTCGCCAATCAAAGAATTCCCTTCTGAATCTATGCTATAACCAAGTTGTCCATCATATATTTCTTCTTCCGTAAATAAAGACACAGTCATTTCGTCTAGCTCATATTCTTCGCCTGCTAGGTTCTGGAATTGACCAGTGATACCTTTAATCAATTCATTTTTAATCATATTATAATCCTCTTTCCAAAAGTGGTATTTGCGCTTTCTAGTTAACATAACGCGCGTTATCAGAAGTCCTGGTTAAAAATATGCAAATAAAGAACAACAAGCCCTATAAAAAATATTGAACAAGAAATACTCCACTTAACTTGAGAAGGTAGTTTCATTTTTTCAAATTTCTTTGAGATATAAAACAAGCAACCTGCAACTGTGATACTAGACCATATAGATAACCATTGACTAGGAATTGAGTAACCTACTGACCAAAGCAATCCCCAAAAAAATAAGCCTTCTGGTGGTTCTTTCTGTTTCTTATTCTTTTGCCTTTCACTTCGTTTAGGTAATTCATAATGACTGACTTCCATTTATTTGTCCTTTCAAGTGTATTTTGTAATCTTGTTCTGTTTTTATTAACAAAAACCTTTTTAGCTCTATTATTT
>NZ_AUMR01000156.1 GCF_000430785.1 Ectobacillus panaciterrae DSM 19096
ACTTTCACATAGGTTTCATCGACTCTCCAGGAATCATTGGTTGGCTTAAGATAACGTCGTACTCGTTCATCTAATTCAGGTCCATATTGATGAACCCAACGCATAATAGTTGTATGAGCCATAGATAGTCCACGTTCTTCCATCATTTCGACTAAATCACGAAAACTGAGGTTATACCGTAGGTACCATCTAACGGTTAATAAAATAATATCAGGTTGAAAATGTTTCCACTTGAATAGATTTTGCTTTTCCATACTGATCATCACGTCCTTTTTTAGAGTAATAGTATCAGTATGTCCAAGTTTGGGAGATTACTTGCAGATATTTTGAAGTTTTTGCACCAGAACCGATTTATAGGTGTACATCATTTTTTATTTACAGAAAAAAAGAAACTCATTCCTTTAAACAAGACGAGTTCTTTCCTATTAATATAGTATTACATAGCGACAGAAACAACAGAACCCTTCTCTCTATCGTAAGAGGGAATCCATATATTAGGGGTAACAGAAGGGCCAAACCGACGACGTAGCTCACCTTGAACTTTTTGAAAAGCGTATTCTTCTGAAGATGCCGCTACAGTGATGACTTGTTTTTGTAATCGATTGCCTACTACGAGCACGTAGTGTACCTGATACTGAAATATCATACACGTTCATCCTTTTCCAATCATAGATATAAGAAACTTATGATAGGATTCTGCGATGTATGTGCTATAAATGAAAAATTAATGTACTGCTATAAAGACTTACATGTTCTTTCCTATACTCGTTATCTATTCCATTCAAAGAAAAGGCACCACATATCATTTCATGTGTGCCCCAAAAGTTGGAGGAGAACATCTTATAGATAGTTTATCACCCTGTTTCTATCGAAGTTTGTTACAATTTGTATGGTACATAAAAATATTGGTTCTGGTGCAAACAAAAAGGAATGTCATTGTGACATCCTTTACTGTTCCTCATATTCTTTTAAAAGTTTATAAAAAGTGGTTCGCTTCAAACCTAATGCATTCATCGCGTTAGTTGTATTGATCTCTCTATGCTTCCACCGCTTATATACTTCATCCCATCCAACAGGAAAATCAATTTTCTTGCGGCCTTTATATAATCCTTTTTCTTTGGCGATGGCTATGCCCTCACGTTGTCTTTCAAGTAAGTTCTCACGTTCGAATTCATTAATGGCAGCTATCATCGTCAACATGAGCCTTCCTTGTGGAGTGCTTGTATCAATATTCTCCTTTTCGCTAACAAGCTTTACTCCTTTTGCCTCTAACTGTTTCGTGATATTGAGCAAATCCTGTGTACTTCTTGCTAAACGTGAAAAGTCACGAATGTAGATACAATCCCCTTCCCGGACATACTCAAGCATTTCTTGTAACTTTGGTCTATTTGTATCCTTTGCGGATACCTTTTCCTCGAACCACTTCTCAATACCATATTTATCTAATAATACTTTTTGTTGATCCAAATTCTGATCAACTGTACTAACTCTTATATAAGCTATCTTCTTCCCCACCATTGTTCCTTCTCCTCTACCGCTTTTTGATCTTATTATATACAATTTGTCCGTCTAGAGTCATGACTTTCACAGAATTTTGTTCATAAATACTAAAAACAATTACAAACGAACATAAAAACATATACTTATCACTGTCCGTCTAGACTACATCCTAAACGAACAAAAGAAGCCTGTTGAATTCAACAGGCTTCTTTACATAATCAGTGTTATTGGTAGTTACTTCACTAATGTACCTGTTAGTTGAAGTGTTAAACTTCACAAACTATTAGCCGGCTCAGGGCTATCCAATTTTAGTTAGAATATAGCTTTAATAGTTCTTGTACTGGAAAACTATTTGTATTGTTCACCTCAACAAAATATACTAACTGCCATTTTTGTGTTTCGATAGCTTGTTTGCTAGTGGGATTTTCCCATCTAGGGTAAACTCTAATTGCCATTTTACCTTTTGTAGTGGCTGTTTTAAGGATATTTTGTTTCACAAGAACTTCTTTTGGAAAAACGAATTGTCCAAAATTATTGTTACTAGTAAAAGTATTGATAACCAATAAATCAGTAGCCTTTTCATATGAAAAGGCTTGGTTTTTATTATCTCCATCTTTTTCCCAAAAAGCAACAAACTGTCCTATCTTGTTAGGTGTTATTTTTGCGACTCTAAATCTAACCGATTTTGAATTTAGTTGAAACATACCAGCCCCATAATCTGAATTTTGAGCTTCTTCTCGAATAGCATTTATAGTTAAGTGATTTGGTTCATAAAAAATTTTATTTACATATGTTAACGCCTTATAAAATTCATTCACTGCTTTGTACTCCTTATTTTTTATACTACGTAATCCAATGCCTTCTTGAATAGAATAGGCTAATTATAAAATACCGTCAAAATTTTCTTATTTTATCACGTTTCTTATCTAGCTATCCTGCCCCGTTAGTTGAAAAAGAATCTATTCCAAAACCCTTAAGTTTTGGAACCGGAAATGAAAAATCCCTTCATGCATGCTGAAGGGATTTCATGTTTACATAATCAATGTTATGAGTAGTTATATAATTTTTGATGTTAAGTTAATTTATGATTTGTTACTGTGAAGTCAAGAAATTCAACATTTAAACCAAACTTGATAATACCGCTTTTGTACGATTGTCTACTACTTCATAATAAATTTCTAATCCTTTTCGAGTTCCTGAAATAATTTTAGCAGCTTTTAGTTTGGCTAAATGTTGGCTAATTGTACTTTGAGGCATTTGTAATTTTCCATACATTGTTGTTACATTAGTAGGGCCTTTTGTAAGCATTATTTCTATTAAGCTTAAACGGACAGGATGTGCCAATACCTTTAACACTTCAGCGATATCTTCATACTTCATATATGATCACCCCTCATT
Source organism: Ectobacillus panaciterrae DSM 19096 (assembly GCF_000430785.1). Lineage (GTDB taxonomy): Bacteria > Bacillota > Bacilli > Bacillales > Bacillaceae_G > Ectobacillus > Ectobacillus panaciterrae. The sequence goes on from NZ_AUMR01000156.1 coordinate 2,899, forward strand.
ATTTCATTTAATCATGATTTATTAATAATGATTAAATTCGTAATCCAATTAGGGAAATCCTGTTGTATATGGTATTTATGTGAAGTTTACATAATCAGTGTTATCGGTAGTAAGCTGTCAGTTCTTTACTCTACTCTGAGATACATTGACTTCCGATAATGATAGGTTATGTAAACCTCAAATGAATACGGTATTCATTGTTACTTGTTCAACTGACAAGACACAGTTTCTTTTTTTTTAGAGAAATAAAAGCAGGTGAATTCCTTAAAATAATAAATCTTGCTTCTGGTGCAAGTATATTTCTAACAAGCCATATTTGCACCAGATCCCGTTCAATTTATTATAAAGGTTGTTCCATGAATCGAATCTTTGTCTCTATCGTTAACCGAATTTGAAGCGTCCATGTTCGATTGTTTTCTTATTCATGGGCTTATTTTCTGTTTTCGCCGTCTTCTTCAAAATATGCCATGAACGATTCCATTTCACTTGTCTTGTCGCCGTCCAATTGGTGCGACACGCCAAACGTTTTACCCTTTCCGTCCTTATTAATTGCAACATCAATATCGTTCAACAATTTTGTCATATATTCGTATGACCGCCGCATTCTTTCATTTACAGGCTTCCATTGCTTGATGTATTCCGTTTTATCCATTGCTTTCCCGTCGGGGTCAATGTGATCGGTTCGGACAAATTGTTCGTGTTCGATTATTCCCGCAAGTTCCCGCAAGTTTTCAAAGTCTTTTTCAAGGTCACCGCCCTCAACTCGAACATATCCTCTCACGACGTTTGAAACGGATTGAGCTTTCAAATAGTAATCATATCCTTCATCATATTCCGATTTGGAAATTTTAGGGTCTGTTTTTGAAAATGCATTGACTTCAAATGCAACCCAACCTTTTGCATTTATTGATGAGTCTTTCCATTTTTTGTTCGGATTCGGGTCAACAACCTTTTTGACAGTTTCCGCTTTCGGGATTGGTTTCGGATTTTCGTCCGCCTTCGTCAATGTGTAACCTGTGAATAAAATTCCTGCAACGGCCAACGTTCCAATTGCAAATAATGTTTTTGATCTCATTTTTTGTCCTTCGCTTTCTTTCATAATTTTCCCTTATTTAACCTTAACATAAAAAAATAGCTATTTTAAGAACAAATTTCCATATTATAGCGATTGGATATTTCAACAAATGATAGAAAATAAGATTGTGGTACAAAAAGTTCAACACACTTACAAGTAATCTCTAAATCTTGAACATACTGATACTAGCACTCTAAAAAAGGACGTGATTAGGGTTCTGGTGCAAATATGATTTGTTAGAAACGTAGAGCCTCCATATCCTTTTCATCTAGGGGTTATGATGTTATTCCAAATAATTTATGTATGAATTCAATCTCGCTTTGGACAGACTCCACCCCTTGTTGCAGTTGTCCTTTTTTCAGCATATGCATCACCTCTACTCCACAGATGATCCGTTTGGCTGTTTGAAACGTTTTTAATCCTAACATAGAACGGACTCGCTTCTTTATAAAGCGATGATCTTGCTCTACTATGTTATTCAAGTACTTCTGTTGTCTAAGTTGCATACCGTCAGGTAT
>NZ_AUMR01000157.1 GCF_000430785.1 Ectobacillus panaciterrae DSM 19096
GCAGGCATATGACGAAGGCAATCCCTTCTCTGATGGAGTGACGTGAGAGTCGTCATGGAAGCGGAGGTTTCACCTGGTTCCTCTGTGATTTGGTATGATTTGGTACGATTTTATTAACCAGGCTCTATTATATGAAAGAAAACGAATTGCGATGTTTTTTGGAAGGGAGACGGCTGCTGCTGGAGGAATTGCCGTTTTCGTCTGATGTTTTAACAGAAAACGAGTAGCACTTGCAGTATCAAAAAGGGATTATAGCAGGGAAGAAGGGCTATCGCTGTGTGAGATGCGGCAATGAGGAAGCGTATTTGTTTGCCCAGGCTCCTTGCGCAAGGTGCGGCAAGGACTGCGCGTATTGCCGAAAGTGCATCATGATGGGCAGAGTGAGAGAATGCTCTTCGCTCGTCAGCTGGACAGGTCTGCCAGAAACGAAAATGCAAGCGGCTGACCTGTTGCAATGGGCGGGCACTCTTTCAGAAGGGCAGGCCGTGGCATCTCGGGCAGTGGTGCAGGCTGTGCAGGATAAGGATTCTTACCTCATATGGGCGGTATGCGGTGCGGGGAAAACAGAGATGTTATTTGCCGGCATTAACGAAGCGCTGCAAAGGGGAGAGCGCGTGTGTATCGCAACGCCCCGCACAGATGTAGTGCTAGAGCTGCACCCGCGGCTCCAGCAAGCATTCCCCTCTATCCCGGTCATCGCTCTATACGGCGGGAGTCCGGACCGCCATAAACAAGCTCCATTGACTATTTCTACGACACATCAGCTTCTTCGTTATTACCGCGCCTTTGACACTCTCATCATTGATGAAGTAGATGCCTTTCCTTATTCTGCAGATCAAGCTCTTCAATATGCGGCAGAGAACGCGAGAGCAAAACAATCCTCCTTAATTTATTTAACGGCCACTCCGAATGAAGCGTGGAAGCGTGAAGTGAAAAGAGGAAAACGGAAGGCAGCTGTTATTTGCGCACGGTATCATCGTCATCCGCTGCCTGTTCCTTCCTTTGTTTGGTGCGGCAGCTGGAAATCCCGTGTGAATAAGCAATCTCTTCCGTCTGTTGTGCTCCGCTGGCTGCAATCACACCTTGCAGCATCTCGCCCTGTCTTTTTGTTTGTTTCCCGAATTTCTTATATAGAGCCGATTGTGTCACTTTTAAAAAGCATCGATGAACGAATCGAGGGTGTTCATGCGGAGGATCTGAAGCGAAAGGAAAAGGTGGCTTCGTTTCGCAAAGGAGAGATTCCGCTTTTGGTGACAACAACGATATTGGAAAGAGGCGTAACCGTTCCGAATTTGCAAGTTGGTGTATTGGGCGCAGAGGAAGAGATTTTTACGGAAAGCGCTCTTGTCCAAATCGCAGGCAGAGCAGGAAGAAATGCAAGTTTTCCAGAGGGAGACGTTGTACTGTTTCATTATGGAAAAACAGAAGCGATGACGGCAGCCAAGCGGCACATTAAACAAATGAACGAGCAGGCAAAACAAAAGGGGTGGATTTAGCATGGAGCGCTGTTTGCTTTGTTTTGAAGAGCTTCCTGCAGCCGACAGCTGGTTTTCATTTCTGTTTCCAAAATGGGTGCGGCCGGTGTGCAGAACGTGTGATGAAAAGCTGGAAAGAATACAAGGAGATGTGTGCGAGTGCTGCGGCCGGCCCTTGTCTTCTTTATCCGCTACATATAAAAAGGGTGCCCTTTGTCTTGATTGTGTGCGCTGGGGGCAAGAGGGCGAGGTGCTGGAGAAAAATCGATCCCTCTATATGTACAACGATGAAATGAAGGAAGTGATGAACCGATTTAAATTTCGAGGCGATGCGGTGCTAATTCATGCGTTTGCTAATGAGTTTCGCGAGATATTTCGACAGTATTTTTCTTCATATGAGGTTGTCCCTATTCCGCTAAGCACGGAGCGTCTGGAGGAAAGAGGGTTTAATCAAGCCGAGCTTTTGGCGATGCTTTTACCGGTTCCTATGCTTTCGTGCTCCTTAGTTCGTGTTCACACAGAAAAGCAAAGTCAAAAAACAAGGAAGCAACGGATTGCAGGCAGTTCCCCGTTTTCTTTTTTATCTTCTGACCGCTTTGATTCTAAAAATATTTTATTAATTGATGATATTTATACAACAGGAAAAACAGTACGTCAGCTTGCCGTTATGTTTCGGGAACGGGGCGCAAAGAACGTCTCATCCTTAACGCTATGCAGAAGTTAGACTTGTCGAATTGCCTAGTAAAAACACGACAAATCTTTTTTGACTTTTCCTTAAAACATCCAGTATAGTCAAAGTATGGATCAACCATAAGTATACGATTGAAGGGAATGGAACGCATGCAAGGGAAAGTAAAATGGTTTAATGCAGAAAAAGGCTTCGGCTTCATCGAACGCGAAGAAGGAGACGACGTATTCGTTCACTTTTCTGCAATTCAGCAAGACGGCTACAAATCCTTAGAAGAAGGACAAACAGTTCAATTTGAAATCGTAGACGGAGCTCGCGGACCGCAAGCTGCCAACGTTACGAAGCTTTAATCCTCTACATATAAGGCTTTTCTATATAGAAGGAAAAAAGCACGAATCCCCCGCTTTGCGGGGGATATTTTGTTTTATTGTGATAAAATGTAAGATTTAAGCATGTCCAGCACCAATTGCCGGTTGCGCTTTTCGTGTTGTCCAGCTCCGCCGGCTAGGCACTGCCACCTAAGAACCTCCGCCACAAAAAAGCAAAAAGCGCTTTTTAGGGCGGAGAACCTTAGGTTCTGTGCCTAAACGAGCCGTCTGCGCTTTTCGTGTTGTCCAGCTCCGCCGGCTAGGCACTGCCACCTAAGAACCTCCGCCACAAAAAAGCAAAAAGCGCTTTTTAGGGCGGAGAACCTTAGGTTCTGTGCCTAAACGAGCCGTCTGCGCTTTTCGTGTTGTCCAGCTCCGCCGGCTAGGTGCTGCCACCAGAGGTTCTCCGCCGCAAAAAAGGCAAAAAGCGCCTTTCTTGGACGGAGAACCTCTGGTTCTGCACCTGAACGAGCCGGCTCCGCTTTTCTTGTTACAAATAATATACGATACGGTTCGGCATATGTTTGAGTATGCGGATCCAAAACGGAAGATGGCGGAAATAAGAGTCCGTCATTTTTTTCGCGTTCGCAAAATCCTTTTGTAGCGCTTTTTCAACCATCGCAGCCGTACCTGTATCGTAAATGAGGCAATTTGATTCATCATTGATAAAGATGCTGCGCGGGTCCCAGTTGACGGTTCCTATATCCAGCATTTTATTATCAAAAATCATGATTTTGCCGTGAAAGAATCCCTTTTCGTATTCGTATATATCTGCGCCTTTTTCCACAAGAGCCTGCAGAGCAGAATAACCGGGGGGCTGTGTAAACCAAGCGTCTGTCTTTTTGGTAACAAGCATTTTAATTTTGACGCCTCTTTGTATCGCATCTATCATGGCATCCTTTAGAGGCTGAGGAGGCACGAAATACGGACTAGCAATAATAATGGATGACTTAGCATTGCGAATCCATTCCGCTAAATGTTCCTCAAGGCCTGTACCGGAAGCGTATATATATTGATGCTGTACTTTGCCGGAGGGAGCGGTTAGTTCTTTTGGTGCAATTGTATCGCCTGTATCCTCTTTCCAATCTTCTAAAAATCTCTTTTGTGCTTCATAGGCGCCGTTTCCGGTAATGCGAATCTGATAGTCTCGCCAATACCCGAGCCATTTGCTTTTTCCTAAATGCTCGTCCCCGATATTAAAGCCCCCGATATACGAAATGTTTCCGTCAATAACAGCTATCCGGCGATGATTGCGCCGATGCAGGCTGTAAAAGAAATGCGGCAGCTTCGTTTTTCGGCTATATGTAAAATGCACGCCATGTTTCCGCAAGTCCTTCAGTATATCCATTGTGATTTCGTGGCCGCCAAGCAAATCGACAGAAAGTCTCACCTCTACGCCTTTCTCTGCGCGCTGCTTCAGCACGTTGTAAAGCTTCTTGCTGATTTCATCGTTTCTTGCAATAAAGAAGTGAATGTATATATATCGTTGTGCTTGCTCTATGTCATGAAAAAGAGCCTCATAAAATTCATTTCCCTTTGTATACAGCTGAACATCGCCAGAATACAGAGGAGTAACCGTAAAGGGATGTGATTTGGTATATGCGGCTTTCCCTTTTTTTACATCCCAATCCATCCAAAAAAACAGGGGAAATGCCAAAATGAAGGCGATAAGGATGAAAACTATAATTTTTTTCAGCATAGATGAATCTCCTTACATCATGTATTGCGGTGTATATAAGGTAGGATATGCATTTTTTTGATTTTAAAGCCAAAGCGCCTTTGAGGACGGAGCTCTCGGTCTCTGCATCTGAACGAGTCGGTTGCGCTTTTCCTGGTGTCCAGCTCCATCGGCTAGGTGCTGCCGTCCAAGAACCTCCGCCACAAAAAGGCAAAAAGCGCCTTTTAGGGCGGAGAACCTTGGTCTCTGCACCTGAACGAGCCGG
>NZ_AUMR01000158.1 GCF_000430785.1 Ectobacillus panaciterrae DSM 19096
AGTGCTTTGCAGCCTGTTTGTCTCTTGTTTTACTGAGATAAAAATCAATCGTGTTTCCTTCGGAATCCACTGCACGATACAGATACATCCATTGAAACTGCTACTTCAATAGTACGTGGCATAGAAGCTATGCATATGATGAAAAAAGGACAAACTCTTCAAGGGAAGAAGTCTGTCCGAAATCAAGTGAACCTCATTCATCAACTATTCAGTCTCTCAGCATAAAATAGATTCCACTAGGAAACTTTTTGCCTCTTTATACCTCTCTCAAGTGTTTGTACCAGAACCTCTTGAATACCTTAGTGTTCAAAATAATGTGATACTAATTTCTTAAGCCATTCTTCTAAACCTATCCCTTCCCTTTTAGCTGCTTCTTTCATTTGATTTTTTAGTTCCTTCTCGACATGAAAAGAAACAGCCTCTAATCCACTTTCAATATAAACACCGTTATTTCTAACAGAGAGTTCTCCTTCCTGTAGATGTTTTGCTAAGTATTCAATCTCCATTTGATTTTCCACTGGTTCAACTTCTAATACCACCGGTTTTACTTCCACATGAATCATTTGATCTTTTTCGTCTATTTTTAAATTGGCTGCGCCACCATATACATATATCCATTCAATTACCTTGTAAGCTGTCCCCTGCAACAAATGTGGTTTTTTAAAGGCAAATCGAGCTTGTCCACGTTTTGTGCTGTGACGCTTTCCTTCTATTATATATGTAGGTTCATATCCTCGAGCAAAGAGCTCTTCCAGTGGAAATACCTCTTCACTTTCTGTAACAACCTTTCCCTTCTCTCCGTCCATTGCTATAATTCGGGCATACTCCTTCGTTTCCTTATGTTGAAAGGACTGATACAAATACACATCTCTTCCTTCAACCTTACAGGCAATTTGCTTTTTCTCATACTTACGAAGGATGGAAGGCAGCATTTCAGATAAAACCTGTACATCCTCTTCTTGTATAAAGTACGTTTCCTTTCCTTTGTACTCTTTTTTCTCCGCTGATAATACTCCTGTTTGAATCCATTTAGATACTGTTGAATGGGACACATCCACGCGCTTTGCAACTTCTTGAATCGTAAGACCTGGTTTCTTCATGTCCTCCAAAAGCTTTTCTACATCTTCTTTAAAAAATACCTTTGTCCCGTCTTTATACCAATTATCTTTATAAATGGAGGACAGTTTCCCTTCTTTTTCATACCGGTAAATAGTAGCCTCCGTGACCTTTAGTAACTTAGCTGCTCCTTTAGTTGTAACTCGAGGTCTGTTATCGAATAAAAGATGTTCAGACATAGCTCTTCCCCTTTTCTTTATTTTAACTTGTAGTTTTATCTCTTTTCTGAATCTATTTATGGTGTAACAATCACTTGCTTATATGATAAAAATATAATTCAACGAACTTTCTATGTACAGATATAAATCCTACTTTACCTTAATTATACATGAAGTTATATAGTAGTTACATATATATGGGCTAACTTATTTCTATAATTATTTAGATAAATAATCCTTACTAAATAAAATTTACAAACAATTTATTTGATACTAACTTCAAAATAAAATGTATAGTTTTATATACAAACTACTAACAAATTAAATAATTTATAATAAATTACTTAATGTTAAATATATATGTATAATGTGTAAGAATGGAGTATTATTACATATTATACGTATCATTATATTATTTTTATTGAAAAGTGATCTATGTTGTGTATGTTATAATGGAGTTATAACATACATATTGCTTTTGTGAGAAATATATAAGGAGGAAAAGTTATGGATAATAAAAATCAATCTGCAGACTTATCTGCAGTAGAATTAGAATATGCTCCTTCCCCTTTACCAAGAGAAGTATTTGTACATCATATAGAGCTACTATTAGACCCGAAACATATACATAACTTAGAAACGATGATTGATCTTGCAGAGAAAGAACAGCAAAATAAGTTTGCTTATTTTAATGATGTAGAAATTATCTATTACTTCGTACACTTAGAAAAGGATATGGATCAAACGAAAAATAGAAAGCCAAGTACGAAGCGAGTATATCTTCATGAAATTTTGACGTTTTGTCAGACACTGGTGAAAAATGCGGAAGAATTCGATTTACAGATAAAAGCGATCCAACAACAATCTTCTCTACTGAAAGCACTGGAGCCATGGAATATCCGGCGATATGGAATACATCTGCAGCAAGCTCCATTAGGAAGAGCCGGAGAACCATATAAAGTGGCCAGTTTGGCAAAGAAAACAACAATTCTAAAGTCTTTTCTGAAGTTTTTATATGAGCGGGGATATATAGAAAAACTATTGCATCAAGAATTAAAGAAAAGCAGTGTACGAAGTGAGGATCGCCCAGACCGGGATTTAACACTCTCAGAAGTACAAGAGATTTTAAACTATTATAGAGAACAAAACCATATTGTGAATTACACGATTCTCTTGTTCTTGGCCACAACAGGCCTACGTATTAAGGAGCTTACGTCAGCTAAAGTAAAGGACTTGCAGTATATTGAAGGGCAGTATTGGTTAAATGCAATGGGTAAGCGAGATAAAGAACGGCAAGTGTATATCTCACCACAGTTGTTGAAAGCGATTATACAATTCCGAAGGAATCGCGGATATGATACAAGGATTGGAAGTGGGGATGAATCTCCTCTTTTAATGACCCTACGAGGAAAACCATATAATTCAAATCAACTCTCTAATCAAGTGACAAAAATGATACAAGATACCAGCCTTCCCTTTTTACAACATCGTGAAAATCCTGTCACGGCTCACACGTTTCGTCACTTTTTTGCGATTGCAGCTGCATCTAGGGGAGTAGAAATTACAAAAATTCAGCGTACATTAGCGCATGATTCTATCTTAACCACACAGATTTATCTGGAGAAACATTTAAAACGACAGGATAATGCGGCATTAAGTTTTGCGGATGACTTAGAATGATAATGTGCACCTCTGTCTTTAAGAACTTACATATGTAACTTCTTAATCATAGTTGCACTTTATCATCATGGTTATTTTTAAAAAACATGCGTGACAAAAAATCCCCTTTGCAGATGCAAAAGGGATTTTGATTTGCCTAGCGACGTCCTACTCTCTTTCAATGTGGGTAGTTCTATTTACATCATTAGCATCTCTTCCTGATAGGTGAAGTTTCTCTATTCCATCTTTCCCTTGTTTTAATACAGCCATAACACGTATACCTGATCCCTTTACTTCATAGCTGCCATCTCTCATATCCGAGATGGCAGCTATGAAGTATTGTCATGAAGCAAAACTGCTCTCCTTATTTCTTTCTTTTCCTCATTAGTACTCATTATCCACTCTCCTTTACTAGATAATAGTAACTGTGCCTTTTTCTATCATACCATTAAATTGAATTTTCAGAAAAAATAAAATAGTAGCCTAAGTTATATTTAAATTTAATTAGTAATTGCCTTTTAGTACATTAATTATATATATTAAACTCATACATTACGTGAAATTTTATATCATTTCAATGTTTGAACGGCCTTGCGATTAACATAATTTGTCACTATGAGCATTCAATTTAGCTAAGAGAGCCTATAAAAATTCCCTTCAGTCTTGGAACTGAAGGGATTCTTTTGGTATAACCCAGATTATCGATAGTTGATTTTAAACAGTAAGTTAGTCAATTTAGCTATATCTATATCATTTAAGTATTAATTATTGGGATTAAACGTCTCATATTCTTTCCAATTGTATAAGTATTATTGCCCACCATTACGGACTATGTCAGATAACCATTAATAAACATGTAACGAGCCTGTTCCAATAACGTTCAATAAGCCATGTTTTGTACCTTCGTACTACAAATGATTTTACTCTCGTACTCCGGTGGCAATCATC
>NZ_AUMR01000159.1 GCF_000430785.1 Ectobacillus panaciterrae DSM 19096
CCCCGCCGCGACCAAACTTTGGGGTTTTTTACTGAATTGAATCTATGAAGGAGTTAATCCTTAATTAATATCATCTATTTACACATATTCTATCACAATGGATTAACTCCTTCTAGTCGGAGGAGAGAAAATTATTATGGGAAAAATTGTTGATTTTACTGATTCTGAAAAGAAAGCACGAGTCAGGGATTTTAAATTGGATGATGTTATTGGTGCAGTTGGACTGGGGTTGTCACCAGACCAACAAAAAGCAATTTTAGAAGTCTTACATAATGTTACCGGAGAAGATTATTATATAGGCAAAAGAAAAAAACGAACCGATGGGGTGAAGTTCGTGCAATTAATTATGGATAATATTAGTTATCTAAATGAAATTGGTTATTTAAAACCGTCTGAAGAATCTTTTTTATTTAAATTAACGCCATATATTGAGTTTAAATCTAACGTTATTATTGAGAAGGAAAAATATATAGATGATGAATTTGAAATTAAAACAAATGCAGCAACTCCTACGTACTTGGCAAAAGAATTTGGAGTTACTAGAAAACATGTTTCAAATATTATGAATGGACTTTTAGAAAAAGGGATATTAGGAGTTGCAGAAGCTGGTATGAGTACTGAAGATGGACGAACTTGTACAAGTCGTACATGGTTTGTAAATCCTAATGTTATGTGTTGTTCACCGAAAGATGGAATAGATAAGGCTACTCAGCATATTTTTAAAAAGTCACTCAGAAATTTTATTGTTGAAGGAACTACTAAAAAGCATAAATTACCGATTTATTTATTTTGAAACTAGCTTATACAAGAAGCTAGTTTTTTTATGCTTGAAATTAATCGTTAATTAGTATCTTTCCAAACTTAAGGTGTAACCATATGGTTACACAGGTGTAACCATATGGTTACACCTTACCTCTTATAAACCCTTGGTATTACTGACTTTTTATAATTGCCCTATCTCACTCTATATAAGGGGCTAAAAGTTTCGCAAGAAACAGGTAGTATTTTTTCGCAAACCCAGCGAAAAAATCTCCACCTTCAATATAAAAAAGTCGGTTCGTTTATCCTCACCTAACGGCTATCGCCGTTTCTTTTTTATATTGTTCTTGCCAAACTTTTTTCGGCACGTGTTTGACCATCGCCAAGCCGATATACCAAAAAGAAACTCTCAGGTTATCGGCTTGTGCTATCCATTATACGTGCCGAACCGCTAGAGCATTCGTTCAAGAAATTGTTCTTTCTCGATATGTTTTACACGTTTCTTTTTCGTGGGGGCTCTGCCCCGCACACCCCCGGCTGCCTCAACCCAAAAAGTTAGGGAAAAACCTTTTCAAACTCTAGAGATGGTGTTTAGAAGCCCCAGAATCGTTTTTAAGCGTGTATTTTTCTATGAATGTAGAAAAATACTATTATTTATCCAGAAGCCTTTTACCGAGATTTAAGGCACCTTAAAATGAATTTCTTTTATATACCTTGTCTCCAATGCAATATGAACTGGCATAAAGGTGTAGACTATATCTATACACTATTGGTGTTCCTATATGTGTATAGATATAATGCACACATTAAATCGTGTTATACTACCGCCCGACCTTCCTATTTGTATTCGAATTCTCGTCTCGACACCCCACGTTGACTACATCAACATGGGGTGTCGAGAACATACAAATAGGAAGGTCGGACTAGATAGATGGTAAATGTGATTAAAAAAGAAAAAGAGTAAAAAGTAAGACAAGATGGAAAAGCAACATACAAAGATAAAAAATGAGAAAAGAAACTGAAATGAATAGGAAATAAGAATGTTAAGCATAAAAAAATGACAGATATTTTTTCGGCTGAGGTGGATTCAAAACATGTGGAATTGTAAAAAAGTCATATTAACACTGACTCAACAGCTAGGGTTTTTCATATCAACATTGACTCTACATCATATCAACACTAACTCTACAAAATAAAACTTAACGTGATATCAAAAACCCCTTATGCTCTTAAGTTTTGGGTAAGGTGAGTTCAAAAAAAGAGACTGACTATAAAAGGTCAGTCTTAGGTTGCGTAAGGTGCTTCCTCACGTCTTATATAGAAGTATATGTTTTATATAGAGTATGTAAGTGTTAGGACAAGCGTTATTCTTGTTATTAACTTTTGACATTGGAAATGAAAAATCCCTTCAGATTGCTTGCTGAAGGGATTTCATGTTTACATAATTAGTGTTATCGGAAGTTATTTTTAAATCAAATAACTGATAATCGATTCAAATCAAAGATATTAATCTGTTTTTCCTCAAACAATGTTTCAAGGGCATCTAATCCATGTTCTAAAGTATATATTCGTTCTGTTTCTGAAATAGGAACTGCAAGTAGCCAAGCTACTATTTTATCTTCAAACTCTAATGTTTTTAATTCATTTTCCCATATGAATGGATTTGTAAAAAGAATGTGTTGCATGTCAGAGTCTGGGGCATACATATGTACGACATCTTGATAAATAGCACCTGGATAACAAGAGAATTTTGAGTTAATGATATAAAATGCACATGTAGCTATCATATTAGGTGCATACTCATATTTCTCCTCATAAGCTCCTAGTATTTCTATCCTTAATTCATTTACTCCAATATGTTTTCCGATAGAAAAATCTGAGAGTCCTATTGTTGAAATAGAAGTTAATTTGGGAAACGGTCTTTCTTTAACAGCAAGAATATCAATACAACTTTCATGGTTATCATCCCAGTATGTATAAACTTTAGGGTTTTCTCCGCCGAATGTGTTCCAAATTGTTTTTGCTATTGTTTTATTATTTGATACAGTCATTTTTTCGCCTCTCTTTTTGATATACGAAATACTTATTAGAAAAGTATATATTCGTTTGTACTTTACATAACATAATTTATCGGTAGTTACTCTTCCATTATCACATTAATATTTTCTAACTGTTTTTTTAAACTCCATTTTGATGGTTTTAAATAATCACTAAACCAACTTGCCCCTTGTTCAATCCATTTTCGTCTATATTGTTCAAAGCTATATTCTTGATCTAGATCATCAAACCCATACTCAAAACCGCAACAAGAGCATATTTCGTACGAAGGATCTCCATCCTCATCATAAAGGGGCTCTTCTAAACCATCATAACCACAAACTGGACATATATAAGTCATTCATTTCCTTCTTTCTAGTTAATATAAGATTCGTTATCGGAAGTTATTTAAGTCTTTCTAGTTTCGAGATAGCTTGTTTTAATTCTTCACAAACATCTTCGTCACGTTTCTTTAGTAGTCTATTATGTAATATAGGCAAAACTGACTTATCACCGATCTTACTTAATGCGTAAGCTACATATCCTCGAATTTCATCGTTTGGATCGTCAATACAAGTCAATAAAGAGCTAACTAATCTTACATCTGGGAAGAATTTAGCTAAATCTGCCCCCCAGTACCTTCTACCTTCATGTTTATCTTGTATAGCTCTAATTAAGTGTGGAATTACCTCTTCATTACTAAATTCACGTAATACACATGTTGCATGTTCATATACACCATAACAATCATCTAAGCTAAAAGTCATCATAATAGGCTCTATACAACTCGGATGGGGATTTTTCTCAAAATATATAATTGCTTTTGCATATTCATCTATCATTTCTTCAGTTAAATCCTCGTCATCAGGCATAGGAGAGTATTTTTTAAGTATTTGAATGGCTTGTTCTCGATTCATAATTTTCACCTCTAATTTATTGTATACTATATTCATGTGAGGTTTACATAACATCTCATTATCGGAAGTTGGCTTGTCTCTGGAACCCGCATCAACTCTACATTTCGTACAGGATATGAAATTTCACGTTATGCAT
>NZ_AUMR01000160.1 GCF_000430785.1 Ectobacillus panaciterrae DSM 19096
TTATATTAAGATAGTTTTAAGAGATAGTTACACAAGTTTTACATCGTTGGTAAGTGTGAGTGATATGTTATGTAAAGCAGAATTTCTCTTCATAAATAAAGTCCTCTTGAGCATGGGCTAAGACCCGAAATGGAAGAGTTTAAGAAAGAAAAAAAGATGCCAGTAGGCATTCAAATGGCATAAGTGAAATATCTCAATAACATAGTGGAACAAGATCATCGGCTTATTAAAAAACGTGTTCGTTTTATGTTAGGATTGAAATCATTTCGTACAGCCACTTACATACTGAGTGGCATAGAAGCAATGCATATGATTAAAAAGAAGCAGGTTCACCAAGGGGTGAAGTCTGCACAAAATCGAAAAGAATTCATTGATCAACTGTTTGGCATCGCATCATAATCCGTAAGTTAGCAGAGAATTTATAGCCTACGTTTTTTGTAAATTATCTTTGCACCAGAACCGATTCGGTAACTTTAAGGTGCGCGAACGAGCTACCCTGAAAGGTATGTTTTTTTCCATTTAACGGAAAATAACTAATTCTATAATGGGTTCTTTTTACTAGCTTTGGATGTTTCAAAAACTGTTGATTATGAAACATGAATTTATACCCCTGAATTCCTATGAAAATACGTTTCAAAATTACGTACCAGAATCAAAAAGATTGTGGTATAGTTTATTTGAAACATGAGGGGGAATATACTATGATTTTTGGCTATGCAAGGGTCTCAACTAAGCATCAAAATTTAGACATGCAGATTGATGAACTAAAAAAATATGGTTGTAAGGAAATTGTGACAGAACAAGAAAGTGGAGCAAATCAACAGCGGGAACAATTGAATCAACTGTTAAATAAATTACGAAATGGCGACACACTCGTAGTGTTCAAATTAGATCGCCTGGGAAGAACCATGCAGCAATTAGTTATGTTACTCAACCACTTTCGAGGAAAAGGGATTAACTTTGTTTCTATTAAGGACGGAATTGATACGTCTACGACGATGGGACGATTCTTATATCATATTTTTGGAGCTATGGCAGAAATGGAGCGTGAAGTCATTAATGAACGTGTAAAAAGTGGTATTGCCAGTGCAAAAGCTAGGGGAAGAATGGGAGGTCGGAAAAAGTCTCATTCTGAAAAGCAAATCCAGGGAATGTTAGAGATGATTCAGCTAGGTAGGTCTAAAAAAGAGGTCCAAGAAATTTTTGGTGTTTCTCGAACTACTTTATATCGATACATCAAAGAAAGCGAAAAAATACAAGATTAACCGCGTTTCTATTATTATATAGGTGTACGGAGGAAGGAGACTTGTTCTCCGACGACATACACCTTCACCAACCGAAGGGCGGTAGGTTAGCTATTTACTAACGCCTTTCGCTACGCTTCAGTTGTTGGAGAGTTGAGACGAGAGGCGCAAACTTATGCCCCTCTCGTCTCAACTCTTACTTTTCTAGGGAATCATAGATACAATGGTCCGTAAAAGTACTGTTTTTGAAACATCTACCCAATAAAATTTAATATTTAATGTAAAAAAAACAAAAAATAAAAAAACTACCAACATAAAAGAGAGAAGGGAATCCCCTTCTCTCTCACTTCAATTAGTTCTTTCTTACGTTTGTAGCCTGAGGTCCACGGTTACCTTGTTCAACATCAAAAGTAACTTCTTGACCTTCTTCTAAAGACTTAAATCCTTCACTTTGAATAGCTGAGAAGTGAACGAATACATCTTGTCCACCTTCAGTTTCGATAAATCCAAAACCTTTGTCAGCGTTAAACCATTTTACTTTACCGTTTTGCATGAAAAAAATCCTCCTAAAATGTACCTTTATGTACATATTCATTTTCAACCATTTTACAAGTCATAAAAAGGCATTAAAAAACCGCAACCTCTGAGAATATTTAACCTTGCTATCCCCTTTGAAGTTACAGCTTATTTAAATCTCTATAGTATTAAAAGTAAAATGGTTTAAAATCACTATAGCACCTTACCAATATAAAAGCAAAAACAATTGCGTTATAATGGCTTATTCATAGTTTCCATACATACTAATAAACTACTCATATAAATTATTAAATCCTAATTTACTTCTAATCATCAATGTATGTCCTATTCATGATTAGTTCACATAATTCGCGTTATCGGAAGTAAATCAATATGGTTTATTTAACATAAGCACCCGTTAGTGAAGAACATTATTTGTTTAATATGGGAGTGTTTGTAATTGATTTTCCAAGAATCTTTTCTAAATCTCTTTGTAATTTTGTATCTGACCCAATATAACTAACAATGATTTCTCCTTTTTGGTAAAAATGAGGATCATCTATCCATTCCATTAGTGAATTTCCGATAGTTGAGCCATCTTCAGATATTGTTTTTGATTCCTTTTTAGCTTCTTGTTCATTTTGAAATTCATAAATAGCTAATATTTTACCATCAACTTTATAGAAAGTGGCATAAGCTGAAGAAAAATAAGGACTCTTTCCAACTTGCTCTTTAATAACTGTATGACCTTCCTCTTGTAGCTTCTGTATCAAATTTTCAGATTGGATAGATTTTTTATCTAGATTACTTGTACATCCTGATAAAAATAAAACAATTAAAATTACAAAAGTGAATTTTTTTATGGCACAACCCTCCCATATTATAAATAGTTTTTTCTAGAAAGATTATGATATTTTTTAACTAACCTGCTTACTTTAGTTGAAGAAGAATCTGTTCCACAACTCTTAAGTTTTGAAACTAAAAGACATAAAAAAGACCGCCTATTGACAGTCCTGTTCTTGAATTAAAGCTAAAAAGGGATTTTAATATTATCTACATTAGACACCAAATATCACTGTTCCTAAAATCATATATGCAAAAGGAAAGAGGAATAAGACCGAATTTGCGAGGATAGCACCAAGCGTGAGTATATTCTTTTCGCTTGTATAGGCTTTTGAGGCAAAGAACAAACCAATAGGACAAAGTAATAAAGGAAAAAATATGGGTAATCCTTGTATCGTTTTGAGTGTAACAATATCAAATAGAAAATTGATAATGAATATAAGAGGAACAAGGAATAATAAGTAGGAAATAACAATAGTCCTTTTTTGCACAACAAGAACCCCCTTGAAATGAAAAATTCCGTTTCTTTAACTTTATCATACAACAGGTTTTATTTGGGTTGTATTACCATCTAATTCTTTAATTATCCTGCCTTGTTAGTTAAACAGGAAATCCTTCCGCAACTCTTAACTTTTGACACTTAAAATAAAAAAATCCTACATCAAAAAACGTAAGTATGCTGTATTACTCTCATGGCATACAACTTTCTTTTCTTTTTTTGTTTCTATAGCGAATTTTTTCATAATCTCAAGTTGTGTGATGTAAATTTGAAATTTCGCACACTAAAATTTGAAATTTCAGTATACAAACTTCAATTATCCCCTTTGTACAGGTGATGTTTATCTGAGTTATCATGAAGTAGCATATCAATCCAAGGGGGAATTATCGTGAAAACAGAGGACTTTTTAGTGACGTTTCATTTACCAAAAGGACAATTGGAGCAGACGATATGTGAAGAAAACTTGTCTGTTTTACAGAATAAATTAACGAGGGACATCACCGATAGAAATATTGACTACATAGAAATTGACGGAACTATTATCTTTACACGGCATATCAAATCATTCGATATACGAGAAAAATAGAG
>NZ_AUMR01000161.1 GCF_000430785.1 Ectobacillus panaciterrae DSM 19096
TTTGTTCAAACTGGAGCCCACTCTTTTTATATGGGTGATGAAGAACAAATTGATTTTATAATGACCAAAACACTGATATAACTTTAGTAAAGGCGGGTTATTATGTATATTCCTAAATACTTTAGAGTCACAGATATAGATGAAATTCGAGAATTTGTTCAAATGAACTCATTTGGAACGATTGTAACAACAAAACAAGGTAAACCAATTGCTACTCATTTACCATTGCAGTTAATTAAAGAAGGAGATACTTACTATATAACGGGGCATATGGCATATGGGAACCCTCAATGGGGAACATTCGAAACCTGTGAAGATGTATTGGTTATGTTCCAAGGACCACACGCTTATATCTCTTCTTCCTGGTATGAAGAGGAAAATGTCCCGACATGGAACTATCAAGCTATACATGTATATGGTGCAGCCAACATTTTGGACGAAGAAGAGTTAAAACAGGACCTGACAATGTTGCTACAAAAATACGAAAAACACCGTAAGGATCCAGTATTATGGGATAAGCTTTCTCCTCAGTTATTAGAAGAACAACTAAAAGGCCTTGTTGGATTTAAGATTAAAGTACAAGAAATTCAAGCTGCCTATAAATTAAGTCAAAATCGTAGTGAAGAGGACTATCATAACATTGTTAATAAACTTCATGAAGAAAAGGATCTAAATTCTCAACAAATGGCAGAAGTGATGAAAAAGAGGGTACAACACGGTAAATAAGCATTATATTTGTTTATAAAATGTCTGTACGTACTTCCGCTTTCGAATGTTATGTCAATCAGCCCCTATTTTTTTACTTTATATCTAAAGGAGGAGTTTTATATGTCAAGAAAGGCTTTTAGTGCATCTGGAGCTGTTGCCGTTGGTCCTTACTCACATGCAATTGAAGCAGGAGATTTAATATTTTTATCCGGGCAAACTCCGGTAGACTCACAGACTGGAAAGCTTGTAGAAGGTGATATTGTTGAACAGACAAATCAATGTTTTAAGAATCTTTTCAATGTATTGGAAGCAGCAGGTTTAACTCCTGATAATGTTCAAAAAGTGAATGTATTCTTAACTGATATGAATAATTTCACAGCAATGAATGAAGTTTATTCTAAACAATTTTCTGTACCATATCCTGCTCGTACAACTATAGGTGTGTCATCCCTACCTCTTGGTGCACAGGTTGAAATAGAGATGATAGCTAGAAGATAAAATTCAGGTAAAAAGGGCTCGATCAAAATGGCTAGAGCCCCATAAAAACCTTTCCTTCTCTCAACATTACCAATCCTTATTTATGAGTTTTTTATTGGTTAGAAGTTGAAAAATTGTGGAGAATCACTTGTCGAAGACTGGTACAAAAGATGGCAGATGTGGTAAATTCTCATTGGCCGTAATTAAGACCACTTTATTTGAAATTGAAGAACTTTATTTTAACTTTTCAGCTATCATTTTATGATAGTTTTTTTATTATTTATCATGCAAAATAGCGACTAAAACAGGTGCAAAATAACATCTAAAGTGACATTAATCTCACGTATCAATTTAGGATGCTCAATAAGTTGTATCTTTCTGAAAACAACGATTTATATTTATTTACATATATCATACCGTTTTTGGACTTATCTCAGACTTACCCCGACTTCCGATAACACTGATTATGTGAACAAGAAATCCCTTCAGAACACAAGGTCTGAAGGGTATTTTTATAGAGTCTGAGATACATTGACTGCCGATAATGATATGTTATGTCAACTTCACATGTATAGAGTATTCATTATTGATAAAGTTAAAAATGATATCAAACTTCAAATTTTATGGTAATATTTTCTATATGAGGAATTTATAACATAGAAAGAAAGTAGTGATGATATTGCGTAAGTCTATATTATTAAGTTGTATTGTATTCTCTTTGAGTGGTTGTGGAATGTACCAACCACATTCATATGATACAAAAGAAGAGGCTTTACAACATGAATTAGCGGTGAATATTGGAGATAATAGTAAAACTTTAAAAGAAATTATTACAACAGGTGAAAATTTTGCCTTTTATATCACGAATGAAAATCGAATTGCAATAGCTAATTTAAAGAGAGGTAATCTTGGTAAATGGGAAGTAGGAGGATCAGGATCAGGGGGCGCAAGTCTATATAATCTTAATTTTCAACCATCTGGAATAGCTTCTTCACTTGGATCATTAGATAATAAAATTATCTATGGCTACCTAAAGAACTCAGACATTGAAAGCGTATCTTATAATTCAATAGAAGGACACTTTATAAACTTAGATGGTTATTTAAAAGAAACGAATATAAATCATGAAAATCTTAGGTTATGGTACATATCAATACCAGTAGGTGAAAAATTTAACATAAAAAACCTAAATCAATTAGGTTTTAAAGATAAAAATGGAAATGTAATACGTTACGAAACAAAAGAATATTTAGGATATGAATATTGATATTGTATAGATGGAGCCTCTCTGTTGTTAAATATTAGAGAGGCCCTTTTTATGTTTGTATTTAGGAGGAAGCATAATGAAAGTACATCATATTGTTCAACTTGGTTGTGCTACGATATTTTTTATAGCTTCAACGTTTATTAGTTGGTATCAAGGAAGCCAAGTAACAAATAATCTACTTCAATGGGGGCATACTACAAAATTTACAAACTGGTTTAAAGGGCCAATAACAGAAGAAAGTGATATCATGCAATTAGATTATTTCTTGTATGCTGCTAGATTTAAGCCTACATCAGTTATCATTATGATAATAAGTTTTTTATACATAATCAGCTTAGTTTGGTATCTCATCCGTAAATATAAAAGGGTTTATTAGTTATACATATTTCTTGTAGTAAGTAATACTGGTTTTAAATTGGATATAACTTCCGATAAATTATGTTAACTAAATTTATAAAAGATGGTGGATGTAATTGAACAAAGAAACCGAACTTATTTCAAACCTAAAAAGTAGAGATTATGAAGTAAGAAATGATGCCATTGAGGCTTTAGGCGAATATAAAACTGAAAAAGCTGAAAATGCATTGATTCAATTCATTACAACTTCAAAAGACCCGTTTGACATAGTAACCGCAAATGTATCATTGAGAAAATGCGGAACCCAAAGATGTATTCCTTATCTAATAAAACTCTTACAGTACCCTGATCAAGATGTGAGATGTTCTGCTATCTACTCACTCAGTATTCTTGGAAATTTAACTCTTACCCCTATCTTTATAAATTCATTAAATCATCGTTGTCCAATTACGAAGGCATATGCTGTGAGTGCGATTAAAAAACACGGAGATGAAAGGGCTATCTCACCTATATGTGATTACACTAAAAAATACGTATCCAGAAAACGGAAAATACAAGGAGAACCTTCACCCTTAATAGAAGCATTAAAATTCTTACTCAAGTTTATAAACGACAACGAAGAAGTAAAAAAGACATTTGCCTATGTAATAAAAAAAGAAAATAACATATTTAGAAATGAAAAACATTGGATTCAAAATTGTATACAAAAAGAATTTAACTACCGATAACACTGATTATGTGAACAAGAAATCCCTTCAGAATACAAGGTCTGAAGGGATTTTTATAGCGTCTGAGGTTCATTGACTGCCGA
>NZ_AUMR01000162.1 GCF_000430785.1 Ectobacillus panaciterrae DSM 19096
TCAGTGGCACTCCGTATCCGACCTCACTTTCATCCCACCCCTAAAGGGGGTGGCTATCGCACCGTAGTGGGCTTTCGCGTTCGGGAAATCTGTAATTAGAATTTCATTTTTTCTGGATCTAGGAAATCCATTAATTCTTCATCCTTATCTAAGGAATTGCTGTTCTCCGCTTTTTCTTCACCAAGGTCAATGAAATCGGAAAGGTTAAAATCAAAATCTTCTTCGTCATCATCGATATTACTGATGGAGGCGATAGAGGACTGCTGGTAAATAAATTTATTGTTTTTTTCTTGGTATTCCTTATATTCTTCAACAAGTCCTTTAGCTAAGCGAGTAGGAAGGGCCTCTGTTTTGAAGAAAGTATAAACACTAGTGTTAAAGTTATTTTTACCTACAATATATCCATTAAAAACTGTTTCGCGAATTGGTAACTGTTGAATAATATCTGCTTTTGCATCATCAATAAAGGAATCTCCAAACCCTTTTGGTTGATCCAAAACAGCTAACATACCAAAGTGGTGGATTTTAGATGTAATGATATTACCTAGCTCATCTTTTTGCATAAGTTCAATTGGCTCATGGAAGGAGCTGCCTTGGATACTTTGAGTAAACATTTGTTGAATATCTTTAGCATTTTGAATTTCGCTCATTGATTTTGAAACACGATTAATTACCAGGCATCCTGTTTTTTCAAGAAGGATACGTTTGAAGTCTGCTGGGTCTAAGACAACGCCAGTACCGCCAACAGTTGTTGCAGTGTTCAATTCATGGATAATTTCGCAAATTCTTTGATTTGCATAATCACGTGAGTTTACAATGTTCTTTTTCTCATTTTCATTTAAGCTATTGTACTCGTCATAAAAATGCTGATTATCTGCAAAGACAACAAAAGCGACACCTTTTGTCTTATCATTCGCAAGAGCCCAAATTTGTCGTGAGAAGTCATTAACTTGTTTTAAGACATTTGGACCGTCAGCACGAACAGGGAGCGTAACCACGATACCAATTTTAATAAAGTCTTTGCGATCAATGGCATTTTCAAGTGCCAGTCTTTTGAAACGGTTTTGGTTCGCCTTGATTTCTGCTACTGGATATTCTGCAGCGATTTTTCTCAATTCCTCTGCAATAATAGGTCTATTATGGAACGCAGAAAATTCCTCGATTGCTTTTACGATAGTAGAAGTACCTGTTCCTCCACCAAGACCTGCAAAGAATAGAACAAGTTCATCGTCTGGACGTACACGTTCTGTGATAAAGGCCTTTAATTTTTCTTTAGCAACCTCATTTTCCTCTAAAACCCTCGCAGCTTTAGTTGGGTCTTTTCCAAGCCCACCAAGATTTAACGAAACTTGATTATTCTTCGGAATATATTTCAGTTCAGTTAAATCTCCATCATTCGAATTTAATGCAAGACAGTTATAGATGGAGGAACCGTCTACTTTCTTAATTGCTGCAAATGTATCTACCATACGAGTACCTGCTTGTCCAAATCCAACCATTGTCATCTTAATAGCAGGATCGTTGTTAAGAAAATTTTTCGCCATATAAATCTTCACTCCCTCGATTTTCTAATTTATTGGTTTGTTTTTTTAGATAGTGAAAGTAAAACTTGTTGACCACGAACTGTTAAATAAATATATTTGTATGGCTTTTTTGGTTTTTCATAAAGTAATGACATATCAAGTAACTTATCCACGCATTTTTCAGCTGCTTTTCTGCTTATATTAGTATGCGATTGTTCAAAAACAAATGTTTTGCCTTTAGGTTTTCTGGTAAGTCTATCTAAAACTACATTTTCTATTACTTCATTTACAGTAATGCCGATCATCTGATTATGATCTTTGTATTGTTTATTTAATTCGCGTCCTATATATAAGAATACCTGTGTTAGAACAGTATCCCTTAAAATAATATCCGCAAACATAGCAGATAAGTGATCATCAAATTTTAAGTCTATGTACGTTTGATGAAGAATTTCATTCAATGCCTTTTACACCTCCTAATCTAAAAAATAAAACATATATGTAATCATATAGTAGCAGATTATGGTAATCATATCAAGTGACTATTTGTAGTTACTTTAATGGTTAATTAGAAAGAGATTTTAATGAAAATACGAGAATTTTCAAGATATTTTTTATAGTCACTTAATATAATAACTATTTAAAGTGATTGTATTTAGTTTATGGAAATTTTTTCTGTTTTTTGGACTGAGTGCATGAAAGAAAAAGAGAAATAATGAATTTAATAGAATAGACGCTTGGTTCCAAGTAAAAAAATGATAAATCAATTTATGTATTGTTGAATGGTTATTTATAAGAGTTACTTAGTATAGTTACCATAATAGAGATTCGTTCATTGCTGTGTTTTGGTGGTAATGATGTAAAAAGTATTTATAATGACACTTTTATTAATCACTTCATATAGTAACTAAAAAAAGTAACTATTATAAATAGTGCATAAAATTCCATAAGAATGATCAATTGAATCTCTTGATGTTTGTTAGTGCATAGTGTAACGGCTATAAATACACATATATGAGTCTTTAATCCTTTAACAAATCGAGTTTTTGTAATCCTTCATTGTTATGTAATGTAAAGCCTGTTGTGTTAGAACAGCGTGATACTAAGTTCTCGGCATCTACATGAGATCAATCTTTTCTCCAAATAGCCATGCTTAAGTCTCTATTGGTGTTCCATACACTAAACCTCATAAAGTCGCTTTTACAAAAAAAATATATGGTGACTATATTAAGTGATCATAATAAGTGACTTTATTTAACTGAATTATATTTATGATTATATGCTAATGCTACGAATTTTAGATGAAGTTAAAAAGACATTGTACTTGCTGAAGTTTGTTCAGTTGTGCTGGTGTACTTATGAATATGTCGCATTACACATGTGCATCACAGTGCACATGGTGACCACATTTACAAACGAATTTATAGAAAAGGGGCTATATAACATGAAAAGCCTAGAACGATGCCTAGGCTAATACTTCGTATAAAAGAACTTCATAAAGGGATTTGCTAAGTTTTTGCTTCGATAGTAGGAGATCAATTAGTAGAATCTAAAAATAAAGATTAGGGTTCAATTGTTGAAGCTCTACATGGGTAGAACATGGATAGCTGAATATTGTGCATTTGTTGACACTGACTTTTTTCTTACTTTTTTGATTAGGTAGGGTGTTCTCTAGAAATCAGAACCTAATGCCTTCAAACATATCAGTAATTCCTTCAGGTATATTAACCCTGATTCAAGTAGCAACTATTGTCATTATCGGACTTTTCATGCTCAGCCTAATGATGTTGTCAACCTTAGCACCAGCTTTAATGGGACTAACTCACAGATAAAATAGTTACTATAATATCAAAAAGAGTGTTATTGAACTAACTAGGGGCATGAGTTTAATGAATAGAAGAAACCGATTACTACTTAGCGTAGAAAAATAGTTTTTTGTTTTCCAAAAATGTCTTATCATATAATTGGTTCTGGTGCAAAAAATACTCGATAGAAACATAGAGTGTCAATTTCCTTTAAATTGCTAGCTTATGAAGCTAATCCAAACAATTTATGAATGA
>NZ_AUMR01000163.1 GCF_000430785.1 Ectobacillus panaciterrae DSM 19096
TTCATACATAAGTTGTTTGGAATTGCATCATAATCCGTAATTGAACAGGCTATGTAGGTTCTATGTCTCTATCAAATGATTTTTGCACCAGAACCCTTGTATGTATTCTTGCTACCTTTGGCAATTATGATTGTTTTTCTATTAATTTCTCATAAAAAATTAATAGAAAAAAAGTGCTTCAGAATTAATTTCGAAGCACTTTTTTTCTTTTCTAGTTCACATAATCAGTGTTATCGGAAGTTAAGAGTCTTTTCTAAATATTTTAGGGAGATACTAAAAGAAAAAAATTAATGAGGTAAAAAAAGATGATCGAAAAAGGTAAAATTTCTGCATTCCAGATGGCATTTCTCATATTACCTTTGATAATATCAACCGCTATTCTTAATGTTCCAATTGTCACGGGTAGGTTTGCACATCGTGATATGTGGATTTCGCCAATTTTAGCGTCCCTCAACGGATTTTTGACAGCGTTTATTGTGTATCAATTACATAAGATCTACCCAAAGAAGACCATCATTCAATACAGTCAGCAAATTATGGGTCGAATTCTAGGAAAAATACTTGGATTTGTCATATTGTTCATTTTTCTGCATGTATCAGGAATAATAGGTCGGGAATATGCTGGTTTCATTATTTCTGCTTTTCTCCCTAAAACCCCTATGGTCGTAGTTATAGGAAGTATAATTCTTCTTTGTGCCTTTGCTGTGCGAGGCGGTGTGGAAGTTCTGGGAAGAGCCGCTCAACTATTCGTTCCGATCTTTATTTTTCCGCTGGTCTTATTGATTCTGCTCCTGCCTGACTTGAAACTGGAGAATATGTTTCCAATCATGGAACAGGGGATTATGCCCCCAATCATGGGAGCAACTGGGGCCATAATTTGGTTCGATGAAGTTTTTCTGATTTCTATGCTGCTTCCTTTTTTGACCGATCATGAAAAAGGGATGAAATGGAGTATGATATCGGTGGCTGTCAGTATGTTAATCATGGTGTATCTCAATATTGTTAGCATTTTTTTGCTTGGAGAATCAGCAACTGCTTATACAAATCCAGTGTTTTTTGCTTTTCGATACATTAGTGTTGCTACTTTTTTTGAACATCTTGAGTCACTTGTGATCGCTATTTGGGTGATGGGGGCATTCATCAAACTTTCAGTGTTCTATTATGTACTTGTTTTAAGAACAGCCCAATGGTTACATCTATCTGATTACCGTCCCCTGGTATTTCCATTTGGTTTTCTTGTGACTTTATTCGCTATATGGACTCCCAATACACAGGAACTGGCCAAATTTATCAGAACGATTAATCCTTTTTATGGAACATCTATTATGACGTTCATTCCGATAGTGTTGCTATGTATCGCGCTTATACAGAAGAAGTGGAAAAATAAATATTAGACATAACATGATATAGATTCATGATCTGAATAATCCCCGGTCCAAAAAAGACACTGGATATGTATCGAGGGCACTGAAAAAGTCTGTTTAAAGAGGGTATTTTTACATATCCCCTCGAAAAGGTTTATTAGGGAAAAAACAACGTATGTCAAAATATGTACAATACTATTGACATGTTTCGAATTGATTTAAGTTGTATTTATGAAACGCAAAAGACACGTTTAACAGCATATTCAAAAAGTATACTTTTTGAAATTCTTTCCTTGAACTCAAGTGGCTCAAGGTATACAGCTTATTAAACCTTTTCGGAGCGTTGTGCAAAAACACCCAAGTAAGAGAGCATTAGAAGAAAATCAAAGAAAATTCGAAATTTGGTTTCAACAAGTGAAAGAAGGGACTGGATTTACTCCAGTCTGTGATGGGATGTAAGGTG
Organism: Ectobacillus panaciterrae DSM 19096; assembly: GCF_000430785.1. Classification (GTDB taxonomy): domain Bacteria; phylum Bacillota; class Bacilli; order Bacillales; family Bacillaceae_G; genus Ectobacillus; species Ectobacillus panaciterrae. Next base: position 1,828 of record NZ_AUMR01000163.1, read on the forward strand.
GACCCCATCGTCAAGACACTAATTTAAAATTTTTAAGGTGGGTCAGAATCCAAGGGCAGTTTAAAACTTGTGAACCCTTATGAAAAGATAGTGCCATGCAATCTGCATACCGAATAATCCCAGCCAATCTTAGCTTTTTAAACATCGTTTGAGCTATTTCTTTTCTTTCTCGATCCGCTGGTTCGACTCTAACAAGAGGAATGCACAGACAAGAAGTGCAGCCGCAATCCAAATAGCACAGTTTTCCAGAAGCGTGGTCAGAAAACTTCCACTTAAAGCACCAAATAGGAAAGAGCCAATGATGGTGTAAAATTTAAGAGCCTGTTCGGCTGCATCTTTATTTTTGTTCATAATAGCCCGATAGGCTGCTTGTGTCGCAGTCCTCAGGTTTCCCGTTGTCATGGCTGTATTATAAGACCAGGTATAAAGCTTTCTAAAGGATGATACCTGAAGAGACGCAACAAAGGATATGACCACTGTGACCATAATATTCGGGATACCCGAAGGCAGCAGGCCGACTGCAATCAACACAGCTATTTCAAGCAGCAAAATGGCACGGGCAGGCAGCTTGAACAGCTTTTTTATTCGGGGACTCTTAAAGCTTTCCGCAACAGCAACACCTAAAATGAAGGCAAGAATAGGCGGAATATGGAGCAGTGCCTGTGTCCAAGAACCTTGGGCAATCTTGATTCCGAGTAATACAATATTTCCAGTTTGCGCATTTGCAAACACGCCCCCTCTGCTTAAAAAGGTATAAGAATCCAAATACCCTCCTACAATCGCAAGCAATATCCCAAGATAAAGGGACTCCGATGTCACCCTTGGAACTCTTGCAGCGATTGCCCCCCTCCGACTTATTGTTGTTAATACAGCAATTAATCTATCCAAGAGACACAGCCTCCATTTCTTATTCTGGTTCTGATTTTGATTTTGGTTTAAGCCATACCGTTCCCATAACGGATAGAGGAAGAACAATTGATCCTAGAATGATTACACAAATAAGTTGTAATATGCTATTTCTTGGTCCTAGAGTTAAAAGACCAAAAAATAAAATAAGTGTTATCACTAGTCCAATCCAAGATAGTATTTTAATTTTTTCATTAGCCTCACCTTAATTTTTATTTGGTTTTATTTTTAGCTATCTTTACTTGAAATATTTAGACAAAACTGGGGAATAGGCTGAATACCGTATACATGTGAAGTTTACATAACATGTCATTATCGGTAGTTCCTTATCCCCACCATCCCCATGATATCAACATTTCTTAGAATATCTGAAATTATCACATATGCAGGATTCTATACATTGCCGTTATGGTGCGAGTTTGGACTCTCTGGTCATGTGCTAGATATGCCAAAAAACTGTATAAAATCTTGTATATTCCAACAGCCAGAAGGAGGCTGTTGTTTCTCTATCGACTAAATGTAATATTTTACCGCTTGAATTTATGCTTTTATCTGAATTATTATGAATTTGAATCGACATTTTACACAAAATACCTTTACATGCAAAAAGAGCCACATTTAATGGCTCTTTTTGTATTTTTTTAGCATGTGATGGTACCCCTTATTGAGCTGTTACTTTTTCAATATCTTTCACACCTCGATAGATTAGGTCAAACAATTCGTCGATGTTCTTTTCTTCAATACAAGAGAAGG
>NZ_AUMR01000164.1 GCF_000430785.1 Ectobacillus panaciterrae DSM 19096
TTTCCATTTAAACAAATTTTGCTTTTCCATACTGATCGTGCCCCTTTTTTAGAGTAATAGTATCAGTATGTCCAAGTTTTAGAGATTACTTGCAAGTGTGTTGAACTTTTTGCACCAGAACCCTCATAAGAAGTAATGAGAGTCTTTTTTAATATAATAGCTTTTCCTGGATGTCCTAAGGACACTTCAAATTAAGTTAAGGACACTCTATAAATTAAACTTTTATCATCAAACATTTTTAAACCATAAATAAGATTTATATAGACTAGAAAACCAGTGACTTTCTTAGTAATGGAGACTGTGATTTAGTACCGTTCATCGGGTTCTGGTGCAAAAAGAATTGGACAATTAATGTAACCTGAATATTACTCTGTCAAATGAAACATTTATTCGGAACCCTTTATGATTTTCCGAATTTTAATGTCTCGATATACTTAAACGTTCGGAAATAAACTCATATTTTTGTATATATTTTGACAGCATTCGAGGTTTGCACCAGAACCGCCATATTTGTCATTTGGTACGACCATTTTCATTACGATTCCCTCTAAAAATCTCCTGCACGTTAGACTATAAAAAAAGGCTGTCATAACAGCCTTTTTTCCTGAACTCACCGTAAAAAATTATACTAAGTATGCCCCTAACGCTACCATAGATTTCCTTAATGCTTGTTCATATGCTTTATCTTTACCTATAACTAAACGGAATTCAGCCATATCTCGAACAGTTGAACGCCCTTCTACCTCATAACCATTTTCAAAGATAAGTAGACAAATTGTTGATTTATCACTCATACGGTGAAATTTTTTCTCAACAATCATTTCCTCTAACTTTATTCGTTTATCATCCTTAATCCCAATGGTTCTAGAATATGGGGTTACTATATGATCATATTTATGATTGTTCTTACAAGCTACTAAAAGAATTTTTTCTCCTTTAGGTTCTACGTTATTAATCTCTCCACATTTAGGACAAATACTTTCGATATTCATGATTTCTTCTCTCCCTTTAAGTTAATAGATTTTCTCATTATTTTCTGCTAGAAAAGGAATTATGCTTTTTCAAAGTCGTTAAACAAAGTTAAAGAAACCAAATACGAATTTGAAGTACAGTTTGGTATGCATAAGTTAAGCTCCTGCGAAGATATCCCCCCTATTTCTCCAAAATAAGAATAAAACTAATTTTCATATAAGACGAAAAAAATAAAAAGAACACTAGTTTACTTAGTGCTCTTTAAAGGAAACAAAAGTAAACCTCCTCTCTAAACGCTTACGAGGTTAGCTGTTGGATTCGGACTTAAAGAGTAGCCCTACCTTTTCAAAAAAGGATTCACCCCAAGTACAAATGTACAAAAAAATTGGGTCCCCCGCTCCTATTGGATTAAGCGATATAAGGTTGCTTTAAAAAATTATTAAGTTTTATGATGATAAATATATTCCTTTATTAACAAGCTGTAAATAGAAAAATATAAAAATAGTTTCTTATGAAACAAAAGCACTTTTTATATAAATGCAACTAAAAAAATCGACATCAAAACTTTTCTTTTAGGGGGGAGAGAGCATCCGACTAAGCATAGAAGCGCTCAAACCCTTTTCGTGGCCCATACAGGGGTAAACCAGAGAGAGGGAGAGAGCGCAGTTTCCCTTTTGTTCTACATGGCAAACGATAGATATGTCGGAATAACAAAGTAGACTTATATAGCATCTGTAATACGCACTCATCGTGTGCAGCTTGGAAAAACAATCATATACTTAAAATCAACTACCACAAAAAACCTCATGTACATACGATACGGTTCACACCGATTAATGCTAAATGCTTCGATAATTTTAAAAAAATCTTTCCTACAAGAGATTTCTCCCTAAATTTATCCATACTTTAATTATGCTGCATTGATTAGCTCATTCTTAGCAGGACAGAATCATTGTCGACATTTGCTTAGCGTGTTTTTCCCGATTCTCTAATTATTTTGCAAACACATGATTACCAATTGATGCAACAGTTTGGCGTGTGGTAATCCATTTGTCTGTGGAGGTTTTGGGATTATAAAAATAAAGCCAATCGGAATTGGTTCCCTTAGTAGAAATTGCTTCTTCTACTGCCATTCTTGCTTCGGCTGTTGCCGGTTCGTTAATTTTGCCATTTGTAACCGGTGTAAATGCATAGCCATATTTAATAGGCTCATAAATAACATCTTTGATTGTATTTGGAAATCCTTCTGCATCAACACGATTTAATACAACTTTTGCTACCGCGACTTTTCCTTTATAAGGTTCTCCCTTTGCTTCAGCAGTAACCAGACGAGCCATTAAATCCCTTTCTTTCTCTGAAATACCTGTAGTAATTATTAAATGTTCACCTGGATAGATTTGGTCACCGCTTGTATTGTTGGCTTGTTTAATTGATTGAATTGACACATTGTATCGATTAGCGATTTTTTGTAGCGTATCTCCTCTTTTAACTTGATAAACAACTTGAACTGAATTTTTTGCACCTGTTAGATTTTTTGGGGATTGAGGCTTGCTTAATCCATGTGGGGTTGGAATGGTTAAATGTTCACCGATATAAATTTGATCATTAGTTTTTTGATTAGCTTGTTTAATTGACTGGACAGACATTCCATATTGTTTACTGATCTTCCAGAGAGAATCGTTCTCTTTAACAGTGTGAACAGTTGCTGCACTAGCAACTCCTTGAGTAGTGGTTAATGTAATCGTTGCAGCAGATAGGGTCATCCAATTTTTCATCTTATGTAACTTCATCTAAAAAACCTCCTGGAAATAGTCAAGACATTAATCATATACGCATAAAAATGCTATCGTATTAATTTGAATTCAATCTTCATAATCAAGTTATATAAACCCTACCAAATTATAACAAAAAAGTAAGTATATATTATACAAAACATACAAATGAAATAAAATTATAATAATACTCATTTCATGAAAATATTTAAGAGATACCCTTGAACCTTATATACAAGTGAATAAAAAAACCGTCTTTTTATAGGGGGGAGAGCGCATCTCGCTATGCATAGAAGCGGGCATGAAATGTCCGTTTTTTTGTTGGATATCATTATAATAAAAGTGTAAAAAAACAAATTATAATAAACATGTATTTATTCGTAACTTTTTGTTTTATTTGTTGGCATTATTTTAGAATGGGGTTCTACCAAGAAAGAAGGATCTTTTTGCCGATAAAATAAAAAAAGAGCCTACGCTCCTTTTCTCATTTCTCTAACCAAGCTAGGGGAACATCTTGTTCTCCTGATATCTCGAATTTAATTTCTCCATCTTCTTCATA
>NZ_AUMR01000165.1 GCF_000430785.1 Ectobacillus panaciterrae DSM 19096
GCTCCTGGGAACCATCCTCGCTGTGGCACACCATTTTGGCAAAACATCCACTCGCCATTATTATTTAAGCTCCAGCCATTTGAACATGTTGGTGGTGGATTTTGTGGATTTCGATTATCGATACCATCTATTCCCCAGTCGCAGATGAATTCTTGTTGGCAGACTGGACCCGTCCATGTTCTCTTACGGTTAATATGAACATGAGGAAGTGGGTTTCCTCCAGGTAGAACAACAAAGGTGCCTCTTAGTGCCAACTGCCCAATGATATCCCCTGCCTTTATCACCTGACCACGAGTTACAGATGGTTCAACGTGAACATATTCGGTGATAATCCCATCCGATAAGATACCTACTGCAGTTGGATTGCATTCCCGTTGTAAACAACTAATGTCACCCTGCACGCATATACAAGACGAGTTACCTGTGTTTGCCGATGTTATGGCATATTCCACTATTCCTGACTCAATAGCGCGCACAGATGTACCGAAGTTTGCACCATTAAATGTATAGTCTCTACCGGGATGGTTTGTACTACAAGGGGTCCGCAATTCGATTTGTTGTGCTGGCACATTAAAGGGTACAGCCTTATATAGATGAAAAGGTGACTGAATGATTGTAAATGGGGGTGCGGGACAAGCCATTTTTTTAAAACCTCCTAAATTAAACTTTTTATGATGCTTGTACATATTCAATATATACAGGGTTCAACAGATTGCTTGGACATCTATCAACATGATTTGTATATCGTATACATGTGAAGTTTACATAACATCTCATTATCGGCAGTCAATGTATCTCAGACTCTATAAAAATACCCTTCAGACCTTGTGTTCTGAAGGGATTTCATGTTCACATAATCAGTGTTATCGGAATTCAACCTATCTATCATTTTATCAGTTAAAGATAATATACATATAAAAAAGGAGATGGTCGTATGGCACGCTCGATCGATATATCCACAAACAAACATCAATTATTACTTTATGATGGTGATAGGTTAATAAAAGTGTATCCCATTGCTGTTGGCAAAATGTTAACCCCAACACCTTCAGGAATATATACAATTATCAATAAACAACGCAATCCCGGAGGTCCTTTCGGGGTATTGTGGATGGGTTTATCAAAGCCTCATTATGGAATACATGGAACGAACAACCCTTCTTCTATTGGTAAGAATGTATCACATGGATGTATTAGAATGTATAACCATGATGTTATAAAATTATCATCAATGGTTCCTATTGGAACACGTGTCCATATTCATAAATAAGGTTCTAAATTAGAACAATATTTTCTTTTATTTTTACTATTTTTAGTTTAAACCATTTTTTAAATTGAACATTAGTTTACATAACCTGTTATTATCAGAAGTCAATGTATCTAAAGTACTACAAAAAAACCTTCAGCGATCTGAAGGGTTTTCGGGTTTACATAATCAGTGTTATCGGAAGTTATTTTTGTTTATTTAGAATAGGTTCTCATACCATTAACAAAGTGGAATCTAGCTCTTTAGTAGTTTGTTGTTGTAAAGAATAAATTTAAAAACATCTATTTCTTGTCCTTTATCATCTGAAATAGTTTCTACAAAAATCCATCCTCTATTTTGATAGTAAGTTGAAGCATTTTCTGTTCTTAAATATAATTCTTTATAATCTAATTCCTTAACAATTTTTAATGTTTCACTTATTAATTTCTGTCCTACACCTTTGCTACGATGTTCAGGTTTTGTATATAAAGAAGCAAGCCAAGGCTTATATATTTCTCGTTCTTTTAAATCATTTTCAAATATTGATACTGTGCCTATACATTCATTTTCTTCTATTGCTATTAAAGTAATTGGGAATTGTTGAGAGTGTTTGTTTGAAAAATATGTAAAAACGTCATCAAAAGTCATTTTACTACCTGTATTAATTACAAATTCTTCATATATCATATTTGAAACATCATGAATAAAGTCAGCTTGGTTTTTCAATAAATCAATAACCATAAAATATTCTCCCTTTATTCTTTTCTTTTATTATACTTTATTTCTTCCACTAAACTGTTTCGTCCATCAAATAAAGAACAATGACTATTCTATACATATGAAGTTTACATAACATATTATTATCGGAAGTCAATGTATCTATAAGCCTACAAAATCAATGTTATCGGAAGTGAAAATTGGGTTATCCTAACAGGCTATTATGTATGGGTTGAGAACTGTTTTGGACTTTTTTCTTATAATCCATGTAAAGCAACAGCACCAAAAAGAGCAAAAGTAACACCATAGACATAGGTATGAGCCATAGCATAGAAGCCTCTATTTTGAATCCAACAAAAAGCATCAATATTGAAATGACAGGGGCCATAATATAAAAGGGTTTTGCATTGTATAGCCAACCATAGGGAAAGAAATGAGCCCCTACTATTACGGCAAAGAAAAGAACCATTTCATTTGGACTTTTCATGCCTGCCCAGAACAATATGGGAAAATAAATAAGTTGTGCAAGATTCAAATATAGTCCTAAACTGCCTAATGGAATATGCTTAAACTTCCAATCTGCTTTTATCAATGCTGACATAGTAACGGATAAAGGGAACATGAGACCTGTTGAGAATAGCATGAAAATATTCTTCTGGAAGATTTCAATTGGTTGTAGAAATATCACTGTGATAATTGTCCAAATGATTGAAGCTGACAATAGGAACGCTATCCCGTTTTTGCCCCCTACTGATAACTCATTTTTGGTCTTCATTAAATGTAAAGAGTCTTGTGTCATTGTAATTCTCCCTTCTCAAATCCATTCTACTTTTTGATCATTCTGGCAAAATAACAAACCCCTTCCCGTTCAGAGAGAGGTTTTATTCGTTCTTACAATCTGTTTTTTCTAAGTAAGGAAAGCCCTGTAAGAGAAGCTCCAAATGTAATTACAATTCCAACAGCAAGGATTCCCAAGGACACAATATTGTTAGGAATCAACTTAGCACAAGCCGATAAGAGTGCCCCGAAAGTTACTAACCAGACTAAACCCATCAGATTAGTCCAACCTGTTTTTTTGTCATGACTCACCCCCCCTTTTTTCCTAATTGTACCATTTGGAAGAAGCGATTTGTTGTACAAATTTGGATGTATATCCTATTCATGTCAGGTTTACATAACATATCATTATCGGCAGTCAATGAACCTCAGACGCTATAAAAATCCCTTCAGACCTTGTATTCTGAAGGGATTTCTTGTTCACATAATCAGTGTTATCG
>NZ_AUMR01000166.1 GCF_000430785.1 Ectobacillus panaciterrae DSM 19096
ATCATGAACAGGTTCTCCTTGAATAATAAAAAGTAAAGCGCTTACAGATTCTAGGAGAAATGGAACAAAAGGAGGATTTCTATGCTAGATCAAAATAACGGATTAAAACGCGAGCTGAAGAGCCGTCATATTTTTATGATTGCGCTTGGCGGCGTTATTGGTACAGGTCTTTTCTTAAGCTCCGGTTATACAATTAATCAGGCGGGACCGGGCGGCGCCATTGTCGCTTACCTCATCGGCGGTTTTGTTATGTATTTGACAATGCTTTGTCTGGGGGAGCTGGCAGTTGCAAATCCGAGTGTAGGATCGTATCAAACGTATGCGACTAAATATATTTCACCAGGAACCGGGTATGTTGTTGGCTGGATGTCATGGCTGAACTGGGCGGTTACAATCGGACTTGAGCTCATCACCGTCAGTATCCTCATGAAGCGTTGGTTTCCGCATGCTCCATCATGGATTTGGTGTGTTGTGTTTGCAGTGCTTTTATTCAGCATCAATGCGTTATCAACGAAAAGCTTTGCAGAAGTTGAATTTTGGTTTTCGAGCATTAAAGTCATCGCAGTTATTGCATTCATCATTTTAGGTGGTGCAGCAATGTTCGGATTCCTGCATATGAAAGGCGGCGAACCGGCACCTTTCTTTAGTAACTATACAGATCACGGCGGCTTGTTCCCGAAAGGAATCGCAGCGATATTGATAACAATGATTGGCGTCAATTTCTCCTTCCAAGGAACAGAGCTTGTAGGCATTGCGGCCGGGGAAAGTTCAAACCCTGAAAAAACAATTCCGCGCGCAATTAACAACACGGCTTGGCGTATTTTAATCTTTTTCATTCTTTCAGTTTTCGTACTTGCTGGATTATTTCCTTGGCAAAAAGCGGGACTCGTGGAAAGCCCGTTCGTTGTAGTATTTGATAAAATCGGTATTCCGTATGCTGCTGATATTATGAACTTCGTTATTGTTACAGCTGTATTATCCGTAGCGAACTCCGGCTTGTATGCAACTTCCCGTATGCTTTGGTCCATGTCCGCACAGGGCATGATCAGCCCTAAGTTCGGGAAGCTATCCAAAAAAGGCGTTCCGATCAATGCGTTGATCGTAAGTATGCTTGTCGGCTGCTTATCCTTGCTTTGCGGTATTTTTGCGGAAGACACAGTATATTTATGGCTGCTTTCCATCGCAGGTTTCGGTGCGATATTCATTTGGGCATCCATTGCACTTTCTAACTTCTTGGGAAGAAGAGATTTCCTTAAAAATGGCGGCAACGTAAAGGATTTGAAATTTAAAACACCGCTTTACCCGGTAATTCCGCTTCTTGCCTTCGCAATGAACACAATCGTTATGATCAGCCTTGCTTTCATTCCGGATCAAAGAATGGCGTTGTACTGCGGCATTCCGTTCCTGATAGCTTGTACGCTGTATTATCATTTTGTGGCCAAGCATAAGATGAAGGACAAGGAATCTATGAAAGCTGAGCAAAAAGGAGCATAATCCATTATGTAAGAAAAATGAGCACGGGAAAAAACCCGTGCTCATTTTTTTTAGGCAGGCACAGAGCGCCTGCCAAGTCTATATATAGCTGGCTCGTTTCTTCGACATTTCATGCTTGATCTCTCGAATTGCACCGTTTACTATCCAGCTTAGACCATTTATTATCCAAAATGATGCATTTACTATCCAAACTTCAACTTTATTATTCAAAAAAGGCATTAAGCAGACGCTTAATGCCTTTTTAGTGAGAATGTTTTTAAAAAGCGAATCGCTTCGTCGCTCTTTTCTAGTACCGGGAAAAATTTCTGAATAATACTATTGTACAAAATTATTAATTCTCAGAAATTGATAAGAAGCTAAAGCGTGATGGAAGCGGAGTTTCTCTCTTTCCAATAGGTCGACATAAGAATGCAGAATTTGGTATAATGGTTATAGTTACATTATTTAGAAAAATCAAAAAAATAAATGGTGTAAACGATTCATATGATTGTATTGGACAATTTTAAACTGCACGGGGGGGAGAGTCTAAACATGTTCAATGTGTATCAAAACAACTATGCAATTGTAATTGTATTTTTGCTTTTAGGTATTCTGTTGCCCGTTGTGGCGCTGACGGCAGGCAAGCTGCTTCGTCCGAACAGTCCAAGCGAGGCTAAACAGACGACATATGAGAGCGGTATCGAGCCATTCCATGAAGCGAATGTCCGATTTCACGCACGCTATTATATTTTTGCGCTACTGTTTGTTATTTTTGATGTAGAAACGGTATTTCTGTATCCGTGGGCAGTGGCTTATGACAAATTGGGGCTATTTGCTTTAGTTGAGATGCTCATCTTTGTGGTGATGCTTCTAATTGGACTTGTATATGCTTGGAAGAAGAAGGTGCTGACATGGTTATAAACTTTGATTATATCCATCCGGATGAGAGAGCGGAATTGGAGCGCAATATGTTTTTTACGACACTTGAGCAAATGAAGGGCTGGGCGCGAAGCAATTCGCTGTGGCCGATGACGTTCGGGCTGGCTTGCTGTGCCATCGAAATGATGGGCGTAGGATCATCCCACTATGACCTCGACCGTTTTGGTTCGTTCTTCCGTACATCTCCGCGTCAATCAGACGTTATGATTGTATCGGGTACGGTAACGAAGAAAATGGCGCCGATTGTACGCCGGCTGTACGATCAAATGCCAGAGCCGAAATGGGTCATCGCTATGGGATCGTGCGCAACGGCAGGGGGGCCGTATGTGAAGTCATATGCAGTGGTTAAAGGAGTAGATCAAATCGTTCCGGTTGATGTATATATACCGGGATGCCCGCCAAACCCGGCAGCTCTCATTTACGGAATTAATAAACTGAAAGAAAAAATTCGTTACGAAGCTAAGACAGGGAAGCAGGTGACGAATCGATGAGCGATGAAAAAAGCATGGATGAGCTGAAAAGGGAAGCTGCGGCGCGCGCCAAGGAGGAAGCATTGCGAAAGCTCGCGGAACGAAAAGCGGCGCAAAGCGCAGCAGAGCAAGCGGAAAGAGAGAAAGCGCTCTCAAAAAATGAGCCGGAAAGCTTGGAAGATACAAAGAAACGAGCGGCGGCGGAAGCGAAGGCAAAGGCGCTGGAGCTAGCGAAGCAGCGTGCAGCAGAGAAGGCGGCAGCCGAGGCGAAGAGCGAG
>NZ_AUMR01000167.1 GCF_000430785.1 Ectobacillus panaciterrae DSM 19096
TTCAAGAAGATTACATCGACACCACCAAAAGTGTCTTTAGCTAGTTGAACAAGCTGCTGACTATCATCTGGATTAACAACATCTGTGACGCGATAAGCAACTTGTCCACCAGCTTTTTGAATTTCCTCAGTCAATGCTTTTAATTTGTCTTCGCGACGAGCGCCTAAAACAACTTTAGCACCTTTACTAGCCAATAGTTTTGCAGTTGCTTCACCAATTCCAGATGAAGCTCCAGTGATTATAACTACTTTGTTTTCAATTGTCATTTTGTTTTTCATCCTTTCATTTGAAATAAAACTACAATTGATGTTTTCTCGACATCTGTAAATAATTTATAATATAAAGAGAAACAAAACAAGGCATAGAAATCGTTAATTTAACCGGTTTTGTTGGTTACGCAACAAATCGATAAAAACTGTCGTTTATTTTAAGAAAGCAGGGTGTTTTTAACATGACTAAAGTAGATAGAAGGGTTGCTAGAACTCAACAACTAGAGTACCGTGGAGTTGTTGAATACTACAGATTAGCCTACAATCTAAAAAGTTTAGGCAAATTAAGATGGGCAATGGAACAGTCCCTCGCCCGAACTTTAAGTACGAAACTGCGCCTAAGTGTTAAGAAGGAGCTTCATAAGTTCCGTAAAACTTTGAGGGTAGACGGTAAACTCAGAAAGGTTTTACAAGTCCAATTAGAGCGCGAAAATGGTAAAAGCAACTGACAGCACATTGGGGCGGTATCTCTCTAGCGAGGAAAAAGAACGCAGTTCTAATAGATTCTCCCCCAACCATCTGGAACGGAAGAAACGAACTGGTTCAAAGACTACTCGCAGATTCATGTGAGGTATGCGGTTCTCAAAACAAAATAGAAGTGCACCATATCAGAGCATTAAAAGACTTGGAACGAAAAGGACAAAAAGAAAAACCAAGATGGGTACAGATAATGGCAGCGCAACAACGGAAAACACTTGTAGTATGCCCGAAATGTCATAATCAAATCCATGCAGGGAAATTAACACAAAAAATCACGGATTGAAGATACTGGAGAGCCGTGTGAAGGAAAACCTTCAAGCACGGTTCGGGGGAGGGTTGTTAAAAAGTGCTCACAAAGCAACTCGTCAGCAGTCTATTCTACACAACGTTAAGGATATTTCAGTATTAAAAATCCCAACCTCTTAGTAATATAAATGAGAAGTTGGGATTTAATAATTCAACAATAGGGGCGATTAATGGAATAAATTATAAAAGACTGAGATAAAGATCTATATATTAATTCGAATAAAAGAATATTGGGATCTTGTTTATAAAAATGGACAAGTATACCATGTAATTGCCCTCTATGATGATATAAATGGGCTAAAATATATAGTAGCCATTCGTAACGAGTGTACGTAACTCCCCAATAGGCTGTTTTTTTCTGTAATAGTTCATTTTCTGTATAAGCTGTATACCTTTCTTTTAATAAATTATAATTAGTTATCAACTCCTCTTTAATCTCCTCTTTACTTTTTATTAACTTAATTGAATAGTATTTATCCATTTCTTCTGAAGTTTTTTCATCCGAGATAAGTAAATCTGCTTCACAAATAGTTGCTATGTGTTTCAATAACTCTCCAATTGAATATTTATTCTCAGTTGGTCTTTTTTCTAAATCACTTTCCTCTAATTTATCTACAATTGATAATATTGTTTGAATAAGTACATTTATTTGATTAAAAACGCCCTCACGATATGCATTCATAATATCACTCCTTAAAAATGAGCATCTTCATTCACATCTAACATTACTAAAAATTGACTGTTTATTCAACGATATGCCCAATACAGGTATTTTTTATGTTGTGGCTACTGTCAAAAAGCCTGCATTCAAGTTATGCAATATTTCATTTGATTAAGGGACTTTATGACATATGGAGATTAGGGTGGTTCTCTTAACGTCGTCATATCAAGGGACTTTTGGGCTATACACCCCTTAGTGTTGTTAATCTGCGTTTCGCTGGTGGTACCCGAGACTCCTAACAAGAATAATTTCCTTCATAATCTAACTTTACTTACCACAAAGCTAGTGGCTCACTCACACTTGGTTCTGGATAGATAGAATCTATTTTAGCTAAATCTCCTTCTGTAAGATGAATGTTTGCTGCTTTTACATTATTCATAACATGTTTCGTATTACTAGACTGCGGAATAGCAATGGTCTGCCCATTCCGAATACACCATGCTAATAAAATTTGAAAAACATCTGCATGATACTTTTTCGAAATATCTAGTAAAACTTTTTGTTTCGTTAGATCAGCACCTAAACGATCACCTCTAGCTACAGGAGCATACGCCATTAATGGTATGCTATTTTCCTTCATCATAGGAACTAGATCGAAATCAATTCCACGATCTCCTAAGTTATAACGGACTTGATTCGTGGCACATTGCTGCCCATTGGGCAGTTTTAATAATTTCGTCATATCATTCACATCAAAATTAGAAACACCCCAGGATTTGATTTTCCCTTGCATTTTAGCTTTTTCCATTGCTTCTATTGTTTCTTCAATTGGAATACCGCCTTTCCAATGAAGTAAATAAAGATCTAAATAATCTGTTTTCAACCGTTTTAAGGAATTATCTAAACTTATGGGTAGTTGTTTTTTTGAAGCATTACTAGGAAGAACTTTTGAAACGAGGAATAAATTTTCTCGTTCAAAAGGTTCAATAGCATGACCCACTAAACTTTCAGAATCACCATCACCGTACATTTCAGCTGTATCAATCACTTGTATACCTGCTTCCAATCCCACTCTCAAAGCCTCTAATTCTTGTGTATACTTTTTCTTGTCATCTCCCATATTCCAGGTACCTAAGCCTATTGGAAAAACTTCTCTCTTAGCTATTTTCACTTTTTTCATGTTTATCAACTCCTTCATGTTCAGTAACAAGAGTTATTCGTTAAAACAAACTACTAAATCAAAAAAGGGAATGGTATCAGACAAAGAACTTTATCCCAGTGTAACCGTCCATAAGACTCCCACTTCAAGGCTTTGAGGTTTCAAAGAAGTCTTATCTTGTAATTATTACCAAGGTTGACTTGTTGGTCCAATTGTAAACTCATTAATGTTCGTATCTTCTGGCTGATCCATCGCGAATGCAACAACATTGGCAACTCGA
>NZ_AUMR01000169.1 GCF_000430785.1 Ectobacillus panaciterrae DSM 19096
ATGTACCTGTATCGTGCCGTGGATTCTGAAGGAAATACCATTGATTTTTATCTGAGTAAGAATAGAAATGCCAAATCAGCCAAGCGCTTCTTGAAAAAGCCTTGGCTTTTTTCAAGAAGCGCTTTTATTTAATCGATTTATAGCCACTTTTTTTTCTTAAAGTAAATCACCATAATCAAGATTAAGGCGATCATAATTCCCCATACGTAGGCATAACCAAAATCCCAATTATATTCGGGAATCCCTTTCAAATTCATCCCATAAAGACCAACCACAAAAGACAATGGCAGAAATATAGTGCTCCATATCGTCAAAGTCTTCATGATTTCATTCATCCGATCACCTTTCATTGAAATTTGCATATCAAGAAGGCCAGTCAGTGAATCACGAAACATATCAATCGAATCCACTACCCTCGAGATGTGGTCAAACACATCTATGAAATATACATCTGCTTCTGGAATGGTATAGGGAAAGTGTTGATGGCTAATACTGCCTAATACCGTTCGCTCCTCCACAAAAATCTTCCTTAACGTATGAGTAGTTCTCTTAAGTCGAAAAATCTCTTGGGCAATAGGTGAATATGGATCCTTATGGATGGCTTCCTCCCATTCTTCGATCTTATCTTCCAGATGATCAACTACCATCACATATTCGTCCACACATCGGTCCATGATATGGTATAAGATTTGAGCGGGAAACTCCATTCTCCCCTCAATATTTTTAAATTGCTCGTACAACTCATCCAATATCGGAATATCATGCTTATATATAGATACAACATAATTGGCGCCCACCACTAGAGCAATTTCAATAGGCTCGTGCTGCTGGTCGATTGCAAAAAAGGATATGAAGATATGATCCCGATACCGGTCCATTTTGGGACGTTGATTCAACTTGATACTATCTTCAACGACTAGTGGATGACATTTAAGTAAATCGGAAAGAACATGCTTCACCTCACTCGCCTCCGGATCTCGGAGACGAATCCACACAACCTCTTGCTCAGTCGGTTTTCGAACTTTTTCCGTAGTGGTTTGTTTTGAAGTATGATCATACACTAGCATTATAGATCTCCTCTCAAAAATAATTGCTATTCTTATTATAATCGATAAATAGAACTTGATGGAACACATGGCCGAGTTCCTTTAATCCATAAATGGTTACGAACGTATCGTCCGTATTGATCTTTGGGAGGTAGGCTATGAAAAAGCCGCTGTTTTCTCATGAGTGAATATCTTTATCACGTTACTGTTTTACGATAGCGTGCTTTTTTAATTTGGTTTATTCACCATTTAGACCCTAATGGTACAATTACGATTTATGGAGTCATTATCGATCCATTCGCATGGATATGCATAGTTGTACTTTTGGGTTTATTAGGAAAAAATCCAATACTATTAACTCCGTATGAATATAGAATATCAAAAAATAAGGTGAAATTTCACAAATTAAAACTATTAAACTATTTACTTGATCTATCTCTAAATATCAAGAATACATAGGTATCCCTACAAGTGAATATACTGCAATGAATAATCTTTTTATTAGGGAAGCAAGGAGGTGTCTATGAATATGAATTATCAACTAACAACTGAACGAATGATTAGTATAATTAGAAATGGCCTAAAAAAAACACAAATTCCTAAACATATTATTATTGTTGGTGGAGGTATGGCAGGGCTAGTTGCTTCATCTTTATTAAAAGAAGCTGGACATAAAGTCACAATTTTCGAAGCTAATGATAGGATAGGAGGACGTGTTTACACCTTGCGTTCCCCTTTTAGTAATGGATTATATTTAAACGCAGGTCCATTACGTGTTCCTGATATTCATCACTTGACCTTAGAATATATTAAAAAATTTAAACTGCCCGTAAATCAGTTTATTAACCGGACTCCAATGGATATTCTTTATGTAAATGGAATCAAAACACATCTTAACACGTTTGAACGTTATCCAGATATTTTAAACTATCCAGTTGCTCCGAACGAAAGAGGGAAATCATCAGAACAGCTGTTAGATCGAGCAATGCAGCCAATTATAGATTTTATTAACCAAGATCCAATAAGAAATTGGTATTTCGTAGAAAAAAGATTTAAAAACCTTTCGTTTGCTTCTTTCTTGAATGCTTACTTTTCGGACGGTGCTATCGATATGATCGGTGTACTCCTTGATCTGGAAGCATTTATGGGAATGTCTTTTCTTGAAGTATTACGAGAACAGATAACCTTCAAATCAGCGACTCGTTTCTACGAGATAACGGGCGGTATGGATCTGTTACCAAGAGCATTTCTACCGCAGTTAGAAGAAAATATTATGTTCCATCAAAAGATGGCGAAAATTATCCAACATCAGAATAATATAACCATCCATTCTATTCATCAACAAACCTCGCAGCATTCCACTATAACCGGTGATTTTGCCATAGTAACCATCCCCTTTTCACTTTTACGATTTGTGGAAGTCGAACCATACCATTCTTTTTCCTATTACAAACGAAGAGCGATTCGAGAACTCAACTACTTGTCCGCAACAAAAATCGGAATAGAGTTTAAAAGCAGATTTTGGGAAAGAGAAGGTCAATATGGCGGTAAGTCTATAACTGATTTGCCGATCCGATTCACTTTTTATCCAAGTTATGGAATTGGTACAAGTGGATCAGCTGTGGTTAAGGCAAGTTATACATGGGCAGATGAGGCTCTAACATGGAGCAGTTTATCGAACGAAGATCGTGTTCGATATGCTTTACAGAACTTAGCAAAAATTTATGGTGATCAAGTCTATTCTGAGTTTGTATCAGGAACTTCTTTTAGCTGGAGCCAAAATCCCTATTCTTGTGGGGCTTTCACGTTTTTCGAACCGGGGCAAGAAGCAGATTTGCATCCTTATATCGCTACACCTGAAGGAAGAGTCCACTTTGCTGGAGAACATACTACCCTTAAACATGGTTGGATTCAAGGAGCGATTGAATCTGGAATACGAGCCGCATATGAAGTGAATGACTTACAGATTTCCCGAACGCGAAAGCCCACTACGGTGCGATAGCCACCCCCTTTAGGGGTGGGATGAAAGTGAGGTCGGATACGGAGTGCCACTGA
>NZ_AUMR01000170.1 GCF_000430785.1 Ectobacillus panaciterrae DSM 19096
TGCCACATTGAACAAAAGAGAAACTGCTCTCGCTCCCTCCCTCCGGTTTACCCCTGCATGGGCCACGAAAAGGATTTGACCGCTTCTACGCTTAGCCGGATGCTCTCTCTCACCTAAAAGAAGCGTTTTTTGTCGATTTTTTTGTCGATTTTTTTCACTTGCATTTATATAGTTTCTTCAAATTTTCACGCTGCATCTTTCAAATTGCACCGTTTACGATCCAACTTCGACCATGTATTATCCGAAATGATACGTTTATTATCCAAAGCATACTGTTTATTATCCAAATCCCCTCTTTATTTGTAGCCCGCATATAAAACAAAAATGTACGCGAAACGAATACAAGTATTGATTTTTATTAGAGATTAGCCTTATAATAGATTATACAAGTACGCGATATGAGTACATCAGGTGAAAATAAACTCAATTGGGGAGGTCAGCGATAAAGAAACTATTATTAATTATAACAAGTTGAACAATTGCATCAGTTGAGGGAAATCAAGGAAATTGTAGAAACTCCTTTAGCAAGGGATTTGACTGCTGGATTTGCAAAAGCAGACTAGCTGTTAATAAGATCATTTTAAGAGATTCAAAAAATTTAAATTTTTTGTAGTTTTTTGTCTGTTTTTGTAGTTCTTATAATAAATTGAAGATACTGTTTTATTAAAATAAATTTGAAAGCGCTTAAAAGAACTGCTGTTTTTCGAGCTTTTAAATCTGGTTGATAATGCTTCCATTGAACGATAGGAGGTGATGTGTTAGCAATCATGCTCTTTTCTATCCTATTTGAATTAGGCATTGAAGCTTTCAAGGGAAAGGAAATCCCATATTAAAATTTTTCCAAGGTACAGTTGAAGCGATATTTTCTGCTACAAACATAATCATGAAGTTTGCACCTTTTGATACTGTAATTGACATTACTCTATCAACGGTGTAGATTCATTGCCCCATTAAATAAAAGGTTGCTATGAGGGTCTGAACTTTGGAGTGCATGATTGTTTTTCTACGATTACTACAACTTACATGAAAGGGGTTAACAGATGAATAATTTGCAACGAAGGATGGGTACTTTTGCGTTAACTATGGTAGGGCTTGGATCTATTATTGGATCCGGTTGGTTATTCGGAGCTTGGAGAGCTGCACAAATTGCAGGACCGGCTGCTATTTTATCTTGGATTATTGGGATGGTTGTTATCCTATTTATTGCACTTTCTTATAGTGAATTAGGGGCTATGTTCCCTGAAGCTGGAGGAATGGTAAAGTATACGCAGTATTCTCATGGTTCTTTTATGGGATTTATTGCAGGTTGGGCAAACTGGATTGCTATCGTTTCTGTTATTCCAGTTGAAGCGATTGCTTCCGTTCAATATATGAATTCATGGCCATGGAAATGGGCGAAGTGGACACATGATCTAGTGGTAAATGGAGCACTTACCGGAAAAGGCTTAGCTGTTGCCTCTGTATTACTGCTTATTTACTTTTTCTTAAACTACTGGACAGTCGGTTTGTTTGCAAAAGCAAACTCTTTCATTACCATATTTAAAATTATTATCCCTGGACTCACGATTGGTTCACTACTATTTGTCGGCTTTCATGGAGGAAACTTTACGTCCGGACAAGGCGGTGTAGCACCTAATGGCTGGGCAAGTGTACTTACTGCCGTAGCAACATCTGGTATCGTATTCGCATTTAACGGTTTTCAAAGTCCGATTAATATGGCAGGGGAGGCAAAGAACCCTGGTCGTTCTATCCCTATTGCAGTAGTCGGTTCCGTTCTAATTGCAACAGTTATATACGTTTTATTGCAGGTTGCTTTTATTGGAGCTGTTGATCCTTCCATGCTTGTTAACGGTTGGCATCACTTAAATTTCAATTCTCCATTTGCTGATTTGGCGATCGCTCTAAACCTAAACTGGCTGGTTATCATTTTATACTCTGATGCGTTTGTTTCTCCTTCTGGAACAGGAATAACCTATACAGCTACAACAGCGCGTATGTTATACGGGATGGAAAAAAACGGATACTTGCCAAAAGTATTAGGAAAACTGCATCCTATTTATGGTATACCGCGTCCGGCTATGTTTGTAAACTTAGCTATAGCTTTTCTGTTCTTGTACTTGTTTAGAGGATGGGGCGTATTGGCAGAGATAATTTCAGTTGCCACCCTGATCTCTTATATTACAGGACCTGTTACCGCAATGACATTAAGACGGACAGGCAAGAAATTGTATCGACCTTTACGTTTAAAAGGATTGGGCATTATTGCACCATGCGGGTTTATCTTTGCCTCTTTAACTCTATATTGGGCGCGCTGGCCGCTTACAGGAGAGGTATTATTCATTATTATGATTGGCCTTCCGATTTACTTTTATTATCAAGCAAAGATAAAATGGAAGGGCTTCCGCAAGAACTTCCTAGCAGGACTTTGGATGGTTGCTTACTTGCTATGCATGATGACTATTTCATACTTAGGAAGTGACAAGTTTGGCGGAATAAACGTCATTCCATTCGGCTGGGATATGCCTCTCATTGCATGTTTAGCTCTTGGTTTTTATTTTTGGGCTGTAAAAAGCGGGTTTGAAACAGAATACCTGCAAGAAGCCATTAAAGTAAATGAAGCAATGGCAGGAAAAGAGAGCACAATTGCATCTCAACCAAATAAAGAAACCGCTGTGTAAAAACAAAAAGTACTAAGATGGAAAGGGGCTGAAACCCAAAAGTATAAATAACTTTTGGACCAGCCCGCTTCCTTTTTTTATATAGGTTAACGTTAAGGGAACAGATACATTTCATGTTTTAATAAAACGTTCAAGAGTAATGTTTATTTCCAATTGTTAGAGTTGGTATAAGAACAGAGGTTAAACACTGATACTAAATTGATGAAATTTATTTAGAATTTGCAGATGAACAAATCCGCTATAATCATTGAAAATTTGACGATGGGAGATATCGTATGTCAACTTTACGCGAAGAAGCATTAAAGATGCACAAAGAAAATCAAGGAAAGCTCGGTGTTCATTCTAAGGTTCCCGTACGTGATGCGAAAGATTTAAG
>NZ_AUMR01000171.1 GCF_000430785.1 Ectobacillus panaciterrae DSM 19096
TATAATTGGAATCGTGATCATTTGTTTTTCTTTTTGTCTTCGCTGTCTTTCTGCATTTAAATCAATGACATTCATGCTGTGTGTTCCTTTCTAACTATGTCCTCAACAAAAGTAAAAGCACTCATATTGAGCGCTTTACTTTAACTTGAATCACCATTATGTATTTATGAGACTCCCATCCCAATGTATATTCTACTATATTGATTTAGAATTTTCATTAAAAAATAAAAGAGATACCCAAATGAGTTCCTTTTTTATTGCATGAAAAGTTTTATAAAGATTTATTACATACTTGGGTAGGTTGATGGCGATATGACGATATCCTAGTTTATATGTTGCTTTATTCTGTTCAGAAAGTCACTATTTTCTGGACACGTCAATTTCATTCTTAGTTTCGTAGATTTTTCCCTACAAATATGTCCAAAAACTCTGTTCATAAATCTATGTTCAGATAATATCCTATGATTTAAGTTATGTTACAATGACAGGTAGATACATATGGTAAAGGATGGATAGAAATGAAAGTAGGATACGCTCGTGTCTCAACATCTGTTCAGAATTTAGATTTACAGATGGATTCATTACATAATCATGGCTGTGAGGAAATATTTACAGATAAGGTAAGTGGAGCGAAAGATAAACGATCAGGGTTAGAAGAGGCTCTTCGTTTTGTACGTCCTGGAGATACACTGGTTGTCTGGAGGCTGGATCGATTAGGTCGTAACATGCAGCATCTCATCCAAATTGTAAATGACTTAAATGAAAGAGGAATTAGCTTTCATAGCCTTCAGGAAAACATTACGATGGATAAATCCAGTGCAACTGGTCAATCAATGTTTCATCTATTCGCAGCATTTGCAGAATTTGAGCGAAATCTCATTCAAGAACGTTCGGAAGCCGGCCGCGCGGCCGCAAGGGCAAGAGGACGCTTAGGTGGAAGGCCAGAAAAGTTAGATAATAAGGAATTGGAGATGTTGAGAACCCTTGCAGCAAACGGAACACCTATTAAGGATATTGCGCAAATGTTGGGGGTTTCTCGTACCACGGTTTATCGATACTTAGAAAAATAAGTTTATAGACGTATTATCTTATTTTATGGATTATGATGAAAAAGAACGTATAGCCTTTGGGCTAATCGAAGAATGGGAAGAGGAAGAGACGATCGAGAGACAGCGAGAACCGCAGAGAGATTCCCGAGCTGAGATGATAGAGATAGAGCTAAGCCATTACAAAAGGAATTTTTAAAGGGGGGAACAAGGAATGAGGACACTAGGAAGATACGATTCTATCGTAAACAGGATAAACAAGGGAGAGCCAATGGAACGGATAGCAAAAGAATTTAATGTAGACACGGAACGAATGAAAAGAAAGCTAAGGAACTTAGGATTTTACTATAACGAAAAGGCAGGGAAATGGTTTTATATGCTCTAAGATGAGCGACAAGTTTACATATCAAGAGGGCGAACTAAAGATTTTAGGCAAAGGGGAAAAGAGAAGCTGATTTATGCAAGATTCTATACAAAAACAGGGCAGGGAACGGCAGGAGAGAGAGCCAAAAAGCCTGCCATATCAACAATGTATAAAAACATGAATATCTAATAATTTTAGTAGATGTAAGAAGTGTTGATATCATGGGGATGATGGGGATAAACAACTTCCGATAATGATATGTTATGTAAACCTCACATGTATAGAGTATACATTAATCTTTTCCCTCGTTAATCATGATAAAATGAACAATAAGAAAACTTATGTAAGATAAAAGGAGGAGGATTCATGGTCAGTTTTGGTACTTTGCTAGCTTTTGCCCTCGTTTCACTTGGCATGGTTTGTTCACCTGGACCTAACATGATTTATCTCATTTCCCGTTCCATTACGCAGGGACGCATGGCAGGATTCATTTCTCTTTTGGGTATCATGCTTGGCTTCATAATCTATATAATCGCAACAATGTTCGGACTTACAGTTCTTTTCATTGCTGTTCCCGTTGTCTACGAAGCAGTCAAGTTGGCAGGTGCCGCTTACTTGCTTTGGCTCGCCTGGAATTCGATTAAACCTGGTGCTACATCTATTCTAGAACCTCGTACTATTTCTATTGAACCACCACGGAAGTTATTTCTGATGGGACTCATGACTAATCTACTGAATCCTAAGATTGCTATTTTGTATGTGTCACTTCTACCTCAATTTGAAGATCCTAAGAAGGGATCGTTGCTTCTACAGGGTGCAGTTTTGGGCCTTACGCAAATAACGGTTAGCTTTATAGTCAACCTTCTAATTGTATTTACAGCGAGTAAAATTGCCAAGTGGTTTGGCACACGCCCAACTTGGCTGCGAGTGCAGCGTTGGCTCATGGCAAGCGTCTTGACAGGTCTTGCTGCACGTCTTGCTTTTGAACGCCGACAGTAAGAGGATCTGTCAAGGATTTGACTATCTTCTTGGAACAATTGTAAGGAAAGCAAGAAATATGAAAGTTAAATAATTAACTTCCGATAACACTGATTATGTGAACAAGAAATCCCTTCAGAACACAAGGTCTGAAGGGTATTTTTATAGTATCTGAGATACATTGACTTCCGATAATGAGATGTTATGTAAACTTCACATGTATATGGTATACAAAGAAGACACTAATACGTATCCAGTGTCTTTTTTGTACCTGGGGGTATTCAGGTTATGAATCTATATCATGTTATGCCTCGTATTTATTTTTATAACTATTGAATTGTTCATCATTTTTTTTGATACCCCTCTTGCTCAACTAAAGACCACACTTTATCTTGATTCCAAAAAAACAATCCAAATAATATATGTTTTAAGCCATACCAGTATGTATCCCAAT
>NZ_AUMR01000168.1 GCF_000430785.1 Ectobacillus panaciterrae DSM 19096
ATAATTAAAGATTACTTCTTACTTTTTCATCAAGCATTACAAAAAAACACCCAAGAATTATCAAAGGTTCTCCTTCGTCTGTTTAACCTCCTACAGCAAAACGGACGAAAATCTCATCGGTACGAGAAAAAGACAGTCTTTGATATTTTGGGTGTTGTTTATAATTATACCACTCCGGCTCATCAGGTAGCATAGTTAAAAAATAAACCCATTCGGGTTTATTTGGTATGCGTACTTTTAAAACATCTGTAAAAGGTAATAAAAAACTACTTGGAAAACCTTAACTTTTATATCCAAATGTATCTTAAGTTGATGGATGTGGGGTAGCGGCACATCGCCATCAAGTTAAGAATTTCGTTGTTCCCCAAAACAAAAAATGAGCTGAATTCTCATAAGCAATTGTGGAAAGATAAAATTTTCGTTTTGGAGTACTTCAAAATATTAGCTTGATGGGTATGGCGTGCTACCCCAATAATAAATAATGCCCAAAACTATAAATAAGCTTTGGGCATTTTGCTTTCATTCTTGAATCTGCTCATACTTATTTCCTTCCGTATCCTTAATTTCAATTTCTCCTGGAACTGATGAGATATGAAAAATAAGCATAGGATTTTTTTCTTTTGTCATTCCTTCTATTTTTACTGTTATTTCTGTCTTTTGTTCCGTAGCATCAATGTTTTTAATATGTATTTTTCCGTGTGGTTTTTGTTGCCCCTGCATTAAGATAATGGTTTTCCCGCTTCCCTCTGATCCTGCCTTAAATGATATACCCCCCCTAATACTTGGATCTTCCTGGACTTTCTTTACATATTGTTCGTTAATATCATCATATCTAGAACACGGCTAGAGAGCCAAAACCCACACAATTACGGCAATGTATAGAATCTTGCATATTTCATAATGTTCGATAATAAGGGAAATGTTGATATCATGGGAATGGTGGGGATAACCAACTTCCGATAATGAGATGTTATGTAAACCTCACATGTATATGATATTCACCAGTTTTTAGTATTTGTCCAAGCATTCTATTGAATCTTGTATATATTGAATATATACAAGATTCAATAGAATATTTCATTTAGGAGTGAAGAAATGAGCTCTAATAAAAAATATCGTCAAAAATATATGCCTTACACAACTAAAAAAAATGGCTATACGTATGAGAGTGATGACATTCATTGTAGTAGTCAAGAGTTTAAAAAGCACTTTCCAGAGTTATGTGGTAATCAAGATAATAATGCTAAATTACAAAATAGTAATAGTCTACAAAACATGAATACAGCTAAACCATTAAATTCTCTATCAGATCCGGTTAATGTTGATATCACAGGATTCGTTCCAAATTCTCAGAACGAGCCAAGTGTAGCACAGGTGAACGCTAATACCATTCTTGTTGCAGCAAATGATTTTCGCAGTGGATCCGCCCAAATTGGACTTTATCGTTCTACAGATGGGGGTTTTTCGTGGGACACAAGCACTACTTTACCTAATCCAGAAGGGTTTCAATTTAATGGGGATCCTTATGTGAGGGTAATAGATAATACAGCCATAGTGAGCGGAGGTGCATTTAATGTTAGTAATGGTGTGAATACTCAAGGAACAATTGTTTCTTATGTGTCTAGCGACAGTGGCAGTTCATTTTCTGGACCATTCGTGGTTACTTTCGGGTCCAGCGAAATCCACAACGATAAACCTTATCTTGCCATCGACAAGTCTGATTTCAGCTCATTTCGAGGTATGGCCTATATAAGTTACACTCAGATCACCGGTGGCTCCAATACAATTTTATTCCAGAGATCTTTTGATGGGAAATTTTGGGATCCACCAAAACTTCTTAGTATCCCAGGTCACATTGCAACTGGATCCAGTGTAGCAGTAGGACCTAGAGGACAGGTGTATGTTGGGTGGATTGACTTTACATCGAACACCTTTGAAGTAGCCATATCGTTTGATGGAGGTGCCACTTTTCCATCTGATTTTCGTACTAGGGTATCGTCTATAACCCCTTTAACCGGTGGCCCCCTCCCCCCATTTAAATTTAATGCTAAAACCTTTGCCTTCCTTGCAACTGATATCTCAACTGGCCCTAATAGCGGAACCGTATATGCAGTATGGATGGACAATGGCAGCGGGAGCGCACAAATCATGCTGTCTAGTTCCACTACCTCAGGTTTAATTTGGTCGCTTCCCGGACCGATTAACGATAGCCCTTTTGGTACCCAGAATTTCTTCCCTGCTATTGCTGTTTCTCCTAGTGACGGCACAGTAAGTGTGGTTTATTACACAAACAGAGTGACAAGCACACTGATTGATGTTTTCATCGCAACGTTAACACCTGGAGGAGCTTCATTTACAAACAGCAGACTATCTAATGATTCGTTTGACCCCCAAGCATTTAACACTATTGGGGACTATATCGATATCGATACGGGTGGAAGTGTAGCTGTCTGGACGGGCATACCAACTAACAAAGAAGATATTTTCATTGGATTCGGGCTTATCCCTCCTTCTTCTAATGGGTAGTTTATCTCGCTGATGTATTCTTTCGAGATACGAATCAGTATAAATTAAAGTTCTGGTGCAAAAACTACTTGCTAGAAACATAGAGTGTTAATTTTCTTTAATATGACAGTTATTTGAAATCACGATAAATTTTCTCTTTCTTTATTTAGGTTTTGACCTTACTCTATTTTTTGATTGGAGAATTAAATTAAATGACTTCTGATAACCCTGATTATGTAAACAAGAGCTGCCTGGAAAGGCAGCTCTCTCTATTTTT
>NZ_AUMR01000172.1 GCF_000430785.1 Ectobacillus panaciterrae DSM 19096
TTTTTTCATCTCCCAAATTTGAAAAAGCATCAACTAATTCTCTTAATTCAAATTTTGCTTGTAAAATTTCTAACGTCATAAATTTTTTCCTCCTTTAATTTCATTGGCATTTTGATAAAAATTAGTGTTCCAGTATTTTTCCAGTTATCGGTTATTAGTATTACTGCATTCACAACCATTGAACGTACTTGCGATGGCCAAAGTGATTACGGTAATTTTGCGACTTAAATTGAGCAACCTCCTTTTACATTAAGCGAGCTGCGCTGCGTCATCTCAGCGGGCGCTGTCGATGATCGAGCCGCCATCGGGCGTGAGGCTTGAGCCTGTGATGAACTGCGAGTCCTTGCTGGCGAGGAAGAGCACCACAGGCGCAATATCTTCTTCAGGGGACCCGTAACGGCCGAGCGGGTTGGTCGGCGGTGGAACATCGGCCTCAGGCCCCCATGTTTCCGCGACCGGCAGGATGTTGTTCACGGTGATCTTGTCGGGTCCCCATTCGCGTGCGGCAGTGCGGGTCAGAGCGCGCACCGCTTCCTTCGCCATATTGTAAGGGGTGTAGCCCGGCAGCCCGATCACGCCCGCCATCGAACCGAAGTTGATGACGCGTCCTTCTCCGCTCGCCTTGAGGTGAGGATAGGCAGCCTGCATCATCCGTAGATAGGCGATAGGGCCAGTGTCGAAGTTGCGTTGCAACTGCTCCACCGAGAGGTCGATCACCGATGAGAAGGGCGCCGACGAATCGAACGCGTTGTTCACCAGGATATCAATCCCGCCATAACCCGAGACGACCGTATTGATCGCCGCCTTGATCTGGCCGGCATCACCGATGTCGCAGACTACGCCGATGGCATTTCCGCCCGTGGCCTTGATATCTGCGACGACGGCATCGACGTTTGCCGGGGTGCGTGACACGACCGCCACCTTGGCGCCTTCCGCCGCAAACAGCTTTGCGATGGTACGTCCGATGCCGCGACCGGCGCCGGTGACGATTGCTACTTTTCCTTCAAGCCTACCCATATTTTTTTCCTCCTTTAATTTCATTGGCATTTTGATAAAAATTGGTGTTCACCAGTACTTGGCCAGTTATCGGTTATTAGTATTACTGCATTCACAACCATTGAACGTACTTGCGATGGCCAAAGTGATTACGATAATTTTGCGACTTAAATTGAGCAACCTCCTTTCAAATTAGTTCATGAGTGAGTACACACTCAAAATACCTAGTGCTCACTCATTAATGAATAATATTACGGTATTTCATCTTGAGTGAGTACACACTCGTTAGCACTTAACACTTACTCACTAACAAAAAATATTATAGCATTTAATTTTGAGTGAGTACACACTCAAAATTATCCAGTCTTTACTTATCAATGAATAATATTACGATACTTGACTTTGAGTGAGCGCACACCCATAATAAGAGCATAAACGGCTTTCAACGCCATGTCAATAGAGTGAGGGATAAAATTGGATTTAAAAAACAAAATAGTTGAAGCTACCGAGCGAGTATTACTAACGAACGGACTTGCCAAGACCACGACTAAGGAAATTGCTCGGGCAGCCGGTTGCTCGGAAGGATCGTTGTATAATCATTTTAGAAACAAGGAAGATATATTTCTCCATGTTTTACAGGGTAAATTGAAAAATTTGATGAAAGCTTTAACATTGCTGCAAAGCCTTGCTGGTAAAGAAACGGTACGGAGAAACCTGAAACAGGTGGCTCTTGCGGCATTGGAGGATTATTATAGTTCGATGCCCTTAATTTGTTCTATTTTCTCGGAACCAGAAATATTGCTTCGTCATCGAGAAGGTTTTGCTTTACGAAATGAAAGTCCATATGCGGCAAATGAGGCGGTGGAAGCTTATTTATTGAAAGAAAAAAATATTGGTAGAATCAGCGAGAAACTGCATTCAAGAGCTGTAGCGGATTTATTGCTGGGAAGTTGTTTTCAACGTGCATTCCAATTGAATTTTTTAGGTGAAGAGGAGTCTCAAGAAGAGCAGGTTGAATTTGTAAATCGTATTTTGGATACGTTATTTCCAGGACAAGCATAATGGTAAGAACATATTTAACATCGCACTCACTAAACAACAAGTTGACAATCATTTTGCTTTAAACATCAATAAGCACAGCGGGAAGCGGGGCCCGGACGGTCGTTGTTCCGCTCCGTTTTTTCGTCGATGAGCAGCGGCCGTCGCAGGCCAGACGGCGCCGCATGCTGGCTTCCGGATTACGTGATTGATAGAAGAGAGACGGCCGGGGCCGGTCACATCCGAAGGCTTAGCGTATATTTTCGTTAAAATGTTGGCGGGACCCCATCGCCATCAAGCCAAGAAAACAGGTCACCCCCAAAACGATAAAATGGGCTTCTTTGTTACAAGAAGGTCTAAAATTTCGTTCTGGGGGTGCTGCAAAATTTTAACTTGATGGCGATCCCTTATTGAGCTGTTACTTTTTCAATATCTTTCACACCTCGATAGATTAGGTCAAACAATTCGTCGATGTTCTTTTCTTCAATACAAGAGAAGG
>NZ_AUMR01000173.1 GCF_000430785.1 Ectobacillus panaciterrae DSM 19096
GAGGAAGTAAGTGCCAATGCCGTTTTGTTCGAAATAGCAAATGAAAACGTCGAAATTATAAATCATTTATATATAACTGGTTTATAGGTTCAACGTTTAGATGCATGGAATAAGGTTTGGATAATAAAAGAGGGAATTTGGATAATAAACAGCATACTTTGGAGAATAAATGCACCATTTGGATAATAAACTGCTTAAATAGGAAAGAACATGATTGCCAGGTCACATTTATTTTCGCAGTTGGTAGATAAAATGTGTTTTTTTAACTATTAACATTTTTTTCATTGATATAATAGACAAATCAAGAATCAATATTGGGAAATAAGGAGGTGGAAAGATGATAGTTGAACTGTTAATCAAATTAGGAATCTCTCTTTTACTGGGTTTATTGATTGGGCTTGACAGACAACTAAAAAATAAGCCATTGGGAGTAAAAACGAGTATGGTGATTTCTGTAGCCAGTTGTTTAATAACAATTGTTTCTATTGAATCTGTACAGAAATACTCCTTATCAGGGCACACCAATATGGATCCTATGCGTCTTACAGCGCAAATTGTGAGCGGGGTAGGTTTTCTGGGAGCTGGTGTTATCTTAAGGAGAAATAATGATGCGATTTCCGGATTAACAACTGCTTCTATGGTTTGGGCAGCATCTGCGCTAGGAATTGCAATCGGAGCTGGTTTCTATTTGGAGGCAATTGCTGCTATGATCCTAATCATTCTGGCCATTAATGTATTTCCGTACATTATTAAGTCAATGGGTCCTAATTCTTTAAGAACAAGGGACTTGACGGCAAAAATAGTTGTGAGTGAGGGCCAAGAACTAAATCAGATTTTTAAGCAAATCAAGCATCTAAGCATGCAAATCAAACGTGTAAAAATCAAAGATTTAAATGACGGTTGCCAACAATTAGAAATGATGATCATAGCCCCTGAAAATCTATATACAACTGATATATATACTTCCCTAAAAGAAGTCAAATACGTTGTTTCGGTAGAAGTCGAAAGCGGGTAGAGAATTAAGGGAACTATATACAAGTGAATAAAAAACCCGTCTTTTGATAGTGGGGAGAGAGCATCCGGCGACGTGCAGAAGCGGTCAAACCCTTTTCTTGGCCCATGCAGGGGGAAACCAGAGAGAGGAAGCATACATAAAGAGGTTCCGTGCAAAAAATCTAGGAAACTTGGACATACTGATACTACTACTCTACAAAGGTGTGTGATCGGTCTGAAAATGAAACATTTGTTCAAGTAATGTTTGTGAATTCATTGTTTGGTCTTACAGCATAAAAAGGATTCCGGGAGGGGAATCCTTTTGTCTTTTTTAACTTCAGGTAATTTTGTAACTTTACCCATAAGTTTACCAAGGCAGGAAGCATAAAGTTGCCGGAAATCTCTTGTTTTTAAACATATTTCCACGACTTCTCATAAAAAATGGAAGCATAAGTTTGTGGCAAGCTAATAATTAACTTATAAGCTTGCCATTAGTTTATGCAGGTTTTTATACATATGGAGTACAGGAAATAAAGACAATGATTACTCATAACCATTGATATAACGGGATGAATAAAAAACTGCATACGTAGGTGAAGGGGATTCTCCACATAATGTTGATAAACTGGGGATTGTTGATAGGGAGAACTTCCGATAATGAGATGTTATGTTAACTTCACATGAATACCATATACATCCAAATTTTATAACAAATCGCTTCTTCCGGATGGTACAATATGGATATAAGGGGAAGGAGTTGAGGAAGATGAAGAATGTTTATCAAGGTTTACAGTATGTAGGAATTCTCACCATGCTCATCTTTGGTGGTACCTTCATCCTCCGTTGGATGTTGCAAGACGAATTGTTGCTGGACCAATTGATCGGCTTTACTGTTGGATTGGTCGCTCTAGTGATAGCATACATTGTGAAGCATCGCAACAGACAACACACAATATAAGGAAGACTCTCTCTCCAGAACGGGGAGGGGTTTGCTCTTGATTCCAAACAAGGGGGATTAATGTATTGCCTGTACCTGTAATTTATATAGCACTAGCTATAGCACTAACGTTAGAACTTTTTTTCTTTAGTATTTTTTTTACTAGCCAACTGGCTAAGATGCCTGTTATAGCAGGCTTCATATTATGCTTAATTATTTCTGTTTTAAGCCTTTTTATCAGCCTATACGCCTTAGTGAAACATAGTCCAAAGTTCGTAGCTGCTTTGTCTTTTATAATAGCTATGGTAATTCTTTTTTTCACTGTATGGGCATATCTAATTCCTGAAGCTGGAATCCCTGCACCTATACAATTATGGTAAGTAACTTAGGTATTCGGATGCTGTGAAGTTTCTTCAGGACAGGTTTGCTGTTTAATTATTGTTCTTTGAAGGGATTGAATAGTCTTTGAATATTGGTTTAGGATTGATATCAGTACCTTTTGCAATGATTTTTATT
>NZ_AUMR01000174.1 GCF_000430785.1 Ectobacillus panaciterrae DSM 19096
TCGTGGATTGAGGGGCCACTATGGAAAACAAAACCAAAAATGATGAATTATACGTTAAATAACAATAAAATTGTTCCATAAAAGGGCCAGATTGTTGAATAACACTCGGTAAAGTGTTAAAATTGTATTTACTATTAAACGAAAGGAATGATGGGTGGACAATGGATAACTAACCTGATTTTTAACATTTGAGATTTTATATTTCAGATAATAAAAATTTAGGATTAGTCTGCCCATTTTTCTATATACTGTATAACTGCGTAGCTTATTTGCGTACGGCAAAAATGCGACTTGACTAATCCTTCCAAAATTATTTGGGAGGATTTTTTATTCTCCCAAAAAAAGAAGGGATGATTCTTTATGTTAGAACTAATGCAGTTACAAAATATAAAAGTTGAAATTCAAGATCATATTATTTTTGAAAATATAAATACGAATGTACAACAAGGGGATATTATCGGAATCATAGGTAAAAATGGTGCTGGTAAATCAACTTTGCTACAATTACTGAACGATGACTTTCCACCAACAGAAGGATATATTAGACACTTGGAGAATGATCTTAATATAACTATGGTTGAACAAGAAACCGAGTCATATTCTTTTGATGAGGTGACTTCGCAAGAAGAAACCTTATTCAAGAAGTGGAATGTTCCAATCCGTGACTTTTCGAATTTAAGTGGAGGAGAAAGATTAAAAGCACGACTTGCCAAAGGACTTGCCAAAGAGACGGACATTTTATTGTTGGATGAACCAACAAATCATCTCGATGAACAAAGTACGGATTTCCTGATAAGGCAGCTTAAAAGTTATAAAGGTACCATTATTCTCGTATCACATGATCGTTATTTCTTAGATAAAGTTGTCACCAAAATTTGGTCAATTGAAAACCAAACACTCATTAGTCATAGCGGTAACTACACTAGTTATATGAAATTTCGTGAAAGAAAAAGACTTACACAGCAACGTGAATATGAGAAACAACAAAAGATGATAGAACGTATTGAAGGTCAAATAAACAAACTAACATCATGGTCAAAATCAGCTCACGCACATTCAACAAAACAGGAATTCCCTAAAGAATACTATCGTGTAAAAGCTAAACGAATGGATTCTCAAGTAAAATCAAAACAAAAGCGTCTCGAAAAGGAACTTGAAAAAATTAAAGTTGATGCGCCTAAGGCTGAATACCAAGTGAATTTCACATTAAAATCGAATCATAAAGTAGGGAAGCGATTCTTAGAAGTTAAAAATTTAGAAAAGTCTTTTGAAGAACAAATACTTTTTAAAGGTGCTAATTTTACCATTCAGCATGGCGAAAAGATATCAGTTACAGGTCCAAATGGTAGTGGTAAAACGACCTTTTTGAATATGATAGCCGGAAAAGTATCAGTTACCAAAGGCGATATCTGGGTTTCACCATCAGCAAATATCGGCTATTTAACTCAAGAAGTATTTGACTTGCCTCTTGATCAAACTCCCGAACAGTTATTTGATAAAGAGTCATTTGAAGAGAGAGGGCAAGTACGAAATTTAATGAAACATTTAGGATTCTTGGATTCTCAGTGGACAGAGCCTATTGGGAATATGAGCATGGGTGAGCGTGTGAAGTGTAAGTTAATGAAATATATTCTAGAAGAAAAAGATGTACTCATCCTAGATGAACCCACGAACCATCTAGACTTGCCTTCCAGAGAGCAACTTGAAGAAACATTAGAACAATATAATGGCACTCTATTGGTTGTGTCACACGATCGTTATTTTCTTGAACAAACAACAAGCACTAAGCTCGTTTTTTCAAATCACACCATATATAAGCAATTTAATGAGAAGGAATCATCACCAAAAAATGAAGATAATGAGGAATTGCGTTTAACCCTTGAAACAGAACGACAAGAAGTTTTGGGGAAGCTTAGCTTTATGACTCCAAATAATAAAGAATACGAAGAGCTTGATCTTAGATTTAAAGAGCTTACGAAATTAATAAAGGAACTTCAATGAATGATTGTATAATCTTCTTTTTAATATTAATGACGTGAATTCACATTCTATTGTTGTTTATTTTATAAACAAATAATCACCTCCCAAAAGGTATATCTCAAAATATGAGATGTACCTTTGTCTCATTTAGAAAAATTTTTAAGTAAATTATACTGAAACAAGGAGAGTATTTAAGGGTTATGACGCACTGCATTAAAGGGGTGTTAGCACAATAACTAAAGATCGATTTTTGAAGTTCTTGTAAATTTTTCGATAATCCGCAATCGGGCGCTTTAATGGAGTAACGAAAAAAAGCCCAATTTCTTAATATTAATGCTATAAAGTGTACCCTTTGTAAAGGACATTAAAAAAAACCTAGGCAGTTTTAAGAAGATGATCTCTATATTGAACAGGGGTCATCTTTTTTAAATTCC
>NZ_AUMR01000175.1 GCF_000430785.1 Ectobacillus panaciterrae DSM 19096
TTTCCATTTAAACAAATTTTGCTTTTCCATACTGATCGTGCCCCTTTTTTAGAGTAATAGTATCAGTATGTCCAAGTTTTAGAGATTACTTGCAATTGTCCTGAAGTTTTTGCACCAGAACCGAATAAAGGTTGGTTTTCCATACTGATCATGCCCCTTTTTAGAGTAATAGGATCAGTATATCCAAGATTTAGAGCTTACTTGCAATTGTATTTAACTTTTTGCACCAGGACCGTTTTTTGCACCAGAACCAAATAATCAGCTAATAGGATAAAAAGAACGAAACAAAATAACAAGCTGCGATCATATACATCGCAGCTTGTTGTTTATAGTTTATGTTCCCATTCTTCATTGTGTATATTTAATCCTTCTTGTCCAAAGAATTGAATTACATAATCTCTTTCATCGTTATCAGTCTTTTTAGTGAATCTTAAGTTGGTTTTCATGCTCTTTCCGTAGTACAGATTATAAATTTCTTTATAATCTTCAATAACAGTATCAAAATCTTCATTGTACCATTTATCTAAAACAGCATTATATCTTTCCTTTTTCTCACCACCAACAATAGCGATTTGATTTTTTAGATATTGTATATTTTCTTTTGTCATCTGAACACGCCCAGGATTCCGCGTATTCGGGATAACAAGATTATTTTCGTTAATGGTAATTTTTTGAAATATCATTTCCATCATCCTGAAATAAAGAGTTTTCTCATCCAGTATCGCTCCAACATCCCGTGCTGCTTTATCCAATTGTTCATTAGTTACTACATAACTACTTTTCGGTGTAGCTTGTTTATTGTTGACGTTTTGTTCTACTTCTTGTTGCTTTTGCGCTTTCCGATTTGGCTGTTCGTTGCTATAAGCGAACGTAAAGCCTGTCCCTATTACAATTACTGCCAAGGCTATACTTAAAACGAGCTTTCTTCTCACGTTAATTCCTCCTGGTAGTTCTAGTTATTTTCACTTTATCAAATAATTTGAATTAATTCCAGTATGTTGTAAATGTCATTCCTGGCATTGTATGTATTGGTGAGCAGACGACTATCTGGAAATGAAGAAAGGAACCAGCCATTTTCAACTAGTCCCTCTCTTCAACCTCTATCTATTTTATGCAAGAATCGGCAGCGGTCGGTTAGGCATATGAGCTAATTTAACGTTACTATGCATTTTTATCAGATTCTGTCCAAGAGCAAAAAAAGAGCTCCGAAGAGCCCTTTTTTAGTGGATAAACATGTTGCTGTAAGCCGTTTGTATATGATCAGCATGGTTCCAAACGTCGTACATCTCAACTCGAATACGGTACGTTGTGTTACTGCGTGCAATATTAAATCTAGTATTGAAAGGATGATACTCCAGGAAGTCATACCAAGATTCTCCAGATTTCACAGCAACATCTGTCCAAGCTTCACTCGCGTTAGGTCGTTGTAATACAAATTTTACATACGTTGCGCATTGCCAAGCTGGTTCAAACGTTACATTAATACCAGAAGCATCCTCAGCTGTCGTAACGTAAGCTGTTCCGCCGTACTGAAAATCCGGGGTTTTTAACTCAATTGCTGTTTTAGTAATCGCCATAATTCATCTTCCTCCACTTTTTATTAGTTTAAGAGACAACATTCATCTGTACATTGCGGCGATAATTTACTATCATCCGCTCAGCATTTTGAAGTTGCTCTTAACTAAGTAAGTGAAATGAAAAAAGCAAAACTAAAAACATATTGAAATTTTTGGTTCTGGTGCAAATACGATTTGTTAGAAACATCGAAACTTAATATCCATTTCATCCATAAATTATGAGGCTACTCTGAATAATTTATGGATGAATTCAATCTCACTTTGGACAGACTTCACCCCTTGATGAACCTGCTTCTTTTTAATCATATGCATCGCTTCTATGCCACTCAGTATGAAATTGGCTGTACGAAAAGATTTCAACCCTAACATAGAACGAACACGCTTCTTTATAAAGCGATGATCTTGCTCTACTATGTTATTCAAATACTTCTGTTGTCTAACTTGCATATCGTCAGGTATGCTTTTCTCTTTTTTTAACTGTTCAATTGCTATAGGATAAGCAGGATTCTTATCAACTGTCATGACACGAGGTTTAGAAACATGAAAAGACCGCAAAGCTTTCTTGAAGAAGCGCTTTGCAGCCTTTTTGTCTCTTGTTTTACTGAGATAAAAATCAATCGTGTTTCCTTCGGAATCCACTGCACGATACAGATACATCCATTGACCTTTTACTTTGATAT
>NZ_AUMR01000176.1 GCF_000430785.1 Ectobacillus panaciterrae DSM 19096
ATCCCCTACTGAAGTTACAGCTTATTTAAATCTCTATGGTATTAAAAGTAAAATGGTTTAAATCCACTATATCACGTTACGAACATAAAAGCAAAAAACTTACGCTTATCTTTTTAAATTGAGATGGATTAGAGAAAGTAATGGAACGAATTGTTAAGAAGCGATAAGGAAACATACATTCGTAACTGCGTATATAACTGCACCTAAAAAAATCCTTTTCGCTTTTAACGAAAAGGATTTTCATATCTAACGGCCCAAACGTTTAACCGTCAAACCTTAGGAGACAGATGCTTCTTTTTGAGAATTCGTTCCACTTGGTTCAATGTTTGCAGGGTCAAGACCATTTCCTAACGTGCCGTAAACAGTGCCTGCTTGCGGGTTAATTAATTCTTTGTGCTGATGATAAATCCTTGGTGTATTCCAAAGCGTTATCATAGCTTTCCCAAACGGCATCTCATGGTATCGTTCAGGCCACATTTTTTTGACTTGTTCTTTTACTAAAGGATAGTATTTGGGACTCATTCCCGGAAACAGATGATGCTCCGCATGGTATGAGAAATTAAAGTGAAGAACATCCACCCAGCGCGGCACCGTAACAGAAAGACTATTGGCCAATGGGTCATTCACATCTGTAAGGGGATTCAAATTATGGTTGGTAGCGATATAGCTGCTTAATATAAAATTCGCAATTAACAGCGGCAGCAAATAGGCAAAAACCCATTTTACAGGCCCCATCCAAAATATTAATCCAATCCACGTCGCCCATGGCAAAGCGAATTGTATCCATGCGATCAGCTTTTTCTTTGCTTTGAATTCTTTTGTATAATTAATAAACATATTCGTAGAAACAAGTGAGAAATTAATTGTTAAAAAACCAAAATACGACAGAGAACGTAGAAATTTAGGGAATCGGTACATAAAGCGCAGAAACGGCCGCTTGGATAATTGCTCAATAGTTGCCCAATGATCCGGATCTAGCTCCTCATGCTGCGTGTGAATATGATGGCTCTGATTGTGCCATTTTCTCCAAAGCTGCGGTCCCGTGCTTACTGGGAAAAAGGCAATGGCTCCGAGCAAATCTCTCAGCCACGGCTTTCTTACGACTGTGCTGTGCAAAATTTCATGACCCAAAAAACATGTACCGGCAAAACTTGCGCCTAAAACGAGCGCGATTACAAGGTTCCACCATATATGAAGGTCAAATAAACCTATAGCCAGTACCCCGGCGATGATAATCATTAAATATGCGAGTCCGCCCCAAAGACGGGCAGGAACCGGCTTAAATGCCGCTTTAGGCAGATGCGGAGCTACACGAGCCGCATACCATCCGAACGTATGAAGGTCCTTCATTGATTTAACTCCTTCCGATGCTAGGATCACTACATCCATATGAGATATAGTTAGCAATATCAATTGTATAATTAGCAATAAACAAACCGCGAATGCATAGATTAATATGCAATATTTTAACGTTTTCTATATACAAGTGAATAAAAAAACGTCTTTTTATAGTGGGGAGAGAGCATCCGGCGACGTGCAGAAACGGTCAAACCTTTGTAGTGGTTCATGCAAGGGTAAACCAGAGAGAAGAAGCATACCATACTCCCTTTTCGTTGCACATAGCACATGGACATGTCGAATTTATAATTCACTCATATATAGATAATAAAAAATACATTTCTGTATATTTTTACCATCTTAACAAAAAAATTCCGCAAAGATAACTATGGAGGATTCATCTCCTTCATTTACCTCACATGCTTCATCCTATCAGCATACTCAATCTATTGTCAATGGGTTTTTATTACCAGGTACTAATTACTGATGCCATTCTCTTTGTTTTGTCTGTATAATAAACCTTTCTATAAAAGAGCAGCGGCATATTGGACACTGCACGACAAATCCATACCAGAAATCACAAGAAACAAATAATGACGAAGCGTTTGAGGAAAGAAGTAAATAATTAGAACTGACAGCGTTATGTTTGAGAGAGGCTTTCGCTGATGGAGTTAGCTGGATAAACGGGAGAACGTTATAATAAAATTCTGAAAATGAAAATAA
Organism: Ectobacillus panaciterrae DSM 19096; assembly: GCF_000430785.1. Lineage (GTDB taxonomy): Bacteria > Bacillota > Bacilli > Bacillales > Bacillaceae_G > Ectobacillus > Ectobacillus panaciterrae. Next base: position 2,062 of record NZ_AUMR01000176.1, read on the forward strand.
AAAAAGAGAGAGAACGGAAATCCCCTACTCTCTCATTTCAATTATTTCTTTTTTACGTTTGTTGCTTGAGGTCCGCGGTTGCCTTGTTCTACGTCAAAAGTAACTTCTTGACCTTCTTCTAAAGACTTGAATCCTTCGCCTTGAATAGCTGAGAAATGAACGAATACATCGTCTCCGCCTTCAACTTC
>NZ_AUMR01000177.1 GCF_000430785.1 Ectobacillus panaciterrae DSM 19096
GTTGTAATGTTTGCGTTCCATGTCTGGACACATCCTTTCTGTCATTCATTGTACTGACCACACAAAGATGTGTCCATAGAACTATACTAACTCCATTAAAGCAAAAGTGTACAGAGTTTGGGAGTTGGGATATGGAGGAGTGGACACAAACTTCGACCCATCTTCTCTTGACATAAAATACTAAACAAGTTAGTAGACCAATGAACAATCGTTGGTCCTTTTTATTTCTTTATTCTTACAGTAGAAAAAACAGCTTATTTTATGTCGAAATTTTCTTAGCGTACAATATTCGCGTTTTGCGGGCGCTACTCCTTATAGACAGCGTAGAGAAATACGATCGCAAGGTAGAGAAGCGCAGGGAAGCCGGAATACGTCCAATGGAAGAATATAACGAAGAACGTAAGAAACGTACGGAAGACATGTTATGACAGCTAGAAGAAGCTATGCGCCGCTATCCTGGCGCAAAAGGAAAGGAACTAGCGGAAATGCTAGGTGTAACACCTGCTCGTATATCGCAATTAAAGCGAAAATTAAATCATGTGTCCCTTAAACAATAAATATATGGACAGCGCGGCAGGCAGAATTAACAGACTGTCCGTTACAGGTGTTTTTATTGTGTTTGGTTAGGGGAGGCGTGACGCGTAGCGCGTTAGGGGCTCCCCTATTCCCGCCTCAGTGTTTTAACCGTTTGTTAGTGCTAAGGTATCTGAAGCCTATAAGGGGTTCTGACGGCAAAACGCGTATATTATACGCTAATACATTTTCTGGAAGGGGGAACTTCAATTTTCTTACGCTAAGGGCTGTTTTGTCCAATAACGAAGGTATTTGAGACCAACAAAATTCACCTTAAAATGTGACTTTCTTTTTTATTTGACGTAATTTCTTTAAAATTAAATGTCGTTGTCTAATAAATTAGAAATAGGGTGTTTTTGCCCATCCCCTCGAAAAGATGGATTAAAGGATTTTCCGAAAAACAAATCCCCGTTAAATAGAGAATGGGCGCTTCCTTATTCAAGAAAAGCTCCCTTTAATGGAATAACGAAAATAGAAACACGGATGCAAATTAACTTATTTTTCTTCAACTAAACCAGCACCCGTTAGTTCAACAAAGATAACTTAATTAGAATGGTCATTATGAGTTCTTTGTTTATATTGCATGATTGCTCTTCTTTTTCTTTGCGGATTTTTACCATTTTAGTTAAATTCCAATAATTTGCAATTTTTTTCGTTTCCTGATATGATAAAGAAGAATTATTTTTGTTCGGTGTAAAGGATAGTATGAATATCGACTTTTCGTCTTGATGATACTTTGGGCAAGGATAGTAATACAATGTGTGGTAACGCACTAGGAGGCAACAAAAATGGAACAAGGTACAGTTAAATGGTTTAATGCAGAAAAAGGTTTTGGCTTTATCGAACGTGAAAATGGAGACGATGTATTCGTACACTTCTCTGCAATCCAAGGTGACGGCTTCAAATCTTTAGACGAAGGTCAAAAAGTAACGTTTGACGTTGAGCAAGGTGCTCGTGGAGCTCAAGCTGCTAACGTTAAAAAAGCTGCTTAATCTTAAATCGTTTATACAAACAGGCTCTTTATATAGGGCCTGTTTTTTTATGTTCTCTGTATAATACTCAATAAAAAACCCTACTCAACGTTCGAGTAGGGAGATGGTACAGGTAATGGTAAAAGATTAAAAGCTTCAAAGGTTTGTTACAGTATAACATACTGGATTGACAATATGCGGAATGTATATAAGTTATTTATTTTTCTTTTCGAATACAACTACATTTTATTCTTTCTTTTTTCACTAACCTGACCGTTAGCTTAAGTACATTTCTTCACAATCCCACACCAATATTAACATAAATATCCAGTTGTATTTAGGAATCTTATTCCATTAACTGACCCATTTGCGGAACAACTCTATTGTTATTCAACACTCAATTCTTTGGGATCTTTTTTTCGTTTATAAAGGTATGCCATTATAAACGAATGCACTTTTCCTTGTTTTACGTCTGTAAAGGTGACAAAAATCACTTACAAGGGTTTATAAATTTACATTGACCTTTACAAATTTTTGATTGTACCAAAAGGTACACATTTATGGACTGTATAGAATCGTCCGTTTTTAAGTCTATAAAAGTATGAAAAACATTTTACAGACGTATATAAAGTGAATGACACTTTTATAGACGTTTTAGGTATAATGGAATTAAAGATAAAAGGTGCAAGGAGGGGATGGC
>NZ_AUMR01000178.1 GCF_000430785.1 Ectobacillus panaciterrae DSM 19096
TGATATGTTGTAATTCATTTTTAAAAAGACAAAGACCAGAAGTTTTGGGATTGTTAACAGCATTTATAACGGGTATTGGTATTGATATGTGGCTTTTTTTATTGCACAATTTGATAACACCTGAACTATGGTACAGCAAAGCTGTTTGTTTTGGAATCGGCTTAATTGTTATAGGATTAGGAACTGCAACATATTTACATACAAATTTTGCACCGATTCCAGTTGACCGATTAACATTAATCATACAAGAATTAACAAGAACAAATATATTTTTTTCGAGAACACTCATTTACCTCGTATTTTTGATAATGGCAATGATTTTAAATGGACCAATTGGCGTTGGAACTTTATTAACCGTTTGTTTAGGGGGGCTAATACTTAATTACTTTATGCCATTTACTGAAAAAGTATTAGACCGCATATTAACACACACTAGTACATCACCAAATTATGATAAGGATAAAAAGCATTCAATATAGAATGCTTTTTATCTTTCTTGTTCAATTAACGAGCAGGTTAGATGTGGATGAGTAAGACTAACTAATATGAAAATCTATGATACGTTACAGGCGTATACTAGTTTTTATTGGCGATCATTCGTTCTTATTTCGATGTTTTTTACTATTAATAAGATATATGCTCGCAAAAATAAGAACTAATCCTCCAAAGATGGATATCGTAAAATCTTCACCTAAGAAAATCGATCCAATTCCTACCGCCAAAACTGGTACAAGAAACGTAAATGATGCTACTTTACTGGATTCACCAACACTCATAAGTTTGTTGTAAACTGCAGTAGCAACCCCTAGCGCAATTACGCCACCATAAAATAAACTTAAAATTAATGGAGGTTTCCATTCAATGGAATATGCATCTTCTGTTAATAAACCAGAGCAAGTCATAAAGATGCCACCAATTAAATTCTGCATAGCAACGAGCCATAGCCAATGTACCTTTTCATTGTTCTTTTTTACATAAACAGTCCCAAAAGTCCAGCCTAATGCAGATATCAGTGCTAAAAGAATCCCTACCAATGATACATATCCATTTAAACCTTTAAAACTTACGATAAGAACCCCGAAAAAACCCAACAGAATACCTGTTAATTTTCTTACAGTCATCGACTCCTTTAGCCATAGCCATGAAAGTAAGACAACAAGCACTGGTTGGGAGTAGAGAATAACCGTATATAATCCTGATGGTAAGTATTTTAATGCAAAATTGGAGGAAGCAATAAAAATAATAACATTAAAAAGGGCTGACACAACGAAAATACGCCAATTTTTTTTCCATTGTAGTTCTCTTATTCGATTCGAAAGAAATATTGCAAGTAAAATGCCACCTAACAACGTACGCATCCCTGCAAATAGTAATGGTGGTGAGTAATGCAATCCGATCTTTGAAATTGGCCAAGTTAAACTCCATGATAGAATAACAAAAGCAATACCTAAAATGGTTGCCTTTTTAGATAATCCTGACATTCAAATAAACCCTCCAGAGATGAAGTAAAATAGTTTGTGTAGCAAGATTTGGAGTATTCACTCCTTGAAGATAACTGCCCGTTAGTTTAGTCCCCGCCTAGCTCTGTAAAATAACATAATGGCTCTATTTTATTAACACGGTGGCTCTCACGGATTAACCACATGGCTCCTCGCACCGAAATATTCATCTAATTCAACAGGGGAGCATTACTCCTATAAATATGGTGCGGGCAACAATCGGATATAAAAAAACCCGCCGCAGCGAGGTTCACGTAGAGTCTTGATGAGCATTTATTATGGACGAAACCGTATTTTTGTCCATATCGACTCACAGGGCATCATTTTTAAACGCAATTTGACCTTAACCAAAGATTGTAATTTCCCTATTATTAATATCTAACACTTCAATCTTTACTTAAGACAAGAGTGTTTGCATGGTTTGGAATTCTCCCATCCCCCATGTTGTAGCAACGCTTATGCATAATCCAATCATCAGAAGCAAGTGTCGGTTTTTAACCTGAAAAAACGTTAGGATTATTGCGCCAATCAAATAGCCCATATAATTACTTGACGCTAAATAACCAGCGCCAGTAGTGGAGAATAATTGATGCTCCATCATGAGTGGCAGGATAGGTGTGAAAGCAAACCGCCCTATTCCCATAGCAACAATCATTGCTGCTATTCCTCCAACCAAGAAAATTACAGACTGTCTCTTCAT
>NZ_AUMR01000179.1 GCF_000430785.1 Ectobacillus panaciterrae DSM 19096
ATTGTTCTTTGAAGGGATTGAATAGTCTTTGAATATTGGTTTAGGATTGATATCAGTACCTTTTGCAATGATTTTTATTGTATTAGGTGTACTTTCACGAAAAAAGAAAAATAAATTTGTTGGTAATGGGTTATTAGTAGTAGGAATGATTATTTTATCGGTGAGTGTTCTATTACTCACTGGAATTTATGACCCCTATGCTGACCACATTCGATAAACACTCTTCTCAAAAAAATCGTAATGAACTTCCGATAACACTGATTATGTAAAGTAAAACATGTATAAATTAAGCAATTTATAGAACAATAAACATGTAGGGTTTCCTTAAATTCTACAAAAATTTGATGGTGTAAAAATAAAAGGCTTCAACTTCTCCTGAAGCCTTTTTGTCATGCTTAAAGTACCTGTAAAGGTCAACTTTTATAGATAAAAGGGTTCTAGTGCAAAAAGAAATGGACAATTAATGTAACCTGAATATTACTCTGTCAAATGAAACATTTATTCGGAACCCTGTATGATTTTTCGGATTTTCATGTTTCAATATACTTAAATGTTCGGAACTACACTCATATTTTTGTATATATTTTGACAGCATTCGAGGTTTGCACCAGAACCTATCATACTTTCTTCCATTTTGCGCTTCTACCTTTACCTAAAGGCTCTACGATCCCTTCTTCTTTTAATCGCACTAAAACACGATTAATAGTTGATTCACTTACATCCGGACAAGCTGTACGAATATCTTCTTTGCTGAAGTAACCAATTTTATTGGCTATATAAGATTCGACTCTTTTTTCTTTATTGCCTTTACCCGTTTGCACAACTCCGACTCGTTCTTCTAATTCCTTATAGGCTGCTACAATCGTACTTAAGAAATAATTTACCCAAGGGAAAATATCATTTCGACGCTCATGCCAACCGATAGATGAATGCTGTAAAGTGTCATAATAAGATTGTTTACTTTCATCAATGATCTTTTCAAGACTAATGTAACGTCCTACTTCATAACCAGCTTGGTAAAGAAGTAGTAAGGCCAGTAATCGGGACATACGACCATTTCCATCATTGAATGGATGGATACAAAGGAAATCCAGAAGAAACAGTGAAATTAAAAGTAAAGGCTCAACGTCCTGCTTACGCATACGCTCTTGATACTCTTGGCATAATTTTTCCATAGCAGAAGGTGTTTCAAATGCTGACAAAGGCATAAAGCGTACAAATACCTCTCCGTCTGGAAGTTTCTCACGAATTACATTATCAGCATGTTTCCATTTTCCGCCTTGCGATGGGATATACTTACTGAGCTCACGATGAAGTTGTAGTATAACTCCGGCACTTAGTGGTATTGCATCAAAGGAGGCATGAATGATATCTAATATATCGCGATATCCAGCAATTTCTCCTTCTGATCGGTCTTTAGGTTCTGTCTTGTGTCCCATAATACTCTTTAAACGCTGGTCAGTGATTACAATCCCTTCAATGGCATTTGAAGCTTTTGTTGACTGTATAATAGAGACATCACGTAGCGTGTTTAATACTTGAGGGTACTGTTTCTTATACAAATCTTGTTTTCCTTTATACTCGTTAATGGTAGTAAGTAATCTTACCGTTTCCATAGGCATCATTAATTTTTTGAGCTCTTCATAATGAAAAGGTCTCATAGTAATCCCTACTTCCTAAATATATTCAATTAATCCTATATGATTATGTTATATTATATATTAAATATGTTCATTTTCCTATAAATATATTCATTTATGTGTAATGAATATGTTAAAGGGTGTTTTTAACGATTTTCCGAAAGAAGTCTTCCTCTTCAAGCGTGTGAAGGGCGTAGCCCAACGGTAAGGGGGAGATGAATTTCGGTTAGGCGCAAGCCTGAAGAACATTTGTTCTTGTTTTAGGTTACATATTATGGTAAAATTAGTTTATCGAACAATCGTAAAGCGAGGTGAAATGATATGGCAAACAAAGCGTATAAGTTCCGAATCTATCCGACAGTCGTACAATGTGTTCTTCTTGCAAAAACCTTTGGTTGTGTTCGTTTCGTCTATAACAAAATGCTTGCAGAACGCAAAAAAACATACGAACAACACAAAGAGAACAAAGAAACTTTGAAGAAGCTGAAGTT
>NZ_AUMR01000180.1 GCF_000430785.1 Ectobacillus panaciterrae DSM 19096
GCATTAGACGGGCATTACCTCTTCAAGGTGAATTTGGTATCGGTATATATGGACCAGCTATTGATGAATATGGCAATAGCTTAGCGGGTGGCATGTTATTGAAACATATGGCACAAGAATGGGATCTAAGTATTTTCTAAAAGGTATAATGGAATTTATAATAAGTTGTAATCATTATTATGACAGGGCTTCCTATTTACTTTTATTATTAAGAAAAGGTAAAATGAAAGGAATTCCAAAAGAACTTCCTAGCAGAGCTTGGGATGGTTATTTACTTATTATGTATGATATTTGTTTCATACTTAGAAAGTGGTAAGCTTTGTATCAAGGTTGATGGAACTGTATACGGATTTTTAAACAAAATTGGGAAGTGACAATCTTGAACCTCAGTACGTTATTGAAAAAAGACAGCTATATTCTTGTTCTAATGATGTTTACAGTGCCATTAGCAAGCGAATTAAAATTTTATCCTCTAAATGAAACGTTTCGCATCAGTTTTGGTGCACCAACATTTTTCTTCTCTTTGTTATTGTTGCGGAAAATGCCGACAGTATTACCAGGTTTTTTGACGGGAATGGCAGTTGTGGGGTTTCGTATTCTACTAGACTCAATCATGCAGGGAAATTTTGATTGGGCATTCTCTTTCCAAACCCATTTCCCTAGTTTTTTCTATTATTTCACTTATGCTTGCCTCTTTTATGTAGCAAAAATGAACCGCTTTCAAGACCGGACTTTCATAATTGCACTTATTGGCCTCGTAATCGAAATATTGTCTGATTTTGCAGAGTTAATTATGCAATATCTTATATTAAAAACAACGATTACGCTAGCGGGACTAATTGAGATTATTATTATCGCATTTTCCCACAGTTTTATCGTTTTAAGCTTTTTCAATATGATGAAACTGTATGAAGCACAGTCGAAGGAAAGGCAAGTTAGAAAACGAAATGAACACATGATGATGCTTATTTCCAATTTATATGAAGAATCCATTCATTTAAAAAAAACGTTGCGAGATACTGAAAACATAACAAAAAAATCGTATGATCTATATAAAAATTTAAACTGTTCGGAAAATGAACAGATTGATTTTTCGGTCGAAGATTTACGAAGACAAGCATTAAAAATCGCTGGTGAAGTTCATGAGGTTAAAAAGGATAACCAGCGTATCTTTGCAGGACTTTCAAAACTGATTTCCGATGAAGGTCCTGCAGATTATATGGGAATACATGAACTGGTCAACATCATTGTGCGAGCAAATGAGAAATATGCCCGTTTACTGGAAAAAGAGATTCAATTTGTGTACACGATTGAAGGAACTCATCTGCATTACCACGTTTATACGATTTTATCGATCATAAATAATATCGTTGTAAATGCGGTAGAAGTTATCGAAGATAGAGGAACCATCACGATTTTTATTAGTAAGGAGCAGGATGCGATTGAATTCCTGATAAGTGATAATGGTCCTGGTGTTGCACCGAAGCATAAGGATTTAATTTTCAAACCTGGGTTTACTTCTAAATATAATCATGATGGCAACCCATCAACAGGCATTGGACTATCCTATGTAAAAGAAATGGTAGAACAGCTTGAAGGTGAGGTTACATTCCAAAACAGACCGGGGGAAAAAGGAGCAATTTTCATGATTCGATTACCGGTTAAGCACTTAATTGAGGGATAATGACAAACAACTGATGTATGAATTGCACTTCAGGATAGCAGGCATAAAAACAAGCTGTTAAGAAGAACTTAACAGCTTGAAAAGAAAAGCAAGTTTTGAAAGAATAAACGGTATGCGGATTTACAACTTGGTGTGTAATAGGCTTTCCTAAACAACTAAAGCGATAGATAAGATTTTCCTTTAGTTCGGCTAGATTTACACCAAAGCAGGTTGTGTTTCTTCTACTAATGATAATAGACGTGTTTTGATTTCTTCTACATTGGCAGTTTTTTGTGAAACACCAGTTTCCATCGCAGCGTTAGCAACAGCTGCTGCTACATGAGCCGCTACTCTGCGGTCAAATGGATCTGGAATCACATAATCGGCATGAAGCTCTTCATCTGAAATTAATCCGGC
>NZ_AUMR01000181.1 GCF_000430785.1 Ectobacillus panaciterrae DSM 19096
CAGGACCAACAGGAGCAACAGGACCACAAGGAGTTCCGGGGCCACAAGGGCCACAAGGAATCCAAGGAGAAACAGGAGTAACAGGAGCAACAGGACCACAAGGGGTTCCAGGGCCAACAGGTCCGGCAGGACCAACAGGAGGAGTATTAGACTTTGCAGATTTTTATGCGTTGATGCCCTCTGACAATACTGCAACAGTTGCACCTGGTACAGACGTAGATTTTCCGCAAAATGGACCTACTAGTGGAGGAGGAATTTTCCGCATTGGTGCTGATACATTTAACTTGTCTGCAATTGGCTTCTATCAGGTTTTGTTTCAGGTAAGTGTGACTGAAGCAGGTCAACTGATTTTAACTCTCAATAACAGTGATTTACCCTATACGGTGGTTGGGCGAGCAACCGGTACGTCTCAGATAGTAGGAATAGCTCTTGTGGAAACAACAGTTATCAATTCAATACTGACTGTGCGAAATCCTACTGGCAATACCACGGCACTAACCATCACTCCGCTCGCTGGAGGAACAAGGCCTGTTTCAGCACACCTTGTTATCACGCGACTCCGATAGACGAGGAAAATAAAATGACGTACTCTATCTCTATACCAAGCCAAGCTGTAGGTTGGTTTTATAGGTAACCAAAACCCTTCTTATTGGTTTGTACTCGTACGTTTTGTAAAAGCAATAGAACCTAAATGACTACCGATAACACTGATTATGTAAACACGAAACCCCTTCAGATTGCTTGATGAAGGGGTTTTTGTAGAATTCTAAATACATTGACTACCGATAATGATATGTTTGCAGGACAAGCTACAGCTATGCAGAATATAATTCATTAATAGGCGTTATAGATAGCGCTAACATAGCATCAACACAGCACGTAAGGGAGGGGACTATAACACATGCACACTATACAAGCCATATTGGAGCAGTTAAAAGAGCATAACGTTAAAGAAGTAAGCAAAGATTTAGCGATAAGCGATAAAAGATTAAGAGCAGCATTACAGGCAGCAGGGTATCAATACAGCCAAAGCACAAGAGTATGGGATTATATAGGAGAAGGGCCAGAGCCGTTGAACCGGGAATTAATGGAGTTTATGCCAACAGGCAGCCCACAGGCAGCCAAAACAGCACTAGATAGCAGACAGAAGACAGACACTACCACACCAATGGACAGCCTAACAGCAGACGAAATAGCAGCAATACGCAGCCTATTGGCAGCTCACAAGCAACAAGAGGGCGTTATAGAAGCAGCAGCCACAGCACTAGAACAACACACAGACAGCACCAACAGTATAGAGCAATTAATTATGCGGACTCGTACCGAGATACAGCCGGAGAAAAAGACCCGCAAAAGCGTGTATTTTAATGAGTCGATCAGTACGAAATTAGATCAGTTTTCCGCGACATATAGAATACAAAAGCAAGACGTTATAGAATTAGCCTTACGAGATTTTTTTAAACGATATGGATATAAAGCATAAGTGGAAATTGACGATTCTTTTTAAAAGCCTTAGCGCTCGTTCTGAGAGGGTTTGATTTTTGGTTAATAAAAGTACAAGAAAGATATGAAAAATTGTTAGAAAAGGTATTTAAAAGCTTTAGAGTTAAATGTTCTACCGCACTTTGTTTGGTGAGCATAAAAGAATGACAAAATATAAATTTCGCTGTTCTTTCATGTAGTTTATATCTTACTTTAAAAAGGGGTGTAGACCTGGCGTGTGTCAACGGTAGCGGACCAAAGGGAGCATAAGGAGTTGACAGACTCACAAGACCAAGACCCTCTCGATCTCCCCAAAACAAATTGTTTTGGGGACGCCTCCCGGCAAGGGTTGGGGGTGTGGGGGCTAGCCCCCATGAAAGGTTTGATATGCGGTCCAGCGTGCTAACGCTGGTCGTCGGAGCGGGGGCGAAACCCCGCGGTCTTTTTGTTGTTTGTAGTTCGAAGGTAGATAGCAAACAAAAAGAATGCTAGTATTAACCTAGCATTCTCAAAGGAATTATAATGAGTATTGTCGAAATGACGATAAGAACAGCAAAAA
>NZ_AUMR01000182.1 GCF_000430785.1 Ectobacillus panaciterrae DSM 19096
TTCCATTTGAACGAGTTTTTCTTCTTCACACTGAACACCATCCCTTTTCTAGATTGATAGTATCAGTATGTCCAAGTTTAAGAGATTTTTTGCACTAGAACCCTGATAAGGTATGTTATTTAAACCTAACATTTATACGGTATTTATTATTCTTTCTTTAGCTACCATGTAAGAACGATGGTTTCTTCCGTTTTCTGTGGTGAAGCCTTACTTCATGGTTGGCTAACGGGGCAGTTTAGTTGAATAATAAAAATGGAAATATTTTCATAAAAAATGTATATTTATATGATATTATGAGTTATTATGCTACATAATCAAAATGCGAGTAAAAAGAGGGGAGAACAATGGCTAATAAGACGCTGATACAAAAAATAGAAGAGTTATCAATGAACGCATTGCCAGCACTTCAAACACAACTTTTTGATGGGTGGATACTACGATTTTCGGATGGATATACAAAACGAGCCAACTCTATCAATCCACTTTACGTTTCAAATGAAGAATTGAAAAATAAGATAGAAAATAGTGAACAAATATATCGGAAAAGAAATTTAAGGGTTGTTTATAAATTGACTCCACAGGTGCACCCAAATAATTTAGACAGTATTCTTGAAAAAACAGGCTATCTTCTTGATAGTTTGACAAGTGTTCAAGTTTTATCTTTGGAAGAAATTGAGGTTTCTTCAAAACATAATGTTATTGTTTATAATAATTTACAAGATAAATGGTTTTCTAATTTCTGTAATTTAAACAATGTAAGTGAAAAAGACCAACCCACTTTAAAGCAAATGCTAAGAAATATTATTCCAAAGACTTGTTATGTTATGCTATCTGATGATAGTAATGAAACATTTTCTTGCGGGATGGGTGTTTTAGAAAGTGAATACATAGGGTTATTTGATATTGTGACGAACGAAAAATATAGGAATAGAGGATATGGGAGAAAACTAATTCTAAACATTTTACAATGGGGTAAGGAGAATGATGCAAAAAATGCCTATCTTCAGGTTATGTTAAATAACACCCCTGCATTAAAACTTTATTCAAAGTTAGGCTTTAAGGAAGAATATAGATATTGGTATAGAATAAAAGAGTAATTTTAGAACGGTACAGAGAGGAGAAGATTCATGATCAGTTTTGGTACCTTGATAGCTTTTGCACTCGTTTCACTTGGCATGGTTTGCTCACCTGGACCTAACATGATTTACCTAATTTCCCGTTCCATTACGCAGGGGCGCATGGCAGGAGTCATTTCTCTTTTGGGTGTCATGCTTGGCTTCGTAATCTATATAATCGCAACAATGTTCGGACTTACAGTTCTTTTCATTGCTGTTCCAGTCGTCTACGAAGCAGTTAAATGGGCAGGTGCTGCCTACTTGCTTTGGCTCGCCTGGAATTCGATTAAACCTGGTGCTACATCTATTCTGGCACCTCGTGCTGTTTCTATTGAAACACCACGGAAGCTATTTCTGATGGGACTCATGACTAATCTACTGAATCCCAAGATTGCTATTTTGTATGTGTCACTTCTACCTCAATTTGAAGATCCTGCGAAGGGATCGTTGCTCCTACAAGGTGCAGCTTTGGGCCTTACGCAAATAACCGTTAGCTTTATAGTCAACCTCCTAATTGTGTTTACAGCGAGTAGAGTCGCCGAGTGGTTTGGCACACGCCCAACGTGGCTACGGGTGCAGCGTTGGCTCATGGCAAGCGTCTTGACAGGTCTTGCTGCACGTCTTGCTTTTGAACGCCGACAGTAAGAGAGTCTGTCAAGGATTTGACTATCTTCTTGGAACGATTGTAAGGGAATCAAGAAATATGAAAGTTGAATAATTAACTTCCGATAACACTGATTATGTAAACAAGAGCTGCCTTGCTAGGCAGCTCTCTCTATTTTTCTCGTATATCGAATGATTTGATATGCCGTGTAAAGATAATA
>NZ_AUMR01000183.1 GCF_000430785.1 Ectobacillus panaciterrae DSM 19096
AAAACAAATGATCACGATTCCAATTATAGAAAGAGTCTATGAAGAAGATGGAGAAATTAAATTCGAGATATCAGGAGAACAAGATGTTCCCCTAGATTGGTTAGAGAAATGAGAAAAGGAGCGTAGGCTCTTTTTTTATTTTATCGGTATAAAAGAGCCTTCTTTCTTGGCAGAACTCCATTCTCAAATAATGCCAACAAATAAAACAAAAAGTTACAAATAAATATATATTTATTATAATTTGTTTTTTTACACTTTTATTATAATGATATCCAACAAAAAAACGGACATTTCCTGTCCGTTTTCAAGATTATAAAAAACAATTGTTTTTTATAATCTAAATCATTAAGTTGATGGCAGTGTGGCGGTACCCCACGTAAGATTTTTCACTTTCATATAATTGCACTATTGTAGCTTAAATAGACAAACCATTAAGCTATAAAAGCAAACATAATATAAAAGTAAGAGCCAATACCATAGGCGATAAAAGCAACTATTGTAATGAACCAATTTTCTTCATACTTTCGTACATACTTTGAAAGTGCCCAAAGAAAAAGTAATATGATTGATTGAATTGCTACGGCTTGTAATGCACCCATTAGTGTAGGTTCCGTAACAAAGATTATCCATACGCTTGAAAACATACGTATACTAACAATGGTTATTGCGATAATTGTCTTACTATAAGTTGCTTTTATATTAGTCAAACAATAATCTTGGAGCATGACAATTAACGTTAGTAATATTCTTAAAACCAAAATCACAACAAATCCTAAAATCCCTACCAACACTCTTAGCTCCCCTTCTTAACTTTATCGACGTCTTCCTATAGCGTTAGAAGCGCGCATAAGTTTTGCTTTTGTAGACTTGTTAAATGCTTCTATTCTTTTTTTCTTTGCTTTAGCCATCCCTTCTAAACGAGCGCCAGGAGTCCTTTTAAGATGTTTTATTGGATTTTTCATAAAGCGTTTTATATTGCTTGTTGCTTGCCTGAATGAAGGTCTGTAATCCCTTTTTTGAACTATTCTTCCCAAAGCCTTTCCCTTGGATATAAATCCTACTGTTCGTCCTATTCCTGCCCATGCTACACCATTAAGGGCTCCTTTTCCTGCCGCTTTGAGACCACCTTTCCAAGTATACCCCTTATTTCGATTTTGGTATAAATATTTAGCTACTCCAGTAGCAGCACCAATACCACCAGCAACAGCCCACCATGCTACATGACCATCTGGATCTGTCATCATCACTGGATTATTATCTCCATACGTATACCCATTCTGCGTGACAGGATCATCCTCATCACCTGGATCTGGGTCTGCTGATAAGAATACCCCATGACCTGGGTTATAGTAACGTGCTATTAAATAATACATGCCGATTTCTTTATCATACATGTACCCTGCATATCCAAATGGATTATCTGCTGCTATACCTTGTGCAGTGTTCTTTAATACATTCCCCCAAGTATCGTATCCATACTGTGCTACTACATTGCCATTTGCATCTGTCATTGCAATGACATCGCCATGCGGATTGTAGTGATAATATAGTGTTTGACCTTGAGACTTCATCGCAACGCGAACACTGTCTACTCCATATACATATTGACGAAGAACATTTCCATTCGTATCAGTTTCATACAAAACGTTAATGCTGTCTCCATCATAATGATACCGAGTTGTTTGACCATTTACTGTTTTTTCAATACGACGTCCATCGTCATCATACTTGTACGTCGCATATGGCGTACTCTCGCCTTGCTTCGTAATTGCTACAAGCCGGTCATCTTCATTCCATGTATATTTATACTTGGGGTAGTACCACATCGCCATCAACCTAAGCGAGTAATAAGTCCTATTTTGTATGTAAACCATTTATTTTTTATTCATTTAGCTACCAAGATGTAAAAATGTCC
>NZ_AUMR01000184.1 GCF_000430785.1 Ectobacillus panaciterrae DSM 19096
ATCTCATTATCGGAAGTTGGCTTGTCTCTGGAACCCGCATCAACTCTACATTTCGTACAGGATATGAAATTTCACGTTATGCATGGTTTTATACAAGGTTGATATGAAAGGATTTTTCAGACCTGGCGATTTCCTGTATTAATACAAAAATATGTATGAAATTCTGCATAAAATGGGAGCTTTGGGAGACTATAAAAAAGAAGGTGTCAACAACGAATTTCCTTCATGTGTATGCAGGTCATGTTCTTCCCTATAAGAACATGACCCCCTTTAGGTTAAATTTAACATTTATTTGTTAAAATATGTTATAATAATAAGGAGATACAACTATGTATGTGTGTCCCCTTTTACCTCCTTTGTAGGTAGCATACATACTTTCCATATGGAAAAGGCACGCAGATGCGGACTCTGTGTGCCTTATTTTTTCGTTCCAAATAGCTTAGAGAACCAGCTTTGTTTTTGTTCAGCTGCTGCGATTAGCTTTTTAGTTTCTTGTGTA
This sequence comes from Ectobacillus panaciterrae DSM 19096, assembly GCF_000430785.1. Classification (GTDB taxonomy): domain Bacteria; phylum Bacillota; class Bacilli; order Bacillales; family Bacillaceae_G; genus Ectobacillus; species Ectobacillus panaciterrae. The sequence goes on from NZ_AUMR01000184.1 coordinate 500, forward strand.
TCTCTTATAAGCTGCATTAAGTCTTGATCACGTTTATCTAGCTTTTTATCAAGGTATGTCTGCTGTTCTTGGAGCTTAGTAATCAAGGCTTTATTAAACTCTTCTTGTCTTTGAACATAATCCCTTAACATTTTAATCTCGTCATGGAGTCCTCTCAATTCATCTGCTAGCAACGCTCCTGTGTCTTTGTTTGGGGTAGGCTTAAAGGATACTCCATCAGTAGCAAAATAATGTTCAATTTGCTTAATAGAATAGTTTTGTTCTCTATGAAGTTGTTTAATCAACTTCATTCGTTCCAATGCTTTTTCATCAAAAACGTTGTATCCTGCATCATTTTTTTGCAAAGGTATGTGTTGTTTTAATTCTTTAATCCAATTCCGAACCACGTTAGGAGTTTCTTCAATAATAGCAGCTATCTCTTTTATCGTTAGTAAATTATTATCCAGGTTTTCTATATCTTGATTATCACTTTTATCCATGTTTTTACCTACCTTTCTAACTTAAATAAAAACTTAAGTACTTAGGTAAACTAACCCTTATCTTAAAATTTATCAAGGTTTTTACCCTGAGTAAAAACCTAGGTACTTATTAATTCAGGTTGCGCGGGTTGGTATCCTTCTACTAAGGTTAGTGATATAAGGAATCCCTTTAGCTCGGCTTAACAGGGATTGGCAAAATTACATAACAAAAATAAATAGAAAAGCAATGCCCTTATGCTGGCATTGCTTTTTTTGAGATACAAATATTAAGTACTTTCCTTCTCTACCGGTCCATTCTTCCCTAATGAATTTCTTTTAGGTGAGAGCATCCATAATCGTGGCTTTACGATCTTGGTTAGATATTAAATGTACCGTGAAAACTTTTAAAATATATCGATGGAAAATGATAATGATAATGGTAAACCATTGTAGGATAATGGGATGGATGATACGAAGGTTTAGGAATAGAGGGCATCTGTCCAGGTTGCTCGAATTGCCAAGATGTGTATGCAGAGGGCGGATAATATTGTTCAAGCTGTTGTTCCCAAGGGGTAAAAATTCTTGTAAAAAAGGGATACATCATACAGTCACTCCTAAGAATTATTTATGTAATATCGTATTCGCTTACTTAATGTCTACTAATGCTTGTTATATGACCATCCACCGCTACACAAACCCTTATTTCTGAGTCATAGGTAAACTGTTTCTTTGTAAAATATGCAGGATATTATACAACAGTGTGGTGTGAAACATACCCAAATAGGTATCGGAAAAGCCTGATTTTACAAAGATGTATAAAACCATGCATAACGTGAAATTTCATATCCTGTACGAAATGTAGAGTTGATGCGGGTTCCAGAGACAAGCCAACTTCCGATAATGAGAT
>NZ_AUMR01000185.1 GCF_000430785.1 Ectobacillus panaciterrae DSM 19096
CAGCTAATCAGGTACGCAAAGCTGAGGGCAAAGGTTTTGGCAATCTGCCGGTTTTTATATTATCTTCGGCTAATACTATTAAAGAGTATCCAGAATGGTTAAAACTTCAACAAAGTATGACATCCTGGTCTACTAGTAGTCAGAATAAAATTGTGTCGGGAAGTGGTCATTTCATTCAACTAGATCAGTCTAACATTATAATTGAATCTGCAAAAAACATTCTCAATCAAAAGCAGTAGAAACACGATAAAACTAGCAAAACATAAACTTCCTATATGTTCAGGAGATGGGTGCTTTAATGGGGGAAGGATCACAGAAATAATCAAACTTTTTTCAAAACACGCTCTTTTTTTGTTCGTTTATCAAGGTTATTAGTATCAATTTGATCAATCGCTATTCTAAAGCTACACTTGATGGCAATGGGACAAAGCCCTAGATACAAAAAGAGCCATGTTTAAAACTTGGATCCTTTTGCATGTAAAGGTATTTTGTGTAAAATGTCAATTCGAATTTATAATAATTCAGATGAAAAGATAATTTCAATCGGTAAAATATTGCATTTAATCGATAAGGAAACAAATAACAACACCCCTCCTGGCTGTTGGAATATGCAAGATTTTATACAGTTTTTCGGTATACCGGATCACAAACTGGAATCTGAAAACCTGCACCATTGCGGCAATGTATAAAATCATGCATATTTCATAATAGTGGAAAATAAAAAGAACCCTTGGTACAAAAAGATTCTTGAATTGAAACAACTACCGATAATGAGATGTTATGTAAACCTCACATGTATAGGGTATACATTATTTTTTTCGGTAATAGTTGTCCAAGCACTCTATTAAATTTCTTAATATATTGAATATGTACGAGCATTATCAGAATTTTAATTCAGGAGTGAAAAAATGAATTCTAATAAAAAATACCGTCAAAAATATATGCCTTATACGACTAACAAATTTGGCTATACGTATGAGAGTGATGATATTCATTGTAGTAGTCAAGAGTTTAAAAAACACTTTCCAGAGTTATGTGGAAGTGAAGAAATTCCACGTAGGGGTGAACAAGTTGTATTTGATGAAAGAAGTAATGTGGGAGACCCATATGTTACTTTAAAGATATTTTTTGTTAATGATCCCCAAACCGGTTGGAACGGAACAGAGTGGACGAGAGTTATTGAAATTCTTAGAGAGGCAACTAAAGTGTGGAAAAATTTCGGAATAACGTTGACTCAGGATTTTCCTTGGCCTACAACCGTTCACTATTTTTCCACGACTGAAAAGAGCAAAAATTTCGCAATTCCTATTACGACCGATGATATGACATGTGATGAAGCTCATAAATTCGACCGGATAAATAGCGGTTTATATCAATATAATCAGGATGACAGATACATCTCCGTTTTCTTTATGCCGGGTTCAGGCAATAATTTTTGGGGATGCACTTGGAACTTACCAAGTACTTCTGGTGGTATATCATATATTTTTCTTAATGATAAGGCAGACTACAAGACATTGGCACATGAAATCGGACATTCCCTAGGACTTCCGCATGATACTAGGCCTGATAATTTAATGTTTTCAGGCCTTCCAGGAACGAATCTCGATCCAAACCAGAGAGCACAGGCACTGAGCAGCCACTTGGTAACAAACCAGCCCTTACCAAATACAGTATACTATCCAGTGTGAATTTTAACACTGCACCCTATGTTTCTCTGTAACCAGTAAAAAGCCCGTACAAGCCTAATACAGAAGCCGCACTGCAAGAGATCAGTTGTTTGCTAAATTGTGAGGTCAACCCTGCGGTCCCCCCTATTCCCCCCCTATTCCCCCCCCTA
>NZ_AUMR01000186.1 GCF_000430785.1 Ectobacillus panaciterrae DSM 19096
TTGAGACTCCCACGGCTAAAGCCGCAAGTCCTACACCTTACGGTGTGACGGATGGGATTCTTGAATGACTCAGCGTTCGCAGTCCATTTCTGTTTTGAACAGCCTTCAAGATGAGGGCATCTCATTGCCCCTCCTAAGACAGACCATATAGGTTCTTAGGCTGATTGACTGTTACCGCCAACCACAGGTGCATAACGAATATTCATTGCACCAACTTTGTCTCTGTGTGTCTCGAATCCGCATTTACACTTATATTTGCGGTCTTGTGCTTTGTTCCTTTCGGAACACTTCGGGCATGTTTGCGAAGTATAAGCAGGATTCACATATTCAACTTTAATACCAGCTAAATTTGCTTTATATTCGATGAATTGGGACAGACGATAGAATGACCAAGTGTGCAAGTTCTTTTCGTTTTTACGGCTTGTTCGTGCCGTCTGTCGGATGTTCGCTAGTCGTTCTAAGCGAATGACAGAAATGTGGTTATCTTTTGCAAAATTCACGATTGCACGACTGACCTTGTGGTCTTGGTCTTTCATATATCGCTGCTCTTTATCATCCATATTGATAATGGCATGTACCTTTTTGAGTTTGCCCAACTTCTTGCGTTTGGATTTGAAGATTCGCTTCACATATTTGTTCTGTCTGCCATTCCCAAAGAAGCGAGTCTTTCCATCGTCTGTGACCGCAACCGCAGGAACTTTCAAACCTAAATCTACCCCCATTATCTTTGTTCCTGTGCTTTCATTTGTTTGGATGGTGACAGAGATTTGGGCAACCCATTTGTTAGATTTTTTCGTGATGCGGAGCGTGCCTAACTTATGTTTTAACAACTCAAAATTCCGGTTATGCTTATCGATTAATAAAGCACGAACAGGAACTTTTTTTGCCTTGCCATCTATCATCAAGGGTAGGTGGATATGAGTGAAATCAAATGAGTAGTTTTGATTATTCCATACGCAGACTGGCTTTTGGAGAACAGGAATAACCGTGTACTTGCTTTTCTTCACTTTTGTTGTGAATACACTTTTCGCATCCTTGATAGCTTGGTTCTTTACCGCGCTCGGAAGATGACCAGGAACATCTTTTGTGGTTTTCTTGGTACTCTTCTTTTCCGTTATCATTTCAGAGACAAGGCTGTTTATCACAGAGATATACTCTTTGCCCATATCTGCCAAAATAGAAGCCTGTTCCCTTGTGGGAAGCAATTTAACTTTGACTGTGATTGTTTGTGGCACACGTTTCACCCCCTTGTCTTTTGTTCTTCTACATATCGTTTAATGGTGTCACTCGATACGTTTCCTGCGGTAGAAACAAAATACGAGCGTGTCCATAAACTTGGCAAGTGCCGAAGGTGCGGAAATTCTTCACGCAGCTTTTTAGATGTGATTCCTTTCACCTTTGCCATAATATCCGCAGGACTTAATGTTGGCAGTGCATTGAGGAATATGTGTGTATGGTCTTGATCGCACTCAAGGACGACAATGACTATTTTTAGTTCTTCACACACTTCCTGTACCAATGTCTTAAATCGTTCCTCCACCTCTGTCTTGAGAAAAATCTTTCTCCTGTACCGAGGACAAAATACAAAATGATAGTTGATTAAAGATACGGTTGTGTTAGTTCGTCTATATTGGTTCATACATATAACGTATCAGTTTGTTCACCAAACTGCAACAGATAAACAAAAAAATAAGTGAATTATTTCGGATACTTAAAGCACCACAGACCTTTCGGTTTTCAGTGGCACTCCGTATCCGACCTCACTTTCATCCCACCCCTAAAGGGGGTGGCTATCGCACCGTAGTGGGCTTTCGCGTTCGGGAAATCTGTAA
>NZ_AUMR01000187.1 GCF_000430785.1 Ectobacillus panaciterrae DSM 19096
TATCAGATAATAAGTTGTTTGGAGAAAAAGAAGGCTCGAGCCGTATGACGGGAAAGCTGTCACGTACGGTTCCAAGGGGAGCTGGGGGCAGTGATGCCCCCAGCTTACCCGACTAAACCTACATCCTGTATGTAGTTTTTTTGATTTCGAGAATATCGTTAATTTGCTTGTTCAACTAAAGGAGCAGGATTGCGCGGTGAAAGAGATGACAAATGATTACTTAATTACTGGAGGAATGGTAATATAAGGATGTTCGGTGACAATAATTCACTCTATCGGGAGGAGTCAAAAAATGTGTCAATCCATTGTTCATATCGCTCTTGTGGTAAAAGATTATGATGAAGCAATAGAATTTTATACAAAGAAGCTGAACTTCACTTTAGTTGAGGATACCTATCAACCTGAACAAGATAAACGGTGGGTAGTAGTATCACCGCCAGGTTCTGTAGGCACCACATTATTGCTTGCAAAAGCATCGAAACCGGAACAAGAAATGTTTATTGGAAATCAGACGGGTGGTAGAGTTTTTCTATTTTTAAACACTGATGATTTCTGGAGAGATTATAATGACATGCTGTCAAAGGGAATTGAATTCGTTAGAGAGCCCAAACAACAATCATATGGAATTGTCGCCGTATTTAAAGATTTATATGGGAACCTTTGGGATCTGCTAGAGTTAAGTGAAGATCATCCTATTTCCGAGAGAATGGTGAGGATCAAAGAATCAGAGTAGATGATACCAAGTAAGGGGTGGTATTTTGAATAAAATTGATACACGTATTGAGACAATCATTAACGAGTATCATGAAGAAAAGCGATTAAGCGGAACGATATTAATATCAAAGAATTACAACATAATATTCGAGAGAGCATACGGGGATGCCAGCATTCAACTAGGTGTACCCAATAAACTTGAAATGAAATTCCATATTGCATCCATGACAAAAATGTTTATAGCCACGGCAGCCTTGAAACTTTATGGTGAAGGTAAAATCAACCTAGATCATCACCCCAGTACATACTTGACAGAAATAGATGGTTTACACTCGAAAATAAACCCGAAAGTAGCAGTCTTTTTTCTTACTTTTCTACCTCAATTTGTTGAGCCCACACAAGGAACATTTCTATCGTTTTTATTATTAGGTTTAACCTATTGCTTCATTAAATTTGTTTGGTATATCATATATATTTATATGATTGATATGATAAGTGGTTTTATGAAAAAACCACTTGTGCAGGGCTTTTTTGAAGGTATCACAGGCCTTGTATTTATTAGTTTTGGTGTAAAATTAGCACTCGAAAAAAACAGTTAGTTAAAACTGTAATTTATTATTTTATCCATAAAAAGAGAATGTGTAAGAATTAGTTTACACATTTTCTTTTTTATCTTTTATCATGTTAACCTCTTGGAGGTTAACATATGAATTTGGCCCAGTACCAGCGTCGGTGCGATCAGGGGCAAAGTAATCTCTAAAAGTAGAGTATTGTACTAAAGAATCGAATGATTTTTGCAGAGATAATACCGTAACAAAAACGACCTGTTTAGATACAGCGTCCAGTCATACCGTATTTACCACCAAAATGTGCTAAATACGGTGTAACAAAATACTGTCACATAATTTTCTTGTAACAATATCTAGTTAAATACCTTTATGGTACACCCAGATTTTTCCTTAGCCTCGCTTTTCTGTTGCTTACTTTGCCCCTCGTTACAGGAACGGTGCGCCCATGAGGTTTGGGTGTCTCTACTGCCGATGGCAGTCTCACTGGAGTAATGTGAGTAAAGCAGCGTCTTACCTTCACTCGAAAG
>NZ_AUMR01000188.1 GCF_000430785.1 Ectobacillus panaciterrae DSM 19096
TAGCAGAAGCTACTCCGTATCCGACCTCACTTTCATCTCTCCAATGAATGGGAGAGGATTCCCGTTCGGGTTTCCTAAAAAGTCAGCTCTTGTTATGAAATCCGCAGAGCTGACCGATTGAAAAACATTATGAGAAACGGGAAGGAAAACGATTCATATTCTGTTCGCCCATGGCGACAAGACGTTTTGTCATTTCGCCTCCTACAGAACCGTTTGCGCGTGCAGTAGATTCCGGTCCAAGTACGACACCGAACTGGCGTGCAATTTCATCCCTCATTTGTTCTAAAGCCCCTTCAATACCAGGAACAAGTAACTCATTATTGTTTCGTATCATGCGGTATCACCTCCATTTACTGGTAGGATGTGCAACCGTGAAAATATGTATGTATGAAAAACGCTCTCTTTTGTCTTTTATACAAAAGAGAGCACTGAAAAAGTCCGTTTAAAGAGAAAAAGAAGCTAATTACCTGCTTCTTTTTTCTGTATGTTGATAAAAATCTCCATTACTTCCTCAAAGCAGACATTTTTTCAGCAGTCTCTTTTATTGCTGAATGTTTTTTGTACCACACTTACACTTCTATTTTGTTTCCATCTTCAACGATATGATACATCAAATGTGCAAGGTGATGAACAGGACCGTAGTCTTCTTCTTTCTCCTCATCCGTTTCTTCATAGAATTCCAAATCGTTCAAATATAGTGCGGCAAATTGATAAAAATCCTTTAACTCAAAAGAATAGCAAGCGCTTGGGTCTTCGTTTTCCTCTTCATAGTGAAGCACGAGGTACGACTCTTTCCCCACGCTGTCCTCTGCATCAAAATAAACGAAAAAGCCCACATTCGTATCCAGCTCAAATAAATGTCTCGTTCCGCCTTCTGTCATCTTTTGAAAATCTTCTTCACTAAGCTTTTGCACGTTCATGGCCTGTACTTGATCCTCTTTGTGAAAATGGACAGTAAATGATTTCATATAACCACCTCCGTTTTATGTACACATCTAGCATAAACCAAAACGAAGCATTTCACACATAATCTGTTACAAAAGAAATGGTCCGAATAAGAATGTGAGAACCAGAATATTCACCATTGTATAATAAGAAAATTTCATTACACTTCCCCAGTCTTTTCTCTGTACGAGCTTTAACACGATCTATGTTAAAACTGCCCATATAACAGGCAGCACAATAAAACTGCCATTAAAAGTTAAGTAATCCGGCGCATATATTAAGCTGCCTCTTTTAAATACTTTCATAAATCAACTACATTCCCTAATCCTGACACTATTTTATTTAGGAACTCCAATCTTATTAAAAGGCCATATCCGTACAGCTACTTTTCCTGTGACCGATTTCATGGGCACTAATCCAAAATATCGACTATCTTTACTAATGGAACGATTTACCACAAAAGGAGTAAACATAAAATAACGAATTAGAAAGCTAAGGATGCAAGTAAATAAAATCATTTTTATCAATAAAAATAGATCTTTTTTCGAATTTGACATCGTTTCACTCCCTTGTACGTTAATTAATAATCCTATTTACTATAAAATAAAAAGCTCACTTTTTTCGTAAGTGAGCCTAAAAGCGGGATTGTATATACTACTATTATCTTTTAGCTTCTTTGTTAAGTTGGTTGTGTTGATTAATTTCTTTCTGTAATTGATCTGAATTTTTTCCATCTACTTTAATGCCTAATTTTTTTGCTTGGTCCTGAAGTTGTTTACAACGATTAATTTCTTTCTGTAATTGATCTGCGTTTTT
>NZ_AUMR01000189.1 GCF_000430785.1 Ectobacillus panaciterrae DSM 19096
GTGCGATGTGCAACGAAAAGGGAGTATGGTATGCTTCTTCTCTCTGGTTTACCCTTGCATGAACCACTACAAAGGTTTGACCGCTTCTGCACGTCTTTTGATCTCTCCCCACTATAAAAAGACGTTTTTTTATTCACTTGTATATAAATACTATGTAAATTCAGTGGTCCCGTTTCAAAATTGTGGGTATTTTTCAGTTTGGACAAATATATATAAGTAAAGGTTTATCTTCCTTTTCTTCAAAATAGGGATCATATATCTATAAATCTGAAGTAGCGGAGGGATGAAATCTTTGCTTGTCCTTACAGTGCTTGTTAATGTTAGTCATATTGAATTTTATATACGTTTGTTGATTGCCTTCATCTTTGGAGTTGTGATTGGACTTGAAAGAGCGCGTCAACGTAAAATAGCTGGTATTCGCACTCATGTTTTAGTTTGTTTAGGCTCATGCATGATTATGGTGCTCTCGTTATTGAATGAAGGCCCTTATCGAGATCCAATGCGCCTTGCTGCACAAGTGATAAGCGGAATTACTTTTATAGGTGCCGGAGTGATTTGGCGGGATCGCCGAAATTTTAAGCATGGTCTAACTACAGCTGCTAATTTATGGATTAGCTCTTGCCTTGGACTTGTTATTGGTTACGGTTTATATGATATTGCTGTTTTTACCGGATTTTTAATGTTTCTAGCTATCCAAATTTCTAAGGGGTTAGAGAAAAAAGGGTTTATTCCTGATAAGTACCGTGTCGAACAGTATGATGATGACGATGATGATTAATGAGTTTTCTCAATTACTTCGTTATTTATATAAATGCAACTAAAAAAATCGATATAAAAACGTTTCTTTTAGGTGGGAGAGAGCATCGACTAAGTATAGAAGCGGTCGAACCCTTTTCGTGGCCCATGTAGGGGTAAACCATAGAGAGGGAGCGAGCGAGCGCAGTTTCCCTTTTGTTCTACATGGCAAACGATAGATATGTTGTAATAACAAAGTGGACTTATATAGTATGAAACTTTAACCGTAACGTAGAGAAGACCTCCTATCTATGCGGAGGTCTTTCATTCGTATTAAAGGAAAAGGGAATCCATACAAATTTGTTTGAGGCTTGGGAGGGGGGAATACGATTATAAGAAGCCGTCTTATCATTTAAATGATGAGACTCATCTTTTATATTGAAGGATTTTGCTGTAATTTGTATTCCAGTCTGGTTTGATAATAATTTTTAAAGAAGAAAGGTCTCATCTGTATATGAGTGAATGATAATTTCGACATTTATGTGCTATGTGCAACCAGAAGGGAGTATGGTATGCTTCTTCTCTCTGGTTTACCCTTGCATGAACCACTACAAAGATTTGACCGCTTCTGCACGTCGCCAGAGGATCTCTCCCCACTATAAAAAGACGTTTTTTTATTCATTTGTATATAATTCATGCATTAGCATAGTCCATTTTGTTTCCTAATCAATTGTATTATGAAGAAGATATATGCAATTTATATGGCAGGAAAATAAGAAATTCCTCTTTGTTATAAAAAATATAAAAAAGAGGTTGCATTAGAATTTAGAGCATGGTATATTAATATTCGTCGCTGATGAGCGAACAAAACAAAAGGTGGAAAACAAAGAAAATAATGTTTGACACTGAGTTTTGGAAATGATAATATAAAGAAGTCGCCTTAAAGCGATGAACAGTTCTTTGAAAACTAAACAAAATGCGAAACGTCAATTTTTATTTT
>NZ_AUMR01000190.1 GCF_000430785.1 Ectobacillus panaciterrae DSM 19096
ATCATTTGTTTTTCTTTTTGTCTTCGCTGTCTTTCTGCATTTAAATCAATGACATTCATGCTGTGTGTTCCTTTCTAACCATGTTCTCAACAAAAGTAAAAGCACTCATATTGAGCGCTTTACTTTAACTTGAACCACCAATATGTATTTATGAGACTCCCATCCCAATATACATTCTACTATATTGATTTAAAATTTTCATTTGAAAAATAAAAGAGATACCCGAATGATTTTCTTTTTTATTGTATGAAAAGTTTTATAAAGATTTATTACATACTTGGGTAGAGTGATGGATGTGTAGGGTGGGACCCCATAGATAATAAGTTATTTATTTAATCGAATTTTACGAGAACTAAGGGTATCTTTCTTCTGTAATACACTAAAAATGTAACCACATAAACCACCTATAATAGCTGGAAGTATCCAACCTAAACCTACATTATACATAGGAAGGAACTGAGTAAAAAAATTATGAATTACTTCAATGTGTATTCCAGCAGCGTTTAAACCATCAAATAAACTAATAATAAATGTTAATATCAAACTGCCTTGATATACTTCGGACCTACCATTAAATGAAGAGTGTAAGAATGTTAAGAAAATTAAGGAAATAGCAATTGGATACATAGTCATTAATATAGGGATTGAAATCGTAATTAGTTGTGTTAATCCTATATTTGCAACTAGTGTACTAAAAACAGACAAAATAATAGCAAATTTTTTGTAAGAGATATTCGGAAATAATTCATGGAAAAAAGAAGAACAAGCAGTGATAAGTCCTACACTTGTGGTCAAGCATGCTACTGTAATCATTAAACCTAATAAAATTGCACCATAAGAACCAAAATAATAGTCTGAAACTTTTGCTAAAACTTCAGCTCCATTATCTAAACGACCTAATTTTTCAACACTAGAAGCACCCATATAGGAAAGGGCAGTATAGATAAGAGCTAAGAGTGTGGCAGCAATAACCGTTGCTTTTGTACAAATAGTCATAGTTTGCTTTTTAGTAGTGACTCCTTTCTCTTTAATTGCATTCACAATAATGATTCCAAAAGCAAAAGCTACAAGAGCGTCCAGTGTTAAATAACCTTCTTGAAAACCTTTAAAAAATACATTTACTGTGTAATCTTTAGAAGGTGCTTGAAAGTTTCCAATTGGGTGAATAACAGCTATTACTACAAGTATTCCGATAAATGTTAATTTAATAGGTGTTAAGATTTTCCCAATTACATTGATAATTTTCGTAGGATTAAGTGAAAAAAGACATGCAATCACAAAAAATATAATTGTAAATATAACTAAAGGGATAGAGCCTGCATGATCTGATAAGAAAGGTTTAAGCCCAATTTCAAACGATACATTTCCAGATCTAGGTATGGCAAAAAAAGGACCAATTGCTAAATAAAGCACAGTCGTAAATACAATACCAAATACCGGATGTACACGACTAGCTAAAGATCGTAAATCATCTTTACCTGAAAAAATAAATGCTGTGATACCTAGTAATGGTAATCCAACTCCAGTAACTAAAAAACCTGCATTGGCTATCCATACATTCGTTCCGGCTAATTGACCAAGCATAGGTGGAAAAATTAAATTTCCTGCTCCGAAAAACAATGCAAATAGCATTAAACCTAGAATTATTATAAAAGAAAAAGGAACT
>NZ_AUMR01000191.1 GCF_000430785.1 Ectobacillus panaciterrae DSM 19096
CGATAACACTGATTATGTGAACAAGAAATCCCTTCAGAATACAAGGTCTGAAGGGATTTTTATAGCGTCTGAGGTTCATTGACTGCCGATAATGAGATGTTATGTAAACTGAACATGTATACGGTATGCAGTTTTAAATGTTTCTTCATTTGTAATTCCTAATGGTTTAAAATGGAATTAATAGATGGAGAAATGAGGGAATTTAAGTGTTCTTACAAAGATTGAAAGTCATTCTCCTGTCAGGTCTATGTATGTCTTTAGTCAATATCATAGCTGAATCACCTGGACCGTTATCAGGAGCTAATCTTAACCTGTTACCTATATATACTCTGGCTTACTCATTTGCTTTTACTATCTTTGCTATTCCTGTTCAATTACTACTTTCCAAGACTATCTTTGCTAAACAATTTAGTATTCCAGCTTTATTTATTTATATAATAAGTGCCTTGATCGTTTTCTTCGCAATAACAGTTTCGGATTTTGAATTTAACAGTAGATTTTTCGAACAAGTCTTATTATATATTTATGTAATATCGGCTGGATTTCTTTTCTGGTTATGGGATTCATTAATAATTTTAAACAGACAATAAATGGTTCTGGTGCAAAAAGAATTGGACAATTAATGTAACCTGAATATTACTCTGTCAAATGAAACGTTTATTCGGAACCCTGTATGATTTTCCGAATTTTCATGTTTAAATATACTTAAACGTTCGGAACTACACTCATATTTTTGTATATATTTTGACAGCATTCGAGGTTTGCACCAGAACCATAAAGAGTTCAAGAATTTATTGTTATGTTTAATTAAATCAGGACACCCTAATAAGAAATTTACAAGGAGAAATAGTCAATGTTAAGAAGAAATATGTTTGTTCTTTACAGTTCCTTGCTATTTATTTTCATATGTATTCCTGTTCAAGCACAAAAAGATTTTTCTTTGGATGTAGTAAAGAAGTATATTGAACATTTAAACCATAATAATTGGAATGCTATTCCTGATTTATGGGTTAAAGATCAAAAAGAAGATCTAATTGATTTTATTAACAATAAAGAAAATCAGATAAATAAAATTGGTCTATTCAACATCAAAACAGCTAAACTTGTTAAGTGGAAAGAGTTACCTTACAAGTATACCGAAAACTATTTGCCTATCCGTTATATGCAAAAATTTAAAAATCCAAAAGTTTTCTATGTCGGAGTTGATTACAACGTACATAAAGAAGACAAATATCACATCAATGGAATAAATTATTTTTTTGTAGTTGTAGCATTAGAAGATGACAAATGGAAAATAGTATTAACTCCACATGTACCCGTTACCTCCATTATCAATGATGGTTATGGATTTGGGACTGATGATGAAAAGGCCTTTGATAAAAGGCGACAAAAGTTTTTAAATTAAAACAAGAAAGCTCGTCAGAACAAAACCTGACGAGCTTTTTATAGGGTTTCAGATACATTGACTGCCGATAACTCATGTTATGTCAACAGACAGCCCCACCATATCCAGCTGGATATGGTGGGGCTGTCTGTTGAAAAAAGGACCTCATAATGAGATCCCTTTTTTCAATATGTACTAACATATTTCTTTCATTTTAACCAT
>NZ_AUMR01000192.1 GCF_000430785.1 Ectobacillus panaciterrae DSM 19096
CGTTACTATTCTCTTATGTTAATGAGAAAGGGTGACGTGCTTTTTATGAATATGCGTCAAAAACAAGAGTTGTCTTTATTTGCCGAAGAGTTGTATCGGTATATGTCTCCCGCTGCATTGAATCAATTAGCTATAGAAGCAGGCGGAATGAAACGAAAACGGAAGTGTTATGGACACCATTTTTTATCTTTGTGTGTATGGTTAAATCAACAAATCGCTACTACCTCGCTTACTCAACTTTGTAGTCAATTAGAAACTTCAACAGGAATCTTATTGAGCCCTGAGGGGCTTAACCGACGATTTAACTCGGCTTCGGTAACCTTCTTTCGAAGTGTATTTACGACACTTCTACAAGCTAAATTTGGAGGGTTATCTAAGATATCTCATTCTCTTTCTGCTTACTTTGAGCGTATTCGCATCCTTGATTCAACAACCTTTCAAGTTCCTGATCGATTTGCATCTACTTATCCAGGTGCCGGTGGATGTAGTCATAAAGCTGGTGTGAAAATTCAGCTAGAGTATGACTTGTTGAGTGGAGAATTTTCTGATGTACAAATTGAACCAGGAAAACGAAGTGATCAGGCGTATGGGGCGAGTCGAACGGGTATGGTACAGAAAGACGAACTCTATATTCGTGACTTAGGGTATTTTCGTTTACAAGACTTTAAGTCCATCCAAGATAAGCAAGGATATTATCTATCACGCCTTAAGCTGCCTACGAAAATATATAGAAAAGAATTCAAAACAGTGGAATTTAAAACAAAACCCGCTCAATTGAAGCCGGTATATACACAAATTCATTTGGAAGATATCATGAAGCAATTACAACCTGGACAAGTGTATGAGTTACATGATGTATATGTAGGGAGTAAAGACAAACTTCCTACTCGCATTGTGGTGTATAGATGTACGGAAAAGCAAACACAGAAACGCTTACGTGATCGAGCGATTCGTGAAAAGAAAAAAGGGATTACCTATACAGAGCGTACGAAACATTTACAAGGAATTACAGTATACATGACAAACATTCCTGCGGAATGGGTACCAAAAGAGAAAATCTATGATTTATATTCACTACGTTGGCAAATCGAGCTTCTATTTAAAATATGGAAATCCTGGTTTCAAATTCATCGTTGTAAATCTATTAAACAGGAACGATTAGAATGTCATTTGTACGGGCAATTAATCGGTATTCTACTTTGTTCTTCTACTATGTTTAAAATGAGAGAGCTCCTGTTACGTAAGAAACAGAAAGAACTAAGCGAATATAAAGCAATGTACATAATTAAAGATTACTTCTTACTTTTTCATCAAGCATTACAAAAAAACACCCAAGAATTATCAAAGGTTCTCCTTCGTCTGTTTAACCTCCTACAGCAAAACGGACGAAAATCTCATCGGTACGAGAAAAAGACAGTCTTTGATATTTTGGGTGTTGTTTATAATTATACCACTCCGGCTCATCAGGTAGCATAGTTAAAAAATAAACCCATTCGGGTTTATTTGGTATGCGTACTTTTAAAACATCTGTAAAAGGTAATAAAAAACTACTTGGAAAACCTTAACTTTTATATCCAAATGTATCTTAAGTTGATGGATGTG
>NZ_AUMR01000193.1 GCF_000430785.1 Ectobacillus panaciterrae DSM 19096
ATATGACTCCTCAAGCTTTCGAGGATCAAGCTCGAAAGTCAGCATAATCCTCACATTTTTGTGTCCAACTTATTGACTCAAATCCACCCAATAAGGTGGGGAAAAATCGGGTTTTTGGTTCGTTATAATCCTTAGTGTGGTTTTTTTTCGATTTTGGCGGTACCCCTTGTAGAATTTGCGAAATCAATATAAATTAAATGAAATGATTGGAGGTGTTTGAAGTATGAAAACTAAGAAAGACATAGCCGCTACGCTTTCTAGATTCACTCAGATTGCTTCTTACGATGAAAAGCTAGGAAAGTACTATCTTGTATTCTCTGACAAAAAGAGAAAGGGAGTCTACACGCTGATGTTAAAAGAAAAGCAGTGGAGTATTCACGGCAGAGGATTAGGGTATTGTGACGAAAATGAAACCTTTCTGGAAGAGAAAGAACTGCTTCAATTCCTTTGGATCCATCGGGCAGCTTTTCGGCAGAGTGTGCTGACGTTGCAGGAAACAGGTAGCTAATGAACAAAGAGCTGATTCCGACTACTCGAAATCGAGGTCCCATCCTATGTTCATATTTCAAAAATACAAAAAGAGCCATTAAGTGGCTCTTTTTGCATGTAAAGGTATTTTGTGTAAAATGTCGATTCGAATTCATAATAATTCAGATAAAAAGGTAATTTCAAGCGGTAAAATATTACATTTAATCGATAAGGAAACAAATGACAACATCCCTCCCGGCCGTTGATATATGCAGGATTTTATACAGTTTTTCGGCATATCTAGAACATGACCAGAGAGCCAAAACCCACACCATTGCGGCAATGTATAGAACCCTGCATATTTGATAATTTCAGATATTCTAAGAAATGTTGATATCATGGGGATGGTGGGGATAAGGAACTTCCGATAATGAGATGTTATGTAAACTTCACATGAATACGATATACATACAAAAATACACAACAAATTGCTTTTTTTGAATGGTACAATAAGGAAAAAAGGATAAAAACAACTTTTTGATGTGAAGGGAGAAGGAGATGAATTATTTTTGTAGATCTATTGTTCTCGGAATCGCATTACTGTTATTGGCATCCTGTCAGCAAAAGACAATGACATTTCAAGAAATCTTTCCTGTCGAACATGTTACGAAGCTGGAGATTACAATAGGCAAGGGAGAAAAGAAAATCATTACTGATGAAACAAAGATTAATAATTGGCTAAAAGAAGTGAAAGAAACAAAGTTCACTCCAAAGAAAAAGCAAGAAGCAATGGTAGGTTATCTATATGCTGTAAAAATGTACGATGAGGAGAAAGAGGTAGGGGCTTTTACAACCTCTAAAGTCAAGGATTATTATTATGAGCCTAATGCCGATTTTGAAGGGAAAATTACAAAATTATTGAATTAAAGCGACTTCCGATAACGTGCGTTATGTAAACTAAAACCAAGAGAAGAATCAATTATTGATTCTTCTCTTGATCTAGAACATGGACAACATATGTACATGTTACTTCCGATAATGACATGTTATGTAAACCTCACATGGATATGATATTCATACATTCATACCTAAACACACAAAAAGCTCTCTAAATTTTGAAG
>NZ_AUMR01000194.1 GCF_000430785.1 Ectobacillus panaciterrae DSM 19096
CATACATAAATTATTTGGAATAACATCATAACCCCTAGATGAAAAGGATATGGAGGCTCTACGTTTCTAACAAATCATATTTGCACCAGAACCCTTGTAAGGCTTAATTCACATTATTTTTATTTCCTGCATAAATCATACGAGGATTCACAAAAATTGTAATTACTGATACAGATGGAAAATAAATTTGAATTGGTAAATGGAACAGTGATTAATTTATGTTTCAAAAAGAACAAGTTTTGCCACCTTATCTGCACTGAATTAATTGCTAAGAAAAAGCTATCGAAATCCCCAAAAACTTCTGCAGTATAAGGGAATCATTCACCTTTCGACAATCCCTTATTTAGGAATATTTAGTTTTATTTGTTATAATAGTAAAATGCTATATGTATTTTAGGAGGTATTGCAATGAAAGTGCGTTACATGGTCCAATTGGGAACAGCCATCATTTTTTTTATTGCGTCAACGTATATCAGTTGGTATCAAGGCAGCCAATTAACCAACAATACCATTCAATGGGGAAGAATAACGAAATTTACAAACTGGTTGAAAGGCCCGATCACAAATGAAAATGATATTATGCAATTGGATTATTTCCTATATGCTGCTCGGTTTGAGCCAACGTCAGTGATCATCATGGTTATAAGCTTTTTATACATAATTGGGCTTATTTGGTTTTTTGTGATTAAGAGAACAAGAGAAAAATAGGTTTTTATATGTAAATAGTTCCCTTTTATGTAATATTATGATATATTTAAAAGTTGAATAATATTATAGGAGGATGAATTTACTATGAGAATCAACAAAATTGCTAAAACCTTACTTGCTACATTTCTCCTTTTTGGGGCATTCACTACTACGCAAGCAGCAGCAGCTGAACCAACGAAAGCAGAAAAAGCAGCACAAATTCAATATTTTGATGCAAATGATAAGCCAATTAACTCAGTTGCAGAAAATTCCGCACCTGTTAAGGCAGCTGGTGGCGTTTCTACAATGGCTGTTTCTTCTTATGTTATTGGAAAAGCTACATTTTCCAACTTTGTTTGGATTAAGGCCGGATCCACATTCTACAATCCTGGTCCAGTAGATGTTGAATTTGGTACTAGAAACAAAGCAGCTGCAATTTATGCTTATAATTCAGCTGGTACATACATGGGTAAAGGCGTATCTTACAATCAATCTGGTTGGGTGCCTTTCAGTTTTTCACACCTTCCGAGAGGTGCATCCTACAAGTTTAAATTTGTAAGTGAGGGCGGGGACACTGTAATTGTAAACGGCGGCCGTCTATACTATAACTATTAATCTATAAGTAAAAAGCAGATGAACAAATAACGTTCATCTGCTTTTTTAATGAATCATCGGGCTTCTATATACTCCCATAAAATAATGGCGTTCATTTTCGTTTTCCACGTTTCTGAACAAATAAGTACATAAAAAAACAAATTGTAAGAGCAGATAACGCCTCTCTCCAGAACGGGGAGGGGTTTGCTGTTTAATTATTGTTCTTTGAAGGGATTGAATAGTCTTTGAATATTGGTTTAGGATTGATATCAGTACCTTTTGCAATGATTTTTATT
>NZ_AUMR01000195.1 GCF_000430785.1 Ectobacillus panaciterrae DSM 19096
ACGATTCAAAAATACATGCAAGAACAAGGATGAAAACCGTGGGCTTACATCCACGAACCTAAAGGTATCGTAGTTTTACGCCCACAAATATAAAAAAAAAGCAGCTGTGCCGCTGCTTATCATTTAAAAATTACAAAGTCATGAAGTATGTTCTCTTTCGATACATTCCCTCATAAGTAATTAAGTTTAAAATGGTTTATATTATTAGCTTTTATGTCAAGATTAGTTACTTTACAAATATCTAAAATGTGACGGATTAATCGATTAAATGGAATTTCTGCAAGTTCTGCTGCTTTTGTTCCGTATTCTTCTTCTAAATTTGTAATACTCTTGTCAAGCTGCTTTGCTATGTCCAACAAAAATAAAACGTTATTATCATTGATAAGCTGTTGATACAATGCTTCTTTTTCTTTCTGCGGGTCTTGGTGGGTCAATGCTTCATCCCATTCGGAAAATATCATATTTTTTACCCCTTTCCCTTTGAAAGTCTACGTACACTATATAATTCGCTGTTTGGATCATTCCTTCCTGCCGTTTCTGCAGACTTTTCGCGATTTTGGCTGCCGCTTATCCTGCTAGTATAAGGCTTTAGCTTCTAAAATTCTCACTATCGTTTCCATTATATTCCAACTGATGCGGATGTATACTTTTACGAACGGTTGAACTTCCGATAACCTGGGTTATGTAAAACGAAGAAGTATATTTACGGCGTAATGGATGCAGGCTACGCTTATGAAGCGATTTACAAACAGCTTTATCGTATGAAAGCTAAAGTCATCATTGCCTATAATAAGCGAAAGGAGAGAGAAATTCTTGGGTTTGATGCGTACTTCGCTCCCACCTGCGTACGAGAGCATTCCTATCGATATGACAGCTTTGATGAGAAGTATCAAACCTTGAAATACACGCAGCCAAATGAATGCAAAACGTGTCGGCTTGCCCATGATTCCCTTTGTCAAAAGGTCTATAAAATCAAAATGGAAACGGATCTCCGCAAATACAGCGCTCCCGGTCAGGGGTCAGGAGCATGGAAAAATCTGTATAACAAAAGACCCGCCGTGGAACGAGTACATGCCTATTTAAAAGAGTTCTTTCAGTTAAAAAATGTACGATATCGAACAGGAAAGCGTGCAAAAGTTCATTTCGACCTTGTGCCGCTTGTTTATAATGCTTCCAAACTGGCTGCAGACCGCATCAATCGACAACGGAAGGAAAAGAGCAAAGCTGCCTAATATTTTAAAAAATATCACATCGAAATTCTGAAAATTCAAGTTTAAAAGAAAAACAATTATGAAATTGATTCAGTTACAACGATGAAAATGATATAATAATTAGGAAATAAAAGATTGAAAGGAAGAATATTATGCATTCACTGGCTAATCAGTTAAACGAAACCATTCAGCGTGAAAATCCACATGTATTTGCTATGCTTTCAAATTTGGGCAAACAGATTTATTTTCCAAAAGAAGGTATATTGAGTCAATCTGC
>NZ_AUMR01000196.1 GCF_000430785.1 Ectobacillus panaciterrae DSM 19096
TCGCTTTCTGGAAATATTGATCCTTACTTGGATCGATTGAATCAAATACTTGTGTTTCACCATTCGCCAGCAAAAATTTGTCTGCTGCATGATTTAAAGCAAAACTGTTCCCTTGGAAATTAAATAAAAAAATCAAATCGGGATGATTTTGAAAGAGTGAACGATACCTTTGTTCACTTTCAGATAGTTTTTGCTTTATTATTTCTAACTCTTTTGTTCTTCTCTTTACTTTTTCTTCAAGACCAAGATTTAAATCATTTAACTCTTTATTTTTTAAAGAAATCTCTATCGTTCGTTCTCTTACTTTATTTTCAAGAGTTAAATTAATTTGTTGTAGTTGATTGACTAAGGTTTGGTTCTCTAAAATCGTAATAATTTGTCTTATTACGATTAAGAAGAGCACAACAATACCACCAACTGAAATACTAAACAGTTCACTGTCTTTTACTATGGCCAGCAAAATCAGCAACAATGTACTGATATACGGTAAAAGCACTTGACCTATTTTTAAGACTCCTCGAGACGAGGGATTTGCATTTTCTTTATTAATTTCAAATGATTCAGTTTCAAAAAAACTTGAAAGTCCAATGAGTAGCACACTGATGGCCCAAGTTGGCTCTACTAGCGTAAAAAACTGATATGTACCGGAAATCATGTGATATAAAAAGAAAGCATCAGCGATCTGATTTATGATCAAACCGGTAAGGTTAAGGAATAACACGCAAGGCACGAAATTTTTCCTGTAAGAGAGATAAAGTAAGATTCCTCCTAATAAAACTCCTAAATCACCAATTGCATAGCCTAATGAAACAAACATCTTTAAATATGTGTAATTCTTTTCGAATACGATCTTTTCGAGTATAAAAACCCAACTTATGGTTGTAAATACGCTCATAATAATAAATGTATCAATACTTAAATATAAAAGTTGGTATTTAGCTCTTTTTTCATAGACTGTGTACAGCAAGAATAATGCATATAAAATTAAAGAGATAACCCACAAGAAATCTCCCCAACCTGGGAAAGCATATTTGATTCCTGTAGGCCAATAAGCAACGTGGAATTTTGTAACAATATCAGAAAGGAAATTCCCGATGCACGAAAATAATAGCAAATTCCAACATGTTCTCTTTCTGCCTTGAAATCTTTTTAAGTTCATATACACAAATACTGCTGCCAGTAAAGGACCGAGGTGAGATAAAATAGCTCCCACAACTAATTTTACTTTCTCGTCACCTGTAAACCATATAAGCCAGGAATAGTAGAATAGTGAATAAAAGAGAATTATAAATATAGCAATTTTCGTTTTATTCTTCTGTAAATTATAAGTTAGCATAATCCAGAGACACCCCAAGTTAGTTTAGTAAACAAGTTGGAAATTACCATATTTAAATCAATAACATTCATGCTGTGTGTTCCCTTCTAAC
>NZ_AUMR01000197.1 GCF_000430785.1 Ectobacillus panaciterrae DSM 19096
GTAGCACTTTGCGTGTGGCTGAGTCAAAAAGTCGCAAGTACATCTTTAACACAGTTGTGTAGTCGCTTAGAAGCTTATACGGGAGTACTCATGAGTCCCGAAGGACTTAATAAGCGATTTAATACGCGAGCCGTACAATTTCTTCGACAACTATTTTCGCATCTTTTTACTCAAAAGCTATACGCAGCCGGAACACTACCCCATAGTTACATCACTTTATTTCACCGGATTCGCATATTAGATTCCACTACCTTTCAACTCCCGGACACCTTTGCTTCTGCTTACAAAGGATCTGGAGGAAGTAGCCATAAGGCCGGTATTAAAATACAGCTCGAATATGATCTCCTAAACGGACAGTTTTTACATGTTGATACGGGACCTGGAAAACAAAATGATCGAACCTACGGTTCTGTATGCTTACAAACTGTTCGAGAGAAAGACTTATGTATTCGTGACTTAGGCTACTTTGACCTAAAGGATCTTGAAAACATAGACATGAGAGGCGCTTACTATATTTCTCGTTTAAAATTGAACAATCGTGTGTATCAGAGAAACCCACACCCTGAGTATTTTAAAGATGGAAAGGTAAAGAAACAGTCTGAGTATATTCAGTTAAATATGGAAGATCTTATGAATCAGATTCAGCCCGGTGAGACACATGAGATATCCAATGTTTATATCGGTCTATATCAAAAGTTACCGACCCGATTGATTATCCATCGGCTAACAGAGGAACAGATCCAAAAGCGGCGGGAAAATCAGGCTGTAAAGGAGAAAAAGAAGGGAATCGTGTACTCGGAGCGTAGTAAACGTCTGAGTGCCATCAATGTATACATTACTAACTCTCCGATAGAAGATGTACCGACCCGAGAAGTTCATCCCTTGTATTCATTACGGTGGCAAATAGAAATTCTCTTTAAAACATGGAAATCTTTCTTCGAGATCGATCACTGTAAAGATATCAAACAAGAACGCTTAGAGTGCCATTTATATGGACAGCTCATTAGTATCCTTATTTGTTCCTCTACTATGTTTCGAATGCGAGATCTTTTATTAAAGAAAAAAGGGAAAGAACTAAGTGAATATAAAGCCATATATGTCATTCAAGATTACTTCCCGCTTTTACATAGAGCCATAGAAAAAGACACCACAGAGATATCAAGGATATTACTTCGCCTGTTCAACCTCCTACAGCGCAACGGGCGAAAGTCTCATAGATATGAGAAGAAAACAGTCTTTGATATATTGGGTGTCGTGTATCATTATACCATGGCTCAAGACCAGGCTGCTTAGTTGAAAAAAATTGAGCCCATTAGGGCTTATTTGTTATGGACATTTTTACATCTTGGTAGCTAAATGAATAAAAAATAAATGGTTTACATACAAAAT
>NZ_AUMR01000198.1 GCF_000430785.1 Ectobacillus panaciterrae DSM 19096
TGTTTTGAATCGTATGTGACATGGACCGGTACATCATCCATGGAGGTTTTTGTGAAAATTATTGCCGAAGACTTAAGAAGCGGCAAGCGTACAATCGCAGCAACTGCACTATTAACATTTGTCGCACTTGATGAGCATAAACGTCCAGCACCTGTTCCACAAGTCATTCCGGAAACAGAAGAAGAGAAAAAATTACATGAAACCGCGCCAGATCGAGCAAGAATGCGTAAAGAAAGAAAACAAAAAAGCAAAGAGTTGGCCGACTTTTTAACGACAGAATATCCTTGGAAGCCTCCATATGTATATAACTGACTTATAGATTCAGCATAAAATTGAAGTTTGGATAGTAAATACATGTATTTAAATAAAAGAAGACCGCGTTAAAGAATAGTGTTAATTTTCGGTTACACATAGCATATGGAAATGTCGAAATTATAATTTACTCATTTATAGAAGTATAAGATCTGAGGATAAAAACTTGCACTCATTTTATAAAATTTGCTTAAGGTTTGCAGATTAACAAAATTTGATAAATAGATAGGAACAGCACTATTCTCAAAATCAAAATGTTTATTTCATCAACGGAGGTTTAACGTATGGCGGCAAACAAAGAGTTTTTTTATCGCAAATTGCATTCATTGTTAGGCGTTATCCCGATTGGGATTTTTCTTATTCAGCACTTAGTAGTGAATCATTTTGCGACAAAAGGGCCTGAGGCCTTTAATGAAGCTTCACGTTTTATGGGGAACTTGCCTTTTCGCTACGCATTAGAGATTTTTATTATTTTCTTACCCATTTTATCCCATGCGATTTATGGTCTTTATATTGCATTTACAGCCAAGAATAACGTAAACAACTATGGCTATTTCCGAAACTGGATGTTCTTATTGCAGCGCATCTCGGGCGTCGTTACACTTATCTTCATTTCATGGCATGTGTGGGAAACGAGAATTCAAGCCGCTCTTGGAGCGGAAGTCAATTATGAAATGATGGCCAATATTCTGCATAGTCCAGCCATGTTGGTATTTTATATAATTGGAATTCTTTCTACGGTATTCCATTTTGCGAACGGCTTATGGTCTTTCGGGATCAGTTGGGGGCTTACAGTAACCCCTCGCTCGCAGAGGATTTCGACATATGTGACATTAGGAATTTTCGTAGCGCTAGCTTTCGTAGGTGTTCGTGCGGTTTTAGCGTTTGTATAATTTAAACTAGGTTTAAAGGAGTAGGGGTACGATGAGTAAAGGGAAACTTATTGTAGTCGGCGGCGGCTTAGCCGGCTTAATGGCAACGATTAAGGCAGCGGAGGCAGGTGTCAAAGTTGACTTGTTTTCGTTAGTACCAGTAAAACGTTCTCACTCGGTTTGTGCGCAAGGCGGTATTAA
>NZ_AUMR01000199.1 GCF_000430785.1 Ectobacillus panaciterrae DSM 19096
TGACGAAGGCAATCCCTTCTCTGATGGAGTGACGTGAGAGTCGTCATGGAAGCGGAGGTTTCACCTGGTTCCTCTGTGATTTGGTATGATTTGGTGCGATTTTATTAACCAGGTAGCATAAAGAGTGTACTGTTTGCTTATAACGATATAAAATATAGAACTAAACAGTAATCCATGATTTAAGTGTTGCGGAACATTTACGTACGAAAATCTATATTATGTATTTAGGAGAGATTACGGAAATCACACTAAGAGCTCCATAACATTCATGAGTGCAATAACTATTTCAAAGAAAGAAGGAAAAGTAAGGTGAAGCCTTTTATCGGGATATCAGGTAATATTATCTCTGATCAAGGAAAGCGTTTTCCAAGCTATAAACGAGCATATGCAAGCAATGATTACGTTGAAGCTGTTACGTTGGCAGGAGGGGTGCCCGTGATTATGCCAATCGTAGAAGATAAAGATCTTATCAAACAACAAGCGGAGCGGATAGATGGACTTATTTTATCAGGAGGGCAGGATGTAGACCCATTGCTTTATGGGGAAGAACCTTCTCAAAAGTTAGGAAGTATTTCTCCGAAAAGAGATGTATACGAACAACATCTTATTCAATTTGCGATTCAAAAAAAGAAACCTATCCTTGCGATTTGCCGGGGGATGCAAATTTTAAATGTTACGTGCGGCGGAACGCTTTACCAAGATATTTCATTGATCGATGGCGCGTCAATCGAACATAATCAACGTGCAAGTTCGAACATTCCGACTCATTCTGTTAGCATTAAGGAAGGTACGCATTTATACCGACTTTATGGAGAACAAATAAGCACGAATTCCTTCCATCACCAGGCCGTTAAGAAAGTGGCACTCGGCTTTCGAGTTGCTGCCTTATCAAAAGATGGAGTGATCGAGGCAATTGAAAAAGAAGGGGATCATTTTGTAGTGGGAGTTCAATGGCATCCGGAAATGATGGCAAAGGAACATGAGTATATGCTTAATTTGTTTAAACTATTTATCGAACAACAAAAGTTTCCTGTGTAAATTATATACAACTGAATAAAAAAAACGTATTTTTATAGTCGGATGCTCTCTCCCCCTAAAAGAAAAGTTTTTATGCCGTTCTTTTTAGTTGCATTTATATATAATGAGTTTAAAGATTGATAGTCTCTCAATATATATACAAACAAATAAGGTAAAGGCGTATGAATTCATACGGACGTTTGTAAAATTATTTTGGACCTTTGAACATGAAAATCCTTTACGAACATGTGAACTACCATGAACCTAAAGGTATCGTGGCTTCTGAAAAGAAGCTACATAGTCTCTAGTTTCGTCCCTTCGGGGTAAGTTCACCAGACTCAGTTAGGAGAA
>NZ_AUMR01000200.1 GCF_000430785.1 Ectobacillus panaciterrae DSM 19096
CATCGCTCCTTTTCCTCTTTTCTATCAGTATGAACAGATGAAAAGGCGTTCAGACACAAAAAAGGCTGTAGAGAAGACTTTCTCTACAGCCTGAATAAAGAATCCCTTCAGAATAATATCTGAAGGGATTCTTTATAATGTCTAAAATATATTCACTACCGATAATGATATGTTATGTAAACTTCACATGTATAGGATATACATTGCTATTTTAACTACATTGATGAATAAGAGCCAACTGTGGAAGTTGTTTTAATTAGCCATCTATATCAACTGCGTTCCCATTGACATTCCTCATTATTCCGATTAATATAGTGAGAAATCTTGAATAACGTAAATCTCTTATCAAGAGAGGTGGAGGGACTGGCCCAATGAAACCTCAGCAACCACAGTTCTTATTCTGTATGGTGCTAATTCCAGAAGAGCTTAGCTTTGGAAGATAAGAAAGGGGAATTTTTATGAGCATTAGAGAAGAACAACTATGGGTGAATGATTATTTAGATTTGTACCTTTATGCCGGAAGTATTGGTGATATATCGTGGCAGCAAGAAATTATTGAAAAACTACAGAATTTCCATAATGAAATTAGAAAGGAACTCCAATCCTTCACGCTTAATAACGTTTTGAAAGAATACAAACGTATTAATGAGGAAATTCTTACGATTTACCACCAATTGCGAGAGCAATCTTCTAATGGCTATTTACAAGAGAAAATTTGGGAACTAAAACAACAGCGTATTTCATTAGGTCACCAGATTTGTTTGGCAAAAAATCAGTCTCTATAGGTTATGTAGTATACACATATAAAAGCAGCTTTCAAAAACTGTCCGGCTATTTAGCAAGTTTAACTCTTTACTTGTTCAGATATATAACGTTCAGAAGAGGAGAAAAGAGTGAAAAATGGCACTAAGGTCATGTTTAAAGGGGAAGAGTATAAAGTTATATGGATATACAATAATGGTACTTGTGAGATTAAGAAAAATGATCCGGTAGGTAAAGTGGAGCTAGTAAAATGTTCTGAATTAAATCCTTTATAAAACGGTAAATGTGGATATAAAAGCACCTTATCAATTTAGATAAGGTGCTTTTTCAATATGTACTAGCATGTTTCTTTCATTTTCATCATCATGTTCATTATAGATGTCATCATTTCGTCACACTCTTGCATTTTAGACATCATTTGATCCATGTCCATCATCATTTTGTTTTCACACATTTGATCCATCATCATTTTCATGCACTTCATCTCGCACATCATTCTTTCCATACATGTCATCATAGACATATCCATGCACATTTTTTCCATTTCGATTTCCTCCTAATGTGTAAGTTT
>NZ_AUMR01000201.1 GCF_000430785.1 Ectobacillus panaciterrae DSM 19096
TCATTGAGTTTTATCAAAAATCCTTAAACAAACCGATTTTTTTTATTTCTTCGAGATGAATTTCAGATAGCTTCTCAAGAATTTGAATCCCTTTAATGGTATGGATTGGTTAAGTATGAATCATTCTTTTTAAATTTTGTTTATATCTTTTGGATATAGGAGTATCATAAAAAAATTTGAATTCTGCCCTATGATTACAAAATAAACATCGAGGACTCTCCTCATCATTCCGAATTTTTTTGATATGAGGTACATTTAGAATTTTTATGCCTTCCTTAACATGATGGGTACAAACTAAAACCATATTCATTCCTCCTTACTTACATCTTATACACTTAATTTTTATCAAACTTTATAATGCAACTACTTTTTTATTCGTACCATCCTCGTTTATTAAACTAAGACTAAGATTCAATTTGTAAATGTTTTAAATATAAGAGTAATTAATACAAATTAGAAAGAAAAAGAAATAGATAATACTAAAAATCGATAAAGATTATCATTATCAATTAGGAAGAGGGAACTATATCTTCTCCTTCTGAGTTCATATCGGAAGTTTAGAATTTATAAAATACACCTAAATTCAATAGGCTTGTCTAATCATTATAACTGGTGAATATAATAAATTGGTGAATTTCACTGGATCGTATAAAAAATATTATTCGAACTCTAATATAGTGGAAAGGTTCAATGTATCTACAAGCCTATAACAAGTCCCTTCAGATCATTCTGAAGGGACTTTTCGTTTACATAATCAGTGTTATCGGTAGTTAATTATTAATCTGAGTCTCCATCTCCTTCGTCGCCGTCAGAATCCCCAGCATCTTCAGTGAAGCCAGTTAATTTATTGTCACTTTTCATAGGATAATCTGAGGGATCTATAGGATCAGAGTTAGTTTTGCGTACAATGTATGCTAAAAGGCCAATACCGGCTAAATAACAAAGAGCTGTAATCATATAGTTTTTTCCTCCTCAATATCAGTACATTCAGGAACAAAAACTAATAGTACAACTCTTTGCAGTTAGTTTACATAACATAATTTATCGGAAGTTCATTACAATCCTTCTTGAGAAGAGTGTTTATCGAATGTGGTCAGCATAGGGGTCATAGATTCCAGTGAGTAATAGAACACTCACCGATAAAATAATCATTCCTGCTACTAATAACCCATTACCAACAAATTTATCTTTCTTTTTTCGTAAAAGTACACCTAATACAATAAAAATCATTGCAAAAGGTACTGATATCAATCCTAAACCAATATTCAAAGACTATTCAATCCCTTCAAAGAACAAT
>NZ_AUMR01000202.1 GCF_000430785.1 Ectobacillus panaciterrae DSM 19096
GGCGCGAACGTCCTACCCCGGCTACCTAAAGAATAACCTATTAAAAATAGGCCAACCAGATATATATTCTGGATGACCTTATAATACGAAAGGGCCATATTCTTGAATAGACTTCCAAACAAAACTGGATATTTATGTTAATATTGGTATGAGATTGTGAAGAAATACTTAAACAATAATCCTTAAAAGATGTCTTAATATGAAAGTTGTGTCTAATAACATTAATTCAAGACTAGGAGAGGACAATGTTAGCTAACTTAAATGACTACTTAAAAGATTTAATGGTGTATATTCCTGAAGGAGAAATCCGCCTACGAGATTTTCGAAACGAGCAAAAATGGATTAGTTCAAACTATAAACTCGGAATGCCGGGTATTAGAAAAAATTTAAAGGAAGTTATTTGGAATGTTGAGATTAAGCCATTTTATCTTGCTAAATATACGGTGACAGAAGAACTTTATGCGATTATTATGGGGAAGAAATTTTTAACAACAACTGAGGCTCGAAAACCAGTTGTTAATGTTTCATGGATAGATGCAGTGAGTTTTTGTAATTTACTATCTGATGCGCTGGGTTATGACAAGTTTTATGATTTTGATAATGAAAGTAAATCAGTTATTTGCAATTATAATACTAATGGTTTTCGTTTACCGACAGATGCTGAATGGCAATATGCATGTAAGGCAAAATCAAAAGGATATCGGTATGGTGAAATTGATGAAATCGCTTGGTATAAAGATAATTCTAACGAACGAGTACACGAAGTTGGTGAGAAAAAGCCTAATGATTGGGGCTTGTATGACATGATCGGAAATATTTGGGAGTGGTGCTGGGACTTATACGATGAAGAGACATTTGGTAATTACAGAATAATTCGCGGAGGAAGTTGGGCAGAAGAAGAACGTGGATGTGGAGCTACTTGTCGTCGAAAGAGTATGCCTGATTTTTATATAGATGATATCGGATTTAGAATTGCTAGATCAATCGTTTAATAATTTGAAATTCTGAATTGATATACACAGTTGGGAATATAAGGGATTTTACAGGATTCATGGAACCCAAAAGACGGTATGAGAGGATCATTTCTCTTAAACTATCTAGGGTGCTTTTCTGCAATATCTTACGTAAGTAGCTAGAAGGCTCTTAATAATGTTGAACGATCTTCCATTATACCAGCTAATATAAGTCAATACTTTTGGCTTAATATTGATTCATAAGTAATGTTACAATAAAAAAAGGCATGACAAAGAGACTTCAA
>NZ_AUMR01000203.1 GCF_000430785.1 Ectobacillus panaciterrae DSM 19096
CAATCGTCTGCGTACCGGATGTATCGTAGTCTTATAAACTCGGGGTCATTAGTCACACGTGAAGGTATATTCCGTACTCTTTCAGTTAGTTCCTTAATCTTAGGTGTGACTTCTCCGCCACTCCTCTTTAGATAGTAACCCCTCAATGCGACTAGCCTTGTATATTCAACATTTCGTCGCTTAGTTTTACCTTTATTGAGGGAATTCTGCAATTCTTTTACTTTATTGTCCAATTCATTGAGGTAGATGTTGGCGAGTACGGGACTAACTATACCTCCCTGAGGAGTTCCACTAAGACTGTTGGCGAGTGTCTTAAACTCCATGTATCCAGCACGAAGAAGTTTCCAAACAAGACGAATGAATTTTTCATCTTGTATTTTCTTTTTAAGGATATCGATTAGGATGTGATGGTCAATGTGATCAAAACAGCCTTTAATATCACCTTCGATAATCCAATTGGTAGTTTGCCATTTCTGTCGGTATTCTTTCAAGGCAGTATGGGTTCCCTTATTTGGTCTAAATCCATGACTGGATTCATGAAAACATGATCCTTCGGGGCTATCATATATAGCTTCTAGAATTATCCTCATAACCTCTTGTACCATTTTGTCTCGAATAGTTGGGATGCCTAATTTCCGCTTACCGCCGTTGGCTTTAGGTATTTCCGTCCTACGGACGGGTTTAAACTGGAATTTCTCGGTTCTTAGGTCTTGGATAATGGAATGAATCCATTCTTTAGAGAAACCATCAATTGTATTATTATCCGTTCCAGGTGTCATATTTCCAGGTTTTGATTTGATTCGCTCATAAGCTATGACATACAAATCTTCCTTGTAAAGAAGTCGATAGATTTCTTGGTTTACCCAGTTTTTACTTTTCCCATTTAATCTTTGTAGCACCCCTAGTCTCTGTAGGGCAGTTTGACTCATCCGAGTCACCCCTTTCCACATAGAAGTTTGTTCTCTGTAACCCTTCCCCGTGTTCTTTCCGTTACGAAAGATATTTGAGTACTATGATTACTCCGTAACCGTATCCCTTTCGGGATTTAGGTCATCCCCAAGTAGCTTGAATGTCTCGCTCTACACGTAGGTGTCCTGTTCGTCGCTATCCACTCCTTGTGGTTGGTTCTTGTCAGGAGTTCTACTGTATGTGAACGCTTCATACAGTAGTGCCAAGTCTTGGGTTTCAACACTCTTCCCAAGGGGCGTTACATTACCCACCACG
>NZ_AUMR01000204.1 GCF_000430785.1 Ectobacillus panaciterrae DSM 19096
TCTTAGCTTCAAGAATTAATTTAAGCCATTCTAAATCAATAGGTTCACAATTTTGATGCTCAATTAATAATTCAATTTGTCCCTTCATTCCTTTGACTCCCCCATGGTAGCAACTTAGGCATCATAGTGGAAATGTTTCTACCACCTTAGACCCGTAGCTTTGCGTCCCCATCTTTTAATAAATTCGCTTTTCTAAATAATGCATTATGTATTTTCTATTTATCTTTACATTCAAATTTTATTAAAAATAGGATCTATTGTCATCAAAAATTAATTATTAATTTCCGCACAACCTATACATGTAAGGTTTACATAACATGAGCTATCGGTAGTCAATGTATCTAGAAGTCTATAAAAATGCCCTCCATATTGCTTAAACGGAACGCTATATCAGGGGTACCGTTAAGAAAGAAGGTTTTTTTCCCGATAAAATAAAAAAAGAGCCTATGCTCCTTTTCTCATTTATCTAACCAAGCCAAGGGAACATCTTGTTCTCCTGATATCTCGAATTTAATTTCTCCATCTTCTTCATAGACTCTTTTTATAATTGGAATCGTGATCATTTGTTTTTCTTTTTGTCTTCGTTGTCTTTCTGTATTTAAATCAATGACATTCATGTTGTGTGTTCCTTTCTAACCATGTTCTCAACAAAAGTAAAAGCACTCATATTGAGTGCCTTACTTTGACTTGAACCACCAATATGTATTTATAAGACTCTCATCCCAATACATATTTTACTATGATTATCCAGAATTTTCATTATAAAAAATAAAAATGATATTTAAAAAGTGCCTTTTTTATTACATAAAAAGTTTTAACATGCTTACTAGGGGTCTGTGTAGCAATGGAACCAAATCACGCAATAAGCATTAGCGGACATTAGGAATCCTATCATGTAAAAAGAGATAGGACTCCTTTTCCGTTTTGTTCTGTTATGTTATTTTCCTCGTATGTTAAAGTGCGTAATCGACCATCTCTTATTTCTTCAGGAAGTATAAATGAATAACGTCCTACTATATTGACATGCTCATGTCCAAGTGGAGAAAGGTGAAGTTATTTTGTTGGATGTGAGACCTAAAGAGGAGTATGAAGAAGCTCATATTCCTGTACAACTCTTCGGCAAATAAAGACAACTCTTGTTTTTGACGCATATTCATAAAAAGCACGTCACCCTTTCTCATTAACATAAGAGAATAGTAACG
>NZ_AUMR01000205.1 GCF_000430785.1 Ectobacillus panaciterrae DSM 19096
CTGATCATCACGTCCTTTTTTAGAGTAATAGTATCAGTATGTCCAAGTTTGGGAGATTACTTGCAGATATTTTGAAGTTTTTGCACCAGAACCTTCGAGATTGTAACACCTACTTCTCATTTGAAATGGAAGAACGAGGAAGTATAGCTCCTCCAAAAGGTATTCCGTATAACAGTACTTCTATTGTGTATACGGTATTTATCAGTAAAAAACAGTTTAATAAATTAAAAGTAGATACAGAGAAATTTCATCAATATCGCTTTCTTATACAAGGAGAACCAACTTTAGAAGCTCCTCTAACAGATTGCCCTGGGGAAATCGGCATTATATGTATGCAGATTTCGGAGCTACCAAACAAGACAAAAGAACAGTCAAAAGGTGAAGAGAAGGCAGCGATTACAGAGCAGTCGAAAGAGGAAAAACAGCTGCAACGGGTAGCTGTACAGCAAGAGAACCAGAAGGAAGAAAAAAATCTCATCAAATTGGATCCAGTGGATACCCTTCCAGAAGGAGCAATAGAAACCATTCCATTACAAGATATTTACGTGCCAGAGCCCATCTTACAAACTACACCAAGGGCAGAGAAACAAGAAAAAGTCATCCGTAACATCCAAGAAACAGGGACTATTGATCAGCCGATATTAATTGATAAAAAAACAAAGTGTCTAAAAGATGGATATAGCCGGTACTATGTAGCCAAAAAGTTAAAGTTAGAGCGAGTCCCAGTTTGTTACTGATATGGGTTCTGGTGCAAAAAATCTCTTAAACTTTGACATACTGATACTATTACTCTAAAAAAGGTGCGTGATCAGTATGGAAAAGCAAAATTTATTCAAGTGGAAACATTATCAGCCTGACCTTATTTTGTTAACATTGAGATGGTACCTGCGGTACAACTTGAGCTTTCGTAATTTAGTGGAGATGATGGAAGAACGTGGCTTATCGATGGTCCACACAACGACTATGCGTTGGGTTCATCAATATGGACCGGAATTAGATGAAAGAGTACGACGTCATCTTAAGCCAACAAATGACTCCTGGAGAGTCGATGAAACATATATCAAAGTAAAAGGTCAATGGATGTATCTGTATCGTGCAGTGGATTCCGAAGGAAACACGATTGATTTTTATCTCAGTAAAACAAGAGACAA
>NZ_AUMR01000206.1 GCF_000430785.1 Ectobacillus panaciterrae DSM 19096
TTCTTGGAAAGCCGTATGCGGTGAAAGTCGCACGTACGGTTTGGGAAGGGGGAGTTGACACGCTTTTGGCGTCTGGCTCCCTACTTCACCTGGTATTACCCCTTCTTATGTTTACATAACATAATTTATCGGAAGTTGTGAAAGACAGAAATTATTTTTTAGAATGGCACTCTTGGCAGTAGATTTTTCCTTCGTTTTCGAGATACCTTTTGATTTCAGTCATACCTGCATATTCAGGGTAGCGCATTTCAACATAAACTACTTCTCCACCATGAATATCTTTCCCGCAACTAGTACATTTGGGTTTTACTTTAAACATAGTTCTCTCCCCTTTTATTCAAATACAGCAAACCCCTCCCCGTTCTGGAGAGAGGGTCTGCCTTATATTGTGTGTTGTCTGTTGCGATGCTTCACAATGTATGCTGTCACTAGAGCGAACAATCCAACAGTAAAGCCGATCAATTGGTCCAGTAACAATTCGTCTTGCAACATCCAACGGAGGATGAAGGTACCACCAAAGATAAGCATGGCGATAATTCCTACATACTGCAAACCTTGATAAACATTCTTCATCTTCCTCAACTCCTTTTCCTTATATCCATATTGTACCATTCAAAGGGAACAGTGTATTGTAGCAATTTGGATGTATGCCATATTCATGTGAGGTTTACATAACATCTCATTATCGGAAGTCAATGTATCTCAGATACTATAAAAATGCCCTTCAGACCTTGTGTTCTGAAGGGATTTCTTGTTCACATAATCAGTGTTATCGGAAGTTCAGGCTTGTATGTACTACCTTTGGTACTAAAATTTTTATTAGCAGTTTACTCTATCCATTTGTTC
Source organism: Ectobacillus panaciterrae DSM 19096 (assembly GCF_000430785.1). GTDB lineage: Bacteria > Bacillota > Bacilli > Bacillales > Bacillaceae_G > Ectobacillus > Ectobacillus panaciterrae. The sequence goes on from NZ_AUMR01000206.1 coordinate 847, forward strand.
TTATTGCTAAATGTTTCATAATCAAACTTTGGCAGATAATCAAACTCTTCATCATTTTTCTGTTCGTATGCTTCTCTGGCTACACCCAACAAAGATTCAAACTCCATGTCCTTTGGCATTTCCTCTGGATGATGCAACACATGGTAGTAAAAATCCCGCCCATTTGCTACAACCACGCATTGGATTTGAGTCAATAAGTTGGACACAAAAATGTGAGGATTATGCTGACTTTCGAGCTTGATCCTCGAAAGCTTGAGGAGTCATAT